>JBBCIM010000013.1:0-149270 GCA_037200245.1 Pseudolabrys sp.
ATGATCCGCATCTACAATTACATGGCCGCTGGCGTCGCGCTTACCGGTGTCGTCGCTTGGTTGACCTTCAACGCCGCTGTCGTCACCGACGCGGCCGGCAAGATCACCGGGCTGACCTCGTTCGGCCAGACGATCTTCAGCGGACCGCTGACCATCGTGCTGTTCCTTGGCACGCTCGGCATTGTGTTCTTCCTGAGCTTCCGCATCGACAAGCTGCAGGCCAGCACGGCGCTCATGTTGTTCCTGGGTTACGCCGCCTTGCTCGGACTGATGCTGTCGTCGGTGTTCCTGGCCTATACCGGCGCGTCGATCACCCGCACGTTCTTCATCTCCGCTGCATCGTTCGGCGCGCTGAGCCTGTACGGCTACACGACGCAGCGCGATCTCTCGCCGATCGGATCGTTCCTGGTGATGGGCCTGTTCGGGCTCATCCTGGCGATGATCGTCAACATGTTCCTCAAGAGCACGGGCCTGGATTTCGCGATCTCGGCCATCGGCGTGCTGATCTTCGCGGCCTCACCGCCTGGGATACCCAGAAGATCAAGGAGATGTACGACGCCAACGACGACGGCACCGTCTCCGGCCGCAAGTCGGTGATGGGGCGCGCTGACGCTCTATCTCGACTTCATCAACTTGTTCCTGTTCCTGCTGCGCTTTATGGGCGACCGCCGCTAAGCGCGACGGAATGGACAACGGCTGGCGCCCCGGCACCCGTGCCGGGGCGTTTTGATTCTCAGGAGCGCATACAGTAGACCCTCATAGTGAGGAGCCGCGTAGCGGCGTCTCGAACTATGAGGCCGCATGTGGTCTTTCATCCTTCGAGACGCGGCTTCGCCGCTCCTCAGGATGAGGATTGATGAAATACGCCCCGCCAAAACGTCAGATATTCCCGCCATTACCGCGATTTATGCGCACGCGGTCACGCACGGCACGGCGTCGTTCGAGCTGGAGCCGCCGGACCAAGCCGAAATGGCGCGCCGCATGGCCGATTTTCTTGCCAAAGGTTATCCGTACATCGTGGCCGAGGCCGACGGCGTGCTCGGCGGCTATGCCTATTCCGGACCTTACCGCGCACGCCCTGCGTACCGGCACACGGTCGAGAATTCCGTCTACGTCGCGCAGCACATGCACCGCCGCGGCGTCGGCCGGGCGTTGCTCGCGGCCTTGATCGAGGCGACGGCGGCGGCCGGCTTCCGGCAGATGATCGCCGTGATCGGGGATTCGACCGAGCAGGCAGCCTCCATCGGGCTGCACGCCGCCTTAGGCTTCCGCCATGTCGGCATTTTGCAGGATGTCGGCTTCAAGCACGGCCGCTGGCTCGACAGCGTGCTCATGCAGCTTGCGCTTGGCGAAGGCGCAACGACGAAGCCCGGGCATAAAATCTAGTTCGCCACCAGCGCCAGCGGCACGTCGATGACGCGCAAGACGCGGTCGAGTTCGTGGCCGCGGCGCAGGATCAGTCCGCCGGCGGCGGTCACGCTGTAAGCGCCCTGGCGCTGCGCCAGCTTCGGATTTTTTTCGATGCGGTAGAGCGGCACTTCGGAGGTGCGGCGGAACACCGAGAACACCGCGCGGTCTTGAGAAAATCAATGGCGTAATCGCGCCACTCGCCGGCCGCGACCTTGCGGCCATACAGATCGAGAATGCGGCCGAGTTCGCGCCGGTTGAAAGTCACCTGGACGGGGGCGGTGGCGCTACGAACGGACCCGCCCCCGGGGGACTGGCTGGGGTCGATATCGCCGGAACTGAAACTCATGCGGCGCCTCCTTTTCCGGGGCCGATGATCGCCCCGCAGGCCGCCCACGGCAAGAGCTAGCTATGGGCAAAGCCTGGCTTGGAAACGGGCAAAACCCGCGAAAAACCGATCACGAAGTCGTTAAAACCACACACAATAACGCCCTATTTCGGTCAATCGCCGGTCATGGTGGAAGACGATACATGGACCGTTGCCTCAAGGCCCGGTCCGGTTCGATCTCCGGATTCCTCAGCCCCCCAGCCCCCCGGGGGTCAGCCGACCGGGCCAGTTGAGTTTAACTGCCGCGTAAGTTGATTTGAGTTACGCGTACGGTTCAATCCCCTAAGACTTCGGGTCGGCTTTGCCGGCCCGATTTTTTTATGCGTCCTAGTCATTCCGGGGCGCACGCGAAAGCGTGCGAACCCGGAATCCAGATTTGCATGCTGAAACTGTTTCTGGAGGAGATTACTGCAAACCCGTCGTCGCGGCGCCCAGCATCAAGCCGGGCTTGGCGGCGACGCCGCTCTGCACGAGCACCGTAAGTTCATTGATGTCTTGCAGCGAATATTCGCCGTTGGGAATATTGGCCAACGGCATGCTGAAGCTTGCCGCTTTGCCGCTCCAGTCGCCGAGCTTCAACCAGCGCCGCACCACGTTGTAATAGGTCAACGTCTTGTCCTGGTTCTCGCCGCGCCCGATCGCGACCGGCGTCTTGCCGGTGATCGGGCAGAGCCAGACCTCGCCGCTGCGGTTGTCGTCCTTGGCGTCCGGCACGTTCACCGTCACCTTGCCGTCGGCAACCGTGATGGTGACCGGCAGCGTTAACGGCACGGCGTTCGCCCGCGTTTGGACGATGGCCTTTTCGATCGCCGCCTTGTCGCTGCCGAGCACATGCAGAACGCCGTTGACGACGACCTGCGGCGTATAGACTTCGCGGTCGCCGCGGGCGTTGGCATACGCGCGCTGGCGGTTGGAGTGGCCGTGCAGCGCCAGCGTGTCTTTCCAGCCGAGATAATCCCAGTAGTCGACGGCCAGGCTCATCGTTACCAGCGTCGGATCCTTCGCCAACTCGCCGAGCAACTTATCGGCGGGCGGACAGGACGAACAGCCTTGGCTGGTGAACAGCTCAATGACGGCACGCGGCTCGCCAGCCCGAGCGGACGCGCTCAATGAGGTGCAGACGAGGACGGCCGCAATGGTGATGTGGCGATAGTTCATGCCGATCCCACGCCCCCCAACGCGAGACTAGGTACTAAGCGCGCCGACGATCACCCGCCACTCACTTCGCAGTGAGTGGCTAATCAATATGGTGAATTGCCCAACGTGAGTGGGCAGCGGCGCCTCAGCCGGCGAGCTGACGCAGCACGTACTGCAAGATGCCGCCGTTCCTGAAGTAGTCGAGCTCGTCGACGGTATCGATCCGGCAAATCAGCGGAACCCGCTTGAGCGTCCCATTGCCTGAGACGATCTCGGCAATCAGGCGCTGCTGCGGCTTGAGTTCGCCGTGCAGGCCGCGAATGGTGACCTGCTCGTCACCCTTCAAGCCCAACGACTGCCACGACGTGCCTTCCTCGAATACCAACGGCATCACGCCCATGCCGATGAGGTTCGAGCGATGGATACGCTCGAACGACTGGCAGATCACCGCGCGGATGCCGAGCAGCACCGAGCCCTTGGCGGCCCAGTCGCGCGACGAACCGCTGCCGTATTCCTTGCCGCCGAACACCACCAGCGGAACCTTGTCCGCCTTGTACTTCATGGCCGCGTCATAGATCGTCATCTTCTGCTTCGACGGGAAGTGCAGCGTGACGCCGCCTTCGACGCCGGGCAGAATCTGGTTCTTGAGACGGATATTGGGCGAAGGTGCCGCGCATCATCACTTCGTGATTGCCCGCGCCGGGTGCCGTACTGATTGAAGTCCGCCGGCTTCACCTTTTTGTCGAGCAGATATTTTCCGGCCGGCGAATCGATCTTGATCGAGCCGGCGGCGAGATGTGGTCGGTGGTGATGGAGTCGCCCAATATCGCCAGCACGCGCGCGTCGACGATGTCCTCGAGCGGCTTCGGCGTCTTCTTCATGCCGACGAAGTAAGGCGGATTCTGCACGTAGGTGGACTTCTTGTCCCACCCGTAGGTCATGCCGCCTTTGATGCTGATCTTGCGCCAGTTGGCATCGCCCTTGAACACGTCGGCATACTTCTTGGTGAAGATCTGCTTGGTGACGTTCTTGGTGATGAACTCGCCGATTTCCTTGTTCGACGGCCAGATGTCCTTGAGATAGACCTTCTTGCCTTTCTGATCGACGCCGAGCGCGTCCTTCAGCATGTCGACATTCATCGAGCCGGCAATGCTGTAAGCAACCACTAAGGGCGGCGACGCCAGATAATTGGCGCGCACGTCGGCGTTGACGCGGCCTTCGAAGTTGCGGTTGCCCGAGAGCACCGCGGCGGCGACCAGATCGCCTTCGTTGATGGCCTTGGAGTTCTGCGGCGGCAGCGGACCGGAGTTGCCGATACAGGTGGTGCAGCCATAGCCGACGAGGTTGAAACCGAGCTTATCGAGATCTTTCTGCAAGCCGGACTTCTCGAGATATTCGCCGACGACCTGCGAACCGGGCGCCAGCGACGTCTTGACCCATGGCTTTGCCGTCAAACCCTTGGCAGCCGCTTTGCGCGCCAAGAGACCGGCGGCGAGCATCACGCCCGGGTTGGAGGTGTTGGTGCACGACGTGATCGCCGCGATCACCACGTCGCCGTGGCCGATGTCGTAGTCGAAACCGCCGACCGGCACGCGCTTCTTCATCTCGGAGCCCTTGTTGAACTCCTTTTCCATCGAGCCGGCAAAGCCCGTCTTCACGTCCTTGAGCGCGACGCGATCCTGCGGACGCTTCGGTCCGGCAAGCGACGCTTCGACCGAGCCGAGTTCAAGCTTGAGAACATCGGTGAACAACGGATCGGGCGTGGTCTTGACGCGATACATGCCCTGCGCCTTGGCGTAGGCCGCCACCAGCGCCACCACTTCCGGCGGACGGCTGGTGTTCTTGAGGAACGCGATGGTGTCGTCGTCGATCGGGGAGAAGCCGCAGGTCGCGCCGTATTCCGGTGCCATGTTGCCGAGCGTGGCGCGGTCGGCGATCGAGAGATGCGTCAGGCCGGGACCGAAGAACTCGACGAATTTGCCGACCACGCCACGGGCGCGCAGCATCTGCGTCACCGTAAGCACCAGATCGGTCGCGGTGAGGCCTTCCTTGAGCCTGCCCGATAGCTTGAAGCCGATCACTTCCGGCAGCGTCATCGACATCGGCTGGCCGAGCATGGCGCTTTCCGCCTCGATGCCGCCGACGCCCCAGCCGAGAACCGACAGGCCGTTGACCATTGTCGTGTGCGAGTCGGTGCCGACCACGGTGTCGGGATAGGCGACTTCCATGGTCGCGTTCTTGCCGTCGACCTTCACTTTGTCTTTTTTGGTCCAGACGACGCGCGACAAATATTCAAGATTGACCTGATGGCAGATGCCGGTGCCGGGGCGGCACGACGCTGAAATTATCGAACGAGCGCTGCGCCCATTTCAGGAATTTGTAGCGCTCTTGATTTTGCCGGTATTCCTCATCGACGTTTTTCTTGAAGGCCTGGTTGTTGCCGTAGAAGATCGCGGACACCGAGTGATCGATCACCAGGTCGACCGGAATCAGCGGGTTGATTTTCTTGGGGTCGCCGCCGAGCGACTTCATGGCGTCGCGCATCGCGGCGAGATCGACCACGGCCGGCACACCGGTGAAATCCTGCATCAGCACGCGCGCGGGCCGGAAGGCGAATTCGCGGTCCGAGGTTTTAGTCTTGAGCCATTCGGCGACCGCCTTGATGTCGTCCTGGTCACCGTGCGCCCGTCTTCGTTGCGCAGCAGGTTTTCCAACAGGACCTTCATCGAAAACGGCAGGCGCGAGATGCCCTTGAGTCCGTTTTTCTCCGCGGCCGGAAGGCTGTAATAGGCGTAGCTCTTGCTGCCTACTTGAAGGGTTTTGCAACATTTAAAGCTGTCGAGAGACGTCATGTCGGCTGTTTCCATTCCCGGCGCGGGGACATTGGCGGTGGTTCGGGCTAAGTTACTAGCAAGACAAGGATTTTATAGCGGGCGGGGCTAGGTTCCAATTCTTCTAACGTAGCGCCGCAATTGCGGGCTTAAAAGGTATTTTCGCACGCGGCGCAAGATTTACAGGGAACCGGCGAAAGATGCGTAGAAATTCTTCGATTGCCGCTGCCGCGCCCCGGCCGCGGCGCGCCTGATGCAACTCGTCGCCGACAACCTGACCTGTGACCGCGGCGGCCGGCGGGTATTTTCAGGCCTGAATTTCAGCGTTTCCGGCGGGGAAGCGCTGGTGGTGACCGGCCACAACGGCGCCGGAAAATCCTCGCTGCTGCGCTTGATCGCCGGGCTGATATGCAGTTCCGCGGGGCGTTTGACCTTCACCGGCGGAAAAGATGACGAGGCACACTGGCGGAACAGTCGCATTATCTCGGCCACCTGGATGCGGTGAAACCGTCTCTTTCGGTTGGTGAAAATCTTCGGTTCTGGACCGACTACCTGGGCGGCCAATCCGGCGGAATCGACGCCGCCCTTACGGCTGTCGACTTGGCCGCGCTGACCGACCTGCCCGCCGCCTACCTTTCGGCCGGCCAGCGGCGCCGTCTGTCGATCGCCCGGCTGGTCGCGGTGCCGCGACCGCTTTGGCTGCTCGACGAGCCGACGTCGGCACTCGACTTAGCCTCGCAGAAACGGCTGGCCGACTTGATGCGCGCGCATCTGGCCGGCGGCGGCATGATCGTCGCGGCCACCCACGGCCCCATCGGGCTCAACGATCCGCGCGAACTCGTGATGGGCGCAACATGAAGGCCTTTACCGCGTTGCTCGTCCGCGACATGCGGATCGCCGTTCGGGTCGGCGGCGGCGCGCTGATGGGCGCGCTGTTCTTCCTGATCGTGGTCACGATGATGCCGTTCGCGCTCGGTCCCGACATGGCGCTGCTGGGACGGATCGGCCCGGCGATCCTGTGGCTCGGCGCGCTGCTGGCGACCCTCTTGGCGCTCGACCGGCTGTTTGCCACCGATTACGACGACGGCTCGCTCGACCTTCTGATGATGAGCAGCCTGCCGCTCGAACTGGCGGTGGCCTCGAAAGCCATCGCGCATTGGGTGACGACGGCGCTGCCCTTGGTGGTGATCGCGCCGGTGCTGGGCCTCATGCTCAATGTCGAGTTGGGCGCGATGGGCTGGGTGTCGCTGACGTTGCTTGCCGGAACGCGGCACTGACGTTTATCGGCCTGATTGGCGCGGCGCTCTCGGTGGCGCTGCGGCGCGGGGGGCTTTTGCTCGCCGTGCTGGTGCTGCCGCTGACGGTTCCAGTGCTGATTTTCGGCGTCGCCGCGGCCAATGCGGCGATTGTCGGTCCAGCGCCTTTCGGCCCCCCTTTTACCGTCCCTTTGTGCGCTATCTTTAGCGAGCCTGGTGCTGGGTCCCGTCGCCGCCGCGGCAGCGCTGCGCCATGGCTTGGAATAGCCCGATACCTACGGGATTCCCCGGCATTGCCGGGTTCTCCGACGGAGACTAATAAACGCCGATGGCCATTATCGACCTCGCCAACCCGACGCGTTTTCTCGGCTTCGTGGGCCGCGTGCTGCCGTGGCTGGCGGCGGCAACGCTCGTGCTGTTCGCCTTCGGGCTGGTACGCGCGCTGAATGCGCCCGACGATTATCAGCAGGGGCGCCACCGTCAAGATCATGTTCCTGCACGTGCCGACGGCCTGGCTCGGCATGATGGGCTGGGGGCGTCATGACGGTATCCGCGCTCGGCACGCTGGTGTGGCGCCATCCGCTGGCGGATGTCGCCGGCAAGGCCGCAGCGCCGATTGGCGCCGCGTTCACGTTCATCTGTTTGATCACCGGCTCGCTGTGGGGCCGTCCGACCTGGGGCACTTACTGGGTCTGGGACGCGCGGCTGACGTCGGTGCTGGTGTTGTTTCTGCTTTATCTCGGCGTGCTGGCGCTGTACTGGACCGCCGAAGATCCCAGCCGCGGCTCGCGCGCGGCGGCCGTGCTGGCGCTGGTCGGCGCCGTCAATATTCCGATCATCAAATTCTCGGTCGAATGGTGGAACACGCTGCATCAGCCGGCATCGATCATGCGCGTCGGCGGTTCCGCCATCGATCCGTCGATCCTGACGCCGCTGCTGATCATGACTGCCGCTTTTCACGCTGTTGTTCTTCACGCTGCACCTCGCCGCCATGCGCAACGAAATTCTACGGCGCCGCGTACGCACGATGTGGCTCATGCAGGCGGAGACCCGCGCATGATTCCGAAAAGTGGGCACCGGTTTCCGGATAAGATCATGCGCAAGGAAAAATGCTCATGAATCTCGGGCCGCATGCCGACTTCATCGTCGCCGCGTACGCGGTGACCACGTTCGTGGTCGCGGTGCTGGTGGCCTGGGTGGTGCTCGATTATTCGTCGCAGCGGCGCATCCTCGGCGATCTCGAGGAGCGCGGCGTGACGCGGCGTTCGCAAAAAGGCAAAGCATGAGCGCCACCGACAACCCCCGGCACCAAACAGCGCAATCTCTGGTGATGCTGCCGCTGGTGGCGTTTCTCGGCTTGGCCGCATTGTTCTTCGTCCGGCTCGGCGCCGGCGATCCCTCGCATTTGCCATCGGCGCTGATTGGCCAGCCGGCGCCCAAGACCGACCTGCCACCGGTCGTCGGACTCGAACGCAACGGCCAGGCGGTGCCGGGCCCTCAACAACGCGACCTTCGAGGGCCAGGTGACGCTGGTGAATGTCTGGGCCTCGTGGTGCATCCCTTGCGCCGATGAAGTGCCGTTTCTCGAACAACTGTCGAAGGACAAACGCATCCAGCTTGTCGGCATCAACTACAAGGACTCGCCCGACAATGCGCGGCGCTTCCTCAACCGTTACGGCAATCCGTTCCTGGCCTCGGGCGCCGACAGCAGCGGCCGCACCTCCATCGACTGGGGTGTCTATGGTGTCCCGGAGAATTTCCTGATCGGCCGCGACGGCCGCATTGCCTACAAGCTGGTCGGCCCGATCTCCGCGGAAAATCTGGCCAAGCTGCTCGGACCGGAAATCGACAAGGCGCTCAAGCGTTGAGGCCGCTGCCATTATCCAAGGCGTATCAATTGCTCGAACCGGGCCCGGTAGTTCTGCTGACGACCGCGCACAAAGGCCGCGCCAATGTCATGACCATGTCGTGGCATATGATGATCGAATTCGAGCCGCCGCTGGTCGCCTGCGTTTGCAGCGGCGCCAATTATAGCTTCACCGCCTTGAACGCGACCGGGGAATGCGTGATCGCCTTGCCGGCACGCAAGCTGGCGCCGAAAGTGGTGAAGGTCGGCAATTCATCGGGCCGCGATCTCGACAAGTTTGCCCAAGTTCGGCCTGACGCCGCTGCCGGCCGAAAGCGTGAAGCCGCCGCTTATTGCGGAGTGCTTCGCCAATCTCGAATGCAAAGTCTCCGACCGGAGGCTGGTGAACAGCTACAATCTGTTCATCCTCGAAGTGCTCAAGGCGTGGGTCGATCCGGCGCAAAAGAACCCGAAGACCATTCACCATCACGGCTATGGCCGGTTCGCCGTCGACGGCCCAATGATCCGCTTGAAATCGAAGATGCGCTAAGGCTTCGCGTCCGGGTGATATTTCACCAGCAGCGGATATTGCAGCGCGCCGAACGCGAAGGTCAGCGGCACCACGCCGAACAATTTGAAGCTGACCCAGAAATCGGTGGTCTGCGTGCGCCAGACGATTTCATTGAGCACTGCAAGCGACAAGAAGAAAAGGCGCCCAGCGCCAAGTCAGCTTGCGCCAGCCTTCTGCGGTCAGATGAAACATCTGATCGAACATGATGCCCAGAAACGGCTTGTCGAAGAAGAGGCCGGCGAGCAGCGTGCCGCCGAACAGCACATAGATGATGGTGGGCTTGAGCTTGATGAACAGATCGTCGTGCAGGATCAGCGTCAGCCCGCCGAACACCAGCACGATCACCGCCGTGACCACCGGCATGATCGCGATGTGGCGCGTCATCGCGTAGGTGAACGCCAGCGCCAGCAGCACCGCCACCATGAAGGCGCCGGGTCGCGACATAGATGCCGAGCTTCGCGTTGGCGGCAAAAAACAACACCAGCGGCCCGATATCGAGCGCCAGCTTGAGCATGGGATTGAGTTGTTTCTTTTCGGCCATGAGCGGCTTTTAGCGTGCGTTTTCCATTACTCCAACCCCACAATCGCCCGCGCGAAATCCCGCGCGGTAAACGGTGCAAGATCGTCGACACCTTCGCCGACGCCGATGAAATGCACCGGCAGCCCGAAGCGCGCGGCAATGGCGACGAGAATACCGCCGCGCGCGGTGCCGTCGAGCTTGGTCATGACCAGGCCGGTCACCCCCCGCGGCCTTGCCGAACAGATCGACCTGGCTGAGCGCGTTCTGTCCCACCGTGGCGTCGAGCACCAGCAGCACCGCATGCGGCGCGGTCGGTTCGACCTTGCGCATCACGCGCACCATCTTCTCCAACTCGCTCATCAGCTCGGTGCGGTTCTGCAGGCGGCCGGCGGTATCGACCAGAACCACCTCGACGCCCGTCAGCCTTGGCCGCGGTGATGGCGTCGAACGCAAGGCTCGCCGCATCGGCGCCCGGCGCGGTGGACTTGATGGCGGCGCCGGTGCGCGTCGCCCAGATTTTCAGTTGATCGATGGCGGCGGCGCGGAATGTGTCGCCGGCCACCAGCAGCACGCTCTTTCCTTCGGCACGGAACTTGGCGGCGAGCTTGCCGATGGTGGTGGTCTTGCCGGAACCGTGACGCCGGCGACCAGAATGACGAAAGGCTGCGTGGTGATTTCGAGCGGCTTGGCCACCGGCGCCAGCACCTTTTCGATTTCGCCGGCCAGCACCGCTTTGACCTCGTCGGGCGCAATGCCCTTCTCGAAACGTCCCGCGCTCAGCACTTTGACCACCCGCGCGGCAAAATCCGGCCCCAGATCGGCGCGGATCAATTCGTTCTCGAGCTCCTCGACCGCTTCGGCGTCGAGCTTGCGCTTTGACACCAGGTCAGCGATGGCCGTGCCGAGCGAAGCGGATGAGCGTTTAAGCCCAGAGCTTAAGCGTTTCCACCAGCTTACATTCTGTGTGCTGTCGTTCATGGCTCTTTTTTACCTCCCCCTGGGAGCGGGGGAGGGTGAAGTGAAGCGTTGCCCGTGATAGCCGTTTCGCCATGACACCGGAAGAGATGCTTTCCCGCCTGCTCTATCGTGACGGCATGATGCTGGTCATCGACAAGCCCGCCGGCCTTTCGGTGCACCGCGGGCCGAAAGGCGGCGCCAGCCTGGAAGACTATTTCGACGTGCTGCGCTTCGGCCTGCCGCGCATGCCGGCGCTGGCGCACCGGCTCGACAAGGACACCTCCGGCTGTCTGGTGCTGGGCCGCCACCGCAAGGCGCTGGCGTTGCTCGGCAAGCTGTTCAAGCAAGGCAAGATCGGCAAGACCTACTGGGCGGTCGTCGAAGGCTCGCCGGACGCTGACGAAGGCCTCATCGATATGCCGCTCGGCCGGCTCGACGAGACTCGCGGCTGGTGGATGACCGGACCCCGACGGCAAGCCTTCGCAGACGACATGGAAAGTGATGGGACGGTTTACTTATCCCTCCCCCGCAGGGGGAGGGCCGCTCGACGAAGCGCAAGCGAAGGCGAGCGGCGCCTTCGGCGCCACCCTCCCCTTTCAGGGGAGGGACAAAAGAAAGATCACCTGGCTCGCGCTCGAGCCGCTGACCGGCCGCACGCATCAAATCCGCGTGCATTGCGCCGAGATGGGCTGGCCGGTGCTGGGCGATAATATTTACGGCAGCGCGCCGCGTACCGGCGGGCCGCCGCTGCATCTGCATTCGCGTGAGATCGTGGTGCCGATTTCCAAGAACAAGCCGCCGGTCACGATCACCGCGCCGGCGCCTCCGCATATGCAGGAAGCGCTGCGCCAGTGCGGGTGGGCGGGAGAGATAGAACTGCCTCCAGTCATTCCCGCAGAAGCGGAAAAAGAGCCGCCTAGTAAAGCATGCACCTTAAGCTTTTCCGGCGCCTCGCGGGTCGTAGGCCTCGCCGCCGAGTTTGCCCTGACTCACTTCGGCGATGATGCTGCCGGTCGACGGCAACGACTTGCGATCGATCTGCGTCGACGGGTCCCACAGCTTCGAACGCACAATGGCCTTGGCGCAGTGGAAATAGATGCTCTCGATGTGCACGATCAGCACGCTGCGCGGCAGCTTGCCGTTGATCGCGAAGCTCTCCATCAACGCCGACTCAATCGAAATCTCGGCGCGGCCATTGATGCGCAACGTCTCGCCGACGCCCGGAATGAGAAACAGCACCGCGATGCGCGGATCGCGAATGATATTGCGAAAGCCGTCTAGCCGGTTGTTGCCCGGCCCGGTCGGGAATGGCGATGGTCTTGTCGTCGAGAATATGGACGAAACCAGCCGGATCGCCTTTGGGCGAGCAGTCGAGCCCTTCCGGGCCGCAGGTCGCAATCGCCACGAACGGCGCCGACTCGATCAGCCGCCGATAGCCGTTGCTGATGTGGTCGATTTCCTTGGCGACCGAGTTCGGATTTTTCGGCCCGTAGAGCGCTTCGAGCTGCGCCATGGTCGTCACCAGATATTCGGCTGCGCTCATGTCTGAATCCCTCTCAGGCCGCCAACAACTGCCGGCCGTCGTGCCCCGCCATGGTCAGGTCGAGAAGTCTACCGGGCGCGACCGGCGCCGCAAGCCGCACCGCGGTGAACTGCTCGGTGCGGCCGATGCCACCGCGCTCCGTGAGCACCCGTCTTTGCTGGCCGATTTGCGCTTCAAGATGTCGCGCCAGCGCCGCTTCGCCCTTGGCGCGCAGGCGTTGCGCGCGTTCCTTGACGATGGCGCGATCCAGTTGCGGCATACGCGCCGCCGGCGTGCCCGGTCGCGGCGAAAACGGAAAGACGTGAAGCTGGGTGAGCCCGCATTCCTCGACCAGATCGAGCGAACGGCTGAACATCTCTTCGGTCTCGGTCGGAAAGCCGGCGATGATATCGGCGCCGAACACGACATCCGGACGCAGGCGCCGCACGTCGTTGCAGAACGCTATCGCATCGCCGCGTGAGTGCCGCCGCTTCATGCGCTTGAGAATGAGATCATCGCCGGCCTGCAATGACAGATGCAGATGCGGCATCAGGCGCGATTCGTTGGCCAAAGCATCAAGCAGATCGTCGTCGGCCTCCACCGAGTCGATCGACGACAGCCGCAGCCGCGCAATTTCGGGAATGTCCTTGAGCAGGCGCTTGACCAGCGCGCCCAAACGCGGCGTGCCATCCAAGTCCCCGCCGTAGCTGGTGATGTCGACGCCGGTCAGCACGATCTCGCGATAGCCGTTGCCGGTGAGCCGGCGCGCCTGCGCCACGGCTTCATCCATCGGCAGCGAGCGCGAATTGCCGCGGCCGGACGGAATAATGCAGAACGTGCAGCGATGATCGCAGCCGTTCTGCACCTGCACGAAAGCGCGGGTGTGGCCATCGATATGATCGACCGCATGGGCCGCGTGACGCGTCGCCGCCATGATGTCGCCAACGGCAAGGCGGTCCGATCCCGCCCACGCGCGCGCGTCGAGCTTTTCTCATTGCCCAGCACGCGATCGACTTCGGGCATATCGGCGAATTGCCCGGGCGCCGTCTGCGCCGCGCAACCGGTGACAAAGATGCGCGCGTCCGGCCGCTCGCGCTTGATGCGGCGGATGATCTGGCGCGCCTGGCGCACCGCTTCGCCGGTCACCGCGCAGGTGTTCACGATCACGGCGTCATCGATCCCAGCCTTGCCCGCTTCGCGGCGGATGACTTCCGACTCATATGTATTGAGCCGGCAGCCGAAGGTGTGGATGTCGATGGTCATGCGGCCTCGGAACACCCTCGGCCGAACTCCCTCTCCCCTTGGGGGAGAGGATCGGGGTGAGGGGGCAACTGAATATCGCAAGGCAATATCCCCTCACCCGGCACGCTCCGCGTGCCGACCTCGCCCCATGGGAGAGGTGAAGAAGAGAGGTATGCCGCAGCCGGCAATCATGGCGCGCCTGCGGGCGCAAACAACGCCGGATCGAACGTGCCGGCAAATTCGAATTGCACCGGCCCGGTCATCAACACGTGATCGTCGCGCTCGCGCCAATCGATGGTGAGTTCGCCGCCCGGCAACGTCACCTTGACCTTGCGGTTGGTGCGCTTGAGCCTGGCCGCGGCGACCGCGGCAGCGCAGGCCGCCGAGCCGCAAGCCTTTGTCAGCCCGGCGCCACGCTCCCAGGTGCGGATGGTGACGGCGTCGCGCGACACGATATGCGCCAGCGTGATGTTGGCGCGCTCGGGAAAGATCGGATGATTTTCCAGGAGCGGCCCGAACCGGCCGAGGTCGTAGGCATTCACGTCGTCGACCCAGAAGATCGCGTGCGGGTTGCCCATGTTCACCACCGCCGGCGAATGCAAAATCGGCTTGTCGATCGGCCCGATCTGCAATTCGATGGCGCGGGTATCGCGAAATTCCTCGGCCAGCGGAATTTCCTTCCAGCCGAAGCGCGGCTTGCCCATGTCGACGGTGAACAATCCATCGGCGCCCTTCCAGCAATTAAGAATCCCGGCGCTGGTCTCGAACGTCAGCGTACTCTTGCCGGTCTTGTCCGACACCAGCGAGGCGACGCAGCGCATGCCGTTGCCGCAGGCGCCGGCTTCGGAACCGTCATTGTTGAAGATGCGAATGAAAGCATCGGTGCCCGGCGTCAGCGGCGGATAGAGCGCCATCAACTGATCGTAGGGCGCGCCCTGCGGCTTGGCCGCCGCGCGCGCGTCGTCAGCGGTAATTTTGCCCGCGCCACCGCGCAGATCGACAACGACGATTTCGTTGCCGATCCCATTCATCTTCACAAAAGACTGGTTGGCGAGCGCGCCCAAAATATTGCCTGTCGATTTCCGGCCATATGGCCTACTGCCCGGCTTTCGCCGGGTTTATATGGCGAATAAGCAAGCGATTGGCCAGTGGCCGTGATAAAATGCATGTCGCTGGCGAATCGCCGGACGCCGCAAAAGACGGAGAATATCGATGTCGTGCAACTCGCCTTGCGGCGCGGATAGCCATTGCGCTGGCTGTCGCCACAAGCCCGGCTTTGGCCGTGACCGTGGCGCAGAACGCAATCCGCCGGCCAAATCCCAGGAAAAAACCGGCGGAACAGATGCCGCCGGCGCCGCCGCCGAGCGGCTCAACCTCTCCGACGCCCTTGCAGGCCGGCGATGCCTTTGGCGAGGAGGTGACGCTGCCCGACCCGCACCGTCATCTACCTGAAGGGCCACACCAACTGGGATACCGCCTTCGACACGCTGGTCGACGCGTTCAAATCGCTCCACGAATATCTCGACAAGCAGGGCATCAAGTCGAATGGCCCCGCCATGACCTTCTATACCCAGACCGACGACACCGGCTTCTCGTTCCAGGCGGCAATGCCGGTGGCGGTAGCGCCGGCCGATCCGCCCAAGGGCGATATCGCCGTCGGCAAGGCGCCGTCCGGCAAGGCGCTCAAATTCGTCCACCGCGGTTCCTATGACGCGATGGATTCGAGCTACGAGGCGATCACCAATTATCTCGACGACAAGGGCCTTGAGGCCAAGGAACTGTTCATCGAGGAATACACCACCGATCCGACCAAGACGGACCCGAACAAGCTGGTGATCAACGTCTACGTGCCGGTGAAGTAATTCTACTTTCCGCCTCATCCTGAGGAGGGCGCGATTGCGCCCGTCTCGAAGGATGGGGCGGCCACATCCTTCGAGACGCACTCCTACGGAGTGCTCCTCAGGATGAGGCCAAGAGAGGTCGTCATCATGCTGCGGATTTTGCCTGCTTTAGTCGTCGTCGCCACGGCACTGCTGCCGCTGTCGGCGCACGCCGCCGACAAACTCGTGACCGTGACCGGCGAGGCCACTGTTTCGATCGCGCCCGACATGGCGGTGATCCGCATCGGCGTCACCACACAGGGCAAAACCGCGCGCGAGGCGAGCGAAGCCAACGGCAATCAAATGACCGCCGTCCTCGCCGCCATCAAGGACGCCGGTATTGCCACGAAAGACGTGCAGACCTCGCGGCTGTCGTTGCAGCCGCAATACGACCCGAACAAAGGCACCGCGCGCCTGCTCGGCTTCCAGGTGACCAACCAGGTCACCGTCAAGATCCGCGACACCGACAAGCTGCCGGCCGTCCTCGACCGCGCCATCAGCGCCGGCGCCAACGAGATGTCGGGCATCGAATTCGTGGTCTCGGAGCAATCCAGGCTGCTCGACGAAGCCCGCACCGAGGCGGTCGCCGACGCCCGCCGCAAGGCCGAGCTTTACGCCAAGGCCGCCGGCGCCAAAGTCGGCGCCGTGATCGTCATTTCCGAGGAAGGCTCGGCGCCGCCGCCGCGCGTCATGCAGGCTTTGCGGGCCGGCGCCGCCCCCGGTTGCGCCCGGCGAACAGACGCTGCGGGCCGTCGTGACGGTCAGTTATGAGTTAACGCCCTGATCCAGCTTGATTTTCAGGTCCTTGACTTAGGCTAGCCCCAACCCTAGTTTCCGGTCGTTCTTGATACCGACGTAGAAGACCAACTCGCCGCCCGGCCCTAGAGACCGAGGCTCCCGCCCGACAGCGCAATGCGCCCTCGGGCGTTGTTTTGTTTTTTCGGCCTCATCCTGAGGAGCCCGCCGTAGGCGGGCGTCTCGAAGGATGAGCCACAACCGAGGGACCTCGCCCTTCGAGACGCGTGCTGCGCACGCTCCTCAGGACGAGGTTGTGAAATGTTCGACTCACTGTCGGAAAAACTCAGCGGCATTCTCGACCGCCTGACCCGCCGCGGCGCGCTCAGCGAAGCCGACGTCGATGCGGCGCTACGCGAGGTTCGCCGCGCGCTGCTCGGAGCCGACGTTCGCGCTCGACGTCGCGCGCGCGTTCACCGAGGGCGTCAAGAAGCAGGCCGTCGGCGTCGAGGTGATGAAGTCGGTCACGCCCGGCCAGATGGTGGTCAAGATCGTGCACGACCAGTTGGTCGCGACGCTCGGCGCCGATTACCCAGGGCATCGACCTCAATGCCGCGCCGCCGGTCGCCATCATGATGGTCGGCCTGCAAGGCTCCGGCAAAACCACCACCACCGCCAAGATCGCGCGCCGCCTCACTGATCGCGAGAAGAAAAAAGTTCTGATTGCCTCGCTCGACGTGCGCAGGCCGGCGGCGATGGAGCAGCTCGCCGTGCTCGGCCGCGAGGCGCAGATCGACACGCTGCCCATCGTCGAAGGCCAGTTGCCGCCGCAAGATCGCCCAAGCGCGCGGTCCAGGCCGCCCAAGCTCGGCGGCTACGACGTGGTGATGCTCGACACCGCCGGCCGCACCACGCTCGACGACGACATGATGAACGAGGCCACAGAAGTGCGCCGCGCCGTCGGTCCGCACGAAGTTGCTGCTGGTCGCCGATGCGCTCACCGGCCAGGACGCCGTCAATCTGGCGCGCGCCTTCGACGAGCGCGTCGGCTTAACCGGCATCGTGCTCACCCGCGTTGACGGCGACGGCCGCGGCGGGCGCCGCGTTGTCGATGCGCGCCGTCACCAACAAGCCGATCAAGCTGATCGGCACCGGCGAAAAACTCGACGCGCTGGAAGAATTCGATCCCGCCCGCATCGCCGGCCGCATTCTCGGCATGGGCGACATCGTCGCGCTGGTGGAAAAGGCCGCCGCCAATATCGACGCCGAAAAGGCCGCGCGCACCGCCGAGCGCATGCGCAAGGGTCACTTCGATCTGGCCGACATGCGCGACCAATTGATCCAGATGACGGCGATGGGCGGCATGAGCGGCTTGATGGGCATGCTGCCGGGTGTCGCCAAGATGAAGACGCAGATCGCCAATGCCGGCCTCGACGACAAGGTGCTCAAGCGCCAGGTCGCGATCATCGACTCGATGACACCGCAGGAACGCCGCAACCCGGACATTCTCAAGAACAGCCGCAAGAAGCGCATTGCCAAAGGCTCGGGCACCTCGCCGGAAGCAATCAACAAATTGCTGAAAATGCATCGCGGCATGGCCGACATGATGAAGGCCATGGGCTCGGGAAAACGCGGCCCGCTCGCAGGCCTCGGCCAGATGATGGGCTTTGGCGGCGGGGCCGCGCCGACGCCGGAACAGATGGCCGAACTCGCCAAAAAGATGCCGGGCGGCGGATTGCCGCCGACCATGCCGAAATTACCGCCGAATATGCCCGGTCTGCCGGGCCTCGGCGGCGGGAAATTTCCTGGACTGCCGGGTCTGCCCGGCGCCGGGAAGAAGAAATGACCTCATTCAACCAAACGAAACTTCGTAGCAAAGGAAACTAAAATGTCTCTCGTGATCCGTCTCGCCCGCGCCGGCACCAAGAAGCGTCCGGTCTATCACATCGTCGTCGCCGACTCGCGTTCGCCGCGCGACGGCCGCTTCATCGAGCGTCTCGGCTATTTCAATCCGCTGCTGCCGAAGGAAAAGACCGAGCGTCTCAAGTTCGACATCGAGAAGGCGCAGGCCTGGATGAAGAAGGGCGCGCAGCCGTCCGATCGCGTGACGCGCTTCCTCGACGCCGCCGGCGTCGTCACGCGCGAGAAGCGCAACAATCCGGAAAAGGCGATCCCGCGCAAGGAACGCAAAGCCGCGAAGGAAGAAGCGACCAAGGCCAAGGAAGCCGGTGACGCAGCCGCCAAGACCGCGGCGACCGCGAAGGCCAACGAAAAGGCCGCAGCCGACAAGGCGGCCAAGGACGCGGCGAACTGATAGGGCTCCTCCTCCGCCTCGCGGCAACATGGTAGCCTCGTCCTGAGGAGGCCGGCGAAGCCGGCCGTCTCGAAGGACGGGGCGAGCATGGGAGCGTGGCTCTATATACTTCGCTGTTCCGACGGCATGTACTACACCGGCACGACGCGAGCCGATCTAGAGCGGCGCGTTGCTGAACATCAGCCGGGGCAATTTCAAGGCTTCACCTCGACGCGGCGACCTGTGCGACTCGTGTACAGCGAATTCTTCGATCAGATTGTCGACGCTATTGCTGCCGAACGAAAAGTAAAAGGTTGGTCGCGGGCGAAAAAAGAAGCTCTCATGGCTGGCGACTTTCAACGGATTACGGATTTGTCTCAACGGCGGACAGCATTTCGACCCCATGGTTCGAGACGCGTCGCTCCGCGACGCTCCTCACCATGAGGTCAAAGATCCGTGTCGCGCGTATCGGTGCCGCGCATGGCATTCGCGGCGAAGTGAAGCTGTGGTCGTTCACGCAGGACCCGATGGCGGTTCTGGATTACGGCCCGCTTGAAAGCGAGAATGGCCGGCAGCGCTTCGAGATCGAGGCGCTGCGGCCGGCCAAGGATTTCCTGGTGGCGCGGTTCAAAGGCGTCGCCGACCGCACCGCGGCCGAGAAGCTGTGCAACCTCGATCTGTTCGTTTCGCGCGACAAGTTGCCGCCGATCGAGGAAGACGACACCTACTACTTCGCCGACCTGATCGGGCTTGCGGCGTTGGGCGAAGACGGCGCGGCGCTCGGCACCGTCACCGCCGTGCATAATTTCGGCGCCGGCGATCTGATCGAGATCGCGCCGGCCGGCGGTGGCGAACCGCTGCTGCTGCCCTTCACCGACGCCGTGGTGCCGAAGGTCGATATCAAAGCGCGGCAGATCGTCGTGGTGCCGCCGGGCGAAATCGTCGCCGACGAATCCGACGACGGCTGAGAGCAACCATGTGGCGCGCCAGCATCCTGACAATCTTCCCGGAGATGTTTCCAGGCCCCCTGGCCGTCAGCCTTGCCGGCAAGGCGCTGGCCGCGGGGCTGTGGTCGCTCGACGCCCGCGACATTCGCGATGCGGCCACCGACAAGCACCGCACCGTTGACGACACGCCGGCCGGCGGCGGACCCGGCATGGTCATGAAGGCCGATGTCTTGGCCCGCGCGCTCGACGCCATTCCGCCCGATCCGCGCCCGCGCCTGCTGATGTCGCCGCGCGGCACGCCGTTCACGCAAGCGCGCGCCCAAAGCCTCGCCGCCGGCCCCGGCTGCGTCATCCTTTGCGCGCGCTTCGAGGGCGTCGATGAGCGGCTGATCGAGGCCCGCGGGCTGGAGGAAGTCTCACTCGGCGACTTCGTGCTGTCCGGCGGCGAGATCGCCGCACTGGCCGTGCTCGATGCCTGTGTGCGGCTGATCCCCGGCGTCATGGGCAAGGAGGCCTCGGGGGTCGAGGAAAGCTTCGCCGACGGCCTGCTGGAATACCCGCAATATACGCGGCCGGCCGAATTCGAAGGCCAGGCCATCCCGGAGGTGCTGACCGGCGGCGACCACGCCAAGGTCGCCCAGTGGCGGCGGGCGGAGGCCGCGCGGCTCACCGAGGAGCGCCGGCCGGACCTTTGGGCCGCCTATCTGGCCCGAAAAGGGCCGTAAAACAGGCCCAAAACCCGAGGGTGACAAGCGCCCGGCTTTAGTCTAGAAGCTCGCGCAACCCATTCAGACCAGACAATGACCGCGCGCCGGTTACTGGCGCTGCCGACGGAGACGACGATATGAACCTCATTCAAACGCTCGAAAAAGAGCAGGTCGAGAAGCTTTCGGCCGGCCGTGAAATTCCCGATTTCGGCCCCGGCGACACCGTGCTGGTGAACGTCAAGCTGGTCGAAGGTGATAAGAGCCGCATCCAGGCCTATGAAGGCGTGTGCATCGGCCGCTCGGGCCGCGGGCTCAACGAGAGCTTCACCGTCCGCAAGATTTCCTACGGCGAGGGTGTCGAGCGCGTGTTCCCGATCTACGCGCCGATGATCGACTCGATCAAAGTGGTGCGCCGCGGCAAAGTGCGCCGCGCCAAGCTGTATTACCTGCGCGGTCTGCGCGGCAAGAAGGCCCGTATCTCGGAAGCGACCGCTGCCGTGGCCACCGAAGCCGCCGCGAAGTAATCGCTTCAGCATTTGGAACTGGATTTGAAAGGGGCCGCGTTCGGCCCCTTTTTCTTCGACCGCTTTCTTGGGCCGCCCACGTTCATTGTGCGGTTCGCCGCAAGCGGCTATATAGCCCCCATGATTTCCAACGCGCACCGCGTGATCATCAGCGACCACCGGCGATTGCCGTGGCGCTTCTTCGGCCGGCTGACTGCGGTCCAGGCCGGGCTTTGATCGGCCCGCCGGCGGCGGCTGACGCCTGTCATCCAATTTCCTTTTTCATCCGAGCTAAGGTCACCTGAGTCATGAAACCGCGCACCCTCTACGACAAGATCTGGGACGATCATCTGGTTGACGAGCAGCCCGATGGCACCGCTCTCATCTATATCGATCGCCACCTCGTGCATGAGGTTACCTCGCCGCAAGCCTTCGAAGGCCTGCGCGCCGCCGGCCGCAAAGTGCATTCGCCGGGGAAGACGCTGGCCGTTGTCGATCACAACGTGCCGACCTCCGACCGGAGCAAGCCCAATCCCGATCCGGAAAGCGCCGAGCAGATTTCGACGCTGGCGCAGAACGCCAAGGATTTCGGTATCGAGTATTTCAATGAGTTCGACCGCCGCCAGGGCATCGTTCACATCATCGGACCCGAGCAGGGCTTCACGCTGCCCGGCACCGTGCTGGTGTGCGGCGACAGCCACACCGCAACGCATGGCGCCTTCGGTTGCCTCGCCTATGGCATCGGCACCTCGGAAGTCGAGCACGTGCTGGCGACGCAGACGCTGATCCAGAAGAAATCCAAGAACATGCGCGCCGTTGTCGACGGCGTGCTGACGCCGGGCGTCACCGCCAAGGACATCATCTTGTCGATCATCGGCGAAATCGGCACCGCCGGCGGCACCGGCTACGCCATCGAATATGCCGGCGAAGCGATCCGCGCGCTGTCGATCGAAGGCCGCATGACGGTGTGCAACATGTCGGTCGAAGCAGGCGCCAAGGCCGGCTTCATCGCGCCGGACGAGAAAGCTTACAACTACCTCAAGGACCGCCCGAAGACGCCGAAGGGCGTGCTGTGGGATCAGGCCATGCGCTATTGGGAGACTTTGCAGTCCGACGAAGGGGCGCATTTCGACCGGGAAATCAGGCTCGATGCGGCGAAGCTGCCGCCGATCGTGACCTGGGGCACCAGCCCCGAGCAGGTGGCGTCGATCGCCGGCCGCGTGCCGAAGACCAGCGACATCGCCGACGACAACAAGCGCCAGGCCGCCGAACGTTCGCTCGGCTACATGGGCCTCCAAGGCGGCGAGAAGATCACCGACATCAAGATCGACCGCGTCTTCATCGGCTCCTGCACCAACGGTCGCATCGAAGATCTGCGCGACGCCGCACGCATCGCCAAGGACAAGAAAGTCAGCGGCCACGTCTCGGCGATGATCGTGCCGGGCTCCGGGCTGGTGAAGGAGCAGGCGGAAGCCGAAGGCCTCGACAAGATTTTCATCGCCGCCGGTTTCGACTGGCGTGAACCGGGCTGCTCGATGTGCCTGGCGATGAACCCGGACAAGTTGGAGCCGGGCGAGCGTTGCGCCGCGACCTCGAACCGCAACTTCGAAGGCCGTCAGGGCTACAAGGGCCGCACCCATCTGGTGTCGCCCGCGATGGCGGCCGCCGCCGCGATCGCCGGCCACTTCGTCGACGTGCGGGAGTGGAGGTAGATAGGCTCCGTCATCCTGAGGCGGCTTCGCGAAGCGAAGCCCTCGAAGGATGAACGGCCGCCACCCTTCGAGGCTCGCCGCTGCACGGCTCGCACCTCAGGGTGACGGCGATAAAAAAGGCCCACCTCGCGGTGGGCCTTTTCGTTTGTCGTGTCGGGCTGCTTACCAGTAACCGCCGATGCCGAAGAACAGCGGCGCCGGGCGGGCATAAGGCCGCTCGTAATAAGTCGGGCCGTAATAGCCGTAGTAGCGCGGCGCTTCGTAGCGGCGCACGACAGCGCGGCGATGCCGGCGCGCAGCGCTGAGACCGGTTTGCGTGGTGTTCGCAATCCCGTCTTGTACGGTTGCAGCGCTGGCGGGTGCCGGCGCCGCAAACCAGACAGCGCCAACGATAGCGAGCGCTGCCGCGAGAATTTTAGTCATGGCTGTTGCCTCCGGTTGTTAACCGGACTCAACACCCCTGCCTGCATTGAGTTCCGCTACCAGCAGCGCCAGGCGCGCCGGAGCGCCCAATGACCATTGCGCCACACCCGCACCCGCGTCCAGCCGCAGGCCGGTGCCGCGTAATAAGGTCCGCCGTAGTAGTACGGATATCCGACGCCCAGACCGAAGCCGAAGCCACGTCCGAAGCCACCGCCACGGTACCCACCGCCGTGATGCCAGCCGCCGCCACCGCCGCCACCGCCGCCATGATGATGTTGCGCCAAAGCCGTGCCCGGCGTGGCGGCGAAAGCGCCGGCCAGCAGCGCCGCGATTGCGAAAAATTTTGCGAACTTAGACATCGTTACTCCTCCGATGCCCCCAGCAGCTTTATAAACGCTTGAAGCCGAAAAAGCCTGCGTTATTCCCACCAGCACTGCATCTTCGGCACGATCACGGTTCCGCTGACACGATATTCCTTGACCAGTTGCGAGCGGCACTGACGAACCGAATTGCGGCCGACCGCGCGTTCACGCGGATAGATCATGATGCGCGGGCGCGAGGTCTGTGCGGCAAGCTCGTGCGTCGTGCGGCTGCTGGTGCGCGCGGAAGAGCCCGAGGTGTAGCTGGAGAGCACGCGGCCGGGTCTGTCATTGCAGCCGAAGAATTCGGCCGAAGCCGGCGTCGCCAGGCCCGCAAATAACAAAGCCAGCGCGGCATAGATCATCCGAGCTTTCGTCATTATGGAGCCCCTAGGATACCTTGCCTTAATGGTTAACGGTCGCGCATTTCGCGGGTTCCGTCAACCGCTTGGTGATCCGGCCCAGGTGGCCTAATACGTTGGCATGACAGGTCAATTCGACCGCCTTGCCGGCTTGGCGGCGCCCTCGCTGGCCGATATCGAGGCCCTGGCGGCAGAGGCTTACGCCCGCCTTCCCGCGCATTTCCGGGCTCTTTGCGAGGGTTTGGTGATCCAGGTCGACGATTTTCCGGCCGAGGAAGTCATCCAGCACATGCAGCTAGACAGCGAATTCGACTTGCTTGGCTTGTTCCAGGGCGTTGGCTTGCCGTTTCGGTCGCCCTCCGCACCCGAGCAAATGCCCAACATGATCTGGCTTTACCGCCGCCCGATCCTCGACTACTGGGCCGAGCACGAGGAAACCCTGGGCGCCCTCGTCACCCACGTCTTGGTGCACGAGATCGGCCATCACTTCGGCCTGTCGGACGACGACATCGACGCGATCGAGGCCAGCACCGACTGACAGCCAGACCCACGCAGGGCGCGGCCCGCCCCTCTGAATTTGCGATGGCGAAAGGCTTGACCTGCGCCCGGCAACCCGCAAGAAAAGGGCCCTAGCGGAGCTTCAGGGAGAAAACGCCATGGAAAAATTCACCATGCTCGAAGGCGTCGCGGCGCCTTTGCACATCATCAACATCGACACCGACATGGTGATCCCGAAGCAGTACCTCAAAACCATCAAGCGCACCGGATTGGCAAAGGCCTGTTCGCCGAGTTGCGCTACAAGGACGATGGCAGCGAGAACCCGGACTTCGTGCTCAACAAGCCGGCCTACCGCAATTCCAAAATCCTGGTCGCTGGGGACAATTTCGGCTGCGGCTCGAGCCGCGAGCACGCGCCGTGGGCGCTGATGGATTACGGCATCCGCTGCGTGATCTCGACCTCGTTCGGCGACATTTTCTACAACAACTGCTTCCAGAACGGGATACTGCCGATCCGCGTCTCGCCGGAGGATCTCGAAAAGCTGTTCGACGACGCCGAGCGCGGCGCCAACTCCACGCTCAGCATCGATCTGGAAAAGCAGGAAATCCGCGGCCCTGACGGCGGCACGGTCAAGTTCGAGATCGATGCCCACCGCAAGAACTGCTTGCTCAACGGCCTCGACGACATCGGGCTGACCAAGCTCAAGCAGGACAAGATCGTCGGCTACGAGAAGAAGCACGAAGCCGACCGTCCGTGGGCGGCCTGAAGTCGAACGCTTAGGCTTTCAGTTCAAGGCGGTTCGGACCGCCTACTAGGCTAGTCCCGCCCGCACCGTGGAGGGCGCGCCGCCTGATCAGTCCGGCACCGAAGGCTGCCACGAGCCTGCCGGCGCCGGGTCCAGTCCGATGACGCCGCTTTTATCGATGGCGCTTTGCAGCAGGCCGGACGCGCGCACGTCGTCGATAAAACGGTTGAGGGTGGCGAGCGGCTCCGCCCCGCCCTTTTTGACGATGATGGTCTGCGGCACGCCCGAACAGATTATCCGGCAAGATGCGAAAGCCCGCGGCATCCTTCATCAGATTGGTCAGCCGCTGGCGGTTAGCGCCGAAGGCATCGATCTCGCCGGCCGCGAATTTGCGTTTGGCGTCCTCCGGCGTGTTGTCGGTTTCGATCAGCGTCGCCCGCTTCAACTTGCGCTTCATGTACAACGTCACGGAATCGCCGGCCCCGCCCGAGATACGCAAGCCCGCGGCATCGATGTCCTTGACGGACTTGATGGGCGAACTTTCCGGCACGATGAACGACTGTTGCACCAGCATATACACCTGGCTGAACTCGACGGTGCCGACGCGCTCCGGCGCGTAAGCGACAAAACCGATATCGGCCTCGTTATTGGCGACGGCGTCGATCACGGCCTTCGGACTGGCGGTGGGGACGATCTGCACCGGTATGTCGAGACGGCGGCCGAGCTCGCGCGCCAGATCGGCCGACACGCCGCGAATGGCGCCGGTCGCCTTGTCCTGCACCGCCTGCGCCGGATTATTCGCCAGATAGACGGCCCGCAACGTGCCGCCCGGCGCAATGTCGCGTTCGGCGGCCAAGGCCCCGGTCGCGGCCAGAACCAAAGCTAATGCCGCGAAAAGTCTCACGACCTTGCCGCGATCGCGTCGGCGATCGCCACAGTGCGCCGCGCCATGTCGGCGTGCAGGCGCTCGACCATTTTGCCGTCGATGGAGACGACGCCCTTGGTCTTGTTCTCCGGGAGATCGAAAGCGCCGATCATCGTTCGCGCCCACGCGACTTCATCGGCGGTGGGCGAGAACACCTTGTTGCAAGGCTCGATCTGATTGGGATGGATCAGCGTCTTGCCGTCGAAGCCCATGTCGCGGCCTTGTTCGCATTCCTTCACAAAGCCTTCGGCGTCGCCGATGTTGTTGTAGACGCCATCGAGCACATCGATGCCGTAGATGCGAGCCGCGGCGATCACATTCATCAGCCAGCCGATCATCGGCCAGCGCCCCGGCATCTGGCGGGCGCGGGTATCCTTGGCGATATCGTTGGTGCCCATGACGAACCCGGCGAGCCGCGTCTCGGAATCCTTGGCGCAGGCGGCAATCGACAGCACGTTGAAAACCGCCTGCGGCGATTCGATCATCGCCCAGATGCGAGTCTTCTGATTGATGCCCATGTCCAACAGCCGCTGGCCGATGCTCTCAAGCTGCGCCGGCAGCGATATTTTCGGGACTACGATGCCATCGGGCGCCGCCAGCGCGGCGGCGCTGAGATCGTCCGAAAACCACGGCGTATCGACCCCGTTGGTTCGGATGAAGACCTCGCGCGAGCCGAAGCCGCCGGCCTTGACCACATCGCAGACTTGGCTACGGGCGCTCTCCTTGGCGTCGGGCGCCACCGAGTCTTCAAGGTCGAGGATGACGCCGTCGGCGGGGAGGGTCTTGGCCTTCTCCAGCGCGCGGGCGTTGGAGCCGGGCATGTAAAGAACGCTGCGGCGCGGACGGATGGTCATGCTGAAACTCCCTCTCGAGTCACAGCCTAGCGGGACAGCAAGCTCCATGCCAGTATTCGCGCGATGAAGCAGCCTTCGAAAAACGTATGGCTCGCCGGGGTCGATGGCTGCAAAGGCGGTTGGGTTGTTTCCTACGGGCGACTCGACGGAGAAACGCAGAAGCCGCGCTTTGCCAGGACCATCGATGAGATCGTCTATGGTGGCGAGCGCCCCTGGATCATCGCAATTGATGTTCCTATCGTCTGCCGGAGGTCAGCCCTATCGGAGGACGAGGGCCTGAACCCGAACTCAGAAAAATCCTTAAAGGAAGAGCATCAAGCGTCTTCCGCGTTCCTTCGCGGCGCGCGATCTACGCCGGACTTGATATCGAGTTGAGGATTGTTCGTTCGAAGTACGCAGCGTGCTGCGAGATGGCCCGCAAGACATCACAGGACAAAAGGGCGTTCGCACTGCAGAGCTTTTACATTTTTGACAAGATTGCTTCGGTGGATAGATTTTTGCGGTCCAACCGCGACTGCGTTGCATCGGTGCGCGAGACACATCCCGAGCTGGCATTCTACTACATGAATGATTGCGCGCCTGTCCTCTCCTCAAAAAAATCAAAGAAAGGAATCGCGGCACGGTGCCGCCTGCTTAAGAATGCCGGCATCTCAAACGACGTCATTGCCGCGCCGACCCCAACGGGGGCCAAGCGCGACGATGTGATAGACTCTCTTGCGTGCCTCGTGACCGCGCGGCGAATTGGCAAGAACCTCGCCAAGCGTCATCCGGAATGGGACTGCAAGGACGACTGCGGGTTGCCTATCGGAGTCTGGGCGTAACGCCAAGCGCCGGTCATTCCCAGCCGCCATCGCAGTGCTACCGCGAACCGACCGTGTAACCGCCGCGAATTTGCCGCGACGTGCCGCCGATCGGATCGCCCGGCTTGATAATTCTGTAGAGCTGGAAGCGGTCGCCGTCGGCGACAAGCTTGAGGCGCGATGGATCGGGATTGGGTGCCTCGTCCTCGGTGAACAGCACGTAGAGATATTCGAACTTGGTCCAGTTCCGCCAGAATGCCGGCGTGGTCGGCAGCGGATGCTCGGCGGCGACGATCAACTGCGACGTCTGCGGCGGCGTGCCGTCCTGGGCGTCGACGAAATCTTTGTATTCCGGGCGCGCATGCACGATCTGCTTGCCGGCGACCGTGAACAGCGTCGTGACCAGCGCCGAGCGCTCGATGGTGGCGATACAAGCCGCATGCACGAGGCCGAGGTCGCGCACGTCTTCGCCGAACGAACGGTCGGCGTAGGCAACGAACACCTTCGAGCCCGGTGTGATACGCCGCACCGACGAGCGGAACTGGCTGGTCGAGTCCGAAAGCTGCGACCAGTTGTAGTCGATCTCGATGACGCGGGCGCCGATCAGCACGATCAGCACCACCAGGAAGCCGCGCCGCACCAGACGGTGGCGCAATTGCAGATCGCCGCAGGCGAATAACATGAAGGCGACGCCGATCGGCACGCGCTGATCGGTCATGTAGGTATCGAACATGATGCGCGGCAAAGCGAAATAGACCGCGCCGCCGACGACCAGCAGGATCAGCACCAGCGGATTGAAGCGCAGAACGTGGCGGCGCACCGCCCAGACCACGCCGGTCGCCATGATCGCAATCAGCCCGAACGCGGACGACGTCGGAATAATCGGCGATGACATACATCAGGCCGTCGATCTTGCCGCGCTGGTCCCAGTAGGTCGCCGAGATCAACTGGATGGTCGGGCTGGCGTAGAGGAGTGGCGCCGCGGCGAGAAACGGCAGGCCGCTGACGACGAAATCGACAATGCGCCCCGGCCAGTTCGGCAATAGCCTCCGGTCCCACAACCGCAGCAACTCGTAGGACAAGAGGCCGATGCCATAGATGCCGAGCGCGGAGAGATGGCAGAAGAACAATGCGACCACGCAGACGACCGACAAGACCAGCCGAAGCGGCCAGATTTTGTCGCGCAGCGCGATCCAGCCGGCCAGCGCCCATAGCGCGATGCCGATGCCGAACAGATAGTTCATCAGGCCGACGAGGAAAACGTAGTTATACAAAAGCGGGAAAGCGAACAGCGGCAGCACCGTCCAACGGCCCACGACCGCCCGGTTCAACATCATTGTGCCAGAGATGATGATGGCGAACATCGAGACGATATAGATCTGGCCAGCCAGATAGACGTTCACCAGCCGCGCCAGGGGCGGAACGAACAGGTCCATGGTGAGGTTAGGAATGACCTGCCAGTTGATTTCGTAGAAATTCGCCAGCACCGGGTTGGTCGGCAGCGTCGCGATTACCTGCATGCGCGCCAGGTGGTTGACGTAGTCCGACAGCGGCGGCAGGGGATGCGTCCAGATCGGGATCGAAATGAGGAAGGTCAGCGCCGCGAATAGAATAGCGATCTGCCCGCCGGAAATTCCGGACGTCCGGAATCGGGGAACCGGCGGTTTCGAAGTAAATGGCTTGTTGGGCGAAAGCATGCGCGTTTAAGTCTGTTTTGGGCGATGACAGGTGAATGAACGATGAATAGTCCTTGATTCCGCCTGCCCAAGGACGATGCACCCCGGCCGTTATGGGCATGGGGTTTGCTTGAACTTTAAGGCAATGAGATGAAGACCCTGGTTGGGACGTAGAAAACCATGAATTTTCCGAAGCGATTGATCGACGGCTACAACGCTTTTTCCGACAGCCGGCTGCAGAAGGAGCAGGACCGCTACCGCCAGCTCGCGGAGCAGGGCCAGAAGCCACAAATCATGGTGATCGGCTGCTGCGATTCGCGGGTGTCGCCGGAGGTCATTTTCGACTCCAGCCCGGGCGAACTGTTCGTGGTGCGAAACGTCGCCAATATCGTGCCGCCTTATGCGCCGGACGGCCAGGCGCACGGCGTCTCGGCGGCGCTGGAATTCGGCGTGGCGGCGCTCAAGGTGGAACACATCGTGGTGCTCGGCCATGCCCATTGCGGCGGCGTACGCGCCTATGCCGAGGATGCCGAGCCGCTGTCGCCCGGCGATTTCATCGGCAAATGGATGAAGTTGATGACGCCGGCGGCGGAGAAAGTCGGCCCGCGCGGCCCGCTGTCGGCCGCCGCCTACCTGACCAAGCTCGAGCAGGCTAATGTCGTCAACAGCCTGGACAATCTCATGACATTTCCGCGCTTAAGCAAACGCATCGAACGCGGCCAGGTCAACTTGCATGGCGCCTATTTCGGCGTCGCCACCGGCGATCTGTCGGTGCTCGATCCCGCGACCGGCGAATTCCGCTCGATCGCGCGCGCTGGTGCCGGTGCCCCGCCGCGGTTTTGAGTGGCCGCTTGCCGGCGCCTACAATAGCGTATTCTCTCTTTAGTTGTATATTTAATATTCGCAACCTAAGTATTTTCACCTTACGGTAGCGGACCTCGCCACGTCTGAGCAAAGCGAGGCGGCAAGCAAGCCCGCCACAGTGCGGCGCGCATCAAAACTAAACGGTGTGAACAATGCAGGACCTGCAATCGATCACGGACGCCTGGGGACAATGGCTGGCGAAAAAGCACAACACCAAGTGCCGCTACACGGAGTCGACGAATTACAAGAAACAAAGCTCCCTGGACCAGTATCGCGACAAACAATGCACCGTAACGCCGCAGAGCATCGTCTACGATACCAATTCGCCGCCGACGTCCGGCGCGGACGTCGTCTACGGCCTCTGGTACAGCAACGACACGACTGCGGAACAGACGAATATATTCAAATATTCCGAAGAGCACACGTCGTCCTTCAATTGGACCATCACCGAAAAGCTTTCCGTGGGCGTTGAGGTGAGCGTGACCGCCGGCGTTCCCGAGGTGGCTACCGCTTCGGCAAAGACCAGCGTCAATCTCTCGCTGTCGTCGACGCAAGGGGCGACCTGGACGGAAACAAAGACCTGGGAAGTTCACAGCCCGGTGCACGTGCCGGCGAATAGCGTGGTGCGGGTCGACATGGCCATCAACACGCAGTCCTACGACATCAACTTTACCGAATCCGTGCTGCTGGCGGGGCGCGTGGCCATCTGGTTCGAAGACAAGCGCGAGCTTGGAACGAGCGGACCGCATTGGCTTATTTCATGCGCATCCAGGACGTGTCCAACGATGTGATCCGCTACAATCTCGCCAACACCCGAGGTTACCAGGTCACCGGCGCCGGCGTGCTCGCGACGGCACGCGGCGTATTCCAGGGCGAACAGGGCATCAGCGTCGGGGTCACCGCAACGCAATTGCCGCCGACGACGAAGGGCATCGCCGCACAGCCTCGATCGCTCAACCAGGTAGAGCTTTATCCGTCAGTGCTGGCCGCGGCCGAGTAATCGACTGCAAACGACTGCTTCACCTGCTCGAATCGACCCGGCAAAAACGAAAGACGCAATAAGACCCATATGATGGCCTCGCGAGAGGCCGTCCATATGAGTCTTTTTCTTGGTGACGGTAGCGGTCGGCGAGAAGCCTACGCCGCCTTACGCTTGGCCTGGATCAGCTTGCGGTTGATCATGCACTCGGCGATCTGGATGGCGTTGAGCGCCGCCCCTTTGCGCAAGTTGTCCGACACCACCCACATCTGCAGGCCGTTATCGACCGTGGGATCGGTGCGGATGCGGCTGATATAGGTCGCGTCCTCGCCGGCGCATTCGTACGGCGTGACGTAACCGCCGGGCTCGTGCTTGTCGATCACCAGGCAACCGGGTGCGGCGCGCAAGATCGTGCGTGCTTCCTCGACGCTGATCGGATTTTCGAACTCGACATTCACCGCTTCGGAGTGGCCGACGAACACCGGCACGCGCACGCAAGTGGCGGTCAGCTTGATTTTGGATCAAGAATCTTCTTGGTCTCCATCATCATCTTCCACTCTTCCTTGGTGTAGCCGTCTTCCATGAACACGTCGATTTCCGGAATGACGTTGAAGGCGATGCGCTGGGAAACTTCTTGTTGTGGATCTCGCCGAGCGTGAACACCGCCTTGGTCTGCGTGAACAGTTCGTCCATCGCTTCCTTGCCGGCGCCCGATACCGATTGATAGGTCGCCACCACGACGCGCTTGATCGTCGCCTTGTCGTGCAGCGGCTTGAGCGCGACCACGAGCTGCGCGGTTGAGCAGTTCGGGTTGGCGATGATGTTCTTCTTGGCGAAGCCGCTAAGCGCGTCGGCGTTGACTTCCGGCACCACCAGCGGAACGTCCGGGTCCATGCGCCAAGCCGATGAGTTGTCGATCACCACGGCGCCCTGCGCCGCGATCTTGGGCGACCATTCCTTGGACACAGCGCCGCCGGCCGACATCAGGCAGATGTCGACGTCGGAGAAGTCATAATGGTCGAGCGCCTTCACCTTCAGCGTTTTGTCGCCGTACGAGCACTCCTGGCCCATGCTCTTGCGCGAGGCCAGCGCCACGACTTCATCGGCAGGGAAGCTCCGCTCGGCCAGAATGTTGAGCATTTCGCGCCCAACATTGCCGGTGGCACCTACCACGGCGACCTTGTAACCCATTGTTAACTCTCCGAAAAAATATCCGCACCGCACCATGCCGCGGCGCAACCGGATGGCAGGCGTTCTAAGCGAGAACAGACAAGATGACAACGGCGGCTCGCGGCGAAAAAAGCCATGCACCCGGCCCTGCATTCCTGGCGTGAAGACCTGCCGACCGCCTTCGTGCGCGTTCTGGCATATATGTGTGGAATAGCGCTGCTTTCCATCGTGGCAGCGCAGGTTTTTCAATCGCCGCCGGTCATCGATACCATCAGCCCCATGCATCGATCGGAATGGCTCGAGATCGAGCGGCCGTTCCCGGCCTTCGCGCTCTCGATTCCGGAAGCCGCCGACGTGCCGGCGAGCTATGCCATCCGCCGTCACGCCGAAGGTGGCGGCCGCAAGGATATTCTCACGCTCGGCGACGCGGCCGGCGTTGCGCCTTTCCTGCAAGTCGAGATCTACCGGCCCGGCAGCGAGATGCGCGACAGCGATCCGCAATGGATCATCATCGACGACGCGGCGCCGCTCGGGCCGGCGATCACGCACAACGGCGAGCCGCTGCTCAGCAAGTTCGGCACACTGTCGATCGTGCCCTTCGACACCTCCAAAGGACCGGCGCGGCATTGTCTCGGCTTCGTGCGCGCCTATGACGATCCGTTGCTGCAACTCTCCGGCTGGTTCTGCCAAGGTGGCGTCGCCATCGAACGCAGCACGCTGGCTTGCGCGCTCGACCGGCTGACGCTGCTTGCCGCCGGCAGCGAGCCCAAAGTCGGCGCGCTGTTCGCGCAAGCCGAACTCAACCGCAGCTTCTGCGGCCAACGCAGCCCTTTGATGACGCCGACGCCGAAGCATCACGCGCTGTGGGCCAAGACTCCTTTGCGCTAAAATAATCCTTCACGTGAGCGCGCACTGACGTTCCACATATTGACACCGCGTGCGCTGCATTGCGGCAACGAATTTCAACATGCTGCGGTCCATTCTAATTGACCGCCTCCGCAAATCGGCGGACCATGTTCAAATAAGAATATCTGAAGCCACGGTGATGACCGCAGGCTTTTTCATACCTCTGGGGAGAGGAACGATGATCACACGACGTCACCTGTTGGGGACGGCGGGCGCCGGCGCGGCGCTTGCCATGTCCGGAGCCCTGCCGAAATTCTCGCAAGCCGAAGCCGCCATCGCCGAGCTAACGCCCGGCGTGCCGGAAGGCGTCGGCAGCTACGCGACCATGGCAACGCTGCCGGGCAAGAAGGCGCTCATCCAACTCTCCGACCGGCCACCGAACTACGAAGCGCCGATTGAGTATCTGCGCACGCCGATCACGCCGAACGACCAGTTCTATGTCCGCTATCATCTCTCCGATATTCCGGAAATCAAAGCCGACGGTTACAAAATCGCGGTCGGCGGCGATGGCGCCAACGGTACCGCCGAAATCACCCTCGACGACTTGAAAAAAATGCCGGCGGTCGAAGTGACCGCGGTCAATCAATGCTCCGGTAACCGACGTGGCCTGTCGCAGCCGCGCGTACAAGGTGTGGAATGGGGCTACGGCGCCATGGGCTGCGCCCGCTGGAAGGGCGCCAAGCTCAAAGACCTCCTCGACAAAGCCGGGCTGAAGAAGGAAGCAATTGAAATTTCCTTCAATGCGCCGACGGACCGGCGGTCGCCGCAACACCCGACTTCATCAAGAGCATTCCGGTCTGGAAGGCGATCGATGAGTCGACGATCGTCGCCTACGAGATGAACGGCCAGCCGCTGCCCCATCTCAATGGGTTTCCGGCTCGCATCGTCGTGCCGGGCTGGACCGGCACCTACTGGATGAAGCACGTCATCTCAATCAACGTGCTGACCAAACCCGAGACCAATTTCTGGATGAACCCGGCCTATCGCATTCCGGTCGGTAAGTTCCCGCTGCGGGACCGCTTTCTCACGCAGGAGAACGCGGTCAACACGCCGATCACCGAAATGATGGTCAATTCGTTGATCACCAGCCACCGTAACGGCGACAAAGTGAAAGCCGGCAAAGTTACGGTCAGCGGTATGGCCTGGGACGGCGGTTACGGCGTCAGTTCGGTGCAGGTATCGACCGACGGCGGCAAGACTTGGGGCTCCGCGACGCTGGGGCAGGATTTCGGCCGCTTTGCGTTCGGCCGTGGAGCTTCGATCTCGCCGCCAAGAAGGGCAAGAACACCGTGATGGTGAACGCCACCAACAGGCTCGGCCAGAGCCAGACCTCCGAATTGATCTTCAACCCGGCCGGCTACCACAACAACGTCATGCAAAACATTACGCTGACGGCTTGAGAGGGCACCATGCAGAAATTCGCCACTTGTACTTGCCGCAGCTCTCATCGCGTCGCCGGCACTCGCCGACGAGCAGGTGATCAAACTCAAGCCGGGGCCCGGCCTCGACAAGGTCGAAGCCAACTGTGCGGCTTGCCACACCCTGGCCTACATCCCGATGAACTCGCCGATCCTGAATGCCGCAGGATGGGATGCCGCCGTCAACAAGATGATCAATGCGCTCAAGGCGCCGATCGACGCGGCGGATGCCAAAGCGATCAAGGAGTACCTGGCCAAAAACTACGGCAGCTGAGACCAAATTGCCGCACCGGGCGCAAAAACGGCCCTTCCGCACCGGAGAGGCCGTTTTTTAATGGATTAACGATGAATTCGCTGTAATGAGGCCCTGTTACGGCGAACCGAAGGTCGCTACAGTGCATTGTCCTGGGGTGAAGGCGAGGAATCCATGCGTTTTAAATGCCGTTGTTGGCCGCGTTTGCCGCTGTTGCCGCCGTAGGCCTTATCGCCGCCCCGGCCGATGCCGCCCCGAAGAAAAAGCGCGTCGCCGTCGTCGATGCCCGCGGCCATACCGTCTTCACCAGCCGCGACGAGGACGGCCGCACCAAGACGCGCATCATCATCCAGAAGCGGTCTTATCTCGATCCGGGCACCGAACGTTTCCCGGGCGAAAACAGCGACCACAATTACGCGTTCTCGGCGACTCATTCGCCGACCAGCATTCTCGACAACACGCCCGCCGGCCGGACCTATCCGCTGCCGGGCCCGTTCGATCTGCCGAGCCGTAACAACCCGGTGATCCGGTTCTAGCGCTTCGCTGATCGTGGAATAAAAAAACGCGGCCGGTTTGGCCGCGTTTTTTTGTTATGTGCGTAGCGGCCGCGGGCCGGCTAAGCCATCGCATCCAACTCCGCCAAAATCGCCGAGCCCATCTCCGCGGTGCTGACGACCTTTGAACTTTCCGACTTGATGTCGCCGGTGCGGATGTTCTTGTCGAGCGTCGCGGCAATCGCCTTGTCGATCATGTCGGCCTGTTTGCCCATGTCGAACGAGTATGCGCAGCGCCATGCCGAACGACGCGATCATCGCGATCGGGTTGGCGACGCCTTTGCCGGCGATATCCGGCGCCGAGCCGTGCACCGGCTCGTACAGCGCGCGGCGCTTCTTGGTCTTGGGATCGACTTCGCCGAGCGACGCCGAGGCCAGCATGCCGAGCGAGCCGGTCAGCATCGACGCGACATCGGACAGCATGTCGCCGAACAGATTGTCGCAAACGATGACGTCGAACTGCTTGGGGTTGCGCACCAGTTGCATGCCGCCGGCATCCGCCAGCATGTGCTCGAGCTGCACGTCCTTGAATTCACCTCGTTCCAGAGCACGCCTGACTTCATGACGTTGCGCTTTTCCATAGAGGTGACTTTGTTCTTGCGCTTGCGCGCCAACTCGAAGGCGACGCGGCCGATGCGCTCGATCTCGTAGGTATCGTAGACCTGCGTGTCGATGGCGCGCTTCTGACCGTTGCCGAGATCGGTGATGGTCTTGGGCTCGCCGAAATAGACGCCGCCGGTCAGCTCGCGCAGAATCATGATGTCGAGGCCTTCGACCAGTTCGCGCTTGAGCGAAGAGGGCATCGGCCAGCGCCGGATAGGTCACCGCCGGGCGCAAGTTGGCGTAGAGATCGAGGTCCTTGCGCAGCCGCAGCAGGCCCGCTTCCGGCCGCACCTCATAGGGCAACCTTGTCCCACTTCGGCCCGCCGACCGAACCGAACATGACCGCATCGGCGGCCCTTTGCTTTTGCGACCGTCTCGTCGGTGACCGCGACGCCGTGGGCGTCATAGCAACAGCCGCCGACCAAAGCTTCCTCGGTGGTAAACTTGTCGGGTCCTTTTTTGTTGAAGAAGTCGATGACGCGTTTGACCTCCGCCATCACTTCGGGGCCGATGCCGTCGCCGGGCAGCAGAAGCAGATTATGAATCGCCATTTTTTACGCCTCGCCATTGCGGAACTGGGCGGATTGCTAAAGGCCCGTGGCACTATTGGCAAGGCGGCCTGCCCTGGACGGCCCCCGGCATTCGCATGAGACTGCCCCGATCAAGGCGCATCAAGCGCCAATCGGGGAGGCGACCATGAAAATCGCGACATTAGGCGCCGCGCTTCTGGCGGCGTCGCTGCTGCATCAGGCCGCCGCGGGTGCGGTCGAGCTCGATGCCAAGGCGGTGGTTTATCAATTGCCGGACCAGATCAAATGGGGCCCGGTCAGTCCCGCGGGCAATCAGCAGGCGGTGCTGTTCGGCGACCCCACCAAGCCCGGCCTCTATGGCGTGCTGACCAATGGACGGCCGGCAATCATTTCAGCAAGCCGCATTTCCATCCCAACGATCGTTTCATCACCGTGCTGTCCGGCACGTGGTGGGTTGGCAGCGGGCCCAATTTCGACCCGGCCAATGCCAGCGTGCCGATGTCCGCCGGCACTTTCGTTACCCATTACGGCAAGCAGGTGCACTGGGACGGCGCCAAGGACACCGACGCGGTGCTGCTGATCGTCGGCGACGGCCCTGCGACCACGACGCCGTTTGTGAGTGCGGAGCAGTTGAAGTGACGTTTCGTCATAGCGGGGCTTGTCCCGGCCATGAGGGGAAAACTCAAAGCCCCCGAGAACCAGTTATACCCCTGGTTCTCCCAGTAGCCGCCTTTGTCGGTGTTGGTGACTTCCACGCCACTACGTATTTCGGATTCTTGAAGCCGAGCTTGGTAGGGATGCGGATTTTCATCGGGAAGCCATAGGCGCGCGGCAAGATCCGGTTGGCGTATTTGAACGTCATCTGCGTCTGCGGATGCAGCGCTGTCGGCATGTCGATGGTGTTGGTGTAGCCTTCGGCGCATTTGAACCAGACATATTTGGCGCGCGTGTCGGCGCCGATGCGCTTGAGGAATTCGGATAGCTGCACGCCCTGCCATGAGCCGATGGCGCTCCAGCCCTCGACGCAGATATGCCGCGTGATTTGCGACACCTGCGGCAGCGCGTAGAGTTCGTCGAGCGTCCAGGATTTCTTGTTGTCGACCAGACCGCCGACCTCGAGCTTATAGCTCGTGCCGTCGACCACCGCGCCTCGTCCTCGTCGTAATAGGCGTTGAACGGGAACGGCTTGGTGATCGCGCTTTCGGAGAACGTCGGCGCCAGTTTGGTGCGGCTGAAGATCGCCGCCTGGACGCCGTCGTTGAATTCGGAAATCTTGCGCAGCACGCCTTCCGCCGTGTCGCCGTCGACGATGTCGCAACCGGTGAGCAGCGTAAGCGCGCCGAGGCTGGCGGCGCCGCGCAGGAAGTCGCGCCGCATCGGATCGGGCAGCAGTCTGCCGGCATCCTTGATCAGCAGCTTGGCATCGACGCCGGGGATGATCTTTCGGGTCCGCATGTCATGTTCCTTTGCGCATGACCTTATCCGAAAACCGGTTCCCACTTTTCGGGATCATGCGCTATTTCCCCACGATCATGGCGCGCAGACTCTTCGGCACCAGCAGCGCCAAGGCGATATGCACGACCAGAAATCCGACGATTTGCGCTCATGGCGAAGAAATGCACGTAACGGGCAAAATCGTAACCGCCGAAGAGCGCCCGTCAGTTCCTGGAACTGCACTGGCTTCCAGATCGACAGTCCCGACAGCACGATCAAAATGCCGCAAAGAATAACGCCGGCGTAGAGCAGCTTCTGCACCGCGTTGTAATGCGCGAGATCGTCATGCGCGAGCCTGAAGGTCAGCGCGGCCTTCACGTCGGCCGTGATCTGCGACGGCGAGATGGGCAACAGCTTGCGGCGGAAGCGGCCGGTGATCAGGCCGAGCGTCAAATATACCAGCCCGTTGATGACCAGCACCCACATCGCCGCGAAATGCCAGAGCAGCCCCGCCTCCGAGCCATTGGCCGAGCGCGATGCTCTTTGAGAACTGCAGGCCGCTGAACAACGGAGAGGCATCGTAGATCTGCCAGCCGGAGCCGATCATCATCAGGATCGCAAGCGCGTTGATCCAATGGCAGATGCGGACCCAGCCGGGATGAATGGTGATGCCGGTCGACGGTGTCGTCATGGCTTCCGCGGTCATGGTCTGCCTGCTCGTCTCTCTCTGCCCGTATCAATATACGGCACGGCCGGGCCCGCGGATGCAGAACCCGGCCGTATCCGGCTCATTTCTTCATGCTGTCCTTGACCATATTGTCCTTGGCCATGCCGCCGTCTTTCTTCATCGCATCTTTGGCCATGCCGTCTTTGGCCATGCCGTCGTCCTTTTTCATCGAGTCCTTGGCCCTGGTGTCCTTGGACATCGTGTCTTTCTTCATCGTGTCTTGGGCGAAAGCCGCAGGCGCCAGCGGCGCGATGGCCAGACCGGCCGCTATCAGCGTCGAAAGCAGAAAGCTCTTCTTCATGACGTATCCTCCTCAGGGATTGCGTTTGCACGCAATTCCGGTAGCATGGCGCTCAAACACGTCCTCATCAGTTTCCCGTTTTGCGAACCTAGCGTTCGGCTCACGGTTTTGTGAGAATGGCGCCGCCAGGAAGTGGACCAAGGAGCTCAGCCAGTGACGACGAAAACCAAATCCGGGAAATTTCTTCGAGGATTTCCGCCTCGGCCAGGAGATCCGCCATGCCACGCCGCGCACGGTCCACCACCGGCGACGTGGCGCTCTACAACGGGCTGTTCGGCGCGCGCTTCGCGGTGCAATCGTCCGACGAATTCGCCAAGAAGATCGGCTATCCGCGCGCCCCGATCGACGATCTCCTGGTGTTCCATATGGTGTTCGGCAAGACCGTGCCGGACGTCCTCGCTCAATGCCGTCGCCAATCTCGGCTACGCCGATTGCCGTTTCCTCAAGCCGGTCTATCCGGGCGACACGCTCAACTCCGTGTCCAAGGTCATCGGGCTGAAGGAAAACTCCAACAAGAAGACCGGCATCGTCTACGTCCGCTCGAGCGGCTTCAATCAGAACGGCGAGACCGTACTGGACTATGCGCGCTGGGTCATGGTGCGCAAACGCGACGAGGCGGTGGCCGCGCCCGGCGACGAGGTCCCGCAACTGCCGAAAAGTGTCGACGTGTCGTTGCTCGGCGCCGCCTGCCCGCCGATCGACACCAAGACCTACGACAACGTGCTGGCCGGGAGCCCGCACCGCTTCGCCGACTACAAAGCCGGCGAGAAGATCGACCACGTCGACGGCATCACCGTCGAAGACGCTGAGCACATGACAGCGACGCGGCTCTACCAGAACACCGCGCGCATCCACTTCAATCATTTTGCCGAGAGCAAAGGCCGCTTCGGCCATCGCCTGATCTATGGCGGCCACCCGATTTCGCTGGCGCGCGCGCTCAGCTTCAACGGCTTCGGCAATGCCTTCCACGTCGCGGCCATCAATGGCGGCCGCCACGTCTCGCCGCTGTTTGCCGGCCTGACGGTGTTCGCATGGACCGAAGTGCTCACCACCCGCCGAAATTCCCGGCCGCAATGACGTCGGCGCGCTGCGGCTGCGTACCGTCGCCACCAAGGACCACCCTTGCGCCGATTTCCCGTATAAAGTCGGCGACGAATACGACCCGGCGGTGATCCTCGATCTCGACTACTGGGTGCTGATCCCGCGCTGAGCTTTACGAATCCCTCAGAAGGACCACGAGGCATCCATGACGCTTGCGCCGGTCGATAAGGTCGAGATCCAGGTTCTCGTCGACAACGTTACCGACGGTCTGTCGACCACGCCGGCCAACGTCGAGAATGAGTTTGCTTTCGCGACGCGCCGCGGCCTTCCGCGCCTCGTCGGGCCGCTGCCTGTGCTGCGCGGTGCATGGCTTATCGTGTCTGATCACGGTTCACAGCGGCGACAAGAAGCATTCGGTTTTGTTCGATAGCGGGCCGGAAGACTATGCCTTCGAGCGCAACACCACGCGTCTCGGCACCGACTTGGGCAAAGTCGAAAGCATCGTTCTGTCGCATGGCCACTGGGATCATTCCGGCGCCATGTTCCTGGCCTTGGGCGCCATTCGCGCGCGCAACGGCAACCGCCCGGTGCCGTATTACGCCCATCCGGGCATGTTTCGCTCGCGCGCCATGCGGCTGCCGAACGGCGAATTGCGCCGTCTGGATGACGTGCCCGGCATCGACGATCTGACCGCGCAGGGCGCCCAGGTCATTTGCACCACCGAACCGCAGAGTTTTCTCGACGACACGTTTTTCGTCAGCGGCGAGATTCCGCGGGTAACCGAATTCGAACGCGGGCTGCCGGGCCAGGTGCGCCAGACCGAAGACGGCACAGGCTGGGAGCCTGACGAGTTGTTGATGGACGAGCGGTGGATCGCCGTTCATGTCAAAGGCAAAGGCCTTGTTGTGTTCAGCGCCTGCTCGCATGCTGGGATCGTCAACGTCCTCAAGCACGCCCGCGCCAGCTTCCCAGACGTGCCGCTGTACGGCGTCATGGGCGGACTTCATCTATCGGGGGCAAACGAGAAGATCATTCCGCAGACGGTCGACGCCATCAAGGAGTTCCAGCTCGCGACCATCGCTGCCGGACACTGCACCGGCTGGCGCGCCATGGCGGCGCTGGCGGTCGCGTTTGGCGACAAAATCCTGGCGCCATCCGCGGTCGGCAAGCGCTACACGTTTTAAGCCTACACACTCGCCCTGAGATGATCGACCAGTTGCCTGGCGTAAGGCGGCAGCGCGTCGACGTCGCGCACACAGATGGTCAGATCGCGCAGCGCCCAGGAATCTGTCAATCGGACTCCGCTGATCGCCATGTTGCGCGCGGTGCGTTGCACCGTGGTCTCCGGCACGATGCCCAAACCCACATTGCATTCGACCAGCCGGCAGATGGCGTCGAAGCTGCGCAGTTGCACGCGCAGTCGCAGCGGCCGGCCGATGCGCGTCGCCTTGTCGGCGAGAAAGCGCTGGATGGCGCTGGCGCGGTCGAGCCCGACCATGTCGTAGTTTCAAGACTTCCGCGAAGCCGATGCGCGAGCGGCTGGCCAGCGCATGGCTGCGCGGCACCACCAGCACGAAACGGTCGCTGCGGTAGGGAAAAGTATGCAGGCCGGCGTGATCGACGGTGCCGGCGACGATGCCGATGTCGGCGGCGCCTTCCGCGACCAGGCCGACGATCTCGTCGCTCATGCGCTCCTCAAGATCGACGCTGATGTCGGGGTAGGCCGTGAGGAACGAACTCAATGTCTCCGGCAGAAATTCGGTAAGCGCGTTGGTGTTGGACAGGACGCGCACCTGGCCAGCTAGCCCGCGCGCGTAAGGCGACAGGTCTTCCTGCATGCGCTCGCTCTGCGCCAGGATCGAGCGGGCGTGTTGCAGCAGGCGTGCGGCCGGCCTGGGTCGGCGTCACGCCCTGACGGCCGCGCACCAGCAGCTTCGGCGCCGAAGCTGTCTTCCATCTTGCGGATACGGGTCGAGGCGGCGGCCAGCGCCAAGTGGGCTCGCGCCGCGCCGTGCGTGATGCTACCGGCCTCGACGATATGCCGGAAAAGGGCTCAGGTCTGTGAAATCGAAGCGCACGGCCCAGAGGCACCCTTCTTATTTGGCGAAGGCAGACTACGTAAAACACATATTGCAGTAGCCTATTTTCGGGTTCAGTTTCGCATTTGATGAAGTAAAGAACAACTCTAGGGTGGCGATTGGCCCTGGGTTTCGCCGTTTCCAATACGGTATCTGACTACTCACAACCAACAGGCCGCCGACAGAGTTACGGCGGCTCGTGGAGAATGATGATGGCCGAGCTTAAGGCGGATACCGCGCCAGGATCGCAACGCGCGCGCCCCCTCTCTCCCCATCTGCAAATCTACCGGCCGATGCTGACGATGATGATGTCGATCGCGCATCGGTTTACCGGCGCGGCGCTGTATTTCGGCATGCTGCTGGTCGCCTGGTGGCTGATCGCCGCGGCCTCCGGCCCCAACGCTTACGCCAACGTCGAATGGTTCATGGGCAGCCTGATCGGGCGCCTGATGCTGTTCGGCTATACCTGGGCGCTGCTGCATCACCTGCTCGGCGGCGTCCGCCATCTGATCTGGGACACCATCCACGGCTTCGAGCCGGCCGAGCGCGAGATGCTGACGCTGGCGACCCTGGTCGGCTCGGTCGCGCTCACCATCGTCGTCTGGGTGGTCGGCTATCTGGCCATGGGAGGCCCGCGATGACGGAGCGTCAAATGCGCACCCCGATGCGCCGGGTCCGTGGCCTGGGCGCCGCCCACTCCGGAACCGGACATTTCTGGCATCAGCGGATAACCTCCGTCGCCGCCATCCCGCTCTGCATCGCGCTGATCGTGATCGTCATCGCCCCTTTTGGGACGCAGCCATGCCGCCGTCGTGCAGATTCTCGGATCGCCGATCGTCGCGATCATCATGCTGCTGTTCATCGTCAACACCGTCTATCACATGTGGATCGGCATGCAGGAGATCGTCCTCGATTACGTGCACGAGGATCTTGTCCTCGATTACGTGCACGAGGATCTTCTGAAGCTGACGTGCCTGCTGGCCAACACCTTCTTCTGCTTCGTCGTGGGCCTCGCCTCGGCCTTTGCCATTCTCAAGTTGTCCTTCGGGGTCTGATCTTATGGCGAAAAATGGAAAGTCGAACGGCGCGGCGGCCGGTAAGGGTCCGGCCTTCAACGGCGGCGCCTATCCGATCGAGGATCACAGCTACGACGTGGTAGTGATTGGCGCCGGCGGCTCGGGCTTACGCGCCGTGGTCGGCTGCAGCGAGGCCGGCCTGCGCACCGCCTGCATCAGCAAGGTATTTCCGACCCGCTCGCATACCCGTCGCGGCGCAAGGCGGCATCGCCGCGGCGCTCGGCAACATGGGCGAGGATGACTGGCGCTGGCACATGTACGACACTGTCAAGGGCGCCGACTGGCTCGGCGATCAGGACGCCATCGAATATCTCTGCCGCAACGCGCCGCAAGCGGTCTACGAACTGGAGCATTGGGGCCTGCCGTTCTCGCGCCGCGAGGAAGACGGCAAGATCTATCAGCGCCCGTTCGGCGGTATGACCACGCATTACGGCAAGGGCACCGCGCAGCGCACCTGCGCCGCCGCCGACCGCACCGGCCACGCCATGCTGCACACGATGTACGGCCAGGCGCTCAAGCACGCCGCCGAGTTCTACATCGAATATTTCGCCCTCGACCTGATCATGGACGATGAAGGCCGCTGCCGCGGCGTGGTCGCGCTCAACATGGATGACGGCACCATCCATCGCTTCAGCGCCAACATGACCATCATGGCTACCGGCGGCTATGGCCGCACCTACTTCTCGTGCACTTCGGCGCATATCTGCACCGGCGACGGCAACGCCATGGTGCTGCGCGCCGGCCTGCCGTTGCAGGACATGGAGTTCGTGCAATTCCATCCGACCGGTATCTATCCGGCCGGCTGCCTGATCACCGAAGGCTCGCGCGGCGAAGGCGGGTACCTCGTCAACTCGAAGGCGAGCGTTTCATGGAGCGCTACGCGCCGTCGGCCAAGGATCTGGCGTCACGCGACGTGGTGTCGCGCGCCATGACCATCGAGATCCGCGAAGGCCGTGGCGTCGGCAAGGACAAAGACCATCTGCTGCTGCACCTCGATCATCTCGATCCCAAGGTGCTGGCCGAACGGCTGCCCGGCATCAGCGATACCGCGCGCATTTTCGCCAATGTCGACATCACGCGCGAACCGATCCCGGTGCTGCCGACCGTGGCATTACAACATGGGCGGAATCCCCACCAACTATCACGGCGAGGCGTTGACCAAGAAGAATGGCAACCCCGATACCGTGGTGCCGGGGCTGATGGCTCTGGGCGAAGCCGCCTGCGTCTCGGTGCATGGCGCCAACCGGCTCGGCTCGAATTCGCTGATCGATCTCGTGGTGTTCGGCCGCGCCGCGGCGCTGCGTTGCGCCGAACTGCTCACGCCCGGCGAAAAGCAACCGGAATTGCCGAAGGATTCCGCCGATCTGGCGCTGTCGCGGCTCGACAAATTCCGCAACGCCGCCGGCGCCACGCCGACCGCGCAACTGCGCCTCAACATGCAGAGGGTGATGCAGGATAATTGCGCGGTGTTCCGTACCGGCGAGGTGCTGGACCAGGGCCACAAGCTGATCCACGAGACCCATGGGGGCATGGCGGATATCAAAGTCACCGACCGCTCGCTGATCTGGAATTCCGATCTGATCGAAACGCTCGAGCTCGACAATCTGCTGGCGCAGGCGGTCGTCACCATGGATTCGGCGCAGAACCGCACCGAAAGCCGCGGCGGCCATGCGCGCGAGGACTTCCCCGAGCGCAACGACAAAGATTGGATGAAGCACACGCTGGCCTGGCTGGACGACACCGCAAAGTGAAGCTCGATTACCGCCCGGTCCACACCTACACTCTCACCAACGACATCGCCTACATCGAACCGAAAGCGCGCGTGTACTAATCTTTCAGAGCAGGACGTCCCATGGTCGAATTCACGCTGCGAAGAACTCCAAGATCGTCGAGGGCAAGACCTGGCCGCGCACGCCGCACGCCACGCACGTCACTGAGTTTCGCGTTTATCGCTGGAACCCGGATGACGGGCAGAACCCGCACGTCGATACCTACCAGGTCGACCGCGACGATTGCGGGCCGATGGTTCTCGACGCGCTGATCTGGATCAAGAACAACGTCGACCCGACGCTGACCTTCCGCCGCTCCTGCCGCGAAGGCGTCTGCGGCTCCTGCGCCATGAACATCGACGGCACCAACACGCTGGCCTGCACCAAGCACATGGACGACGCCAAGGCGCCGCTCAAGATCTACCCGCTGCCGCATCAGCCGGTGGTGAAGGACCTAGTGCCCGACCTGAAGAATTTCTACGCGCAATACGCTTCGATCGAGCCCTGCTGCACACCACGACGCCGACGCCCGAGAAGGAATGGAAGCAGAGCCACGAAGACCGCGCCAAGCTCGACGGCATGTACGAGTGCATCCTGTGCGCCTGCTGCTCGACCTCGTGCCCGAGCTACTGGTGGAATTCGGACCGCTATCTCGGCCCCGCGGCGCTGCTGCAGGCCAATCGTTGGGTGCAGGATTCGCGCGACGAAGCGACCGGCGACCGGCTCGACAATCTCGAGGATCCGTTCCGGCTCTATCGCTGCCACACCATCATGAACTGCTCGAAGGCCTGCCCGAAGGGCCTCAACCCGGCGAAGGAAATCGCCGTGTTGAAGAAGTCGCTGGTCGACCGGCAGGCCTGACGCCGCGGTGCCACACCGCGCGGTGACGGAGAACGCCGCCATGCTCGACCACATTGGCTTTCCAATTGCCGACTACGCGCGCTCCAAGGCTTTCTATGAGAAAGCTCTGGCGCCGCTCGGCTATGGCCTGGTGATGGAAGTGCCGCAAACCGAAAACGGTCATTCCGCGGCGGGCTTCGGCCGCGACGGCAAGCCTGACTTCTGGATCGGCGGCGAAGGCAAGCTCAACGGCGTCGTCACGTCGCCTTCGCGGCAAAAGACCGCGCGACGGTCGATGCGTTTTACACAGCCGCGCTTGCCGCCGGCGCCAAAAACAACGGCCCGCCGGGCCTGCGTCCGCATTATCACCCGAACTACTACGGCGCCTTCGTGCTCGATCCCGACGGCCACAACATCGAAGCCGTCTGCCACGCGCCGGCCTGACGCCCTCTACGTAGAGCATGCACGGCCGCCTACAACTTATGCTTGATTAGGTTGTGTCCCTAACGCAATCTAAGCGCCTGTGTAAGGGCCTTGGGGGGTCCGTTGCGTTGGCGTATCGCGTCTTTTTTGCTCGCGGGGTTGTGCGCGGCCTGTGCGGGCCCCAGCGCCAACGTGCCGTCGCTCACGCTCGGCGAAATCGCCGACGAACGCCGCCGCCAGAAATCGCACAGCTCCGCGATTACTATTCCCAACTGCACCGCCTCAACACCGTCGCCTACCGGATCGTCACCGCCAACCGCGAGTATTGCGACAAGTGGCTGGTCGCCCAGACCGGCATGGTCGCCGCCACGCCGCAAAGCCTGCCGCACAAGTATCAGAAATTTTCCGTAGAAGCGTTAGGGCTGCGATGGGTGCGGCCGACGGTAATCTCGGTTGTCGAGGACGGGCCGGCCGGCAAAGCCGGCATTATCGTCGAGGACGAACTGATTTCGTTCAACGGCGAACCGGTGCCGGTCACCGCGACGCTCCGCTGGATCAACGCCTTCATGGAGGACAACGGCGAACGGCCGGTCGAGGTCATCCTGCGCCGCGACGGAGAAGACCGCACGCTGACGCTCAATCCGGTGATCGGCTGCGCCATCCCGATCAATCTCGAGACCAATCCGGAAGCGAACGCCTTCACGGATTATAAGAAGATCGTCATTCAGAGCGGCTTGTTACGCTTGACCCGCACCGAAGCCGACCTCGCGACGCTTGTGGGGCACGAACTCGGCCACGTGACCATGGGTCACTATAAGAAGAAAAACTTGAACGCCTTAGTCGGTGCGCTCGGCGGCACCGCGATCGACGGCGGCCTGCTGATGGGCGGCATCTACTCAGGCGGTGTGTTCACGAATTACCTGGCACAAACCGGCATGATGGCTTTCAGCCCAGCCTTCGAACTCGAAGCCGACTATGTCGGGGCTTATATGCGGCACGTGCCGGCTATGATATCTCAGGTGCCGAGGAAGTTTGGCGGGCCTCCTCGCTGGAAGATCCGAAAAGTATCCGTTTACCAGCGACCACCCGACCTCGCCGGTGCGCTTTCTGCAAATGAAAAAAGTGATCGAGGAGATCGCCGACAAGAAGCGTCGCGGCGTGCCGCTGGTCCCTGACTTGAAGGCCGCGCAGGTGCGTGTCGACCCCGGAAGCTGCGCCTGACTCCGGCAACGCCAACTAGGCGCTAGTCACAGGCCTTCACGTAGCAAAGCTTTTCCAGTTCGGGGAATGGCTTATAGGCGGCCTTACCGCACTGCTCCGGCGTCGCGTCGATCAACTGGTTGAGGTGGCCGCCGAAGAAATACGCGACGCGATCCTTCGAGCCGACGTATTGATTGGCGCCGTTACGCGCGTTGTAACGCACGCATACCGAATAATGCTCGCCGCGGCCGACGGCGCGAAGCGCCGGGTCGGTGATAAAGGCGTCTTTCACGTTGGTCGGGACGTCGAGCGTCTTCGTCATCGTGTCGAGGATTTCCTGCTTGTAAGCGGCCGGAAACGTATTCGGATCGGTGGCCGGCGATCGGTATTCGGAGCCGCACAGGCTGCCAGCGCCGCGGCAAAACCGGCCAGCAAAACCAGCCGCGCCGCCAGGCCGTTGTGTACCCGCCGCGTCATGACGCCGTCTACTCGCGCTTGAGCTTGCGGCGACGCTGTCCCAGCGTGCGCAAGCGCAAGGCATTGAGCTTGATGAAGCCTTCGGCGTCCTTCTGGTCGTAGGCGCCCTTGTCGTCTTCGAAGGTCACCAGCGTCGAGGAATACAGCGACGCCGGGCTGTCGCGGCCGGTGACGATGACGTTGCCTTTGTACAGTTTGAGCCGCACCTCGCCCTCGACCATCTCCTGCGACTTGTCGATCAGCGCCTGCAGCATCTCGCGCTCCGGCGAAAACCAGAAGCCGTTATAGATCAGCTCGGCGTAGCGCGGCATCAGTTCGTCTTTGAGATGGCCGGCGCCGCGGTCAAGCGTGATCGATTCGATGGCGCGATGCGCGCTCAGCAGGATCGTGCCGCCGGGCGTCTCGTAGACGCCGCGCGATTTCATGCCGACGAAACGGTTCTCGACCAGATCGATGCGGCCGATGCCGTTGTCGTGGCCGAGCTTGTTAAGCTGGTCAGCACGGAGGCCGGCGACAGCGCCTCGCCGTCGATGCTCACCGCGTCGCCTTTGGCAAAGCCGATGCGGATTTCGGTGGCCTTGTCCGGTGCCTCCATCGGCGAAATCGTGCGCTGATAGACGATGCCGGGCGCTTCCTTGGCCGGATCTTCCAGCACTTTGCCTTCCGACGACGAATGCAGGAGATTGGCATCGACCGAGAACGGCGCTTCGCCTTCCTTGTCCTTGGCGATGGTGATCTGGTGATCGCGCGCGAACTTCAGCAGCTCCTCGCGGCCCTTGAATTCCCATTCGCGCCACGGCGCGATGATCTTGATGCCCGGCTCAAGCGCGTAATAGCCGAGCTCGAAGCGCACCTGATCGTTGCCCTTGCCGGTGGCGCCATGACAGACCGCGTCGGCGCCGACCTTGCGCGCGATCTCGATCTGCCGCTTGGCGATCAAGGGCCGCGCGATCGAGGTGCCGAGCAGATATTGCCCTTCATAGACGGTGTTGGCGCGGAACATCGGAAATACGAAGTCGCGCACGAATTCCTCGCGCAGGTCTTCGATGAAAATGTTTTCCGGCTTGATGCCGGCATTGAGCGCCTTCTCCCGCGCCGGCCCGAGCTCCTCGCCCTGGCCGAGATCGGCGGTGAAGGTCACCACCTCGCAGCCATAGGTGGTCTGCAACCATTTCAGGATGATCGACGTGTCCAGGCCACCGGAATAGGCCAGCACGACCTTCTTGATGGATTGTTTGCTGTCGGCGTCCTTGCCATCGGATAGGGCCATCGTCGTTCTTTCTGCCAGCGCGCGGCTTAGCCGCGCCCGAGGCCCGTGTTGAACAAAGGATGGCGGCCGGGTCAAGTCCGGCGGGAAGGGCCTAGCCGGTGACGTCCTCGTAGACGTAAATATCGGCGTTACCGGCCAGAATCGCGCGCCAGCCTTGCAGGAAAGTCTGCACCATGGGGTCGCTCGCCAGTTTTTGCCGGTTGAGCTCCAGCGCGGCATTGGCCCTCGTATTCGATCTCGACCAGGATCTGCGCCGGGTCGTCGACATTCTGTAGCACGCGGAAACCGCCGCTGCCCATGGTGCGGTAAAACGGCGAGGCGCTGCGGATCAAGCTCAGCACCGTCGCCGGATCGCCCAGCGCCCGCATCTTGAGCTGCAAGACCCGTTTGATGCCGGTTTCAGCGTTCGCCACAGGCGCCTCCTCACTTCGAATCATGTAATTCTAGCAGGGCGAGAGGCTGCGCCGTCATTACAAGCTATGCAGATTAAGCTTACCGCGCGAACAAACTGGCGGTGGCAATACGCTCCGATAAAACTTTGCCCAACCGGGTCACCAGTGGGGCACATCGATGTCAAAAGTTAACGCCGTTCTCGCCGCCGCCCTTGCGGGCGCCGTGCTCGTTTCCGCCGCGCCGGCTTTCGCCGCGCAGTGCAACCCGAAGGGCGGGTTCACCAGCTTCATCACCGACTTCAAGAAGGAAGCGGCGTCCAAGGGCATCTCGGCCAAGGGCCTTGCCGCGCTCGACGGTCTCACCGTCGACGACAAAGTGCTTGCCGCCGACCGCAACCAGAAAGTCTTCAAGCAGAGCTTCGAAGAATTTTCCGGCCGCATGATCTCGAAGGATCGCCTGAGCAAAGGCGGCAAGCTGATGCAGCAAGCACGCCGACACGCTCAAGCGCATCGAGAAGCAATACGGCGTGCCGGGCGCGGTCGTGGTCGCAATCTGGGGCCTCGAGACCGACTACGGCGTCAACCAGGGCAAGATGTCGGTCGTGCGCTCGGTGGCAACGCTCGCTTATGACTGCCGCCGCACGGACAAATTCCAGGCCGAACTAATCGACGCATTGCGCATCGTCGACCGCGGCGACATGGCGTCTGCCGATCTGCGCGGCGATTGGGCCGGCGAAATCGGCCAGACCCAGTTCCTGCCGTCGTCTTATGTGAAGTACGCCACCACGGTCGACGGCCGCGGCCGCGCCGATCTGGTGCGCAACCCCGTCGGACGTGCTTGCCTCCACCGCCAATTATCTCAAGAGCCACGGCTGGCAGCGCGGCCAAGGCTGGAACCAGGGCCAGCCGAATTTCGCCGTGATCCAGGAATGGAACAAGGCGGAAGTCTACGCCAAGACCATCGCGCTGTTTGCCGACAAGCTCGGCGGCGGCGGCAAGAGCGCGGAAGCCGAACCGAAGTCCGGCGGCAAGACCGCGAAGCGGTAATTTCTAAATCCTCATCCTGAGGAGCGCCGAAGGCGCGTCTCGAAAGATGAAGGCCCGGGATTCTGCGGTCACATGGTTCGAGACGCGCGGCATCGCAGCCAAGGTTCCGCAGGCTGCGCCTGCTATGGCCGCGCTCCTCACCATGAGGGTTAGGGCTTCGATTTCCGCTTCCTGGCAAACAACCGAACGATAAAATTATAGCCGGGCATGGCGAAGCGTTCGAGCCCACGCTCGACGCCGTCATCGCTCAGCCGCGTGCGGGGCCAGCGATAGATTAGCCCGTGCACAACCCAGATGATCAGAAACGTGAATATGCCGGCGAAGGCGACGTCGCTGACAAAGTGCCCACCCGCCATCACCCGCATGATTGCCATCGCGGCGCCCGAGCGCCAGCGCCGCGCCGTAGGCGAGCGCGCGCCACTGCGGCGGTACCAGAGACGCCGGGGGCGATGGTCCAGAACGCGCCGGCGACATCGCCGGAGACGAACGAACAATTGTTCGGGCAGGCGCCGCGCGGGTCCCACCACGGCACGAACTTATCCATGCCGCCGAATTGGGTGACGTCGATCGGCCGCGGCCGGCCCCAGTGATCCTTGAGCAGAACGTTGACCGCCAGGCCCGGTCCCAGCGCCAAGGTCGCGATGAGGAAAATAACGGCGCGGCCGGGTATCAGCAGCTTGCGCGCGGCAGGATCAGCTTGATGATCAGCGCCGCGACGACTGGCGCGATCAGCAGCGTCGTGACCCACAGCCCGGCGTCGCGCGCCATCATCAACGGCGGGTAGATGCGCGCGGCGAAATTATTGTCGCCGATCATCCAGGTGTAGAATTTCGCCGAGATCGTCACGTCGAGTTGCGGATAGAATCCGAACGCCAGCCCGACAATGGTGGCGATGACGAGCGCGACGATGAGACCGGATCGATTCATGCCGGATGCGTCTAGCCGAGGCCTGTGAAAATGAAAAGGCGGCCGGCTATAGTGCCGCCATGACCGATCGGCCCACCCTCGACTTTTGGTTCGAACTCGCCTCGACCTATTCCTATCCGGCCGCTATGCGCATCGGCGCGCTGGCCAAAAACGCGGACGTGACGGTGCGCTGGCGGCCATTCCTGCTCGGGCCGATTTTCAAGGCGTTGGGCTGGGACACCTCGCCGTTCAATCTCTACGAAACCAAGGGCCGCTATATGTGGCGCGACCTGGAGCGGCTGTGCGAGGCGCAAGCGCTGCCGTTCACGAGACCTTCGCCGTTTCCGCAGAACAGCCTGCTGGCCGCGCGCGTCGCGCTGGTCGCTTTGGCGCAGGATTGGGGTGAGGATTTCTGCCGCGCGGTCTACGCCGCTGAATTCGCCGAGGGCCACGATATCGGCGAGCCGCCGGTGATCGCCGGCATTCTGAAGAATCTCGGCGAGGATGCCGGCGCGATCCTCCAGCAGGCGCAGTCCGACGGCATCAAAGCCAAATTGCGCGCGCAGACCGAAGAGGCCGTGAAGCTCGGGCTTTTCGGCGCGCCGAGCTTCGTCACGTCCGATGGCGAATTGTTCTGGGGCAATGACCGCCTGGAAGCGACGATCGATTGGGCGCGAAGATAAGCAGAAGCTTCTCATTCGTCATGGCCGGGCTCGTCCGGCCATCCACGTTCTACGTAGTAAGAAAGGCGTGGATGCCCGGCACAAGGCCGGCATGACAGGGCTAGACTCGCGGCTCGCGCCAACGGCCGGCTTTGCGGCCGGCGATCAGCCAATACGTCAGCCCGAACACCACGCCCGCCGCGGCGGCAAGCTGCGCCTCGCGCGAAATGGGCTGCGGCGGATGGTCGATCGATTCCTCGTAGCCGTTCGAATAGCCGCTGGCGTAAAGCCCGAGCAGCAGCAGCAACGCGCCGCCGGCGGCATAGACCAGCAACGAACGGATTTTGTAGCTCTCGGCAATCGCGATCAGGATCACCAGCGGCAGCAGTCCGGCCGCGCCTGCAAAGCTTGCGCCGACAAAAGCCGTACCCCAGAACACGAAGCGCTCGCCGACATCGCCGCTGACGCCGTGCCACTCCGGTCCGAGCACGCCGATGGCTATCGCGATCCCTGCGGCCATGCTGGCCACCATGATGGCGAAACCGATAACGATGATGCGGCCGAAGAGCGCCATTAGATTTTTTTGCGCATGATCTTATCCGAAAACCGGTGCCCACTTTTCGGGATCATGCGCTAATCCGTCATCGCCATCGCGCGCAGCGCCATGCGCTCGCGGGCCGACAGCTTCTCGCTGGCGCTCTTGAGCTGGCCGCAAGCGGCGAGAATGTCGCGGCCGCGCGGCGTGCGCACCGGCGAGGCATAGCCGGCGTCGAACACAACCTGCGAGAATTTCTCGATCTGATCCCAGTCCGAGCATTCGTATTTGCTGCCGGGCCAGGGATTGAACGGGATGAGATTGATCTTGGCCGGAATGCCGCTGAGCAGCCGCACCAGCGCCTTGGCGTCCGCGATGGAATCGTTGACGCCCTTGAGCATGACGTATTCGAAGGTGATGCGCTTGGCGTTGGAGACGCCGGGATAATTGCGGCAGGCTTCCAGCAACTGTGCGATCGGATATTTGCGGTTGAGCGGCACCAGTTCGTTGCGCAACTCGTCGCGCACGGCGTGCAGCGAAATCGCCAGCATGCAGCCGATCTCGCGGCCGGCGCGCTCGATGTTCGGCACCACGCCGGACGTCGACAGCGTGATGCGCCGCTTGGAAATGCCGATGCCTTCGCCGTCGGACACGATCAGCAGCGCGTCGCGCACCGCGTCGAGATTATACAGCGGCTCGCCCATGCCCATCATGACGATGTTGGTGACGCAGCGGTTGTCGCCGCTCGGCACGACGCCGTCGGTCGGACGCACACCGCCCGGCCAGTCTCCCAAACGATCCCGCGCCGCCATTACCTGGCCGACGACTTCCTCGGAAGTGAGATTGCGTACCAGACGTTGCGTGCCGGTGTGGCAGAACGAGCAGGTCAGCGTGCAGCCGACCTGGCTGGACACGCACAGCGTACCGCGCTCGGTGTCGGGGATGTAGACCGTCTCGACTTCGTGCGGGCGTTCGCCTTGCGTGACACCCGGCAGGCGCAGCAGCCACTTGCGCGTGCCGTCGACCGACACCTGCTCGGCCACCACTTCGGGCCGCGCCAGCGTGAAGCGCTCGGCCAGCGTCGCGCGCAGTTCTTTCGACACGCTGGTCATGTCGTTGAAATCGGTGAAGCCGCGGAAATAGATCCAGTGCCAAAGCTGCTGCACGCGCATCTTGCGCTGCGCCTCCGGCACGCCGACAGCGCCGAGCACGGCGGCAAGCTGCGCGCGCGTCAGCCCGATCAGCGACGGCTTTTCCGGCGCCACGTATTGCTCAAGCGGCGTTTTCTCGATCGAGGGCAAGGTTTCAATGACTGAAGTCATGGCAGCAAGACCTAACACAGACAAACCTGGAATTCACGGCCGTCATGCCCGGCTTGACCCGGGCATCCATCCACTTTGAAAATGTCCGCGCTTTAGATGGATTGCCGGGTCAAGCCCGGCAATGACAGAAAAATTACTTACACTCCTCCGCCACCTTCTCGAGCGCCTGGGCAAGGCCCTTGAGCGTGTAGGTGTCGGTGGTTTTGGTGCCGCGGCCGGATTCGCTCTTCACGACCAGATCGCCGCCTTTGCGCATGGCCTCGACCATCTGCGCCTCTTCGGCGGCGTTCTTGACCCAGGCGCCGTCGTTCTGGGTGTACATCACGTAGTTTGCCGAACCGATGGCAGCGGAGGCGTCGAAATTCGGCTTCTGCGTGTAGCCGACGATCACCGACACCTCGTTCTTCACCTTCTCGGCCGGCCGGGTCGAAATGAAGGCGTAGGAGGCATCGCGCGGCCGGCCGGCGGGTTCCGTGGCCGCCGAACTCGCTTGGCCAGCGCGAAGCAGACTTTCTTGCCGCCCGGCGTCGCCTTGTAGGCGCCCCAGTCGCCGAACTGCCCGAGCAGCACGGCCTGTTCGGTCGGATCGGCCTTGGCCTGCGCCGCCTTGGGCTTGGCGGCGTCGGGCTTGGCCGCCTCAGGCTTGGCCGCGTCGGATTTGGCGGCGGGCTTCGCAGCCGGCTTGGCGGCAGGCTTGGCAGTGGCGGCTGCCGGTTTTTTGTCCTGCGCCTGGGCGGGCAGGGAAAATGCAAAAGGGGAAATCGCCAGCACGGCAATCGCAGTTCCGAGCAAAGAAGTCCGTTTCATCGGCCCTACCGGTCAATTGTCGACGGCATTCGATCCGTCCCTGAGAGGTCGTGGAGATATTAGCGCATTACGGGTGAATATCGGCAATGTGAAGGCGACAAACGGCCGCTTCGGCGCGACATTAATCCGGAAAAGTTAACGCCCGCCCGCCTGACAGGCCGCGGCCCCGTGCTAGAAGCGGTCCTCGCGCCCCCAATTTCCGGAACGCCAAACGCCCATGAAAGCCCTGCTCTGCACCCATTACGGAACGCCCGACGATCCCTGTCCGACATTTCCCGACCCCACGCCCGCGCCCGGACAAGCGGTCATCCGCGTCCATTCTGCGGCGCTCAATTTCTTCGACACGCTGATCATCGCCGGCAAGTATCAGCGCAAACCGCCCTTCCCGTTCTCGCCGGCGGCTGAATTCGCCGGCGTGGTCGAGAGCCTCGGCGCCGGGGGTGACGGCAGTGAAAGTCGGCGACCGCGTGATGGGCTACGACGGCGGCGCCGGCGCGGCACGCGAACGCGTCGCTTTGTCGGTCGAGCGGCTGATCAAAATCCCCGACGGCCTCGACTTCGACCGCGCCGCGGGCTTGTGCGTCACCTACGGCACCACGCTCTACGGCTTGAAGGATCGCGGCGATCTGAAAGCCGGCGAAACTTTGGCCGTGCTCGGCGCGTCCGGCGGCGTCGGCGTCGCGGCCATCGAGGTCGGCAAGCTGATGGGCGCGCGCGTCATCGCCTGCGCCTCGTCGCCGGAAAAACTCGCCTTCGCGCGCGAGCACGGCGCTGACGACTTGATCGATTACAGCAAGGAAGATTTGAAGGAAGCGCTGCGCCGCGTCACGGGCGGCCGCGGCGTCGACGTCATCTACGATCCGGTCGGCGGCTCCTATGCCGAACCAGCGCTGCGTTCGATCGCCTGGCTCGGCCGTTATCTCGTCATCGGCTTTGCCGCCGGCGACATTCCGAAGATGCCGCTCAATCTGCTGCTGCTGAAAAGCTGCGACGTGCGCGGCGTGTTGTGGGGCGCCTGGACCGAGCGCGACGTCGCCGGCCACCGCGCCAACACGCTACAGCTCCTCGATTGGGTGGCCGAGGGGAAGTTGAAGCCGCACATCCAGGCGGTCTATTCGCTCGCCGAGGGACCGGCCGCGCTCAAGGCCATCGCCGCGCGCAAGGTGATGGGCAAGGTTGTGCTGCATCCGTAGATTTGTGCGAAGACGATCAACACATTCGGCGTCGTGCCCGGCTTGACCCGGGCATCCATCACGCTTCAGCGCTCGTGAAAAACTTACGTAAATGTTCGGCGGTGGAAATCATCATGGATGGCGGGTCACGCCCGGCCATGACAGAGCGAATGACACGCTAGGCCGCTTTTACTTCCTCGCAATAATCCGATGGATCGTCTTGCCGGACGACTCGCTGACGCTTTCTTCGTCGAACACAATCGTCATGCCGCGCAATTCGCGCCGCACCACGTCGCTGTCGGAAAGACGAATAAAGCCGCGCATTCTTGTCGCGCAAGTCGGCGTCCTTGGTGACGCGCCAGCTCACATAGAGCGTGCCGCCCGGCTTGAGGATGTCGGCAAGCCGGCGCGCCGACGCCGCAACGCCTTCGCTCGGCAAATGGCATGATGACCGTCTCGCACAACACGTTGTCGAAGGGACGCCGGCGCAATCGGCGACAGCGCGGGCAGCGCAGCGGGCTCGAATGTGTATTGCGGATAGCGGCGCCGCGCTTCGGCGAGCAATCCCCGCGACGCATCGTACGCGACGGCCGGGAAACCGTTGTCGTTGAGCCAAGCGACTTCGCGGCCGCTGCCGCAGCCGATATCGGCGGTCGTTCCCTTGCGAAAAAACGGTGGACCAGTTCGTGCAAATCTGCAGGGTGGCGGCTGGTCGTGCCAGTCCTTGGCGAAATCCGCGGCGGCGGCGTCATAGGCCTTGAGCGTTGCGTCGTCCATGACGTGTTTTAAGATTAGACGCGCTCCGATTTCATCAGGCTGTCCAACTTTTCGCGCGGCGCGGCGCGATGCTCGGGAAGGATGTGGCTCGCCACCAGTTTCACCGCAGTCGCGAGCACCGCGGCATCGTCGGTGAAGCCGAGCACCGGCAACACGTCCGGGATGGCGTCGACCGGCAGCACGAAATAGGCGATCGCCCCAACCAGCGTCGCCTTCACCTGCAAGGGCGTGGCGCGGTCGAAGGCGCAGTAATAGGCGGCGAGCAAAGTCTCGGCGAAAGGAATTTGCGCGACGACGCGGCGCAGCTTGTGCCAGAATCGGCTGCGCAACGTGCCGTCGCCGCTGTCGTCCCGCCGCCAGAATGCCGCGCCCGCGAATGCCATGAAATCTATGTGGGGGCGGCCTGCGACGGCGCAAGGCCGGTGCGCCGACAACGCGCATCGCGGCCAAGCCTGCGCAGACCGCGCAACGCTTGGCCAAGTGGAGCGCCGGAGGCGCAGCCTCTTGATCCGAAGGGCGCGCACCTCGCAAGGCGCGCAGTGGGGCCTCACCAGCCCCGCTAAGGCGGCATGCACCACCGCCCTGGCGCCTATCGCGTTAAATATGCCGATCTCGGGTAAACCCGAGATCGGGGTGCGCTCCATTCCCTCATTCGAGGGACGGAAAAAGGATGCAGGCGTACCCGGCGCCTTCAAAGAATACGGGCGGCGAAGCGTTGGCTAAAGCCGTCGCCCCCCCGAAGGCGAGGACCCAGTAGTCCGGCTTTTCCGTATCGCATCGACAGCGGTTACTGGATCGTCAACTCAGGGGCCCGCAATCATATCTATCGCCTCGGCCAACTTCACATCGAGTTCGGTCACGCGCCGGCGTCGTGCGTCGACAGCGTCACCTCGACGGTCTTGTAGACGTTGAACCATTCCGGATGATGATCCATTTTTTCCGCCACCAGCGCCGCGCGCGTCATGAAGCGAAGCCTGGTTGAAATCCTTGAAGGTAAATTTCTTGACGATGGCGTCCCGGCCGCTCGCCTCCGACCAGCCGTTGAGTTTGCTCAAGGCGGCCTTGCGGGCATCGGGGCTCAATTTTTGCGCCATGTCACATCCCTCGCCTTATTTCTTGCGCATGATCTTATGCGCTAAGCGAACTCGCGGCCCTCGCAATGGGTCCGTCGCGATATTACCGTTTTTAACGGCGATCCCGACCATATGAGGCTTTCATGTCCTGGTCTTTGAATATCGGCAAGGTGGCCGCACCGTCGTCCGGGTGCACATCACGTTCCTGCTGTTTCTGGCCTGGATCTTCTTCGCCAGCTACGCCGCGGGCGGCGCCGCGGCCCGCCTTCGACAGCCTCACCTTCATGGTGCTGCTGTTCCTTGCGTGCTGCTGCACGAGTTCGGCCACATCTTCACCGCGCGCTATTTCGGCGTGCCGACGCCCTTTGTGACGCTGCTGCCGATCGGCGGCGTCGCGCAACTCGAGCGCATTCCCGAAGAGCCCGGCCAGGAATTCCTCATCGCCATCGCCGGCCCGCTCGTGAATGTCGTCATCACCGGCGCACTGGTCTTGCTGGCCGGCGCGCATCTGCATTCCGGCGCCCGCGGCCGCGGTCGACAACATGGCGATCCCGCTGGTCGACCGCTTGGCGGCGGTGAACTTGTTTCTAGCGCTGTTCAACATGATTCCGGCCTTCCCGATGGATGGCGGCCGCGTCTTGCGCGCGCTACTGGCAAGCCGCTTCGGCTATGTGCGCGCCACCGGCATCGCCGCTGCCATCGGCCAGTTCGTCGCCTTCGCGCTCGGCTTCTTCGGCTTGCTGTTCAACCCGATCCTGATTTTCATCGCCATCTTCGTTTATCTCGCCGCTTCGTCCGAAGCGCACATGGTGGCGCTGCGCGCCGCGTCGCAGGGCGTAACCGGTGAGCTACGCGATGATGAGACAGTTCGCCACGCTGCTGCCGCAGGCGCACCTCGATGAAGCTGTGCAAGCACTGCTGCAAACCGGTCAGGCGAATTCCCGGTGGTGGACGCTGACGGCAAGCCTTCCGGCGTGCTCGGCCGCGACGAGTTGATCCGCGCCATCAAGACGCTCGGGCCGGATGCCCGCGTCGCCGATGCCATGAACGCCAATTTTCGACCATCGGCCATCGCCGTTGCCTGGACGAAGCCTTCAAGCTGCTGACCGAAAATCAGGCGCCCGCCGTCGGCGTCACCGATCGCGGCGGCAAGCTGGTCGGGCTGATCACCACCGAGACCATCGCCGGCATGATGATGTTGCAGGCGAACTGCCCAAAGGCGCGCAAATCGGTCCTTGGAGCCGCCCGGCGGGAGCGTGAGTTCCCGAGTCACGGACTCGTCGTCATACCTTTTTCCCGCTGTCAGAAACGCGCCCCACCCTCCGCGATGATTCGTCGGAGGTTCCTTCATGTCCGGGCGCTTGCGCTCCGGCAGCGCGACAACGCGCCGCCGGTTTCTGACGACTCTTGGCTCCGCGGCGGCAACGAGCGCTTTGGCGGCGCCGGCTTTCAGCGCGCGGCCGAGCGCCCAGTTATTACGCACGGTGTCCAATCCGGCGACGTGTCGGTCGATTCCGGCATGGTGTGGGCGCGGGCCGATCGCCCATCCCGCATGCTGATCGAGGTGGCGACCACCGACAGCTTCAAAGACATTCGTTACACGGGCTTCGTCGACGCGCTGCCCGAGAGCGACTTTGCCGCCAAGGCGCTGCTCGAGGATCTGCCGGCCGGGCAGGACATCTTCTATCGCTTGCGCTTCCAGGATCTGTCGTCGTCCAGCGTCATCGGCGAGCCTACGGTCGGCGCTTTCGCACGCGCCGGGCGACAAGCGCTCGGTCAGCTTCATGTGGTCGGGCGACACCGCCGGCCAAGGCTGGGGCATCGATACCGCGCGCGGCGGCATGCGCACCTATGCGACGATGCTGCGCAACCGGCCGGATTTTTTTCGTGCATTGCGGCGACAACATCTATGCCGATTGCGATATCCCGGCGCGGCAGAAGCTGCCGAACGGCGAGACTTGGCGCAATATCGTCACCGAGGAGAAAAGCAGATCGGCCGAGACGCTCGCCGACTATCGCGGCAACTACAAATACAATCTGCTCGACGGTAACGTCCGTGCCTTCAATGCCGAGGTGCCGATCTTCGCGCAGTGGGACAATCACGAAGTGATGGAGGAATGGGCGCCGGGCGATACGATCGACCGGCGCGGCTACGCCGAGAAGAGTGCATTGTTGCTGGCCGCGCGCGGCTGCCGCCCTTTCACGAATTCATGCGTTGCGCTATGCGCCGGCGGAGCCGGGCCGCATCTATCGCAGGATTTCCTATGGCCCGCAGCTCGACGTTTTTCTGCTCGACATGCGCAGCTATCGCGGCCCCAACGACGGCGCTCTGGGCGACCGCTACGGCCCGCATGCCTATCTGCTCGGACCCCGCGCAACTCGCCTGGCTCAAACGTGAGCTCATGCGCTCGCGGGCGACCTGGAAAGTCATCGCAACCGATACGCCGCTGAGCGTCGTCACCGCCGGCGTCGGCGGCAACGGCGCGGCGCTCGGCCGCGGCATCGAGATCGCCGACCTGCTGTCCTTCGTGCAACACGCCGGCATCGCCAACACTTTGTGATCACCGCCGACCTGCACTACACCGCCGCGCATTATTTCGATCCAGGCCACGCGGCGTTCCAGGACTTCGAGCCGTTCTGGGAGTTTGTTCGGGCCCGATCCATGCCGGCACCTGGACGCCGAGCACGCTTGACCGCACATTCGGCCCGCGCGTCGTCTACCAGAATGCGTGCAGCGCCGAGCAAGGCGAGAACCTGGCGCCGTGCTTCGGCCTGCAGTTCTTCGGCCATGTCGCCATCGACGGGGCGACGGGTATTTTGACGGTGACGCCTCAAGGACGTTCAAGATCGCGCGCTATGGTCGATCGGCATTGAACCCAAGCGCGACAAGACGGTGCAGAGCCCGCCGCCGCCGCACGCCTGAGGGTCACAGTCATCGACACGTCACGTGGCGGGTCGACGAATTGTCAGCGGCGGCAAGCATCTTGTCGCCATCCATTCGCAAGCGGAGGCTACCATGAGCGGACGCATCATGACCGACAGACGGCGTTTCCTGGCCACCGGTGTTGCGGCAACGGCGTTCACGGGCTTCGGCGGCATCGCCAAACCCTTCATCAGCCGCGCCAACGATCGTCCGGCGATCAGCCATGGCGTGCAGTCCGGCGACATTTCGGTCGATTCGGGCGTGGTCTGGGCCCGCGTCGACCGCCGGCGCGCATGCTGGTGGAGCTTTCCACCACCGACAGCTTCAAGAACATCCACAGCGGCGCGTTCGTCGATGCGCTGCCGGAAAGCGATTTCACAGCCAAGGTCCTGATCGACGGTCTCCCGGCCGGACAGGATATGTTCTACCGCGTGCGCTTCCCAGGATCTGTCGTCGGCGACCGTCGTCGGCGAACCGCAGGTCGGCCGCTTCCGCACCGCGCCGAGCGACAAACGCTCGATCAGCTTCGTGTGGTCTGGCGATACCGCCGGCCAAGGCTGGGGCATCGACGAGGCGCGCGGCGGCATGCGCACCTACGCCACCATCCTCAAGAATCGGCCGGATTTCTTCATTCACAGCGGCGACAATATTTACGCCGACGGCGCGCTTGCGGCCGAGCAGAAAATGCCGAACGGGCAAGTCTGGAAGAACATCGTCACTGAAGCCAAGTCGAAGCCAGCCCGAAACGCTGGCCGAATTTCGCGGCAACTATAAATACAATCTGCTCGATAAGAACTTTCGCGCGCTCTACGCCGAAGTCCCCGTGTTCACGCAATGGGACGACCACGAGGTGTATAACAATTGGTGGCCGGGCGAGCCGATGACGCGCGCCGAACTGGTCAGCAAGAAGTACGTCGAGAAGAATGGGTTGCTGCTGGCGGCGCGTTCGAGCCGCGCCTTCCATGAGTACATGCCGATGCGCGAGACCCAACTTGAACCGGGCCGCGTCTATCGCAAGATTTCTTACGGGCCGCTACTCGACGTGTTCATGCTCGACATGCGCAGCTATCGCGGACCGAACGGCGAAGACAAGGACACCAGCTACGGGCCGAACTCATATTTCCTCGGCGCCAAACAACTCGCGTGGCTCAAGCAGGAATTGCTGAACTCGCGCGCGACATGGAAGGTGATCGCCGCCGACATGCCGATCAGTCTGCTGGTCGTCTATGACACTGTGCGCAATTGGGGCGTCGAAGCCGTCGCCCAAGGCGACGACGGTGCCCCGCTCGGCCGCGAGCTTGAGATCGCCAATTTGCTGTCCTTCATCAAACATGCCGGCGTGCGCAATACCGTCTGGCTGACCGCCGACGTGCACTACACCGCCGCGCATTATTACGATCCGAACAAGCGGCGTTCCAGGACTTCGAACCGTTTCTGGGAGTTCGTCTCCGGCCCGCTTCACGCCGGCACCTTCGGCCCCAATCAGCTCGACAAAACCTTCGGCCCGCAGCTCGTCTATGTGAAGGGCGCCCAGCAAGGAGCAGGGCCAGAACCTGCCGCCAAGCGAAGGCATGCAGTTCTTCGGCCACGTCGCCATCGATGGCGCCAGCGAGCAGATGACGGTTACGCTCAAGGACGTCGACGACCGCGCGTTGTGGGCCAAGACGCTGGACCCCCAATTCGCCTAGCCGGCGGCTCTCGATACCTGTGTTTTCGGCCCTCCGGGCGGCCAAATCGGGTCCTGGAGCCGCCCGCGGGCGCTTAACCTCAATCGCCCGCAAGCCGCGATCTGCGGTTGCTTCCGGCCGCTTCGTGACTATATTGCGCCGCAATAAGCACTGCGTCGCGGGTCACAGGATTGCCGTCCCGGCAATCCTGTCGCTTTTTGAGGACGGATTTCCTTTAAGGGAAGTCCTATGCGGCCCGCCGCCCCGTTTTTGGAAACCTGGACTATGGATCTTCGTAACATCGCCATTATCGCGCACGTCGACCATGGCAAAACCACTCTGGTCGACCGTCTGCTGCAGCAATCCGGCGTCTACCGCGCCAACGAGCGCCAGGTCGAGCGGGCGATGGATTCCAACGACCTCGAGCGCGAGCGCGGCATCACCATTCTGGCCAAGGCCGCGTCGGTCGAATGGAAAGGCACGCGCATCAACATCGTCGATACGCCGGGCCATGCCGATTTCGGCGGCGAGGTCGAGCGCATTTTGAATATGGTCGACGGCGCTTTGGTGCTGGTTGACGCCGCCGAAGGCCCGCTGCCGCAGACCAAATTCGTGGTGTCCAAGGCGCTGCGCATGGGCCTCAAGCCCATCGTCGTCATCAACAAAGTCGACCGTCCGGACGCGCGTCCGGTCGAGGTGATCAACGAAGTGTTCGACCTGTTCGCAGCCCTCGACGCCACCGACGAACAGCTCGATTTCCCGATTCTGTACGGTTCGGCCAAGCAAGGCTGGATGGCCACCTCGCTGGAAGGCTCGCACGACGACGGTATGCAGCCGCTGTTCGATCTGGTTCTGAGCCACGTCAAGCCGCCGGTGGTCGAGGAAGGCCCGTTCCGCCTGCTCGGCACCATCATCGAAGCCAACAATTATCTCGGCCCGCATCATCACCGGCCGCATCAGCTCCGGCTCGGTAAAGCCGAACCAGAGCGTGAAAGTGCTCGACCGCGAAGGCAAGACGATCGAGACGGCCGCATCACCAAGGTACTGGCGTTCCGCGGCATCGAGCGCGTGCCGATTGAGGAAGCCGAAGCCGGCGACATTGTCGCGCTGGCCGGCCTGCCCAACGCCACCGTGGCGATGACAATCTGCGATCCGGTCGATCGAAACACCGATCGCGGCGCAGCCGATCGATCCGCCGACGCTGGCGATGACGTTCCGCGTCAACGACTCGCCGCTTGCCGGCACCGAAGGCACCAAGGTCACCGGCCGCATGATCCGCGACCGCCTGCTGCGCGAAGCCGAAGGCAACGTGGCGTTGCGCGTGCGCGAATCCGACGACAAGGACGCGATGGAAGTCGCCGGCCGCGGCGAACTGCAGCTCGGCATTCTGATCGAGACGATGCGCCGCGAAGGCTTCGAACTGTCGGTGTCGCGGCCCAAGGTGCTGCTGCGCAAGAACGCCGCCGGCGAAACGGAAGAGCCGATCGAGGAAGTCACGATTGACGTCGATGAAGTCCACTCCGGCGTCGTCGTGCAGAAAATGTCCGAGCGCAAGGGCGAATTGGTCGAGCTCAAGCCGTCAGGCGGCGGTCGCGTGCGCATGGTGTTCTATGCGCGACCCGCGGGCTGATCGGCTATCAGGGCGAACTGCTGACCGACAGCGCGCGGCACCGCCATCATGAACCGGATTTTTCATTCTTATGAGCCGCATAAAGGCCCGATCCAGGGTCGCCGCAACGGCGTCCTGATCTCCAACGACAAGGGCGAAGCGGTCGCTTACGCGCTGTGGAACCTGGAAGACCGCGGGCCCGATGATGATCGAGCCGGGCTGGAAGGTTTACACCGGCATGATCGTCGGCGAGCACACCCGCGACAACGACCTCGTCATCAACGTGCTCAAGGGCAAGCAGCTCACCAATATCCGCACGACCTCGAAAGACGAGGCGGTGCGCCTCACCCCGCCGATCCGCATGACGCTGGAAAAGGCGCTGGCCTATATTCAGGACGACGAGTTGGTCGAAGTCACGCCGTCGTCGATCCGGCTGCGCAAGAAGCTGCTCGACGAAACCGACCGCAAGCGTGAAGACCGCTCCAAAGCCGCAGCCGCCGAGACGGTCTAGGCCCGCCGCCGCTGGGGCGAATTCGAATCAGTCTGGCCCGCTTTCGCCGCCGTCTGCCGGCATTCGCACCCGCCGTTCGGCGCGAGCCACGCGAGGGTGTGCCGAAACGAGACCTTCGCGTGCATTTTACCAGCGCCAGCACAGGCGGTTTTGGGCATCTGTGGCCAGTAATCCACACCATTAACCGATCATTAACGATAGGGCTTGAAGGGGCGTTGGTTCGTTGCTTCTATTCTCGAATGAGTACGACCCTCATAGAGATTCGCCGCGCCAAGACTTCCGACGCGGAGACGTCGCCACCACCCATGACGAAGCGTGGCGCGCAGCCTATCAAGGCATCATCCCCGGCAACGAACTCGACAAGCTGATCAACCGCCGCGGGCCGGATTGGTGGGACTCGGCGATCCGCAAAGGCAGCCGCATCACCATCCTGCAATTCGGCGACCGCATTGCCGGTTACGCCAATTACGGCCGCAACCCGCGCGCGCAGCCTATTCTACGAAGGCGAAGTCTACGAACTTTATCTGCGTCCGGAATTCCAGGGCCTCGGCTTCGGCCGCCGCCTGTTCACCGCCGCGCGCAAGGATCTGGTGCAGAGCGGCTTAAAGAGCTTGGTGGTGTGGGCCTTGTCCGACAACGAGCCGGCGATGGAATTCTATCGCGCGCTCGGCGGCCGCGCCGTCGCCCGCTCGTCGGAAAAATTCGGCGCCAAGACGCTCGATAAAGTCGCCTACGCCTGGCAGGCGAACTAAATCGGCGGTGCCGGCAGGCCTTTCTGCGCGCAGGCCGCACGTAAAGTATTCAGCAGCAAACATGCAATCGTCATCGGCCCGACGCCGCCGGGCACCGGCGAGATCGCGCCGGCAACCTGCACCGCCTCCGCAAACGCAACATCGCCCACGATACGAGACTTGCCGCCCTCAGCCGGCACGCGATTGATGCCGACGTCGATCACGGTCGCGCTGGCTTGATCCAGTCGCCGCGCACCATTTCCGGCCGGCCTATCGCCACCACCAGCAGATCGGCGCGGCGGCATATAGACGGCAGATCGCGCGTTTTGGAGTGGGCAATGGTCACCGTCGCATCTTCCGCCAGCAGCAACGCCGCCATCGGCTTGCCGACGATGTTGGAGCGACCGATCACCACGGCCTCGAGGCCGGACAGCGAAGGATGCACGGTCTTGGCGAGCAGCAGACAGCCGAGCGGCGTGCATGGCACCATGCCGGCCATGCCGCTGGCATGGCGGCCGGTGTTGAGCGGGTGGAAACCATCGACGTCTTTATCCGGCTCGATGGCGGCAATGATCGTGCGGGCATCGATTTGCGGCGGCAGCGGCAGTTGCATCAGAATGCCGTTCACGGCCGGGTCGGCGTTGAGTTCCGCGACCAGCTTGAGCAGATCGCTTTGGCTGTTGTCGCGGGCAGCCCTGCGGTCGAAGGACCGCATGCCGGCTTCCGCCACCGCCTTGGCCTTGCTGCGGACATAGGACGTCGCTGGCGGCATTGTCGCCGACCAGCGCCACCGCGATGCCAGGCACAATATTGTGCGCCGCCTTGAGACGCACGACTTCGCCGGCGATCTTGCCTCGCAAGTCCGCCGCGATCGCTTTGCCATCGATGATGCGCGCGGTCATGGCCAATTCCTATCGCCTCTCGATGTTTTTCTCAGCGCGGCGATCAGCGCTGGACCATCGCCCGCGATCGCCAGCCGCTTTATGCGCGCGGTGGCGCCGGCAACCAGTGTCCACGTCGCGCGGCGCCACGCCCGCCGCCTTGGCGATCAACCGGCATAGCGCGTCATTGGCCTCGCCCTCGCTTGGCGCGGCCCGCACACGGGCTTTGAGAACGCTACGGCCATCCGCCAACGTCTCGATGCCGTCGATGGCGTCACGGCCGCCTTTAGGCGTCAGCCGCACGGCAAGCGTCAGGCCGCCGGCGGCCGGCTGCCACGGCGCTGTCGCGGTCACTTAGACGAAGAGCTGGACATAGACCCAGAAGATGAAGCGCTGCAGGAACAGCAGCAGCAGGATCAGGATCACTGGCGAAATATCGATGCCGCCCAGGTTGGGCATCAGATTACGGATCGGCCGCAGCGCCGGCTCGGTGACCCGGTAGAGGAATTCGCCTATCCCGGCCACGATCGGGTTCCGGGTGTTCACGACGTTGAAGGCGATCAGCCACGACAGCACCGCCGCGGCGATCAGAATCCAGATGTAGAGGGTAATGATGGTGTCAACGAGCCAAAGAAATGGATTCATAGACTGCTCCGTCGCGGGGCCCGTGTGGTGAATAGCCGCTTGGCCGTCTCAGGAAAAGGGGTTCCGGCACTTTGTGCAACAAAGCCCGAGATTTTGCGCCCGGGAGCCATCCTTGACAGGCCAGACCTCTGGCCCTAAATGGCGCCCACTCGCTAGAAATAGCTCGCAAACGGCCAATTTGCCGTTGCTTTGGCGGGGCCATAGCTCAGCTGGGAGAGCGCGTCGTTCGCAATGACGAGGTCGGCGGTTCGATCCCGCCTGGCTCCACCAGGCCTTCGCTCCTACGGAGCTTCGGCTCGGCAGGTCCTCTGATACGAAGGCTGTCGTGCCGTAGCTCCGGAGGAGCGAAGGCAGACGCTTCCTCATACCGACCAATCGACCCCTTGCGGCTCCTGCTCGGTGTCGGCCGCTGTTGCAGCCTCCAGCGGAATAACGATCTCGCAGCGCAGCCCGGTTGGCTCGAAGACCAACTGGCGCTGCCGCCAACCTCGGCGGCGATGCTGCCTTCGATCAGTTTGGAACCGAAGCCGCGCCGCTCCGGCTCAACCACCGCCGGTCCGCCCTGTTCGATCCATTCGATCCGCAGCGTCGACCGTCGGTCCGCTTCGCCGGCCGCCGTCTGCCAGCGGATTTCGATGCGCCCGCCGGGCACCGACAGCGCGCCGTATTTGGCGGCATTGGTCGTCAGCTCATGGAACGCCATCGACAGTGTCAGCACCGCGCGCGGCCGCAATACCACGTCTTCGCCGCGCAGCACGATGCGATCCGGCGCGGCTCCCGCGTAAGGCGCGAGACTGCCCGACAGCAGGTCGCGCAAATCGGCATTTTCCCAATGATGCGTCGTCAGTTGATCGTGCGCTTTCGATAGCGCGATCAGCCGGCCTTCGAAGCTTTGCCGGAACGCCGCCGGCGTCGGCGCGCCGCGCGCGGTCTGCGAGGCCAATGACTGCACGGTGGCGAGCGTGTTCTTCACCCGGTGATTCAACTCGTCGATCAAAAGCCTCTGCCGCCGCTCCGAGGTCTTGCGTTCGGTGATGTCTTGCACCACCCGCACCACATAAAGCAGATGTCCATCGTCGCCGCGCACCGGCGACGAGCGCACCGACAGCCAGATCATGCGGCCATCCTTGCGGATTATTCTTTTCTCGATCGAATAGAATTCGAGACTGCCGGCACTTGTTTGCGAAAGGCGTCCCGATCGGGATCGATATCGTCCGAATGGGTATGATGAAACAAACTGATCGCGAGATGCTCCTCCGGCTGTAGCCGGAGATCGCACAAATCGCCTCATTGACGCGCAGGAATTTTCCCTCGGGAGAAATTTCCGAGATGCCGATGGCGGCATGCTCATAGGTTGCCGCGAGCAGTTGTTCCTGTTCGAGCGCGCGTTTGCGCGAGGTCTCGAGCGCGACATCCACGCGCTTGCGTTCTGTGATGTCGAGAAAGCAGTTGACCGCACCGACCACTTCGCCTTTGCGTTGCGCAGCGGATCGATATTGACCGACACTATCAACTGCGTGCCGTCGGGCCGCACCACCATGCGTTCGGCATCGCGCACCGGCGTGCCGGTCACCAGTACGTCCGAAAGCAGCGACCGCTTCAACGGCGTGCCATCGAGTTCGCAAAAACGAGAACCCTGGTTGAACTTGTCATGGGTCTGGCCGGGGGCGGGAGTGCGCCCCCAGATCTCGACGGCACGGTGGTTGTATTGCAGAATCGTGCCGCGCGCGTCGGAGATGAAGGTCGCGATCGGCAGCATGTCGAGGATGCCGTCGGACGCCCGCAACATCGCGCTCAAAGCCGGAGGGATCGGCTGGGGAGCGGGCCGCCGTGTGTCCGCTCGAATCAGGCATGCGCACGCCTCCGCGCGTGACCTTCGATTCCCCGGGACTCCCCCCGGGCCAACGATGCGGGCGCGTGGCTATTTGTCAATGGTTCGACGCTCAAGAGGCCTGCTGGGCTGTTCGGCCGGCTTGCGGCCGATCCAATGATCGATGAAGACGGCCAGCCAGTTGATGGACGCGACGTCGTGTACCGCGCGGCCGGAGACGTGGTCGGCGCGCGGCTTGGCGCCCGGCATTTCCAGACGATGGGCGCCGAACACCAGCCAGCGATACATCATGGCGTGGGTGACCTCGGGGTGAAACTGCAACGCGTAGCCGGTGCCGTAGCGGAAGGCCTGGATCGAGAACGCATCGCCCCTCGGCCAACAATTCGCCGCCCTTCGGCAGGTCGAAGCCTTCGCGGTGCCATTGATAGACGTGGTCCGGCCACTCCGAGCACAAAGCGCGCCCGGCCTCGGTCGGCCGGATCGGATAATAGCCGCACTCGGCCTGCCCTTCCGGATGCGGATAGACACGGCCGCCGAGATGCAGCGCCATCATCTGCGCACCGAGGCAGATGCCGAGATACGGCTTCTTGTCGCGCAGCGGCACACCGATCCAGTCGATCTCGCGGCGAAATGAAGTCTTCGTTGTCGTTGGCGCTCTGCGGACCACCGAAAATCACGGCGCCGGCATGCTCGTCCATCGTCCTCCGCAGCGGGTCGCCGAAGCGCGGGCGGCGAATGTCAAGCGATAGCCTAACCTTTGCAGCGTCTGACCGACGCGTCCGGGCGACGAATGTTCCTGATGGAGAACGATCAGAACCGGCTTCAACATGGCGATTTGGACGCCGAAGGCATGACACGAGTAGTAGCTGCTTCGCGTTTGTTTGCAATATGACGGCGGTCCAGTCCGCTATGTGCGCGTCGCGGACCTGCGCTTGCTTTGCCGCGAATCCACAAGCCTCAACAGCAGGCGGCGCGGCAGGATGCGGATGGCCAAGGTGATCACCTTGTTGGCCAACCCCGGCACCACGGTGCGCTTGCCGCTCATCAGGCCGCGATAGCCGGGCCTCGGCGACGGCCTCAGCACTCTGCGTCAGCAAACCCGGCGCCAGGCCCTCCTTTATGCCGGCGCGCGCGGCGAATTCGGTCGGCACCGGCCCCGGACACAGCACGGTGACGCGCACGCCGCGCGGTTTAAGTTCGCTGTGCAGCGCCTCGCTGAACGACAGCACATAGGCTTTGGTGGCGTAATAAACCGCCATGCCGGACCGGCAGAAAGCCGGCCATCGAGCCGACGTTGAGAATGCCGCCACGATGCCGCACCAGGCTGCCGATGAAGGCGAGCGACAGTTCGGTGAGCGCGCGGACATTGACGTCGATCATCGCGAGCTGCTCGGCGCGGTCGCGCGCCGCTGCCAGGCCGACGAGGCCGAAGCCGGCATTGTTGACGACGTATTGCGGCTCGGCGCCGAGCGCCGACAGCACTTCGCCGATCTGACGGCTGGCGCCGGCTTGCGCCAGATCGGCCACGATCACGATCGGCTTCTTGGCGCCGGTCGCGGCAATCTCATCGCCAGCGCGTGCAGGCGATCGCCGCGCCGTGCCACCAGCGTCAGTTCGTGGCCGTTGCGGGCAAAAACCCGCGCCAGCACGACGCCGATGCCGGCCGATGCGCCGGTGATGACTGTGACGGGTCGCAAGCTGCTCATCGCGTTTTCCTAGCGCCTCATGAGCAGCCAGGCAAACGGCCGCGTCACGCTTGCGACTTGGCCACCTCTTCCAGCGCCCGGTTGCGCGGCTCGACGCCCCAGGCCCACACCACCACGATCTGCACCACGACGAGGCCGATCATCAGCCAGGACCACGCCGGGCAACTGATAGCTCGCCATCAGCGCGGTGACAACGAAAGGCGACACCACCGTGGCGCCGCGGCCGAACGTGTTGCAGATGCCGTTGGCGCGCACCGGATCTCGGTCGGGAATAGTTCCGGCGTGTAGACCCCGAATAGAATCGCGGTCTGTACATAGATCGCGACGATCAGCACGAAGCCGACGCTGAGCACGACGGTCGGGTCGGATGCCGCGTTGAAGCGCGCATACACATAGCCGGCGGCGATGGTCACCGCCGACGCGCCGATGATGCTCCAGCGCCGGCCGATGGCGTCGGGACGCGTAAAGCGCCGACGGTGCAGCCGACCAGCGAGGCGATGGACAGCACCAGCGTGTAGCCCAGCGAGTTTGTAATGGTGAGGCCTTGGCGCAGGAAGAACTGCGGCAGGAAGATCACAAAGCCGAAGATCAGCGTGTTGATCGTGATCAGCACCCAGCAGCCGACGAGCAGGCGTTGCAGAATCGGCGGGCGGAACATGTCGACCGCCGTGAGTTGCGCGACCGGCGCGACGATGACCGGCGGCAGCACCGCGCCGCCCGCGGATTCCTTTTCGATCGACTGCATCAGCGCTTCGGCTTCCGCGGTGCGGCCTTGCGATTCCAGCCAGCGCGGCGATTCCGGCAAGTTCTTGCGCAAATACAGACCGACGAGCGAGCCGATGCCGGCGATCACGAACATCGGCCGCCAGCCGAAATTCGGAATGATCAGGTAGCCGAGAATGGCAGTGGCCGGAAAACCGGCGACCACGAGAAAGGCCATGAAGGAAAGCCAGCGGCCCGCGCGACTTCGGCGGGCACAAATTCGGTGAGCGTCGAATAGCCGACGACGATTTCGGCGCCGAGACCCAAACCCTGGATGAAGCGGCAGACGATAGCTGGTTCATATCCTGCGCGAAAGCCGCGGCGAGCGAGGCCCAGGCCGAAGATCAGCAGGTTGACCTGGTAGGTGAAGCGGCGGCCGAATTTGTCGCCGGCGAATCCGGTGACCAACGCCGCGATGGTCATGCCGACGAAGGTCAGCGAAACGAATTGCGGAATTTGCAGCGGCGTCGAGAACTTGGTCTGGATCACGGAGGCGATGACACCGCCGGCGACATAGAGATCGTAGCCGTCGAAGAACATGCCGGCGCCGACCAGCCAGAAAATCCGGAAATGAAACGATGAGACCGGCAGCCGGTCGAGACGCGCACCGGCGTTTACGCTGGTAGCCATTGTGAATTCCCCCCAAGAATGACCGGTCTGATCGCCGGCTGGCAGTCGGATGTTACAACCCCGCAGCGGTCATATTATGCCGCCGGGTAGCGCTTGTCCCACGGCTTATCCTTGCCGCGCGCCGAACGGCGCCGGGCTTTGCAAGTCGCCCCCGCGCGAAGAATGCGAGGGCGTGGAGCGCCGAAAGGCGCAACCACATCCGCCTTGCGGCGGCCGCGCCGTGCGAAGGGCGCGTCGCCTCTCGGCGCTCCACGTGTGGCGGTTTCTGTCCCCGGGACCGTAGCTTCCGGACGCCGACAGGGGGCATTCCGCCCTCCCCGATCCGGCGGCTTTCGCCGCCTTCATCGGCGTCTCGTCCAGCCATTCAAGGCAGCCCCTCATAATGGGGACGGACGGCGACCCGAGGCCTCCCGAGCGCGGGGTTACGAGCCCCGCCCGCAGGCGCCACCCCTCCCCCCGCGTCTTGCCAGCGTCCTGCAGAACGCCCCTCGCGTGGGTGAGGTGGAAAGATAATAAACCTAGGACTATTTACTAGGCAATAAGAATTTTTCCAGCACTGTGTTCGGTCGCGGACAGACCGGGTGTTTGCCGTGGCTAGAGAGGCTCACCGGCGCGGGCGTGTTTGCACCGGGTTCACAATCAAGCCGCGTTCCTTCGCCCTCGATGCTGAACGGAGCCATCAATGTCCGCGCGTGGAATCAAAGCCGACGTCTTTCTGGAGAACGCGCGGCACAACTTCCGGATGGCATCGGAAATCGACGAAAGCGGGGGACATCGAGCGCTATGCCGTTATCGCGCGGAAATATTTGCAGCTCGCGCATAGCGCGGCGGAATTGGACAATCCGGCGCCAAGCCTGTGGCGCACGGCAGGATTGTCGAATGGATGACCGGTTTCGGCTCGGCGCCGCGTGGCTATTGGCATTCATCATTTGCGGCGGATTATTCGCCACGGCGTACTGGAACGTGCACTGGCGATTTTGCCTTTTAGCGGCTAGCGCTGTTGCCCCTCGCGCCGTTGTGGGTACGATGGCGGTCCAACCTGACCACCACCCGCAACCGCCGGAGCCGTCATGCCCAAAGCCTATTGGATAACGTTCTATCGCGAGATCAAGGATCCGGAAAAGCTCGCCGCCTACGCCAAATTGGCGAGACCGGCGACGGCACCGTTCGGCTCCAAGTATCTGGCGCGCGGCAATGCCAACAATGCCTACGAGCACGGCCAGAAAGACCGCGTCGTCGTCACCGAGTTCGAGAGCCTGGCGAAAGCCGTCGCCGCGCATGACTCGCCAGCGTACCAGGCAGCGGTGAAGGTGCTCGGCGACAGCGTGGTGCGCGACGTGCGGCATCATCGAAGGGCTGGAGTAGAGAGGGCACTGCTGTCATCCTCCGCCACCAACACGAAGGCGGGGATCCAGCTCTTCAGCAAAACGCTGGATGAAAGAAGAAAGGGCTGCGTCCCCACCGAAGCCTGTCATCGGGCCGCGCTTCGCGCGGACCCGTTGGCGGGGACGACAGTCTCGGCTACTCGATCGCCTTGCCCTTGCGGACGCTCTCTTCGAGAAGCGCGAGGTTGTTGGCGACGTATTTGTTGCGCGGGTCCTTGCGCTGGGCGTCGATTAACTTGGCGCGGGCGCGCGTGTAGTCCACCGCGCAGCATGTAGGAATAGCCCTGGTTGTTGAGAATCTCCGGCGTCGGCCCGACGATGCCGATGGCCTGACCGTAGGGCGCGGTCGGCGAGATCGAAGCGGTGCAGCCGGTCGTAGGACGCAGCCAGCCCGAGCCAGGCTTCGGCGTCGCGTGGATGCTGCTCGGCGGCGCGGCGGAAATACTTCTCCGGCCAGGCCGAAATTATTGGCGCGGTATTGCTTCTTGCCGAGGTTCAAATCGTCGTTGGGATCGCTGCCGTACAGCGCCGGTTTGACCGTCGGCTCCACGGCCAGCGCGCTCGCGACCGAGCCGGTCGGCTCGACGGACGCATCCGGCTGGCACCGAGGCATTGGCGTCGGCGCCGGGCATGCCGTCGAAAGGATTGGAGGCGAGGTTGCCGGTCGTGTTGCAGCCCGCCAGCCATAGGCCGGCCGCCGCGACCGTCAAGAACCGGGCTATTTCCTTACGCATGACAAAGCCTGTTCGAAACGCCCGGTATTGGGGTCTTGATTGGGTGTTGGCTCAAAGCTAGGCGAGGCTGGTAACAAAAGCTTCCAAGGGCTGTGATACGCAGAATTACGGTCAGTAATTTCCGTAGTGCAGCCGCACGATCACAGGCAGCAGGATGACGACGAAGATCACCGGAAGATGCAGATCATCATCGGCAGCGACAGCTTGGCCGGCAGCGCGTAGGCCTTCTCCTCGGCGCGCGACAGCCGCTTGTGGCGCATGTCGTCGGAATAGATCCGCAGCGCGTCGGTGATGCTGGAGCCGAGATCGATCGACTGGTTGATCAAGGTGGCGAAGGCTCGCGCCTCGTCCAAGGCCAGCCGGTCGGCGAAGCGTTCCAGCGCTTCCTTAAGATTGCGGCCGGCGCGGATTTCCAGATTGGTAATGTGGATGTTGGCGGTGAGCGAGGGATAGCTGTCGCCGAGCTCGCGGCCGACGCGCTCCAGCGCCGCTTCCATCGACAGGCCGGAATCGGCGCAGACCACAAGGAGGTCCATGAAATCCGGGAAGCCGGAGCGATGCTCGATTTTGCGTTTGCCGATGCGGCGGTCGATGTAGATGCCCGGCGCGAGGTAGCCGCCGATGCCGCCGACGATCACCATCAGCCACAGAAATGTGCCGCCGTGCGAGGTGAAGGCCGGCAGCAGCACGAACAGCGCGAAGGCGACGCCCGACCGCGAGCGCCGTGCGGGCGATGAAGAAGAACGCCACCGCGCGCTGATCGTAGATGCCGGCCTGTACCAGGCGGTTGTGCAGCACCTTCATGTTGCCGTCGTTGGTCGCCGAATAATGCTTGGTGGTGTATTCGATGAGCTGCGGACACCGCCTTCAGGCTGGAGAAGCGCAGGCGCGCCCCGGTTTTCCGCCGCGCTCGTCGATGTCGAGAATGCCGACGGCGCGCCGCTTGACCGCGCCGCGCACGCGCACGAAGGCCATCGCCGCGAAGGCCATGGTGCCGGCGGCGAGAAACACCAGCAGCGCCATGATCAGGCTGCGCGGTCGCGGCCGATATTGGCGATCATGAAGGAGAACATGTCCATCGGTCAGATCCTGAAATTGAACCAGACGGAACATGATGACGTTGCCGACGCCCATCCACGCGGCGGCCAGACCGAGCGCGACCTTGGTCATGTCGTGGTGCCAGACGCTGGCGTAGAAAGTCGGGCGTCACGTAATGATGACGGCGAACATGACATAAGGCGAGTGACGGCCAAGCCCGGCTGACGCGTACCACATAAGATTAGGCAAGACCTTGGCCACCGCGTCTTTTGCAGCCTCCGCCGCATCACCTGTCATCCTATCGAACGATACGAACTGTAGGCGCCGTCTACAGCTACCTCGAACTCCGCATCGTCCCGATCGATGTCGTCGAGAGTTCGCGATTCCAATCAATTATATAGGGCCGCCATTCGAAAAAAAAACAATCTGAAGTGTACTCCTTGGTCGTGAAGCTTCAGACGAATCCAGCACCACAAAGCTAGAAAATTCCGCCCGAATCCGCTTTCCCTCCGAAGTCGCTGGCCTGCACGGGAAAAGGCGTATCCAGTATTTTTCTTATCTTAGGGCCACTACACCAGCTATTCCAATCCCATTCTTTTTTCGGATCAGAAAAGTTGCAGCAAACGACGTAAACAAACGGCATATCTCGATCCACAGTTCTCTTTTCCACGATGCCTGACGCAAAATCTATGCGCCAGCTAGAACGAAACCACCCGCAAGCGCGCGCAGGTACGCGAAGAATTATCGATCGCCGTTCTTGTGGTGGACATGACGCAATAACCTATGTTTGTCGAAACTACAAAGACAGCCTTCGCCAAGCCGATACTGTCCCTGAAGCCTATGATGGGCCGTGGCACGAACTTTGCGAACCTGGACTTACCGCAGCGATAGTGCCCGTTGCGCGACCGCGCCGGAGAGGATGACAGTCATGGACGCACAGACCACCTATCGCTTGGAAGACATTCAAGGCTTGAGCAGCGAACTGTGTGTCGCCGCTGCTGCATTGCGGTATGAGGACCTGCCGGCTGATGTCGTCCGTACAGCGAAGTATCTGATACTGGATACTTTGGGAATTATTGGCGCTGGCAAGGATGCGCCAGGGATGCGATACTTCGCTCCCGCCTTTCAAAGTGGGAGAGCGGCGGCAACGCGACGGCTCTTGCGACCAAACAGAAATTTTCTCCGCCCACGGCGGCCCTTATTAACGGTGCGTCGGCGCATGCATTGGATTTCGACGACATTCACGACGAAGCGCGCGTGCACACATCGAGCGTGATTCTCCCGACTGTGCTCGCTGTGACCGAAGAACGCGGCGACGTCAGGGGATCCGAATTTATCCGGGCCATCGCATTGGGCGCAGAACTCCACGCAAGGCTGGGTCTCACTTGCTACAACTGTTTGGGTATCGGTTGGCACCCGACGCCACTCCTCGGCGTGATCGCCGCCGCCATCTCCGCCGGGACACTCTTGCGTCTTGACCCGGCGGCGCTGCTGAGCGCGTTGGGATTTGCTCAACACCTTGCCGCCGGGTCCGCGCAAAGCATGTTCGACGGAACGTTGACCAAGCGAGTCGGTCCAGGCTTTGCTGCTCAGGCCGCCGTCATGGCTGCCTACCTTTCCGGTGATGGCCTCACCGGACCTCGCCGCGGGCTCGAAGGAACGGCTGGCCTTTTCCAACTACATCAGCGCGGTCAAGTAATGCCAAAGCGGCTTCTCGATGGCTTTGGGGATCATTGGCAAATTCTGGACTTCGGATTTAAGCCATTCCCAAGCTGTCGTTGCACACATAGCACTATTGACCTCGGTCTCCAGATGCACCGTGATGGAGTTCTGGCCAAGAACGTGAAGTCGATTAAAATTCGCATGCCTGAGGTCAATTTCAAATCGGTAGGACAGCCGTACGATCCGAACCGGAAGTCCATGGTGCATGCGCAATTCAGCGCGGCTTATTGTTTCGCTCGGGCCTTGAGCGATGGTCAGGTCAACGTGAGAACCTTTGGGACCGGATGCCATCGGCGATACCGCAGTAGCCGAACTCACGAAGCGAACGGACGTTTCTATCGACAAAGAGATGGACCCCATCGCCATGGGCCCCGTGCGTGTCGAAATTCAGTTCCAGGACGGCAAATCTATTACCGCCGCGACCGAACGGTTGCTGGGCGGTCCGGACGCCCCGATGACCGAAGACATGATGTTCAACAAGTTCCGGGCCTGTCTCGAAACCGGGTTGGGCGCCGAGCGCGGGTCTATCGACCGGTTGGCCGAAACGGTGATGAACTTGGAAAAGGAACCAAACGCGGCCTTGCTTGCCGACATATTTCCTTCCGGCTGAACCGATGATCCCTCTATATCCCGAGTGCCCGCTTCGAACCGCATCTGAATCCTCAGTAACCTCCATGCCGGCGGTGTTGAACACCGCGACCCGATCTCAGCTCATTCCGAGTTTCTTATATAGGTACGATCGTGAAATGCCGAGTTCTTCCGCTGTGCGCTTCTTGTTTCCCTTCCAGCGTATCAGAGTATCCTGAATAAGCTTGCTTTCGACCCGCTCGATCTCCGCTTGCAGACCAGGCTTTCCCGGGGCGAGAAGCCGCATATGATTGGGTACCGTTGTTGCTCCGTTCTGCTGTGTGAATACGTCGGCGCGCTGGAAATTGATCGCCGACAACCGATCTCCTTCAAGGAAGATCACCGCACGTTCGAGCGCATGCCTTAACTGGCGAATGTTGCCTGGCCATCTCTGATTAGCGAGGAACGGATAAACATCGGAGTCGATGAGCGGCTTTTGGCGCTGATGCCGCGTACTGAACTCGGTGAGAAAGCTATCGACCAATAACGGTATATCTTCCAGCCGCTCCCGTAGCGGCGGAATGGTTAGCACGATCGGACTTATGCGATAATAAAAGTCAAGCCTGAACCCCTGCTCACCCATCAAGTTCTGGAGGTCGCGGTTTGTTGCCGCGATCAGGCGAAAATCTACTTGTCGTCCTGCCTCTCCACCGACGCGTTGGACTGTATTGTCTTGAAGAACGCGTAAAAGCTTTGCCTGAACGTCGACCGGCATGTCCCCGACTTCGTCGAGGAAAAGTGAAGAGCCGTGCGCTTGCTCGAACTTCCCACGCCGCCCTTTCCGGTCGGCGCCTGTAAAAGTGCCGGGCTCATATCCGAAGAGCTCGCTTTCGACCAATCCCTCCGGTAACGCCGCAGAATTCACCACAACCATTTTTGAGTCGCTGCGCGGACTTAATCTGTGGATTGAAAACGCGACAAGCTCTTTCCCGGTACCGCTTTCCCCTAGGATCAGGACCGGAATGTCGAGGGGCGCAACTCGCTTTATATCGTCCTTTAGACGGCGAATGGCGTCGCTGTTGCCGACGAAACTATTAAGATCAAAAGCGTCACGGCGAAGGATTTTAGATTCCCGCTTGTAGAACTCGAGCTCACGTTCCAGCACATTGACGCGCTTGTTCAGAGCAAAAACCTGCTCCGGCCCCTTGAACATGACACGGCCGATCGCGCCGACAATTTGGTCTCCACGAAAAATTGGCGTTCGGTTAACGATGCGCTCCTCCCCTCGCATGCGCTGAACGTCACCGATCTCTGCCTTGCCTGTACGAGCCACGTGGTCTAGCCGTGTGTTTTCGATCACATCGCCGACTTGCCGTCCGATTGCCGCACCGCGATCGAGTCCGAAAAACCCTTCATGTACCGGAGAGAGATAGACAATCTTGGCCTTCTCATCGACCACCGTCATCGCGTTGAATGGATCGGTAATGAGGTGATGAATAATATCCCAGGCGAAATCGATCGCGCCGATGAATTCAAAAACTGGATCGGAAGCATCGCCGGCGATCACGCCGAGGTAGAAGTCCTCGACCGAAATCCAGAGGATTACGAGTTTTTCCCGGTCAATTTCGATATTCACGAGGCGGCGCCTTTTGGCATCCAAGCGCCATTCGGGATCGCGGACCAAGCTGGCGACGTGCAGGTTCTTTCCAAGTCCAGCGGAGAATGCAATCTGCCCTTGGCCATCTGCGACTAGCAATCCAGCAATTCGACTTGGAGCACTCATCGTTTCCTCCAGCGCCTTTATTGGCGTCATGTTGTTTCGTCCGCCGATTAAAATGGCGGCGGCCGTGTTAGGTTCTCACCGCCGCGGACCGCGGGCCGCGGGCCGCGTCATATCCATAAACATAATGCATCTTTGTGAAACGCAATATCACAATTTCGCAGACCGACAACCCGCTCTTAAAGGATGGGCGTTCGGGAGGCCTGAAATTGGGCCTGTTCTGTTTCCAGGATTTTTACGATATGCCGCCGGCGAGGTCGGATCGGAAAACGGTCCGAAAGAGGGCGCTGGTGGCGAGCAGAGCCGGCGTGCTCGCGCCAGCATTGCAACTTTTCAAAAGCAGACGCGGGCTCGGGTCGCGTGGTCGACGTCCCGTCCGACGGACTTACTTGCTACGTTTACCGTCGACTTGAGCGCCAAAAGCTTCGGAAAGCTGCTGAGCCGCGAGCTTAATTTTCCGTGCGTGGCTTTGTAACGCGTGAATGGAAAGTCTCCATACCGGACCAGAAATTCCGACGGCGCCAATGACACTTGCCGCTAAAGTCGCGAACAGGCATTGCAGCACAACGCAATTCGTTGTCGAACTCTCCATCGTCGAACGCTACACCGGAGCGGCGCACCTCTTCGATCTCACGGCGCAAGCGAGCGACATCCGTAATGGTCTTCGCAGCTTGCGGCTTTAGCTCTACACGTTCCAGGTACCGATCGAGTTGTACGGCATTCATCGACGCAAGTATAACCTTTCCTAACGCGGTACAATAAGCGGGCCGAACAACACCTACGCGATCAGTCAATTGAAAGGCTCCCGGCCCGGAAGTGCGCGCGATAACGACGACGACGTCACCCATGCGGGTGGCAAAGTGACTACTCTCACCACTATCGATAGCGAGGTTTTCGAGCACCGGGGTGGCGACGCTGACCATCTCCATTTCGTCGAGCGCGCTCGCGGCAAGCGCAAATAACGGCCTTCCAACGCGATACCGTTTTGTCTCGCTGATCTGTCGGATATATCCGAGCGAAACCATCGTCTTGACGAGGTGAAACGTAGTGCTGTTATGCAGGCCGACTCGCTTGCTGAGGTCCGCGAGGCCGATGCCTTCTCGATTGCGCGCCACTTCTTCGAGGATGGCGAAGGCGCGCCCGATCGACTGCACGCCACTACGGACCTTATCGCCGCCGACTACCTCGGCCACGGCCATAGCAGGGTCAAAAGCCTTCACATATGGGGATGACGCGTTGTCCGCAGCACGCCGTTTCGGCTTTGCAGTCGCTGATTTCGTCCGTGTTTTCAACATGCCATTTCTGATCGTCTCAATAGATTGTTCTTTTAGAACGAATGCCTACTATTTTCCAGTGGCACACACTGGTTTCATCAGATGTTTGGCTGCAAAACACACTAAAAGCCAATATAAACTTTGAATAGCGGTAAAATCATAGCCGTTTCAACCAACAGCGGCCGCACCAAGCGAAGGCAACGTAAGACTGTTGATCGCCATGGTGTGCAGACGATATGCGGGGCGCTCCAACAAGGCGCCTGACCCTACCACAAACGCATGGAAAAACGCGTTATGGGTGCTTTTGAGAATGGTAAGCACACGATCTACCTCGACAAAAGCTACACAAAAAATGGAATCTTAGGCAAAGCAAAGATCAATTAGCGTTGCAGGAATCAGTACGAAAGCTTGTGCCATCTGTTCATCAGACGAGTAGCTGACGTGAAGGCTATAGGAACATCGGGTAGTTCACGTGAGTTGATACTTTTGGAGCAACAAAAAGCCGTCCCAAACTACCCAGTTGTTAACACTGGTTAGAGTGACCAAATCACCGCGCCCATTTGCCAACGCAGCAAATGCGTGATGTCCGCTTTATGTGGCGGGTTCAACTAATCGCTGCAATACATTGGCGAACTTCTCAGCTGGAGTTTGATGGAGCAAGGTCTTTCGTGGCCTTTCGTTGAACTGCCTTGCGATGGCGCTGAGCTTGGCTTGGCTATGCAGCGACAGATCGGTCCCACGCGGAAGATATTGGCGCAGCAATCGGTTGGTGGTTTCGTTTGAGCCACGCTGCCAGGGAGACCGAGGGTCACAAAAATGGACCTCGATCTCGGTGGCCAGCGCCAGACGCTGGAGATCGGCAAGCTCTTTGCCTCTGTCCCGGGTCAATGACCGGTAAAGTTCACTAGGCAATCTCTGTGATTGTTTGATCAGTGCAGAGACGACACTTTCAGTATCCTTGTTCGCGACCTTGACCAGCATTACGTAGCGCGAATGACGCTCGACAAGCGTTGCGACGTAACTGTTCTTGGATCCGCCGGTTAGGTCGCCCTCCCAATGGCCCGGCACGGCGCGATCTTCGACAGATGCCGGACTTTCGCGGATGGACACGGCATTCTTTATCTGGCCAAGCCCGTTCCGTTTCATGCTGGCGTGCCTAGAGCGGCGGATGGTGCGTTTCGCTCTCAGATGCTCAAGTAGTTCTTTTTTCAGCACCCCACGCGCCTGAATGAACAGGCTTCGATAGATCGTCTCGTGTGACACTTGCTTTTGCGGCTCCCCTGGATATGTGCGTTTGAGCCAACCAGCAATTTGCTCCGGTGACCATTGCCGCCGCAGCTTGATCGATACTGTCCAGCTCAGGAATGGACGGCAAGCCAGCTTGCACAGCTTGGGTCGCAGCGCCCGATCCCAGGCAGCTTGATCCGACCGGGCAGATCGATAACGAGCCGCCCCGCCGTTGCGGCTGACTTCCCGGCTGATGGTCGATGCGGATCGTCCCAACCGGCGAGCAATCAACCATAACGAACATTGCGTGCTGACACGCGGGACACGCGGCGATGACCTGTTCGGCGAGTTCGTTGTCGTGGTTGCCGTGAGATTGGGTATCCATGGTGCGGTCTTTCTTCGTTGCTGCGGCGAGCGCGAAGATGGTCCGGCAGAGCGCGGCGCAGTGTTGCGCCAGACGCCAAGCCTCGCCGCGGTCGCGCGGGCCCAGGGTGACGCGAAGGCTACGGCCCACTCTGCAAGCCGGAAATCGTCACCGACAAGGTTCGCGGGAAGACGAATCTGGAAGCGCCAGCCGGCCGGGCCGCCGATCAGATAGGGCGGCGACTTTACGCCAGACGCGGCCCGGTGCCGGCTCTTGGCCACCGGACTATTGGCGGGGGCGCCGGGGACATTGACGGGTACTTCGGGTGGTACATCGGCAGGTACAGGCAATGCGTGTCGGCCCCGGTTGAGGCGTCGACACGCGCGAAACGGCCTGATTAAGCGCGCCTTATGCCGGAAATCGGGACCGAGTAATTGGCGGAGAGGGAGGGATTCGAACCCCCGATACGGTTGCCCGTATGCCGCATTTCGAGTGCGGTGCATTCAACCGCTCTGCCACCTCTCCACGCCCAAAAAGAGCCCGAAAGGCCCCGGATTGGACGGCGCTATGTAACCAAGCGCGCCATGACAGACAAGGTTGCGCAGGGTATATTGTGCCGTGGAGCTAAAACCCGGCGCCTAAGGAACGGCATTCAACGGAACGACGATGCCTAACCACCCTGTTATCGACCGCGTCCGAAAGGAGCTGCCGGCGTCGGCATGACGCTCGGCCTGGTCGGCGGCATCACCACGGTCATGTTTACGCTGGTTTGGGAGTTCGGGCTCGCTCACGGCGCGCTGGTCTACCTGATCCCGGTGGTGATCGCGGCGACGCGCTGGGGCATCGTCTCCTCCATCACAGCGGCGTCGGCGGGGTACTGGCCTCCGCCTTCTTCTTCTATCCGCCGCTTTACAGCTTCCGCATCAAGGATCCGCAGGAAGTCATCAACCTCATTTTGTTCATCTTCGTCGCCGTGGTGGTGAGCCAGCTCGCCACCCGTTGAAGCGGCAATTGGAGATGGCTCGCCAACGCGAAATCGATCTGCGCGATCTTTACGCCTTCTCGCGCCGGCTTGCGGTCGCCTTCGACGTCTCCGACATTCATGCCGCCATCGAGGACCACCTGACCGCCGTGATGCAGCGCAAGGTCGTGCTGTTCGCCAGCGCGCGCGACGCCTCCGGCAGCAGTGGGCGCGGGCCGGCGTCACGGTTCCGCAGCCGGTGCTCGCCACGGTGATTGAAGTCGCCAGCGGCCATCACGATGCCAGCGACAGCGAGAGCGTCACTGCAGATGGCGAGGTTTGGCTGGTGCGCGCCGTCTCGCCCAAGAGCACCGAGTTCGGCGTGATCGCCATCAATCTCAGCCGCGTGTCCAAGGAAAGCTCCGACGAAATGCGCATCCGGGTCGACGCCGTGCTGGCCGACGCCACCGCGACGCTTGAGCGCCTCGGCGTTGCGCATGCCATCAGCGAGGCGCGCATGCGCTCGCAGACCGACCAGTTGCGCGAGGCCTTGATCGATTCGGTCAGCCATGAATTGCGCACGCCGCTGGCCTCGATCCTCGGCGCCGCCACCGTGCTGCGCGCCGCACCGGCTTTGGCCAACGAAAAGAAACTCCGTGCCTTGGTCGACGACGTGCGCGACGAGGCCAATCGCCTCAACGACGACATCCAGAATTTGCTCGACGCCACGCGTATCAGCAGCGACGGCGTCCAGCCGCACGCCGAATGGGCCGAGCCCGCCGACATCATCAATTCGACCATCGAGCGCTGCCGGCGCAGGCTCGGCGACCGCCGCGTATTGCTCGACCTACCGGCCGACCTGCCGTTGATCTACGTCGATCCGGTGCTGGTGCAGCAGGCCCTGGTGCAGATTCTGGACAATGCAGCGAAATACTCCGGTGCCGGCACGCAAATCGTCGTCAGCGCGCGCGCCGCGGACGGCGACATGACCTTGAGCGTGCGCGACCAGGGCACCGGGCTGACCGCCAGCGAACAATCCCAGATGTGGGGCCGCTTCTCGCGCGGCGAACGCCACGCCAACCACCACCAGCGGCTTCGGGCTCGGCCTCTGGATCGCCAATGCCTTCATTTGGCGAATGGTGGTACGATGAATGCATCGAGCCAGGGGCCGGATCTCGGCACAACGGTGGCGATACAGCTGCCGGTCACCCAGGCGGCCGCCCACCAAATCGAAAGCGACGCAGATGAGTGAACCTTCTCCGATCGTGCTCGTCGTCGATGACGAAGTACAAATCCGGCGCTTCCTGCGCACCGGTTTCGAACTCAACGGCTTTGTCGTGCACGAGGCCGCCACCGGCGCCGAGGCCATCCGCTCGGCGACGCTGCGGCCGATCGATCTGGCGATCATCGATCTCGGCCTGCCTGATATAGATGGCGCCGAAGTGGTCGAGCGCATCCGTTTCCTGGTCGAGCGTGCCGATCATCGTCTTGTCGGTGCGCGCCACCGAAGCGCACAAGGTCGAGCTGCTCGAAATGGGCGCCGACGACTATGTCGTCAAACCGTTCGGCATGGCCGAATTGCTGGCGCGCGTGCGCGTCGCGCTACGCCGCCAGATGCGTGCGGCAAGCGGCGAGCCGATTGTCAAAGTCGGCCCGCTGGTCATCGATCTCGCCGCGCGCGCGGTGCTGCTCAACGACAAGCGCCTGACGCTGACGCCGAAGGAATACCGGCTGCTCCAGGTGCTGGCGCAACACGCCGGCAACGTGGTCACGCACCAGCACCTGCTGAAAGAAGTCTGGGGCTCGATCCACGTCCACGACACGCATTACCTCCGCATCTTCGTGCGCAAGCTGCGGCAGAAGATCGAGCCGCATCCGGGATCGCCGCGCATTCTGGTGACGGAATTAGGCGTCGGCTTACCGGCTGGCGCATTCGGAAAACGACACCGAGACCGGTGTCGCCGCCGATGCCGGGGCGGAATCGAAGAGCTAAAGCTCGCGGCCGATTTTCCGGTCGACCGAATAAGGCCCGCCGCCGCGCAGCGCGATCGCCAGCGCCACGATGCCCCACAGCAGCGGGTATTCGTAACCGGCCTTGAGCCACGAGAAGCCGTGGTCCCAATAGTAGATCGTCAGCACGGCCATCTCGATTGCCGCCGCGGCGGCGAAAAAACCGCGTGCCCAGGCCGATGGCGATACAGATGCCGCCGGCAAGCTCGATGAAAATCATGAACAACGCGAAGCCGAAGCCGTAATCGAAACCGATCTTGGCGAACATGCCGCTCAATGCCGCCGGACCGCGCATCAGGTTGGTCCAGCCGTGGATGGCCAGATCCAGGCCGACGCCGAGCCTGACCAGCGGCCAAGCCAGCGGCACGACGGCGCGGTAGAACGGCTCAAGGAACGGCAGCAGCGGCCGGGGTACCTGCGCTCGATCGGTCACTCGGCATCTCCCCGTGTCGCGTTAAGCATACACGGTTAGGGGGCCGGCGGGGGTATAGGCGCCCCGCCTCACCGAGGCCGGATTTCTTGACAAATTGCCCCCTCCCCGCCATAAGCATGGCCATTGCGGACCTTCGGGTCGCATGCTTTTTTCAAGGGCTCTAAGCCCTTTAAAACACAAGCAAATCCGACTGAAAGAAGCCGGCCCGGAATGGTCCGAGGCAGGTAACGAACACACGAGGAAGAACGATGTTCGCAGTCATTAAAGCCGGCGGTAAGCAGTACCGCGTCGTGGCTGAAGATGTCATCCGGATCGACCGCGTCGTCGGCGAGCCGGGTCAAGTGATCGAGTTCGGCGAAGTCCTGCTGCTGGGTGGCGACACCCCGCAGATCGGCGCGCCGACCATTTCGGGCGCGATGGTGGCCGGCGAGGTGCTCCAGCACACCCGTGGCGACAAAGTCATCGCCTTCAAGAAGCGCCGGCGCAAGAATTCACGCCGCAAGCGCGGTTCCCGTCATGAGTTTTCGGTGATCCGCATCACCGAAATCCTGACCGAGGGCAAAAAGCCTTCGAAGGAGCCGCCGCCGCGGCCCAAGCGCGAGCCCAAGCCGAAGGCAGAAGCTGCGCCGGAAGGCGACGAAAAGCCCGCCAAGGCCAAAAAGCCGGCCGCAAAAAAGCCGGCGGCGAAGGCCAAGAAAAAGTGAGATGATTCCTTCACGGAATCGGTGTATGTAGCGCCTGATCCTGAAAAGTGGGAACCGGTTTTCGGATAAGATTAGGCGCAAGTAAAAGACTGAATTTGAGAGAGTACTGCAATGGCACATAAGAAAGCAGGCGGATCTTCACGCAACGGCCGCGACAGCGCGGGCCGTCGTCTTGGTCTGAAGAAGGCGGGCGGCGAGATCGCCATCGCCGGCAATATCCTTGCGCGCCAGCGCGGCACCACGTGGCATCCGGGCCGCAATGTCGGCATCGGCAAGGATCACACGCTGTTCGCGCTCACCGACGGAAAAGTTCAGTTCGCTAAGAAAGCCAAAGGCCGCACCTACGTGTCCATCGTACCGATGGAAGCAGCGGCCGAGTAAACGGTAGACCAAAAATCGAGGTCTGCCGGTCATTCGTCAAACCGGGCAGGGCTCTTGGGCTCTGAGAGGGGGAGACGGGTGACCGGCTCCCCCTCTTCGCATTTTGCAACTCATCCCGAGTTGGAAAACTGGAGCCCGCGCCATGACCTTGCTGGAACAGATACCAAGCGAAAGCTTCCGAGAAGGCTGTATCCCCGTCCTTGAGACCAAGCGGCTTGCCATGCGCGCGCCGCGTCTGAAGGACGTTAAAACGGTAGCAGCGCTCGCAAACGACCGCCGCATCGCCGAAAACACCGCGCGCATCCCGCATCCGTACAAAAAGTCGGATGCCGAAAATTTCATATCCGGCGCCAACAAGACCGCCGGCGAGACGGTGTTCCTGATCACGCTGCGCGATGGTGCCGTCATCGGCGCCTGCAGCCTGATGCGGCAGGACAGCAAAGGCCAAGAGACGACGCCGGAGCTCGGCTATTGGCTCGGCGTTGCGCATTGGGGTCAAGGCTACGCGACCGAGGCACTGCACGCGGTGTCGATTACGCCTTCACCGATCTCGGCCACGACGCGCTGACCGCCGGGGCGCGCGTCACCAACCCGGCATCGCGCCGGGTGCTGGAGAAGTGCGGCTTCCAATGGACCGGCGTCGGCCTGTGCCGCGTCCGCGCCATCAAGTCGTCGGCACCGATCGACCGCTTCCGGCTCGATCGCGGCATCTGGTCCGCGCTCAAGGGCTGGGGCCGGATGAAGCGGGTTTCCTAAATTAACGCGCCCCTCCCCTTTCGGGGGAGGGCCGCTGGCGCCCGCCACCAAGATGCGCAAAACTCCCGGCAAAAGCCGCCGGGAGAATGTCATGCCTTACGACCTCGACCAGTTCATCGCCGATTGCCGCTCCAATCTTGCGCGGGATCCGGGCGCCGCGGGGCGCGAACGAGTCCGCCTCGACCTCGAACGCCTGCTCGCCAATTCGGATTTCATCGCCAAATACTGCGGCGACGATCAGCCGCGCGGCGTGAAGGTGCTGTACGAGGACGCCGCGCTCGGCTTCCAGGTTCTCGCGCACATCTACGAGAAGGCGCGCGTGTCACCGCCGCACGATCACGGCGCGTCCTGGGCCATCTATGGCCAGGCCACAAAATACACCGACATGATCGAGTGGCGGCGCGAGGACCACGGCGCCGATCCCAAGCACGCCAAGCTCACGCCGATAAAGAAATACCGCCTCAATCCCGGCCAAGCCGGCATCTACCAGGACGGCACCATCCACTCGATCGATTATCCCGACGCCGCGCGCTTCGTGCGCGTCACCGGCACCGATCTCGACAAGATTCCGCGCATCAAGGTCGATCTGAAAACCGGCGCCGTCGCGCAGATGTACACCGGGTCGGGGTCGTAATTATTCGTCATTGCCGGGCCGCCGCGAAAGCGGCGAGACCCCGCAATCCATCCCTTTCGCAATCGGATGGATGCGCGGGTCAAGCCCGCGCATGACACCGGAGAGATCATGACAAACAACAATTTCGTGCGCCCCCTCGCCCCCGCCGCCGTCAAAGCCATGCTCGGCGATGACGGCGAACTGGCGCTGATCGATCTGCGCGAGGAATTGGTCTTCTCGAAGAACCATCTGCTGTGGGCCCGTTCGGTGCCACTGAGCCGCCTCGAATTGCGCTTCGCGCGGCTGGTGCCGCGCAAGACCGCGCGCATCGTGCTGTGCGACGACAATGACGGCCTGGTCGCGCGCGCCGCCGAGATCCTGAAGCGCGCCGGCTACACCGACCTCGCTTATCTCGATGGCGGCGTCGCCGCCTGGCTGCGGGCCGGCTTTGTCACGTTCTCCGGCGTACACGTGCCGAGCAAGGCCTTCGGCGAATTCATCGAGCATGCCAGCGGCACGCCGAGCATCAGCGCCGCCGAACTCGAAGCCATGATGCGCGACGGCACCGACCTCAAGGTGCTCGACAGCCGGCCCTTTGACGAATATTCACGCGTCTCGATCCCGACCTCGACCAACGTGCCCGGCGCCGAACTGGTGCTGCGCGTGCGCGACATCGTGCCCTCGCCCGGCACCACCATCGTCATCAATTGCGCCGGCCGCACCCGCAGCATCATCGGCGCGCAGTCGCTGATCAATGCCGGCGTGCCGAACAAAGTCGTGGCGCTGCGCAACGGCACCATGGGCTGGCACCTTGCCGGCTTCACCTGCGACAGCGGCAAGGCGGTGCATGCACCGGCCGTTTCGTGCGACGGCCTCGCCTGGGCCAAATCGCAAACCGCCGGAGTGGCGCGGCAATTCGCAATCGAGCGCATCGACCGCGCCGCGCTGGAACGCTGGCGCGCCGATGCGACGCGCACGACCTATCTGTTCGACGTGCGCGATCCGAAGGAATACGAAGCGGGCCACCTGCCCGGCGCGATCTCGGCGCCCGGCGGGCAATTAGTACAGGCCACCGACCTCTATGCCGGCACGCTCGGCGCCCGCATCGTGCTCAGCGACGACAACGAAGTGCGCGCGGTGATGACTGGGTCCTGGCTCAAGCAGATGGGCTGGAAAGATGTGTTCCTGCTGCCGGAAGCCGGTAACGAAAAAGGCAGGCCGGCCGATCCGCTGCTTGGCGCGCCGCCGCCGGGCGCTGCCATCTCGGCCGCCGCGCTGAAGAAACTCAGCTGCGCCACGATTGTCGATCTGTCGACCAGCCCGCATTACCGTCGCGGGCATATTCCCGGCGCCTGGTTCGCGATCCGCTCGCGGCTCGACCGCGCGCTGCCGAAGATCCCGCCCGCCGACACGCTGGTGCTGACGTCCGAGGACGGCGTGCTCGCCGGGCTCGCGGTCGACGAGGCGCGCGCGCTGACCAAGGCGAAGGTGTACTGGCTCGAAAGCGGCAACGCCGCCTGGAAGGCTGCCGGATTTCCTGTCGCGACCGACGTGCAAATGGCCGACGAGCCGCTCGACGTCTGGCTCAAGCCTTATGAGCAGAGCAGCGACACCGAAGCCGCGATGAACGCCTATCTGTCGTGGGAAGTCGATCTCTTGGAACGCATCAAGCAGGACGGCACCACGCATTTTACTGCGCCGAGCCGTTGATTACGGCGGATCGGCGAAGGCCACCGTTTTGGCCTGCCTCGCCTCGCGCACGAAGATATAGATGCCGGCCGCAATGATAATGGCGGCGCCGATGAGCACCGCCGGTCCCGGAATGTCGCCGAAGAAAAAGTAGCCGAGCAGAATCGCCCAGATGATGGTGGTGTACTGGTACGGCACCACCACCGAAGCCGGCGCCAGCTTGAGCGCGCGGTTGATGCAGACATGCGCAACCATGGCGACCGCGCCGAGCAGCACCAGCAATGCCGCGTCGCCCCAGTTCAATGCGACCCAGGTCAAAGGCGCCGCCACCAAGCCGAAGGCCAGTGCGCCGATCGTCTGCGTTGTCACCAGCACGATGTCCGAGGTGCCGCGCACCAGCCGCGTACAGATCATCAGCATCGAAAAGGCAAAGCTGCCGGCGAGCGCCACCATCGAGGCCGGCGTCACGCTGTGCGCCGACGGATTGAGCGCAATCATCACGCCGGCAAATCCGGCGAGCACCGCCAGCCAGCGCCGCCAGCCGATCCGCTCCTTCAAGATGAACGGCGAGATCGCGGTGACGTAAATTGGTCCGGCCAGATAGAACGTCATCACGTCGGCGAGTGGCATGTAGGCCAGCGCCCAATAGAAACACGCCACCTCGAAGGTCGAGAACACCGGCCGCAGCCATTGCACCCAAGGGAGCGGAGTGCCGGCGAATACGCCCCACCCGGCCCGCTGGATGAACGGCGCCAGCAGCGCCAGTCCGGCGATGCTGCGCACCAGCAGCAACTGCCCGACCGAATAGGTCGCAATCAGCCATTTTCCCAGCGCATCGTTGAGCGCGAAGAAAAAGATGCCCGCCAGCATTAACCCAATGCCGGCAAAGGCGGACGAGGGCGCTTTTACCCTTGAAGAGAGTGGATTCATGGCGGTGGACGGTATAGATGCGGGCGAGGAAACACGATCATGAAATTCCTCGACGAAGCCAAGGTCTACATACAGTCCGGTTCCGGCGGCAACGGCTGCATCGCGTTCCGGCGCGAGAAGTTCATTGAGTTCGGCGGCCCGTCGGGCGGCGACGGCGGCAAAGGCGGCGACGTCGTGGTCGAAGCCGTCAACGGCCTCAACACGCTGATCGACTACCGCTATCAGCAGCACTTCAAGGCGCAGAGCGGCGGCGGCGGCAAGGGCAAGGACCAGCACGGCGCCAACGGCAAGGATGTGCTGCTGCGCGTGCCCGTCGGCACGCAGGTCTACGAAGAGGACGGCGAAACGTTGATCTCCGATTTCACAGAAGTAGGCCAGCGCGTGACGATTTTGAAAGGCGGCAATGGCGGCTTCGGCAACGCCTATTTCAAGTCCGCGACCAATCAATCGCCGCGCCGCGCCAATCCCGGCCAGCCCGGCGAAGAGCGCACCATTCGCCTGCGACTGAAACTGATCGCCGATGCCGGCATCGTCGGCCTGCCCAATGCCGGCAAGTCGACCTTTCTCGCCGCCGTGACCGCGGCCAAGCCAAAGATCGCCGACTATCCCTTCACCACGTTGCATCCGCAGCTCGGCGTCGTGCGCGTCGACGAGCGCGAATTCGTCATGGCCGATCTGCCGGGCCTCATCGAAGGCGCGCATGAAGGCGTCGGCCTCGGCGACCGCTTCCTTGGCCACACCGAACGCTGCCGCGTGCTGCTACATCTTATCGACGGCACCGGCGATGACGCCGGCGCCGATTACAAGACCGTGCGCGCCGAGCTCGAAGCCTACGGCCAGGGCCTCACCGGTAAGCCGGAGATCGTGGCGCTGACCAAGATCGACGCCATGACGCCGGAAGCGATCAAGGCGCAGACCGCGAAGCTCAAGAAAGCAGCCAAGAAAACGCCGCTGCTGCTGTCGTCGGCGTCGCGCAAAGGCGTCACCGAAGTCCTGCGCGCGCTGTGGAAGGTGATCGCCACCGACCGCGTCGATGGCGACAAGGCGGATGTGCTGGAAGAGGCTTGGCGGCCGTAAGTTACGGGCGCCGCCATACCCCGCTCATTCCCGCGCAAGCGGGAATCCAGAGCCACAAGCAATGACGATACTGTAGCCCTGGACCCCGCTGGAGCCTGCCCCCGCAGGGGCGGGGACGAACGGAAGCAACTACGCCAGCCCACCGTTGGCGCGCAGCACCTGGCCGTCGATCCAGCCGCCATCCGGTCCCGCGAGAAACGACACGACGCGCGCGATGTCGTCCGGCGTGCCGAGACGTTCCAGCGGCGGTCCTTTCGCATACCGCTCGACCAATTCCGGCGTCTTGCCGTTCATGAACAGCTCGGTCGCGACCGGTCCCGGCGCCACCGCATTCACCGTGATGTTACGGCCGCGCATTTCCTTGGCCATGATGCCGGTCAGCATTTCCACCGCCGCCTTGGTCGCGGCATAGATGCCGTAGCCTTCGAGCTTGGTCGCAACGACGGTGGTGGAGAAATTGACGATACGGCCGCCATCGCGAAGCCGTCTCCCCGCCTCGCGCAATCCGTTGAAGGTGCCCTTGAGATTAATGGCGACGATGTGGTCGAACGCCGCGTCGTCGGCGTCAGCGAGCTTGGCCAGCGACATCACGCCAGCATTGTTGACCAGCACATCGACGCCGCCGAATTTGGCTTCTGCCGCATCGAACAGGCGCCGCATCGCCGCCGGATCGCTGACGTCTGCCTGAGCCGCCAGCGCCTTTCCGCCGGCCTGCTCGATCTTGGCGACGACCGCGTCCGCCGCCGCGGCATTGCCGGAATAATTGACGACGACGGCAAAGCCGTCGGCCGCCAGGCGCTCGGCGACCGCCGCGCCGATACCGCGCGAAGCGCCGGTAACAATGGCGGTTTTGGCATTTTTCTCGTTCATGACCGTTCTCCAGGGTGATGGTTTCAGTCCCGGATATGGGCCTTTTGATTGTTCGTATAATCTCCCTTGTTTCGACAACACTGTTCGTCTTATACGGATAATATGGACCGCCTCGACGCCATGCGGCTCTTCACGCGGATCGTCGACCGCCGCAGTTTCACGCTGGCCGCGCAGGATTTGGGCCTGCCGCGCTCGACGGCGACTGACGCCATTCGCCAGACCGAAGCCCGCCTCGGCGTGCAACTCCTGCAACGCACGACGCGCCACGTCAGCCCGACGCTCGACGGCGAAGCCTATTACCGCCGCTGCCTGTCGATCATCGCCGACATCGAAGATGCCGAGAGCGGCTTCGGCGACGTCAAGCCGCGCGGCCAGCTCCGCATCGACGTGCACGGCACGCTGCTGCGTCATCTGGTGCTGCCGGCTCTGCCGAAGTTCCTGGCACAATATCCCGCCTTGCAACTCCACATCGGCGAAGGCGACCGCCTCGTCGATCTGGTCCGCGAAGGCGTCGACTGCGTCATCCGCTCGGGCGAGTTGCACGACAGCACGATGAGATCGCGCGGCAGATCGCGACGCTCGACGAGGTCACCTGCGCCAGTCCGGCTTACCTGCGCGCGCATGGCACGCCGCGCACGTTGGCGGAACTCGAAGGCCACCGCATGATCGGTTTCGTGTCGTCGGCGACCGGACACGTGCTGCCGCTGGAGTTCATGGTCAGCGGCAGGCGGGCAGCATGTCTCGTTGCCGGCCACCGTCACGGTCACCGGCGGCGAAACCTTGGTCGCGCTGGCGAGACAAGGCCTCGGCCTCATCCAGGTGCCGCGCTACAGCCTCGCCGCCGACCTTGCCGCCGGACGGCTGGTCGAGGTGCTGCCGAAATTTCCGCCGTCGCCCACGCCGCTGTCGCTGCTTTATCCGCAAAGCCGCGGACTTTCCCCACGCGTGCGCGTGTTCATCGATTGGGTGGTGACCGAGTTCGATAAAAGCAAAGTCTTGCGCTCGCGAAAATAGGATTCGTCATCGCCGGGCTTGACCCGGCGATCCCGCTTAGCGATGCAAGGCCTTGCCAACTAAGCGAGATGCCCGGCACATAGGCGAGCGAAGCGGCGCCGTCCTTCGACGGCTATGGCTGGGCATGACAGAAAATTAGGAGCCCTTCATGAAAACCCGCGCCGCAGTGGCCTGGAAAGCCGGTGAACCGCTCACCGTCGAGACCATCGACATCGAAGGGCCGAAGGCCGGCGAGGTGCTGGTCGAAGTGATGGCGACCGGGCGTCTGCCACACCGACGCCTACACGCTGTCGGGCGCGGACCCGGAAGGCATCTTCCCGGCGATCCTGGGCCATGAAGGCGCCGGCATCGTGCGCGAGGTCGGCCCGGGCGTCACCACGCTCAAAGCCGGAGATCACGTCATCCCGCTCTACACGTCATCCCGCTCTACACGCCGGAATGCCGGCAGTGCAAAACCTGCCTGTCACAGCGCTCGAACCTGTGCACCGCGATCCGGTCGACGCAAGGCAAAGGCGTCATGCCCGACGGCACGTCCCGCTTCGCTGCGATGGCGACGCCGTGTTCCACTACATGGGCTGCTCGACCTTCGCCAATTTCACCGTGCTGCCCGAGATCGCCTTGGCGAAAGTCCGCGAGGACGCGCCGTTCGACAAGATTTGTTACATCGGCTGTGGCGTCACCACCGGCATTGGCGCCGTCATCAACACCGCGAAGGTCTGGCCCGGCGCCAATGTCGCGGTGTTCGGCCTCGGCGGCATCGGCCTCAACGTCGTGCAGGGCGCCCGCATGGTCGGCGCCGACAAGATCATCGGTATCGATCTCAATCCGGCGCGCGTCGAGATGGCGAAGAAATTCGGCATGACGCATTTCGTCAATCCGGCCGAAATCGGCAATGACAAGGTGGTGCAGGCGGTGGTCGATCTCACCGGCGGCGGCGCCGATTTCTCGTTCGAATGCATCGGCAACGGTGAACGTGATGCGTCAGGCGCTGGAATGCTGCCATCGCGGTTGGGGCGAGAGCATCATCATCGGCGTCGCAGGCTCAGGCCAGGAAATCGCGACGCGGCCGTTTCAACTGGTCACCGGACGCGTGTGGAAAGGCACCGCCTTCGGCGGCGCGCGCGGGCGCACCGACGTGCCCAAGATCGTCGACTGGTACATGGACGGCAAGATCAACATCGACGACCTGATCACGCACACCATGCCGCTCGACAAGATCAAGGAAGCCTTCGATCTGATGCACGAAGGTAAGTCGATACGTTCGGTCGTTATTTATTAAATTGCCTCGCCCGCTTTTGGCGCTTCGCTCATTACGACGGAACTTAAGTCGATGGAACTGCGGCTTCGCCGTGCAACTGCGCCTAATTTCGGCCATAACCCTTCCAAAATCTGACCGATTTGCACCGCACAAACGCGATGCAAACGGGGGGCATCTCCTTTCGACGCCATTTGCGGCCGCGGTGCCTCGCGGCGCGCTAACGATACGAGGGTTCAGCGAATGCGGCATCTCTTCGTGCCCGCCTGTGTATGCGTGATGACATGGTCCGGCGCGACCGCCGATATGAAACTGGCGCTCGACGAATTCCCTCCCACCGCCGCGAAAGCCGAAAGCAAAGCTTTCGGCGAAGCCGCGCCTGTCGAAACCGGCAGCGCCGAGCCGGTGCACGTCGACATTCCGATCAACGTCAATGCCGCCGACATCGCGCGCGAAGCGCCGGTCCAGGACACGGCGCAAAAGACTGCGCGAGGCGCGCAGCCGCAATTCGCCGAATCCGAAAGCATCCCGCTGCCGCCGGTCGCCAAGCCGGTCGTGCATCGCACGCATCGCGAAATCTGCGACACGCTCACCGAGGCGGCGCAAAGCAACAACCTGCCGGTGCCGTTTTTCATCCGCCTGCTGTTCCAGGAAAGCGGCTTCGAGCCCGGTATCGTCAGCACCGCCGGCGCGCAGGGCATTGCGCAGTTCATGCCCGACACCGCCGCTGACATGGGCGTGAAGAACCCATTCGATCCGTTGCAGGCGATCCCGGCCTCTGCGCGCCTGCTGCGCAATCTGGTGTCGCAGTTCGGCAATCTCGGTCTTGCCGCCGCTGCCTATAACGCTGGTCCCAAGCGCATCCAGGATTGGCTCGGCAAGAAGGGCAAGCTGCCCGAAGAAACCCAAGGCTACGTCAAGACCATCACCGGCCGCCCCGCGGAAACCTGGACAGCGTCGGAGGGATATTCCGGCCAGCGCATTCCGCGCCACGCGCCGTGCCAGGACGCCGCGGCTTGTATGCCTCGAACGGACCGGCGACGATCCCGCTGCCCGCGCCGTCGCCGCGAACGCAGCATGACGTCGCACCGCCCGCGTCCAAGCGAATGGTGGCTTCGGCCACGCCGCCGCTGAAAATCACCGGCCGCGGTTCGCGCGTCACCGCGACGATCGAGGTGGCACTGCCTGCAAAGCCGCAAACCGTCAAGCTGGCAAGCCACGGCGCCGCCAAGGTGAAGACTGCCGCTGGCGTCCCCGTCATTATGAAGCCGGAGAAGGCAGCCGCCGGTGCGACGCAGTTCGCCGCCAGCAAGCACAAGACCGACAAACATAAATTGCAGAAAGTCGCGGCGCGGTAGGCGTCTCTTTCTTACCCTCTCCCCCCTCCTGCCGCTTCCTCCCCTGGTGTAGCCTTTCAAAAAAAGCCGCCTCAGGGAGAACGCCATGAGTCACCTTCACGCCATAGCCGCGTCCGCTTTTGCGTTGCTGTCCGCCAATGCCTTCGCCGCCGAATATCCGGCGCCCAAGCAAGGCGACTGGGTGGCGCGCGATTTCAAATTCCACACCGGCGAGGTGATCCCGGAATTGAAAATGCATTACATCACTATCGGCGAGCCGTCCGGCCAGCCGGTGCTGGTGCTGCACGGCACCGGTGGCTCGGGCGCCGCGATGCTGACGCCGAGCTTTGCCGGCGAACTGTTCGGCGCCGGCCAGCCGCTCGACGCCACGAAATATTTCATCGTCATCCCGGATGCGGTCGGCCACGGCAAAACCGCCAAACCCTCCGACGGACTGAAAACGAAATTTCCGCAATACAATTACGCCGATATGGTCGACGCGCAGCATCGCCTGCTCGCCGAAGGCCTCGGCATCAAGCATCTGCGCGTCGTCATCGGCAATTCGATGGGCGGCATGGAGACCTGGCTGTGGACAGAGAAATATCCGTCCTTCATGGACGTCGCCGTCCCGATGGCGTCGCAGCCAACCGCGATGGCCGCGCGCAACTGGATGCTGCGGCGGATGATGCTGGAATCGATCCGCCAGGATCCCGAATACGCTAACGGCAACTACACCAAACAGCCCGACTCGCTGAGACTCGCCAACGTCCTTCTTCGGCATCGCCACCGCCGGCGGCACGCTCAATTACCAGAAGCAGGCGCCCACCCGCGCGCTGGCCGACAAGGCGGTCGATGCGCGGCTCGCCGCGCCGATGACCGCCGACGCCAATGATTTCCTGTGGGCCTGGGGCTCGTCCGCCGATTACGACGCTGCGCCCGACCTCGGCAAGATCGAAGCCACGCTGCTCGCGATCAATGCCGCAGACGACGAGCGCAATCCGCCGGAAACCGGCGTCACCGAGGCAGCGCTCAAGCAGGTCAAGAACGGCAAGCTCTATCTGATCCCGGCAAGCGCCGAGACCAGCGGCCATCTGACCACCGGCAACGCCAAGTTTTACGCCAAGCAGCTTCAGGAGTTGCTGGCGTCCGCGCCGCAACGCGCGATGTGATTACTTGGTGCAAACCTTGCGCGGCCCGCTGCTCGGATTGAACGTGCAATCCGCCTCGCGGAACGAGCGCGGATAGGCCGCGGCGCAGGCGCTGACATTGCAGATCGGATTGGCCGAAGGTTCGGCAGCCGTGCCCGGCTCGGGGATTGGCGATCGATGGCATGTCGCTCGCGGCGCCGACGTCTTTCGGCGGCTCCGGCACCCGTGGCGCCGTCGGCGCGGGGCGCCGCTGTCTCTTTCGGCACTACGCCTTTGGTGCAAAGCCGGCGCGGGCCGGAACTCGGATTATAGGTGCAATCGGATTCGCGGAACGAGCGATAGGCCGCCGCGCAAGCGGTTACATCGCATAGCGCTTTCGGCGTTTCCGCCACCGGCGTAATGTCCGCGGGTGGAGCAGCGGGCGTCACCGCCGCGATCGGCAGCGGCTGCACCGGTTTCGGCGCGACAGGCGGTGCGGGCGCTGCCACCGGCGGCGTCACGGCAACAGGCACCGGAGGCTTTGCCGCGACCGGAGGCGGCGCGGGCGGCGGCGGCAGCGTGAAGGCAACGACCTTGATCTCCGGCATCGGCGACATCGGCGCCGGCACGACTTCGAGCCCGGTCTGCACGCTGAAGAGGGCCACCAGCAGTACGGCACCGTAAAAGAAGTACGATCGCTTCATGAAAAAAGCCGTCTCACCGTCGAGGCCGCCATGATATATCAGCCCCGCTCGCGCGTGACAGGCCGCAGGCGCGGCAAAGTTACCAGGGCGTTCCGTTGCGGCGCAGCAGGATCACGCGGCTCTCGACCGGCGGCCCGTCGTCATCGCCGTCCACGTCGGTCAGTCCTTTCACGCGGTGCACCGCGTCTTCGAGATCGGCGGCCTTGCGGCGAACTTCGACGCGCGATTGCAGGCGGCCGGCCGCGGCCGGCTCGGCCTTTCCATCCGGCGTCGAGGCAATGCGTCGGCTTGCGTCGGGCGAAACCGCGCAGGCGCGGCGCGCGCCGCCGTCCAACGCTGATAGCTGCAATCGAACGCGCGGAAGGATTGATACGTGCTGGTGCAAGCCTGGAAGTTGCAAGCATTGGCGGAAGGCTGCGCGACGGGCTGCGGCGCGGGCGCTGTTTGCGCCACGGGAGCCGGCGCCGCCGGTTGCTCGGCCGTGTTCGGATTGGTCGGGAACACGGGACTAAGCTGCGCGTTCGGGCCATCCACCTTGGCGACAGGCTCAAGGGCGCGCGGCGGTACCGCCGTGCTGGCGATCTTGGCGGTGGGCTTATTTGCCGCCGAGGGCGAGGTCAGCCAGTCAAGCTCCAGCAGAATGGTGCTGAGCCCAACAACAACGATCGCGATATAGGCAAGAAACGGCATCGCTCGGGTCCTTGAGTGTACCTGATGTCATGAGGGCAACGCCGGAACCGGGGGGGCGTTCCGGGAACGCCTTCGCCTGCCGCCCGCCCAAACTCACGTATCCGCGGCGTATTTCCGGGTTCAGTGCGGCAACCGGCGTGCTTTTAAACGGTTCACGGACATGCCACACTTGGAAGTGGCAAAAACTCAAGAAGCCTAGATGCCGAATTTTCCTCGGGCCGGTTGAACCTTTTTCAGACAGACGGCGACGAACAAGACGCGGGAATTAGCCCGCGACGGTTGGGGGGTTTTATCTTGTCTAAAATCATCACGCGGCTGCTGCCGCTCCTTGTGCTCGCCAGATTCTGAGCACGAGCGCCGGTGCGCAAACCAACGACCGCGCGCCGAACCTGGCTTTGGGCGACGCAGTGGTCACGGGCTTTTCCGGCACCCTCGCCCCCGATGCGAATAATAGACGCCCCGCCAACAAATCCGCAGCCGATCTCACCTTCATCGACCCCGACGGCGTTTCGGCACGCATCCTCGATGTGTCGCGGCCGGGCTTCGTCTGGGACGGCCGCGTGTTTCCCGCGCCCAAGAAATTCGAGGTGCTGGCGAAAGACGTCGGCCAGGTATTCGGTATCGCGCTCGACGATCAGCAAGCGCCCAACATTTATCTCAGCGCCACCTCCGTGTTCGGCCTCAACATCGTCAAGCGCGGACGCGATGGCTCCCCGGAGCGCATGAAGAAAGGCGGCCCCGGCGCCGGCTGGATGAAGGGACAATTCGGCCTCGACCTGCAAGGCAGCCCCGGCGCCATCTACAAAATCGATGGCCGCACCGGCACGGTATCGCTGTTCGCCAACGTCACGCTCGACGGCGTGCCCAATCCCGGCGCCGGCCTCGGCAATCTGGCTTACGACGCCGAACATAAGCAGTTGTTCGTGTCGGATCTCTACACCGGCATGGTTCATCGCTTCGATCTCGATGGCAAAGACCTCGGTCGTTACGATCACGGCGCCACCGGTCTTGCCGCCGCCAAGCTTGCGCCGGTCGCCTTCGATCCGCGCAACCGTCCGAACATCGCCACCGAACGCTTCGACAGCGAAAAGCCCGAGACCTGGGGCTACGCACCGGCGCCGCGCCGCGTCTGGGGCCTCGCCGTGCATCAAGGCCGGCTCTTTTACTCCGTCGTCGCCGGACCGCAGATCTGGTCGGTCGGCATCGCGCGCGACGGCGGCTTTGCCGCCGATGCGCGTTGGGAGTTCGACGTTCCGGCGCAAGCCGGTCCGCTGCCCGTGTCGGATATCGCCTTTGCTGGCAATGGCGCGATGCTCCTGGCGCAGCGCGCGCTGGTCGCCGGCTCCTACGATTATTCCGCCTTCACGCGCCCCGGCGAGCCGCAGGTGCTGCGGGTCTCGCTGAAAGGTCCGAACGATCCGCCGTCGCCCGGCCGCTGGAAACTGGTCGCCGAGGAATATGCCGTCGGCTTCGCCGGCAATTTGCGCAATACCAACGGCGGCGTCGCGCTCGGCTACGGCTATGGCCAGGACGGCGCGCTGGCGCCGCAGGCCTGCGACGCGGCGCTGTGGACCACCGGACAAAATCTCCGCAACAATCCGGCGCTGCGCAGCCAGCTCGATCCGGGCGGCCCGCTGGTCGTTCATGGCCTGCAAGGCGGTCACTCCGATCTGGTGCGCCGTGGCAACGAACCGCCGGCGACCAGCTATTTCGTCGACTACGACGACAAACTTCGCGACGCCCGCGCCGTCGGCCACATGGGCAGCGTGCGCATCTTGACGACGCCTTGCGCCGCGCCTGCCGCCAATGTCGCGCCGGTTGCCAATATCATTCCTGTCGGCACCGGGACCGGCGGCCACAACGTGTGCACGCCGACCTGCGTGTGCCCGGAGGGCACCGTGCTCGAAGGCAAGGAATGCGTGAAGCGGGATTGTCCCGCGCCGCAAGTTTTCAATCCGCAGACCGGCACGTGCAAGTGCCCTTTCGGCACCGTGCTGCGTGACGGCAAATGCGTGCCGGTGATCTTCTATGACGGCGTTAAGAAATGTCCGCCGCCGATGGTTATCGGCGAAGTGCCGGGCGTCTGCGTCTGCCCGATAGGCATGACGATGGTAGATGGCAAATGCGTGCCGGTGCGATGCCGGCCGCCGCTGGTCAACGGTCCCCATGGCACCTGCATCTGTCCGGACGGCGGCGTTCTGCAGGGCGGCAAATGCGTGCCGCCGGTGTGTCAGAAACCGCTGGTACCCGGCCCATGCGCCTGTCCAGACGGCACCGTCAATCAAGATGGGCTCTGCGTGAAAGGAACGCCGATCGATCTCAAGGTCGAGAAGACCGGCGACACCAGCCCCCCGGCGGATGTACCGTGGTACGGCTGGCACCTCAAAGTCACCGACGTGACCGGCGCGATCAACGCCAACGGCATCGTCACCATAACGGATGTCGTTCCGACGGGGATGCAATTCGACAGCGCCACATCGTCGCCGCCGTCGGATTGGAGCTGCAACGCACCGCCGACGATACCGGCCGGCGGCACGCTGACCTGCACCTATAACGGCGGTCCGATAACGCAGGGCCAGGTGCTGAGCACGATCGATATCGTGGCGCGGGCGATCGGCAACGGGCCTTACCCGCCGATCACGAACTGCGCCATCGTCGGCATCAAACCCGGCTCGGACTATGTCGACAGCGACCCCTCGAACGACCAGTCCTGCGCCACCGTCACCAAGCCGGGCGGCGTCTTCATCGTCGAAAAGAAGGTTCAGAACCTGACCGAGGGCAATGTCACCGGCTGGACCTATCCGATCACCAGCACCTGCGGCACGCCGTCCTCGTTCAGTCTGCCGGACGGCGGCACGCAGACGTTCAACGACATTCCGTTCGGGTCCTCGTGCTCGGTTTCCGAAAACACCGGCGCCATCCCGGTGCCGATCAACGCCTGCAAAAGCCCGCGGATGCACCCACAATGGTCGACGACCTATTCGCCGGCCAGCGTGACCATCGGCACTACGCCGGTCAGCATTACGGTCATCAACAAGCTGGAATGCGTGCCGGGCAGAGAAGGCGAAGTGATCGTCGTGAAGCACGTGGAGAGCAAACTCCCGATCACGCTGCCGAACCTCGGCTATCCGCTCACCGTCAACTGCGGTGGGCCGGACCAGAACCTGACACTCTACGACAACATTCCGCAGACGATCAGCGGTCTCACGTTGCCCACTTCCTGCACCGTGACCGAAACGCCGCCGCCGCCGCCGAACATCTGTCCGCCACGCACGACCCCGACCTGGGGGACGAGCATCAATCCGGCGAGCCCCGTGCCGGTGACGACATCGCCGACGACGGTCACGGTGACGAACGTGTTCAGCTGCGAACCGGTAAAGACGGATGTGTGCCCGCCGCCGCAGGTCCTGAACGTCGACAACATCTGCGCCTGCCCGGCGCCGATGGTGCCCGGCGCGGTCCCCGGTCAGTGCCTCTGCCCGGCGCCCAATGTGATGGTTGGCGGACAATGCGTGCCGCCGCCGGTTTGCCAGCCGCCGCAGGTCATGATTCCCGGCGTCGGCTGCCGTTGCCCTAACGGCGGAGTGCTGGTCGACGGCATATGCGTGCCGCCGCCGCCAACATGCACGGCGCCGCAAGTGCCCAATTCACAGGGCGTCTGCGCCTGTCCGTCACCGATGACGCCCGGCGCTGTCCCCGGTCAGTGTCTCTGCCCGGATGGACAGGTTCTGGTTGGCGGCGCGTGCGCGTTGCCGTCACCGCCCGTGCGGGCGACGTCAACGGCCACATGCCCGCCGCCGAAAGTGCCCGACGCCAACGGAAAGTGCATCTGCCCGCCCACCATGGATGACAAGGGCGGCGTGTGCGTGCCGAAGGTGGACGCCTGCAGGCCGCCCAAGACTTTAAATCTCGCAACCGGTCTCTGCGCGTGTCCGACCGGTACCATTGAAAAGGACGGCCAATGCGTGCCGCCACCGCCCACCTGTGTACCGCCGACCCACCTGAATCAGGTCACGGGCAAATGCGAATGCGCGCCGGGCGTTGTACCCGGAGGAACCAATGCGCTCATCATCCAGAAGACGCTGCAACTCCCTTCGGGAAAATCGTGGCCCACTGCTTCCTTCAATTTCGACGTCGTATGCACGGGGCCGAACAGTGCGACTTTGAGCACGAATGCCCCGATGAGTTCTGGATATAACGGCGTCATCGCTCCGACCTGCAGCCAATGCACGATCACGGAACGGCCGCAGCCGGTGCCGCCAAACATGTGCCCACCCGGCACCTGGGCAACGATGTTGCCGGCGACCTATTCGCCCTCCAACAGCGTTGTCACCGGCGTCGGCACCATCCCGCAGTTGCCCGGCGTCAACGTCGTAACGGCCACCAATAAGGTGATCTGCAGCCCGACCCCGCCGGTCTGTCAGCCGCCGCTCGTGCTTGGCCCGACCGGTTGCGCGTGTCCGCCGGGACAAGTCTCGTTTGGTGGAAGCTGCATCAACCCGGACGACCACAAGCGGCGAACGGAACAATGCGAGGCGGGCACCAGTCTGATCGACGGTGTATGTATGCCGCCGCCGGTCTGCATACCGCCGCAAGTGGCCAATGCCAACGGTGTTTGCGGATGCCCCACATCGATGCAGTCCGGCGCGATCCCCGGCCAGTGCCTGTGCAAACAGGGCAGCAAGATGGTCGGCGGGCAATGCATCCCCGACCGCAAGACGGACGACAGAAAGAAGAAGCCTGAGCCTTGTGCGGAAGGCACCGTGCGGCAAGGCAACAAGTGCGTGAAGCGCAAGACCGACGAGCCCGGCATCAAGGCCGGTGACGTCATCCGCGGCATCGGCATCATCAACGGCATCGGCGGTGGCGGTCGCGGCGGCAGCGGTGGCGGTCGCGGCGGCGATACCGGCGGTGGCACGAGAGGCGGCGGTACCCCCGGCAAGTTCTAGCCTTGCACGAAAACATCCGGCCGCCGGGCTCGTCCCGGCGGCCGTTTTTATGGGCCAGGCCGCGCGGCATGACGCGGCGACAAAGGCCGTGCTAGACAGCGCGCGCGATTAACGCCTTGCCGGATATGAACTCTTCGCCGAACATGTCTAAAACGCCTTCGCTCAAAAGCTTCCGCCGCATCGTCGTCAAGGTCGGCTCCTCGCTGCTGGTCGATTCCGCCGCCGGCAAGCTCAATGACGCCTGGCTCGCCGCGCTCGCCGCCGACATCGCCGAACTGCACAAGGAGCAGCGCGACATCCTGGTGGTGTCGTCGGGCGCCATCGCGCTCGGCCGCGCCGTGCTCAAGCTGCCGTCCGGCGCGCTCAAGCTCGAGGACAGCCAAGCCGCCGCCGCGGTCGGCCAGATCGCATTGGCGCGCGCCTGGTCCGAGGTGTTGAGCGCGCACGGCATCACCGCCGGCCAGGTGCTAGTGACGCTCGGCGATACCGAGGAGCGCCGCCGCTATCTTAACGCGCGTTCGACTGTCGACCGCCTGATGCAGTGGCGCAGCGTGCCCGTCATCAACGAAAACGACACCGTCGCCACCACCGAGATCCGCTACGGCGACAACGACCGCCTCGCCGCGCGCGTCGCTACAATGGTGAGCGCCGATCTCCTGGTGCTGCTGTCGGACGTCGACGGGCTTTACGACAAACCGCCCGGTTCGGGCGCCGGCGCCAAGCTGGTACCGGTGGTGCCGCGCATCACGCCGGAAATCGAAGCGATGGCCGGCGTGTCGGAATCGCTGACGTCGCGCGGCGGCATGATCACCAAGATCGAAGCCGGCAAGATCGCCACCACCGCCGGCACGCATATGGTGATCGCGTCCGGCCGCGTGCTGCATCCGCTGCGCGCAATCACGCAAGGCGCGGCCTGCACCTGGTTCCTGACGCCGGCCAACCCGGTGACCGCGCGCAAGAAATGGATCGCCGGCTCGCTCGAGCCGCGCGGCGCGCTGACCATCGACGCCGGCGCGGTCAAGGCGCTGCGCGGCGGCAAGAGTCTGTTGCCCGCGGGCGTCGTCAAGATCGACGGCGCCTTCGGCCGCGGCGATGCCGTCGTGGTGCGCGGGCCGGACGGCGCCGAGCTCGGCCGCGGCCTTATTGCCTACGACGCCGACGATGCCGACAAGATCAAGGGTCGCTCGTCGGCCGACGTGCAGATTATCCTCGGCTTCACCGGCCGCACAGAGATGATCCACCGCGACGATCTGGTGCTCGGCGGCGAGTGAGCTACAGCAAGATTGGTTTAAATTGGATCGATACGCGCGGTGAGTTCAACATGTTTCCTCCCCCTTGTGGGGAAGGGTCAAGGAGGGGGGTGGATGCGAGATTGACTTCAACGTCAATGGAAAGAAGTGTTCACATGACCAATAACATCGAAGGCAAGGTCGTCGTCATCACGGGGGCGAGCAGCGGGCTCGGTGAGGCCACGGCGCGGCTTCTCTCCGCGCAAGGCGCGTCTGTCGTGCTGGGCGCGCGGCGCGCCGAGCGGATCCAAAAACTCGCCAGCGAACTGACCGCCAAGGGCGGCAAGGCCATCGCCGTGACCACCGACGTCACCGACCGCAATCAGGTCAAACATCTCGTCGAAGCGGCCGTGCAGGCTTACGGACGCATTGATGTGATGATCAACAATGCCGGACTGATGCCGCAGTCGCCGCTCGAGCGCCTCAAGATCGACGAATGGGACCGCATGATCGACGTCAACATCAAGGGCGTGCTGTACGGCATCGCCGCGGCGCTGCCGTACATGCAGCGGCAAAAGTCCGGTCACATCGTCAACGTCTCGTCGGTCGCTGGCCACAAGGTCGGCCCGGGCTCTGCGGTCTATGCGGCGACGAAGTACGCGGTGCGGGCACTCTCCGAAGGACTCCGGCAGGAGGTTAAGGCCTACAATATCCGCACGACGGTCATCTCGCCAGGCGCGGTCGCGACGGAATTGCCGGACACCGTAACCGATGGGGGAAACGGGCGAGAGAATTCGCCAGTTCTATAAGGACACCGCAATTCCTGCCGACTCGTTCGCGCGGGCTGTCGTTTTCGCCATGAGTCAGCCGGACGATGTGGACATCAACGAGATCCTGTTCCGGCCTACACGCCAGGTTTTGTAGGCGCCTCAGCCGCTAGGGAACCGGGCACCGAAAAGCGCGTTGTCACGGCGCGATGCGACGACCGAAAAAATCTGGTTATCTTCTGGATGGCGTACCTTAGAGGCGATTGACCGATCGCCCGCTAACCCTGGCCCACCGGAGGCCGGGGTTTTCGCGTGCGGAATGTCCCGCAGAGCGTGGCTAGGCCAATGGCCTAGCGACCTCTCACGCGCGTCGCTTAAAGCTTGCCGCCCGGTTGTGGCGCTCGCTCACTGGCCGCCTGCCGGTGCCGCCGCACGCGGCGGATCGTCGCCGGCGAGGCCCGTTTGCCCTGCCGTGCCGGCAGCCGCAGGTGGGTACCGTCGGGAAATTCGAGGTAGCGCTTGGTGACCCGCACCTCCCCTTTTCCGGCCCGTTGCCCCTCGATCACAAACTTGGTACCGACCGGAACCGGCTCGGCAGTCGCTTTTCGCTGTACGCCATGGGCAACCCTCTCCGTGTATTTACCTAGCTTCCCATCCCAACGTGAAAGTCATGTGGTGTGGCGCAACCTCCGGGGGTTTATCCACGCTATCCCCAGATGCAACCCTGCAATACCTCTTGCCGGGCCACCTCGCCGCCGGAACCTCGACGTGTTAGGAAAACGTCCCCGATAGGGGGGAACTGCCGGGTTACTGATATGTCTGCACCGCTGAAAAGCATTGAAGGAGCAGGAGAAACGACCGCGTTCGTGGCGCAAGCCATGGCCTCGATCGGCCGTTCCGCGCGCGCCGCCGCGCGCGTTCTGGCGCTCGCCCCGACCGCCCAAAAGGACAAGGCGCTGGATTTAATGGCCGCCGCGGTCCGCGCCCAGAAGGCCCGGATTCTGACCGCCAATGCCGAAGACCTCGCCGATGCCAAAACCGCCGGCCTGTCCGGTGCCGTGCTCGACCGCCTGACGCTCGACGACAAGCGCGTCGAAGGCGTCGCCGAAGCCATCGAGGCGGTGCGCGCGCTCAAGGACCCCGTAGGCGTCATCACCGAATCCTGGACGCGGCCGAACGGCATGACCATCGAGCGCGTGCGCGTACCGCTCGGCGTCATCGGCATCATTTATGAGAGCCGCCCCAACGTCACCGCCGACGCCGGCGCGCTGTGCCTGAAATCCGGCAACGCCGCGATTTTTGCGCGGCGGTTCCGACTCGACGCGCTCGAGCCGCGCCATTCATTTAGCGCTTCAACAGGGCCTGCGCGACGCCGGCCTGCCCGAGGCCTGTATTCAATTGGTGCCGACGCGTGACCGCGCCGCGGTCGGGATGATGCTCACCGGGCTCGACGGCAATATCGACATCATCGTGCCGCGCGGCGGCAAAAGCCTGGTCGCGCGCGTGCAGAACGAAGCGCGCGTGCCGGTGTTCGCGCACCTCGAAGGCGTCGTGCATGTCTATATCGACAAGGCCGCCTCGCTCGACATGGCCAAGAAGATCGTGCTCAACGCCAAGATGCGCCGCACCGGCGTCTGCGGCGCGGCGGAAACTTTGCTGGTGGACCGCGCCGTGGCGGCGACCCATCTCAAGCCGCTGATCGAGATGCTGATCGATGCCGGCTGCGAAATTCGCGGCGACAGGGCCGTGCAGGCGGTCGACGCGCGCGTCAAGCCGGCGAGCGAGGACGACTGGGGCACCGAATATCTCGACGCCGTCATCGCCGTCGCCGTGGTTGACGGCATCGACGCGGCGATTGCGCATATCGAGCGTTACGGCTCGCACCACACCGACGCCATCGTCACCGATGACGCCGCGGCGGCGGAGAAATTCTTGCGCGAAGTGGATTCCGCAATCGTGCTGCACAACGCCTCGACGCAATTCGCCGACGGCGGCGAGTTCGGCTTCGGCGCCGAGATCGGCATCGCCACCGGACGGTTGCACGCACGCGGGCCGGTCGGCGTCGACCAACTCACGACCTTCAAATACCGCATACGCGGAAGCGGCCAGATCCGCCCGTGACGATCCCTTTGCGCGCCCGCCCCGAGCGCTATTTGCCGCCTCATGCGCCCGGCATGCGCATCGGCCTGTTCGGCGGCACCTTCGATCCGCCGCATTACGCCCATCTCGGCGCCAGCTTGCTCGCGCTCAAGCGACTCAAGCTCGACCGCGTCTGGTGGCTGGTGACGCCCGGCAATCCGCTTAAGAACACGCGCGGCCTGGCGCCGCTCGGCGAGCGCGTCGCCGCGGCGCGCGAGCTGACGCATCACCCGCGCATCGACGTCACCGGCCTCGAGGCCGTCATCAACACGCGCTACACCTACGACACCATCTCGTGGGCTGATCGCGCGCTGCCCGCGCGTGCGCTTCGTCTGGATCATGGGGGCCGACAACCTGCGCAGCTTCCACCGCTGGCAGAAGTGGCGCGAGATCGCGCACCTGGTGCCCATCGTGGTGATCGACCGCCTCGGCCCGAGCCTTTACGCCGCCGCCAGTCCGGCAGGGCAGGCGCTCGGCCGCTCGCGCATTCCGGAACACGCCGCCTCGACACTGCCCGACCGCAAGGCGCCGGTGTGGTCGTTCCTGCACGGGCTCAAATCGCCGCTGTCGTCGACCGCCTTGCGCGCTTTGCGCGGCAAAGGCCCGGCCAAGCCCAAAGGCAAGCCGATGCCAAAGGCCAAGGCGGCGTCCAAGAAGACCTCCAAGGGTGGCAAGAAGCGCGGAAAATAGTTATCTTCCTGGCCTGTGCCGCTTCCGGCGGCAAAACGCTCTGGATAAGGACATAACACCCTGGCCACATCTGCAGTCTCGCGGGCGAAGCGCCGTTCGCCCGGACCCGTCGCCAAGAAAGCCAAAGCCGCCGAGAAGCCGATCGCTTCCGGCCGTCCCAGCGCCAAAGAGACGCTCCGCCTGATCCTCGCGCGCCTCGACGACAATGAAGGCCGAGCACAGCGTGACCGTCGACCTCACCGACAAGACTTCCATCGGCGACTACATGGTCGTGACCACCGGCCGCTCGAATGTTCACGTCGCCTCGATTGCCGACAGCGTGGTGAAGGCGCTCAAGGCCGCCGCCGTCAAGGACATCCACGTCGAAGGCCTGCGCCAGGGCGATTGGGTGCTGATCGACGCCGGCAGCGTCATCGTCCACATCTTCCGTCCCGAAGTGCGCGACTTCTACAATCTCGAGAAGATGTGGTCGTAACCCTCACCCGCGCGCGCTTCGCGCGGTCGACCTCTCCCTATGGGAGAGGTGAAGCGCGCTCAACGAGTGATACACTCCTGCATGCGCATCGTCGTCGCCGCCGTTGGACGTCTGAAAGCCGGTCCGGAAACCGAGCTTTCCGAGCGCTATCGCAAACGCGCGTCGCAGACCGGCCGCAACCTCGGCCTGCGCGATATCGAGATCGTCGAGATAAGGGAGAGCCGCGCCGACGACGCCAACAAGCGCATGCTCGAGGAATCGATCGCGCTCGCCAACATCATCCCGGCTGGCGCGGCGGAGTGGTGCTGCTCGACGTGCTCGGCGACAATCTCGACAGCGCCAAATTCGCCGCGCAGGCTCGCCAGCTGGCGCAGCAACGACAAGCCGGCGGTGGTGTTCGTGATCGGCGGCGCCGACGGCCTGGCGCCGAGCTTGCGCGACAAGGCGACGCTGCGGCTGTCCTTCGGCGCCGCCACCTGGCCGCATCAACTGGTGCGCGTCATGCTGCTCGAGCAGCTCTACCGCGCCACCACCATCCTCACCGGCACCCGTATCACCGGGCGTGAGAATCTCTTGTCGTCAGCATGGCAAGAAGGCTATTAACTAAAATGGCGATGTTCCCGTACTTGACAGAAGGATTGGAATAGGGCAATATCCTCCCATTAGAGAGGGAGAGGCGCCGTGGCCCGTAAACCTAAAGCCGTCCATCAGATGACTTCGGCCCAATTCGACGCCCTTTTTGTCGATGAGGAAGCCTGCGTCCGCTATCTGGTCGCCCGCCGCTGGCCCAATGGCGCGCGATGCCCCCGCTGCGGCAATAAGAAGGTCTACGCCTTGGCGTCCGGCCATCATTGGCAGTGTGAAAACTGCTCCGTTGATGGCTATCGCTTCTCCCATATCGCTGGCACAATCTTCGAGAACACCAACAAGCCCTTGCGCGACTGGTTCAAGGTCACTCACTTGATGCTTACGAGCAAAAAGGGGATCAGCGCCCGCCAACTCTGGCGTTACATGGGCTTCGGTTCGCTCAAAACCGCTTGGTACATGGCGCACCGCATCCGCACGGCTCTTGTCGAAAACAACCCGGACAAGCTTGGTGGCATTGTCGAGGTAGATGAGACTTTCATTGGCGGCAAGGCCATCAACAAACACGGCGGACGTAGCGGGACTGGCGGCGGTACGCGCGGCAAAACCCCGATCATCGGTGCGGTGCAGCGCAAGGGAAACGTGGTGACTCGCGTGCTTGGCGCGGTCAGCAAATATGAAGCCGAAACTTTCGTCCGCGAAGTCGTCTCGAACAAGGTCAGCTTGCTCGCGACCGACGAAAGCCACGTCTACAACGATTTGACCGACTATCCGCATGGTCGCGTTTGGCACGACGCGCACCGCTACGTTGTCGGCGCTGTTCACACCAACACGATTGAAGGTTTTTGGAGAATTTTCAAGCGCAGCATCGTTGGCAGCTATCACAAGGTAAACGCCAAATATCTGCCGCTCTACATCGCGGAATGCCAGTTCAAATATAATAATCGGTTCAACGACGACATTTTCGGAACGGCGATTGAAGTATGTTAATTCGCGTCGGCATAGCTCTATTGATTTTATGTGGTGTGGCATTGGCGCAGTCACCACCCAACCAACCGATAATCGATCAACCATCCACCCAAGACAGCAAAGAGAAAACCGGGGAACAGCAGAACAAATCCCAACAACAGCCTATTACGGTAAACATTGTACCAGCCCAAAAGACCGAGACCGAGCGCGCAGAAGAAGCTGCTGGCTGCTGATCGAAGGAACAAGGCCGAAACGGATGCGAAACTCACGGAATATACCGGCCAACTTGCTGACTTTACGCGTGGACTCTTCTACGCGACGGTCGTTCTCGGTTTTGCCACGCTCGGGCTGCTCGTTATTGGCATTTTGCAGTCCCGCGACGTAAAAGAATCCGTCTCTGCCGCTAAATCGGCGGTTATTGAATCCAAAAATGCTAATAGAATTAGTAGAGATGCGCTGGTCGTAGAAAATCGCGCGTGGCTCGAACTTGATTTGAGATTCGAAGGCGCAGTCAGAATTGAAAATGGTCTTTTGACGATGACTTATTATGTCACCGTCAAAACTTCGGAAAAACCCCGCTCTGAACCCACGCGTCTCTTTTGATCACATCCTCCACCCCGGGGACAAAGACGCGGAAATGGCCCGAAACGTCATCGAACAGTCGGCGGTCATCGCGCCATTTTGCCCCTATATCGTTCGCGATGAGACGCAGACCGCCCCGGGTTATTCGGGAGGTAAGACAATTGGCAGCGAACCATCCGATTTTGGCGTTCCTCGCATCTATGCCTGCGTTAGATACCGAGTTATTGGTTCGATCGAAGATCATGTCACCTTCAGGGGATTCGACCTGTTCGCACGGACCCCGACCGGGGGCGGCCAATTTCTCAGAGACTCCCCAAACAAGAGCGATATTCCTCTCTCGGTTTTGAAAACCGGGGGTGGATTCATTAGTTAGAATACCGGCTCTCACCGATTGCCCGGTCACCAATACTCCCACCAAAGCTAAAACTACTGCCGCGCTGCCCTGTCGGAGCCAGCGTAGTAGCCCCGTTCTGCGTCTGTCAAGTCAGGGAACGTCGCACTAAAATTCCCGAGCATATAATCCTAATTATATCCTTGACGCCACAGCCCGCAAGCCCTAGTTATTAGCGACAGGGCAGCGAAAAGCCATATTTTAATGGTATTTTTGGTGGTCATGGCCGATACCACAAAACCGGACGTAAATCCTAAGGAAGTCCAGATAACGCCTGAAATGGTCCAGGCCGGACCGCGGGCCTATTACCGGCACGACAGCCGGTTTTATGACGATGAGGATGTTGTAAAGAACGTTTTTATCGCGATGGTTTCTTTGCAGGCATCGCCACCAAAAACCTGACTATTGAGGTGAAGTTGGGCATGAAATCCTCAGGCCTTCCCTTAGCTTCCTTAAGCGAAGTGAGCTTTACGCCTTTCAGGTCTTTAATAATGATCAGCGCGGCGGCAAGCATAACTGTAAACCCGGTATAGCGTTTCCTTGGATCGCGTTCTTCCTCTAGTTCGCTGGAAGTCCCCTTATTGATTAAAACCCAAGCGGTGATTTCTTGGTCTGAAATTTGAGGGGTTCTATGCTGTGAGCAAACTTGTTTCTGATGCGGCGTATCAGGTGCATTGAATCGCAGGTTTCCTTCGGGAGCAGCCCAGTCGCCGCAGTCATATCAATCTTGCTTGAAAACTGTGCGAGGGGTCCATTCTTTTCGTAGCTGAAGATGCGGTCTGATAGGTTAGACGTTAATATCAGACGACTTTTAAGTGCGTCGTCAAGAATAGCCGCAGCAATGATCGCCGCCCCTCGATCCGTTTGAGCCTCGATCTCCTCGTAGATTTCTTCTATCTCTCTTTTTGTATCCATCGGAGACCCTGATGAAAAAGGAAGATGAAAATTACAGCGATGATGTTGCGGCACAACGCTTTGAAAAGCTCGTTATCTCAGCATTGAATACCCGCCCCAAACCGCTCAAGAGTATGGAGCCGAAGGGGACGCCATCGCAATCCAAGAAACGGCGGAAAAAGCTAAACTCCATGAGGCAGAATGGCAGAACCCAAAACGTTGGCTAATCCCTCCGTTCGCAAAGCGCGAATAGAGATGCTGAATTGGCCTGAAATGAAGCCGCTTACATGTTTTGTAAATGGCCTCCGCGCCGATCACCCTGATTATGAGTTTCCGGATTTTGACCCGATGGACGGCGGCACGAGCGCCCAATACCTTTTCCTGTTTGAAAAACCTGGTCGAAGAGCAGTAGCAAGTTCCGGATCAGGATTCATAAGCCGAGATAATCCGGATAATACCGCGGCTGCGATATTATGTTTTATGGCAAAAGCGGGAATAGAGAGGCAGTCAACAGTAATCTGGAATTTAGTGCCAGGTTGGAATAGAACGCGCAAAGTCACGGCCTCAGAGCGTGCAGACGGTTTGCGATCTCTGTTGGATCTTCTTATTCTTCTACGGAAAATAGAAGCGATAGTATTGGTCGGCAACAATGCGCAATTGGTGATTGGAAGCCTTTGCGGAAAATCGTATAAGATATTTCGTTCACTGCATCCATCCCCAATCGTCAAAGGCACTAGGCGAAAAGAGTGGAACGATATTTGGAGAAATTGGGCTAGGGTAAAAGACTCGCGAAGCAAGTCAGATTGCTGAAATGAAATCGGCCCGGACTGCCATCCGAGCCGACAAAATATTTGCAAGATGCCTCCCGCGCAAATCCTTATACGCGCAACGCTCCGGAAGCCGCCGTCCCCGGGACAGAAATCGCCGCGGTGGAGCGCCGAGAGGCGCCGAACCTTCCGGTTTGAAGGTGCGCACATGAGAAATGGATGCGCCGCTCGGTGCTCCATCCCCTCGACTTTGCGAGGGGATGGAGCAGAACGACGGCCTACCCGGGCCGGTAAAGAATACGGGCGATGAAGCACGCTTATCCCTCCCCTGAAAGGGGAGGGGCCGCCGCGAAGCGGCGGGGGTGGGGTTTGCTTTCGATGTTACGGCTGACATCCCCCACCCGCCGCTCGCAAGAGGCTCGCGGCCACCCTCCCCGCAAGCGGGGAGGGATAAGAAGCCCGGTCCCACATTGGTCGCATTCGCCCCCCATGAAATATCCGGAAAATGAACTTGCCGTGGAACCGAGCGGGCGTAATTTGGCTGCGATGATTTGGCGATCGAGCGGCCTACCTTTGCGCGTCACGTTTGCGATGGCGCTGGCGCTCGCGTGCCCGCTGGCCGCCGGCGCCCAGGACAGACCGGCCGACAAACTCGACGCCCTCAAGCAGCGCGATCAGGACCTCCAGGCCGCGCGCGAGGCGCAGCGCAAATCCGCCGAAACCGAAGCCGCCCTCAAGCGCACCATCGAGGACATCGGCGCCGACCGCCGCAAGCTCAATCAGGATCTCATCGACACCGCCGGCCGCCTGCGCAACGCAGAAGCTGCGATCGTTTCGACCGAAGCGCGGCTCAAGCCGCTCGACGACAACGAAACCGCCATCCGCAAATCGCTCGACGGCCGCCGCGCCGTCATCGGCGAAGTGCTGGCCGCGCTTCAGCGCATCGGCAGGCGTCCGCCGCCGGCTTTGATCTCCAGTCCCGAAGACGCGTTGCAGGCGGTGCGCACCGCCATGGTGCTCGGCGCCGTGCTGCCGGAAATGCGCCACGAGGTCGACGCGCTGGCCAGCGATCTCCAGCGGCTACTCGACGTGCGCAAGCAGATCGCCGCCGAGCGCGACCGGCAGAAAACCGAAATCGCCGCGCTCGACGGCGAGCGCGCGCGCATGAGCGCGCTGGTCGACGCGCGGCAGAAGCAGCAGGCCGAAAGCGAAAAGGCGCTCGAGGCGGAGCGCGCCCGGGCCACCGATCTGGCCCGCCAGGTCGACAATCTCAAAGATTTGATCGGCAAGCTCGAAGCGAGCCTCGACCCCGCCATTCGTGACGCCCGCGAAGCCGCGCGCACCGACAGCCGCCGGCTTTGTCGGCATTTCGCGATCCGGGCCGGTTAGCCCCGGCTTTTGCCTTCGCGTCGCTGCGCGGCCGTGTCCCAATACCGGTTAACGGCGTCAAATTGAAGGAATTCGGTGCGTCCGACGGGAACGGCGGGTTGGAAAAGGGCATTTCCATCGCCACCCGCGCCGGCGCCCAGGTCACGGCGCCCGCCGACGGCTGGGTTGTCTATGCCGGACAGTTCCGTTCCTACGGCCAGCTATTGATCCTTAATGTCGGTGGCGGGTATCATCTCTTGCTCGCTGGGATGGATCGGATATCAGTTGATCTCGGGCAGTTTGTGCTGACCGGAGAACCCGTTGCGTCGATGGGGAGTGGCTCCCATATCGCCGCTATCCTCGCGACAGGTTCCAGCCAACCGGTGCTTTATATCGAGTTTCGTAAGGACGGTGTTCCCGTTGATCCAGGCCCATGGTGGGCGGCTGGCGAAGGCGAAAAGGTTCGCGGATGATGCGCAAGACCTCACTCATTCTACTCGGCGCGGCGGCTGGAGCGGCATTGACGCTGCTGGTGGCGCAACCGCACACAATGGCGCTCAGCGGCAGCGCCAAGGCCGCTGTCGCCGATACGTACCGGCAGCTCAATCTGTTCGGCGACGTGTTCGAGCGGGTGCGCGCGGACTACGTCGAGAAACCGGACGACTCAAAGCTGATCGAATCCGCGATCAACGGCATGCTGGCCGGTCTCGATCCGCATTCCAGCTACATGGATTCCAAAAGCTTCAAGGACATGCAGGTCCAGACCCGCGGTGAATTCGGCGGGCTCGGCATCGAAGTCACGATGGAAGAGGGCCTGATCAAGGTCGTGGCGCCGATCGACGAGACGCCCGCCTCGAAGGCCGGCATTCTCGCCAACGACATCATCACCAAGCTCGACGAAGACCAGGTGCAAGGCCTCACCTTGAACCAGGCGGTCGAGAAGATGCGCGGCCCCGTCAACACCAAGATCAAGCTGACCGTGATGCGCAAGGGTTCCGACAAGCCGCTTGAGATCACGCTGACCCGCGACGTCATCCGCGTGCGCGCGGTGCGCTCGGAAATAAAGGACGACGACGTCGGCTATATCCGCATGACGCAGTTCAACGAGCAGACCACCGAAGGCCTCAAGAAGGCCATCGACGACATCACCGCCAAGATCAGCGACGACAAGCTCAAAGGTTACGTGCTCGACCTGCGCAACAACCCGGGCGGCCTGCTCGATCAGGCGATCTCGGTGTCGGATGCGTTCCTGCAAAAGGGCGAGATCGTCTCCACCCGCGGCCGCAATGCCGAGGAAACCCAGCGCTTCAACGCACGTCCGGGCGACCTCACCAAGGGCAAGCCGGTGATCGTGCTGATCAACGGCGGCTCGGCTTCGGCCTCGGAAATCGTCGCCGGCGCCTTGCAGGATCATCGCCGCGTGACCGTCGTCGGCACGCGCTCGTTCGGCAAAGGCTCGGTGCAGACCATCATCCCGCTCGGCTCCGGCAACGGCGCGCTGCGGCTGACCACGGCGCGCTATTTCACGCCGTCCGGCCGCTCGATCCAGGCCAAGGGCATCACCCCGGACATCGAGGTGCTCCAAGACCTGCCGGATGACATCAAGGCCAAGACCGACACCAGCACCAAGGGCGAGGCTTCGCTGCGCGGCCATCTCAAGGCGGCCGAAGGTTCCGAGCAGACCGGCTCGCAGTCCTACATTCCGCCGGACGCCAAAAACGACAAGGCGCTGAACATGGCGATGGACCTGCTGCGCGGTAAGCAAGTCAATTCGGCGTTCCCGCCGAATGCCAAGACCCCCGTTCCGAACTAAGCGGCGGGTCGATACGTTAACGCGCGGGGCGGCCTTTAAGGCCGCCCCGTTCGTTTATGGCGCCATTCACCCCCAGGCCGTAGACTCCGCCGATGATTCGCGAAGGATCGCCGCCTTGGCACCGGATGACCTGAACGCTCCGCTCGGCAGGCAACCGGCCCCGCAGGCAAAGGCAAACAAAAGCGATGGTTCGAAACTGCCTCGCGGCGGCCCGCAAGCGGTCGCCGGCTTGCTGGGGCTGTTCGGGCTCGTAGTCGCGGGCTGGGCGATCTTCGCCAACGATCCGCTCGGCGGCGAGCCGACGGCCGTGGTGCCGGCCAAGCAACCCGGCGCGGGGCAGGCGAAGCGGGATGCCGACGGCGACGGCAAGGCGTATTCGCGTTATGACGGGCCGGTCGTGAAGATTCCGGACGCCGCGGCGACGGCTACGAAACCCGCGGGTCCGCCGCCGGGCAGCAAGACCATCACAATCATCGATGGCTCCAGCGGCAAGAGCCAGGACGTCATCATTCCCGGCACGCCGGCGCCTCCCGCCGGCGGCGCGGCGAAGCCTCAGGGCGAACTAAAGCTTCTCGAGACCACCCGCCACGGCGCCATCCCGCAGATCGGCCCGGACGGCACGCGGGCATCGGTGGCCTACGCCAAACCGCTGCAACTGCCGCCGAACAAGAAGGATTACCCGCGCATCGCCATCGTGCTCAGCGGCGTCGGCATCAGCGCATCGGGCACCGCCGACGCCTTCAGGTTGCCGGGACCGGTGACTTTTGCCATCGCGCCTTATGGCGTCGACCTCGACAAGCTCGCCGAACACGCGCGCGGCGACAATCACGAGGTGCTGCTGCAAGTGCCGATGGAGCCGTTCGATTATCCCGACAACGATCCCGGCCCGCAGACGCTGCTCACATCGCTCACGCCCGACCAGAACGTCGACCGGCTGCATTGGCTGATGGCGCGATTCCAGGGTTATGTCGGCATCACAAGTTTCATGGGGGCGCGCTTCACCGGCTCCGAGCCGGCTTTGTCGCCGGTACTGCGCGATGCCGCCAAACGCGGGCTGATCTATGTCGACGACGGCGCCTCGACGCGCAGCGTCGCCGGCCAGATTGCCGGCAGCCAGAATTTGCCCTTCGCCAAGACCGATCTGGTGCTCGACGCCATGCCGTCACCGGTCGAGATCGACCGCGCGCTGGCGCGGCTCGAGATGCTGGCGCGCGACAATGGCGCCGCCGTCGGCATCGCCACCGCGCAGCCGGCCGCCGTTGCGCGCATCGCCGAATGGGCCAAGAAAGTCGAGAGCCGCGGTTTCGTTCTGGTGCCGATCACCATGGTGGCGAACAAGGCGAAGTCATCGTAACGTCATTTTTTCGCGCGACAGAGGTCGCGCATGACGGAGCTTCGATGACTGCCTACGAATCCCTCCCCTACCGCCCCTGCGCCGCCGTGATGGTGCTCAATCGCGACAACTTGGTCTTCATCGGCCGCCGCTCCAGCGGCCCCGAGCACATCGACACGACGCATGTCTGGCAAATGCCGCAGGGCGGCATCGATGAAAACGAAGACTCGTATAAAGCCGCGCTGCGCGAGTTGTATGAGGAAACCAGCATCCGCTCGGTCGACAAATTGGGCGAGATCGCCGACTGGCTGACTTACGACATTCCGCGCGACATCATCGGCGAGGCGTGGGGCGGAAAATATCGCGGCCAGAAGCAGAAATGGTACGCGCTACGCTTCACCGGCGCCGACAGCGAAATCAACATCGTCAATCCGGCGACGGCCACGAGCCGGAATTCATCGACTGGCGCTGGGTCGCCATGAGCGAACTGCCGGACCTGGTGGTACCGTTCAAGCGCGCGAGTTATGAGCGCGTGGTCGCGGAGTTCGGGAAGTTTGCACGCGCCTAGCGGCTAGTGCATCGCCGTGCCGGTCAGGTGGCGATCGACCGTCTTGAAGTGATCGAGCCGTGTGATCAGCTTGTCCAACTCGGTGCCGGCTTCGGTCTTCTCGATGCGCTGTTCCAGTTCGCCGATGCGCGTTGTAATCATGGCTCGGTCGATGACCTCGACCGATTCGGCCACGTCGGCCAGCACGGTCAAACCCGCGGCCGACACTTCGGCAAAGCCGCCGAGCACCACGATCTTCTGTTCGCCTGACGTGCCGTGCACGGTCAGGATGCCCGGCCGCAACGTCGAAACATGAGGCGCGTGTCCCGCCAGCACGCCGAAGTCGCCTTCGGCGCCGGGCACGTCGACCTGCTCGACTTCACCGGAGAACAGCAGCTTTTCCGGCGACACCAGTTCGAAATGGAAAGTGGCCATCGTGATCCTTTACGCCGCTTCCGCCGCGAGCTTCTTGCCCTTCTCGATCGCCTCGTCGATGTTGCCGACCATGTAGAAGGCGGCTTCCGGCAGGTGATCGTACTTGCCTTCGACGAGGCCCTTGAAGCCCTTGATGGTGTCGGCGAGGTCGACCAGCTTGCCGGGCGATCCGGTGAACACTTCGGCGACGAAGAACGGCTGCGACAGGAAGCGCTCGATCTTGCGGGCGCGCGACACGGCCAGCTTATCTTCTTCCGACAATTCATCCATGCCCAGGATGGCGATGATGTCCTGCAGCGCCTTGTAGCGCTGAAGCACTTGCTGCACCTGGCGGGCGACCTGATAGTGCTCCTCGCCGACGATCAGCGGCGACAGCATGCGCGAGGTCGAGTCGAGCGGGTCCACCGCCGGATAGATGCCCTTGGCGGCGATGTCGCGCGACAGCACGGTGGTCGCGTCCAAGTGCGCGAACGAAGTCGCCGGCGCCGGATCGGTCAAGTCGTCGGCCGGAACGTAAATGGCCTGCACGGAGGTGATCGACCCCTTTGTTGTGGTGGTAATGCGTTCCTGCAGCGCGCCCATGTCGGTCGCGAGCGTCGGCTGATAACCCACCGCCGAAGGAATACGGCCCAGGAGCGCCGACACTTCGGAACCTGCCTGCGTGAAGCGGAAGATGTTGTCGACGAAGAACAACACGTCCTGGCCCTGGTCGCGGAAGTATTCCGACAGCGTCAGACCGGTGAGGCCGACGCGGGCGCGGGCGCCCGGCGGCTCGTTCATCTGGCCGAACACCAGGGCGCACTTCGAACCTTCGCCGCCGCCCTTCTTGTTGACGCCGGACTCGATGAACTCGTGATAAAGATCGTTACCCTCGCGGGTACGCTCGCCGACGCCGGCGAACACCGAGTAGCCGCCGTGGGCTTTCGCGACGTTATTGATCAGTTCCTGAATGAGCACGGTCTTGCCGACGCCGGCGCCGCCGAACAGGCCGATCTTGCCGCCCTTGGCGTAAGGCGCCAGCAGATCGACCACCTTGATGCCGGTGACCAGAATCTGCGCTTCGGTCGACTGCTCGGTATAGGCCGGCGCTTCGGCGTGAATCGGACGGCGCTCGTCCGACTTCACCGGCCCGGCTTCATCGATCGGCTCACCGATGACGTTGATGATGCGGCCCAAGAGGCCCGGGCCGACCGGCACCGCGATCGGGATGCCGGTGTCGGTGACCGACTGGCCGCGCACCAGACCCTCGGTGATGTCCATCGAGATCGTGCGCACCGTCGATTCGCCGAGATGCTGAGCGACTTCGAGCACCAGCCGGTTGTCGCCGTTCTTGGTTTCGAGCGCGTTCAAGATCGCCGGCAGATCGCCTTCGAACTGCACGTCGACGACGGCGCCGATGACCTGGGTGATCTTGCCGGTTGCGTTCTGCGGTGTGGCCATTCTCATATCTCCTTCAAACGACGGCGCTTCAAGCGACGGTCAAGGTCACGGGGACGTTGCCGCGCGTGGCGCGCGAATACGGACAAATCTTGTGAGCGTCTTCGATCAGAGCCTGGAGCTTCGCCTTGTCAGCGCCGGGAATGACGAGCTTGAGTTCGGCCTTGAAGCCGAAACTGACCTCGTCCTTGTCCATCGACAGCGTGCAGGTGACGCGCGCATCCTGGCCATCGAGGCCGTGGTTCTTGGCAAGAAGGAGGACGGCTGAGCCGAAGCAGGCCGACCAGCCGAGCGCAAACAGTTGCTCGGGATTGTGGCCTTCGCCGTTTCCGCCCAATTCCTTTTGCCGCCCCATCGCCAGCGCGAGGCCGCCGTTCTCGAGGATCGCGCGACCGTTGCGGCCGCCCTTGGTCGTCGCTGAAACGGTGTACGCCATGCTACAGAGCCTCCGCGCCGGAGATGATCTCGATCAGTTCCTTGGTGATCATCGCCTGACGCGTGCGGTTATAGGTGAGTGTCTGCTTGCGGATCATTTCGCCGGCGTTGCGGGTGGCGTTGTCCATGGCGCTCATGCGCGCGCCCTGCTCGGACGCGGCGTTTTCCAACAGCGCGCGGAACACCTGGATCGACAGATTGCGCGGCAGCAGGTCGCCGAGGATTTCCTCTTCCTCCGGCTCGTATTCGTAGGCCGCCGACGGGCCCGCCTCTTTCGCCACCGGCTCGAACACCGGCGGATGACCTGCAGCGCGGTCGGGATCTGCGCAATCACCGACTTGAAGCGCGAGAAGAAGATGGTTGCGACGTCGAATTCATTGTTGTCGAACCGCGCCACGATCTTGTCGGCGACCATCTGCGCCTGGGCAAAGCCCATCGTCTTGACGCCGCGCAACTCGACGATTTCGATGATGTATTTGCCATAGACGCGGCGGAGCTGGTCGGCGCCCTTGCGGCCGACGCAGAGGATTTTGACCTCTTTGCCCTGGTTCAGCAGCGCATTGATATGCTCGCGCGCCAGACGGACGATCGAGGAATTGAAGGCGCCGCACAGGCCGCGTTCGGCCGTACAGACCACCAGCAGATGCACCTTGTCGGCACCGGTGCCGGCCAGCAGGCGCGGGGCCGAGTCGCTGCCGGCGACGCCGGCCGCGATGTTGCCCAGGAACGCGGTCCATGCGCTCGGCGAAGGGACGCGCCGCTTCCGCTGCCACCTGCGCGCGGCGCAGCTTGGACGCCGCGACCATCTGCATGGCCTTGGTGATCTTCTGCGTCGCCTTTGTAGAGGCGATGCGAACGCGCATGTCTTTGAGGGAAGCCATGTCTTATCAGTCGCCCTTGGCCGTCTCTATCTTTTGTCATGCCCGGCCTTGTGCCGGGCATCTCGCTTAGGCGGGCACGGTGTGCCCAATTTATCGGGATGGCCTGGTCAAGCCCGGCCATGACACCGAAACGTTACGTAAAGCTCTTGGCGTAGCCGTCGACCGCGTCCTTGAGCTTGGCCTCGTCATCCTTGGACAAGTCGCCGCTCTTGCGGATGCTGTCGAGCAGATCGGCATGCTTGGTGCGCAACAGCGACAGCAGCCCGGATTCGAAGGCGCGCACGCGCGACACTTCGAACTTGTCGAGATAACCGTTGACGCCTGCGTAGATCACGCCGACTTGCTCTTCCATCTTCAGCGGCGAGAACTGCGGCTGCTTCAGCAACTCGGTCAAACGGGCACCGCGCGCCAGCATGCGCTGGGTGGTGGCGTCCAGGTCCGAGCCGAACTGCGCGAAGGCGGCCATTTCGCGGTATTGCGCGAGTTCGCCTTTGATCTTGCCGGCGACCTTCTTCATCGCCTTGGTCTGCGCGGCCGAGCCGACGCGCGACACCGACAGACCGACGTTCACCGCCGGGCGGATGCCTTGGTAGAACAGATCGGTTTCCAGGAAGATCTGGCCGTCGGTGATCGAAATCACGTTGGTCGGGATGTAGGCCGACACGTCGTTGGCCTGCGTTTCGATGACGGGCAGCGCGGTCAGCGAGCCGCCGCCTTTGCTGTCGTTCATCTTGGCGGCGCGCTCGAGCAGGCGGGAATGCAGGTAGAACACGTCGCCGGGATAGGCTTCGCGGCCCGGCGGGCGGCGCAGCAGCAGCGACATCTGGCGATAGGCGACGGCCTGCTTGGACAGATCGTCATAGATGATGACGGCGTGCATGCCGTTGTCGCGGAAATATTCGCCCATGGTGCAGCCGGAGAACGGCGCCAGGAACTGCATCGGCGCCGGGTCGGAGGCGGTGGCGGCGATGATGATTGAATATTCGAGCGCGCCCTGCTCTTCGAGCACCTTCACGAACTGCGCGACGGTGGAGCGCTTCTGACCGACGGCGACGTAAACGCAGTAAAGCTTGATCTTTTCGTCGGTCTGCGCGTTGAGCGGTTTCTGGTTGAGGATTGTGTCGAGCGCGATCGCGGTCTTGCCGGTCTGACGGTCGCCGATGATCAGTTCGCGCTGGCCGCGACCGATCGGGATCAAAGCGTCGATGGCCTTGAGGCCGGTCGCCATCGGCTCGTTCACCGATTTGCGCGGGATGATGCCGGGCGCCTTGACGTCGACGCGCATGCGCGTGTCGGCCTTGATCGGGCCCTTGCCGTCGATCGGATTGCCCAGCGCGTCGACGACGCGGCCGAGCAGACCTTTGCCGACCGGCACGTCCACGATCGAGCCGGTGCGCTTGACAGTCTGGCCTTCCATGATCTCGCGGTCGTTGCCGAAGATCACGATGCCGACATTGTCGGTTTCCAGGTTGAGCGCCATGCCGCGGACGCCGTTCTCGAACTCGACCATTTCGCCCGCCTGGACGTTGTCGAGGCCGAACACGCGCGCGATGCCGTCGCCGACCGACAGCACCTGGCCGACTTCGGAGACTTCGGCTTCCTGGGCCGAAATTCTTGATCTGCTCTTTGAGGATGTTGGAAATTTCTGCGGCGCGGATATCCATCAGCGTGCCTCTTTCATCGCAAACTTGATTGCATTGAGCTTGGTGCGGAGCGAGCTATCGACCATGCGGCTGCCGACCTTGACGATCAGCCCGCCGATGATGGCCGGGTCGATCTTGACGTCGAGGTCGATATCCTTGCCGCCGGTAACCGATTTGAGTGCGCTTTTGAGCGTGTCGAGATTGTTGTCGCTGAGCTTCTCGGCGACCGTGATCTGGGCGCTGATCTCGCCTTTGTGGCGGGCGACCAAAGCGCGGTAGCCGCGGATGATCTCACGCAGCGCGAACAGCCTACGGTTGGTGGTGACGACGCGCAGGAAATTGGCGGCAATGCCCTTGATCTCGGCCTTTTCCAGAATCGCGGAAATCGCCCTGAGCTGGTCCTCGACGCCGAAAACCGGGCTGCGCACCAGACGCAAAAGGTCGGGGCTGCCGGCCACCATGGCGTCGAACTGCTCGAGGTCCTTCTTGACCGCGTCGACGGCCTTTTCCTCGAGGGCCAACTCGAACAAGGCGCCGGCATAACGGCCAGCCATTCCGGAGATGATCGGGTCTTCGCCTGCCACTTTGGACGCTCGTTCTTGTTACTTCGTCATGGGACGCCGCCGTCGCCAAAAGGCGGCGTAACATCTTGGAATCCAAGAGGGAATTCCGATTTTCCAGAGCGTCCCGAAAGCCCCCGAAAGCGTCCGGAAAATCGAGGGCTAGCTAACACGGCGGCAACGGCGGTGCAACAAGCCGACAGCCCAGAAAGGCCCCGAACCCAGCGAATTTGCAACGCAGAGATGCCTCGCCAGGCTCAAATCCCCGCTATAGGTTGCGCACCCGTTCGGGCCGCCGGGGAGCCGACGACAGAATGCCGCATGCAAGATTGAAGGCTGAGGCCGCCAGCACGGCCAAGCTGCTGGTGCTGCTGTTGGCCTTCGCCTGGGGCCTGAATTGGGTCGCGGCCGCGGTGGCGCTGCGCGAATTGACGCCTTGGAGCATGCGCTTTGCCGGCTCGGGCATCGGGGCTGCCACGCTGTTAGCGGCTGCGTATCTGACCGGCCATAACCTGAAGGTGCCGCGCGGTGAATACATCCACATCATGGTGGCGGGCTTCTTCAACGTCGCCTTGTTCCAGATCCTGTCGGGTTTCGCCCAGACCAGCGGCGCCACCTCGCGCGCCATCGTCATCACTTATTCGATGCCGATCTGGTCGACGCTGCTGAGCTGGCTGATGCTGGGCGAGCGGCTGAGCAGAATCGGTATGATAGCATTGACGCTCTGCGTCGCCGGCCTGACGACCTTGTGCTGGCCCTTGTTTGCCGACGGATTCCCGCCGTCTGTGTTCCTGTCGCTCGGTTGCGCCTTCGGCTGGGCTTTCGCCACCGTCTACATGAAATGGGTGAAGGCGAAAGTCGAACCGCTTGCCAACGCGGCGTGGCAACTGGTGTTCGGCTTTATCTTCGTCGCCGCCGGCTGTTTCGCCGTCGAGCACTATCCGCATTTGTGGCCGATGCGGACGGAGACCATGGCGGCGGTGATGTTCATCGCGGTCTTCGGCGTCGGCCTCGCGCATTTCCTGTGGTGGGCTATTGTCGGTCGTCTGCCGACGACCACGGCGTCGATCGGCGCTTTGCTGGTGCCGGTGGTCGGCGTTACCGCCTCGACGCTGTTTCTCGGCGAGCGCCCGACCGTCAACGACATTACCGGCTTCGTGCTGATCTTCGCCGCAGCGTGCTGCGTATTGTTGCCGCAGGGTAGCCGGCGGCCGGAACCGCGCGCTTAGGTCGGGCCGGAGTTCATGGCGCCGCCGGACAAGGCGGCGGCTTAGAAGAAACTCTGCGGATCGACGTCCACTTCGAGCTTGACGTTGCCGCGCGGCTTGGGCGCCTGGCTAAGCCAGTCGCGCAAATAGGACGACAGGTCAAAGCCGCGTGGCGCTTTCACCAGAATGCGGAAGCGATGCCTGCCGCGCACCACCGCGATCGGCGCCTCCGCGGGACCGAGCACGCGCACCGGCTCGTTCTTCGGCGCAGCCAAGGCCAACTGGCGGCCATAACCTTCCGCCGTGTGCCGTTCGTTCGCGGTAACGACCAGACTGGCGAGCCGCCCGAACGGCGGATAGGACGTCGCTTCGCGCAACGCTATTTCGCTGGAATAGAACGCCTCGCGGTCGCCGAGGATCAGCGCCTTCATCACCGGATGCTCCGGCTGATGCGTCTGCAAAAAGCCGACGCCGCGGCCTTCTTCGCGGCCGGCGCGGCCGACCACCTGATGCAGCAATTGGAAGGTGCGCTCGGCGGCGCGCGGATCACCGTTACCAAGACCTAAGTCCGCATCGACGATGCCGACCAGATTGAGCTTCGGAAAATGATGGCCCTTGGCCACCAACTGCGTTCCGATGACCAGATCGAAGCGGCCCTCGGCGACGTCGTCGAGTTCCTGGCGCAGCCGCTCCATGGACTCCACCAGGTCGCTCGACAGCACCAGAATGCGCGCGCCGGGAAACAGCTCGGCCGCCTCCCGCTCCAGCCGTTCGACGCCGGGGGCCGACGGGCGCGAAGCTGTCGACGGCGTTGCACTGCGGACATGCAGTGGGCGGCGGCATGTTGAAGCCGCAATGGTGGCACACCAGACGCTTCTTGAAGCGATGATCGACCAGCCAGGCGTCGCAGTTCGGGCATTGCAGGCGGAAGCCGCAGGCGCGGCACAGCGTCAGCGGTGCAAAGCCGCGCCGGTTGAGGAACAGCAGCGCCTGTTCCTTGCGCTCGAGCGAAATCTGCACCGCTTCGGCGAGCTTCGGCGAAATGAAGCGGCCCCGCGGCGGGCCTTCGCTGCGCAGGTCGATGGCCTCGATCGATGGCAGATGCGCGCCGCCGAAGCGCTCCGGCAGATGAATACGCTTGTAGCGGCCACGCCGCGCATTGACTTCCGACTCGACCGACGGCGTCGCCGAGGCCAGCAGCACCGGAATTTTCGCGATCGAGCCGCGCACCACCGCCATGTCGCGGGCGTGATAATGCGCGCCGTCTTCCTGCTTGTAGGCCGGGTCGTGCTCTTCATCGACCACGATCAGCCCGAGATCGGCGTATGGCAGAAACAGCGCCGAGCGCGCGCCGACCACGACCGAGACTTCGTTGGCCGCAACCGCTGCCCAGGTGCGCGCCCGGGTGCGCGGCGACAATTGCGAATGCCACTCGGCCGGGCGCGTGCCGAAGCGCTCGGTGAAACGGTCGAGCGATTGCCCGGTCAGCGCGATTTCCGGCATCAGAATAAGCGTCTGCCGGCCTTTGCGGATATTCTCGGCAACGCCCTCGAAATAAACTTCGGTCTTGCCGGAGCCGGTGACGCCGTCGAGCAGCGTTACCGTGTAGCCGCCCTGGTCGACCGTGGTGCGCAACGCATCGCTCGCCGCCAATTGAGCCAAGGCGAATTCGGGCTTGCGGAAATCCGGATCGGGGGCTTGCGTCACCGGCTCCGGCGGCAGCACGATGGTTTCCAGCGCGCCTTCATCGATCAAGCCATCGATCACACCGGCGCTGACGCCTGCTTCCTGCGCCGCTTCGCTTTTCGAACGCGTCAGCCCGTCGGCAAAGACGTTCAGCACGCGCGAGCGTGCCGCGGTCATGCGCGCCGGCGGCGGGTCCGCCCAATCGCACGCCGACGCGCTCGCGCCCAGGGCCGAGATGCTCGCCCATGCGCAGCGCCATGCGCAGCACCATGCCGCGCGCCGCCAGCGTGTAGCCCGAGACCCAGTCGACGAACTGCCGCAATTCAGGCTTGAGCGACGGCACATCGAGTTTGCCGACCACGTCTTTCATGCGGTTATGCAGGCGCGGATTGGGATTGTCGTTTTCGGCCCAGACCACGCCGGTGGTTTCGCCGCGCGCGCCCAACGGCACGCAAACCACATCGCCCGGCGCCAGGGTGAGCCCGTCCGGCACCCGGTAGGAATAGGTCTGATCCAGCGCCACCGGCACCAGAACGTCGACAATGCGCGCGGCCATGAGACTTTCTTTATTGGCACATGATCCCGAAAACCGGTTCCCACTTTTCGGGATCATGTGCTTGGTCTGTCCGATTCCGGCGGCTTAAGGAAGGGTGAAGGAAGGCTTCCTAATCTGGCAGCTTGGACGGCAGATAGACATGACCGCGCAAACCGCAATCGCCCCGGATGTGAACGCCGAAATCGGCCGCTGGCTCGGCTATCTCGGCAACGAAAAGCGCATGTCGGGCAAGACGCTGGAAGCCTACCGCCGCGACGTCGGCCAGTTTCTCGCGTTCCTGGGCGATCATCTCGGCGGCGCGCCGTCGCTCAAATCCTTGGCCAGGCTGACGCCGGCCGACGTGCGTGCCTTCATGGCGGCCAGGCGCGGCGACGGCGCCGGCAACCGCACGCTGATGCGCGGGCTGGCCGGCGCGCGCTCCTTCGCGCGATTTCTGGAGAGGAACGGCAAGGGCAAAGTCGGCGCACTCGCCGCCATTCGGACACCGAAGCTGCCGCGTTCGCTGCCGAAGCCGCTGGCCATCAAAGACGCCAAGCGCATGGCCGACGCCGAATTACGCGCCGGAGAGACGCGCGAACCGTGGATCCTGGCGCGCGATGCCGCCGTGCTCGGTCTGTTGTACGGCTCGGGGTTACGTATCGCCGAAGCACTCGGCCTCAAGCGCAAGCATGCGCCCGTGCCGGGTGTCGGCGATCAACTCACCGTCACCGGCAAAGGCAACAAGACTCGCATGGTGCCGGTATTGCCGCAGGTCGCGAAATTGATCGCTGATTACATCGCGCTGTGCCCGCACGAGCTTCCCCTCGACGGCCCGCTGTTCATCGGCGCGCGCGGCGGGCCGCTTGGGCCCCGCATCGTGCAATTGGCCATGGAGCGCATGCGCGGCGCGCTCGGCCTGCCCGACAGCGCGACGCCGCACGCCTTGCGGCACTCCTTTGCCACGCATCTCTTGGCGCGCGGCGGCGACCTGCGGGCGATCCAGGAGCTTCTCGGCCACGCCTCATTGTCGACGACGCAGATTTATACCGCGGTCGACTCCGAGCGTTTACTTGAGGTTTATGCCAGCGCGCATCCGCGGGCTTAGACGGGTCCTGTCATGCGCGGTCTCGACCCGCGCATCCATCTAAAGAAAAGCACTGGATTGCCGGGTCAAGCCCGGCAATGACACTTTGGGCTCTTGCGCGATCGTGTGCTTTGCTATCATCGTTGCCGCCAGCAATTCACTTGTGCATGATCTTATCCGAAAGCCGGTACCCACTTTTCGGGATCATGCACCGTCGGGGGCCACAATGAGCGCACACGAAAATCTCGAGCACGCCGAACATGCCGAGCACGCCTCGCACGGCGGCAACAAGAAGATCGCCCTGCTGATCTCGGTGCTGGCGCTGTTTCTGGCGTTTTCCGAAACCCTGGGCAAAAGCGCGCAGACCACGGCGATCACGCTGAACGTTTCATCGAACGACCTGTGGGCGTTTTTTCAGGCCAAGACTATCCGCATGACGGTGGTGCGAACGGCGGCCGAGCAGGCGCAGATCGGGCTCGACGTCACGACCGAACCCGCCGCCAAGGAGCGTCTCACCAAGGCCATCGAAACGTGGAAGAAAACCGCCGACCGCTACGACGACGAGCCGTCTTCCAACGAAGGCCGTAAGCAACTCGCCGCCCGCGCCAAGCAAGCCGAGCACCAGCGCGACGAGGCTTTGGCGCGCTACCACAATTACGAATTCGCCTCCGCCGCGTTCCAGATCGGCATCGTGCTGGCGTCCGCGACCATCATCACCAGCATGATAGTGCTGTCGTGGATTTCCGTCGCGCTCGGCGCCACGGGATTGGCCTTCGTGGCCTTCGGCCTATGGATGCCGCACGCCATGGACTTCCTGCTGCACGCCGGCGGCGGTCACTAGGCCGCGCGCTTGCGGTAGGCGCTGCGGCGCAGGCGCATCAGCCGGCGCAGGAAGCGGCCGGCGCGTTGTGGCTTCAACAGCCACGTCAATTGGCGGACGCGCTCGCGCACCGGCTCGGTGATGTCGTGCGCCCAGACGCGCAGCCACAGCACCCATTCATACATCCGGCGGAACCAGGCCATCTGCAGCAGCTTGTCGCGCGTCACATCGAACACGAATGCAGTGACGCCGAGGCCTAAAAGTTTCGCGACGATCAGCACAAAGCCCGCGGCCAGCCAGTTGCGCTTCGTCAGGAAATAGACTTCAAGAAATTTCAGCGGCAGCAGAACGATAAAGGGAATGACGAAAACGATCAGCGTCGCCCAGGGCGGCAGGTCGGCGATCAGCCGCGCCAGTTTTACCTTGAGCGCGCCCCAGGGAACGAGATTGACGACCCGCGCAACCAGCGGCTCAAGGTGGTCCCACAGCCACGCTTCCAGCAGGAAAAGCAGCGCGAGAACGATATAAAGCGGGCGAAGCAGATAGCGGCGCATGGGGGAAATATAGGGCGGATTGGCGCCGGAGGAAGGCACTCCTGTCTTGGCCGGGCATAGCCCGTCGAAGACGGGCGTAACCGCCCTTATGACCCGGCCATCTCGCTTAGGAGGGCACGGTGCCAATCTAAGCGGGGGTCACCGGGACAAGCCCGGTGACGACAATGCAACTACGACCTCACCCGCCCGCCGTCGACGTTCAGCGTCTGGCCCGTGATGAAAGCGGCGTCGTCGCTGGTCAGGAAAGACGCGGCGCCGACGAGATCGTCCGGCTCTTCGATACGCTTGATCGCCTGCATTTGCGCCACCGCCTTGAACTCGTCTTCCATGGTGGCGAAGCCGGCGCGCGGCGGGCGCCCCGCCGCGCCGGGCGTGCGCGTCAAACCGGGCTGAATGGCGTTGACGGTAATTCCAAACGGCCCCAGCTCGCTCGCCATGGCGCGCGTGAAGCCGACGATACCGGCTTTGCTCGAGACATACGGCACAAAGCCGGTCACCACCGAACCGAACGTCGACGACGACATGCTGACGATCCGGCCCCAACCGTGCTGCTTCATGCCCGGGATGAAGGCCATGCTGACCAGGAATGTGCCGTCGAGATTGATGCCGAGAATGCGCTTCCAGTCGGCGAACGTCAGCTTGTCGAGATCGGTCTGCGGGAAAATGCCGGCCGAATTGATCACGATGTCGGCGCGGCCGAAGCTGTTCTGTACTTTGGCGGCCATCGCCTTGACCGATTCTTCCGACGAGACGTCGCATTTGATGGCGACGGCCTTGCGACCCGCCGCTTCGACCAGCTTTACCGTCGGCGCGGCGTCGGCGATATCGACGCACGCGACATGCACACCGTCCTCGGCCAGCCGCTTGGCGAAGGCCTGTCCAAGCCCGCTCGCCGCACCGGTGATGACGGCGACTTTGTCTTTGTGACCTTTGGCCATTTCCAGTTCCCCGTGATTTTTTTATTTCCGCCTCATCCTGAGGGGCCCGCGAAGCGGGCGTCTCGAAGGATGTGGCGGCCCCATGGTTCGAGACGCGCGGCTTCGCCGCGCTCCTCACCATGAGGCCGATTGATTATCACATATGAATCGCGCGCTTGGCGACCGCCATCGCCGCTTCCTTCACCGCCTCCGGCAGCGTCGGGTGCGCATGGCAGGTGCGCGCGATGTCCTCGGCCGACGCGCCGAACTCCATCGCCAGTGTAGCTTCCGCGATCATGTTGCCGGCGTCGGCGCAGATCAGTTGCACACCGAGCACACGGTCGGTCTTGGCGTCGGCCAGGATTTTCACGAAACCTTCGGTGGTCTGATTGACCTTGGCGCGGCCGTTCGCCGTCATCGGAAACTTGCCTACATTGTAGGCGATGCCGGCAGCCTTCAACTCGTCTTCGCTTTTGCCGACGGTGGCGATTTCCGGATAGGTGTAGACGACGTTCGGAATGGCATCGTAATTCACGTGGCCGGCCTGCCCGACCAGGATTTCCGCCACCGCCACGCCTTCGTCTTCTGCTTTGTGCGCCAGCATGGGGCCGGCGATCACGTCGCCGATGGCCCAGATGCCCGGCACGCTGGTCGCGTAATAATGATCGACCGCGACGCGCCCGCGCTCGTCGAGCTTGACGCCGGCTTCCTTGAGGCCGAGCCCCTCGGTGTTCGGCACGCGGCCGATCGAGACGAGAACGACGTCGGCTTCGATGGTTTCGGCCGCGCCGCCTTTGGCAGGCTCGACGGTCGCCTTCAATGTCTTGCCGGAGGTGTCGACCGCGGTGACCTTGGACGACAGCTTGAACGTCATGCCCTGCTTTTCGAACAGCCGCTGCGCCTGTTTGCGCACCTCGGCGTCCATGCCGGGCAGCACACCGTCGACGAATTCCACCACCGTCACTTTCGCGCCGAGACGGCGCCACACCGAGCCTAGCTCGAGGCCGATGACACCGGCGCCGATCACCAGCAGATGACCGGGCACGGCATTGAGCGTCAGCGCGCCGGTCGACGACACGATGCGCTTCTCTTCGATCTCGATGCCCTTGAGCCGCGCCACGTCGGAGCCGGTGGCAATGACGATGGATTTGGTGTCGAGCGTCTGCGTCTTGCCGTCGTCGCCTTTAACCTCGACCTTGCCGGCGGCCAGGATGCGGCCGGCGCCGTGGAACGTATCGACCTTGTTTTTCTTCAGCAGAAATTCGACGCCTTTGACGTTGCCATCGACGCCCTGATCCTTGAACGCCATCATCGCCTTAAGGTCGAGCTTCGGCTGGCCTACGCCGATGCCCATCTTGCCGAACGAGTGTCCGGCTTCTTCAAATAATTCAGAAGCGTGAAGCAGCGCCTTGGACGGAATGCAGCCGACATTGAGGCAGGTGCCGCCAAAGGTGGCGCGCTTTTCCACCACCGCGGTTTTCAAGCCGAGCTGCGCCGCGCGAATGGCGCAGACATAGCCGCCGGGGCCGGTGCCGATGACGATGAGATCGTAAGTGGACATGACAATCACCTATCGATTGTCATTGCCGGGTTTGTCCCGGCAATCCCGATCAATTGGCAATGCTGTGCCAACCTAAGCGGGGTGGCCGGGACAAGCCCGGCCACGACAGGAAAAACTAAAGGTCCAAAACTAGCCTTGCGGGGTCTTCTAGACTGTCCTTGACCCGCACCAGGAAGGTCACCGCCTGCTGGCCGTCGACGATGCGGTGGTCGTAGGACAAAGCGAGATACATCATCGGCCGGATCTCGACCTTGCCCCCGATGGCGACCGGCCGCTCCTGGATCTTGTGCATGCCGAGAATACCGGACTGCGGCGCGTTCAAGATCGGCGTCGACATCAGCGAGCCGTAGACGCCGCCGTTCGAAATCGTGAACGTGCCGCCCTGCATGTCGTCGATCTTGAGCTGGCCATCGCGCGCGCGCTTGCCCAGTTCTGCGATAGTCTTCTCGACGCCGGCGAGCGACAGATGATCGGCATCGCGCACCACCGGCACGACGAGACCCTTGTCGGTGCCGACAGCGACACCGATGTGATAGTAATTCTTGTAGACGATGTCGGTGCCGTCGATCTCGGCGTTGACCGCGGGCACGTCCTTGAGCGCCTGGATGCAGGCCCGCACGAAGAAGCCCATGAAGCCGAGCTTCACGCCGTGTTTCTTCTCGAACATATCCTTGTATTGATTGCGCATGTGCATCACCGCGCTCATGTCGACCTCGTTGAAGGTCGTGAGCATGGCGGCCGTGTTCTGGGCATCCTTGAGGCGGCGGGCGATGGTCTGGCGCAGCCGCGTCATGTGCACGCGCTCTTCGCGCGCGGCATCGTCGGCCGGTGACGGCGCGCGCATCTGCGCCGGCGCGGCAACCGGCGTCGGCTGCGCCGCGGCGCGCTCGATCGCCGCCATCATGTCGCCTTTGGTGACCTGGCCGTGCTTGCCGGAGCCGTCGACCTTGGACGGATCGACGCCGCTCTCGGCCGCCATCTTGCGCACCGACGGAGGCACGGGCATCGGTGACGCCGCGGGAGCCGGAGCCGCCGCGGGCTTTGGCGCCTCGGCCGGTTTGGCAACGGCTGGCGCCGCCGCCGTAGGCTTTGCGGACGCCGCCGCGCCGTCCTTGATGCTGCCGAGCACGGCGCCGACACCGACGGTCTCGCCGTTTTTGGCCGAAATTTCGCCGAGCACGCCGGCAGCGGGCGCGGGCACTTCAAGGGTCACCTTGTCGGTTTCCAGTTCGACCAACGGCTCGTCCACGGCCACCGCGTCGCCCGGCTGCTTGAACCATTTGCCGACGGTCGCTTCGGTGACCGATTCGCCTAGGGTCGGCACGCGGATGTCAGTCATTGCCTTCGTCTTTCATTTTTCTTGTCATGCCCGGCCTTGTGCCGGGCATCCCGCTTAGGTGAGCACAGTGCCCGACTAAGCGGGATGGCCGGGACGAGCCCGGCCATGACAGGTGGTGAAATCTTTTACCCCAGCGCTTCGTCGAGCAATTGCTTGAGCTGCGCCAGGTGTTTCGACATCTGCCCGACCGCGGTCGAGGCCGACGCCGGACGCCCGGCATAGCGCATCTGGCGATGCTTGGCGCCGATCTGGTTGAGCACCCATTGCAGGAACACATCGACGAAGAACCACGCGCCCATGTTGCGCGGCTCTTCCTGACACCACACCATCTCCGCCTGCTTGAAGCGCGACAGCTCGTGCACCAGCGCCTTCGACGGAAACGGAAACAGTTGCTCGATGCGCAGCAGATAAATGTCGTCGATGCCGCGCTTCTCGCGTTCCTCATAAAGGTCGTAATAGACCTTGCCGGTGCACATGATGACGCGACGCATTTTGCTGTCGGCGACGAGCTTGATCTTCTCGTTCGGCAACGCCTGCGCATCGTCCCATAGCAGCCGGTGGAACGAGGTTTCGGCGCCCATTTCGTCGAGCTGTGAAATCGCCCGCTTGTGACGCAGCAGGCTCTTGGGCGTCATCAGGATCAGCGGCTTCCGAATCTCGCGCTTGAGCTGGCGGCGCAGCGCGTGGAAGTAGTTCGCCGGCGTCGACAGGTTCGCCACCTGCATGTTGTCTTCCGCGCACATCTGCAGGAAGCGCTCGAGGCGCGCCGAAGAATGCTCCGGCCCCTGGCCTTCGTAGCCATGCGGCAGCAGGCACACCAAGCCGGACATGCGCAGCCACTTGCGCTCGCCCGATGAGATGAACTGGTCGAACACCACCTGGGCGCCGTTGGCGAAGTCACCGAACTGCGCTTCCCACAGTGTCAACGCGTTCGGCTCCACGGTCGAGTAGCCATATTCGAAGCCGAGCACGGCCTCTTCCGACAGGCTGGAATTGAGCACCTCGAAGCGCGCCTGGCCTTCGCCCAGATGATTGAGCGAGGTGTGGCGCTCCTCGGTGTTCTGATCGAACAGCACCGAATGGCGCTGCGAGAAAGTGCCGCGCTCCGAGTCCTGGCCGGACAGACGAACCGGGTGGCCTTCCTTGAGCAGCGCGCCGAAGGCCAGCGCTTCCGCGGTCGACCAGTCGATACCCTCGCCAGTTTCGATGGCCTTGGCGCGGTTATCGAGGAAACGCTGGATCGTCTTGTGGACTTCGAAGCCCTGCGGAACGCTCGTGATCTTCTTGCCGATGTCGCGCAACGTCTCGAGCGCGACGCCGGTATTGCCGCGGCGCGGATCTTCGACCTCGCCGGCGGCCTTAAGGCCGGACCAGCGGCCGTCGAGCCAATCGGCCTTATTCGGCTTGTAGCCCGAGCCCGCCTCCATCTCGACTTCGAGATGGGCGCGCCAGTCGGCCTTCATCTTCTCGACTTCGTCGGCCGTGACGACGCCTTCCCCGATCAGCTTCTGGCTATAGATTTCCAGCGTCGACGGATGCGACCGGATTTTCTTGTACATCAGCGGCTGGGTGAACGACGGCTCGTCGCCTTCGTTGTGGCCGAAGCGCCGGTAGCAGAACATGTCGATAACAACCGGACGCTGGAATTTCATGCGGTACTCGGTCGCAACCTTGGCCGCGAACGTTACCGCTTCCGGGTCGTCACCGTTAACGTGAAAAATCAGCGCCTCGATCATCTTGGCGACGTCCGACGGATAAGGCGACGAGCGCGAGTAGCGCGGATAGGTCGTAAAACCGATCTGATTGTTGACGATGAAATGCAGCGAGCCGCCGGTGCGATAGCCCTTCAGGTCCGACAGGCCGAAACATTCCGCCACCACACCCTGGCCGGCGAAAGCGGCATCTCCGTGCATCAGCAGCGGCAGCACCATGGTGCGCTCGTTGGGCTGCGCGCCGTGCTGGTCCTGCTTGGCGCGGGCCTTGCCGAGGGTCACCGGATCGACGATTTCGAGATGCGACGGATTGGCGGTCAGCGACAGATGCACCTTGTTGCCGTCGAACTCGCGGTCCGACGAAGCGCCGAGGTGATATTTGACGTCGCCGGAGCCTTCGATTTCGTCCGGCGTCGCCGAGCCGCCTTTGAATTCATGAAACAGCGCGCGGTGCGGCTTGCCCATCACCTGCGTGAGCACGTTGAGGCGGCCGCGATGCGGCATGCCGATGACGATTTCCTTCACGCCGAGATTGCCGCCGCGCTTGATGATCTGCTCGAGCGCCGGGATCAGCGATTCGCCGCCATCCAGACCGAAACGCTTGGTGCCGGTGTATTTGACGTCGAGGAATTTCTCGAAGCCTTCGGCCTCGACCAGCTTGTTGAGGATGGCGCGCTTGCCCTGGCGGGTGAAGGTGATTTCCTTGTCGCGGCCTTCGATGCGCTCCTGGATCCACGCCTTCTGCGCGGGATTGGAGATGTGCATGAATTCGACGCCGATGGTCTGGCAATACGTGCGGCGCAGGATGGCGACGATCTCGCGCATCGACGCGAATTCGAGACCGAGCACCTTGTCGAGGAAGATGCGGCGATCGAGGTCGGCGTCGGTGAAGCCGTAGGAGCGCGGGTCGAGTTCTTCCTCGTTCTTCTCCGGCTCCATCGCCAGCGGATCGAGCTTGGCGTGGAAGTGGCCGCGGATGCGGTAGGCGCGGATCAGCATCAGCGCGTGGATGGAATCGCGCGTTGCCTGCATGACGTCGGCGGAGGACAACTCGACGCCCTTGGCTTTGGCGGTCGCGGAAATCTTTTCGCCGATCTTCTTTTCGGTCTCGGCCCATTGGCCGTCGAGCGCCGCCACCAGATCGCCATCGGCGCGTTGCGGCCAGTTCGGTTTCTTCCACGACGGGCCTTGCGCACTTTTGACGACGTCGGCCTTTTCGTCCTTCAAGCTCGCGAAGAAATCGCGCCACTCGGCGTCGACCGAGGCGGGGTCTGCTTCGTACTTGGCGTAGAGATCCTCGACGTAGGCGCCGTTACCGCCGTACAAAAACGAGGTGTGAGCGAACGCTGCGTTGGCATCCTGGCGGGACATGATGAGTAGTCCTTGGCGACGTATTCTTGCGCGGGTGAAATCCACGCTGCGCCGTCAGACAATGCCTGATCGGTCCAGCGCCCGGCGGCGGGTTGGCAGTTCTTTTAACGCTATTTATGACGTCTGTAAGTCTACAAAAGAGGTATCGCTGAATCCGGCTTCATTCCTTTCCAGACTCCACTATGCTTGCCCTATAGCCCAACTCACGCCGATCCCACTGCCTTAATTTTCGACGGGGTCTTGGACCGCTAGCTTATCCGTTCGAAGAGGTAGTCGTGGCCGCTCAGCGCCTCCCGAAGGCGGTACCTAGGCCCGAGCAGCTCGGCTACGGCGGTAACATTGCCGGTCTCGATCAGCATGTATTTGGGCGCGTGGCGGTCCAAATCGAGGCCCTTCAGCACCGGAATTTCAAAACCTTCGACGTCGAGCGAAAAGAAGTCGATCGCCGTAATCCGGTGCTCATCCAGCAAGGCCGATAACGACCTTACGGGTACAGAAATCTGGCGGCCCGACGATCCGCCGGAGCGAAAGGCCGTGGTCATCAGATCCGCTTCAACCAGAACCAGGGTCGAGCCATCCTGCTCGGGCGCACCGAGCGCGACGTTCTCCACCGGCGCTCGTCGAAACCGGCGTGCAAGGCTGGCCAGTTCCGGCACCGGCTCGACCAGCAGCCCGGTCCAGCCGCGGTAGGCCTCAAGAAACCAGGTATTCGATTGTGAGACGCCATCATTGGCGCCGGCTTCGACGAAGACCCCGCCGCGCTGCGGCAGGTAGGCCAGCATCTTGCGATCGAGATTGTTCAGCGCCGGAAAGCGCTCAAGGCCGAGCGCGGCCATGCTCCGGAAATAGAAATACTTGAGATATTTTTTGGTTCGCAAATCCAGCGGCAGCAGTCGAAAGATGCGCCGCAGCATATCGCCCGCCCCGAGCCCTATCGCTTTAGAACTTCCACCAGTGTCTTGCCGATGCGCGCCGGCGAGGGCGACACCTTGATGCCGGCCGCTTCCATGGCGGCCGTCTTGGAGGCCGCGTCGCCCTTGCCGCCGGAGATGATCGCGCCGGCATGGCCCATGCGGCGGCCCGGAGGCGCGGTGACACCGGCAATAAACCCAACCATCGGCTTCTTGCGGCCCTTCTTGGCCTCGTCGATCAGGAATTGTGCGGCGTCCTCCTCGGCCGAACCGCCGATTTCGCCGATCATGACGATCGACTCGGTTTTCGGGTCGGCCAGGAACATTTCCAGCATGGCGATGAACTCGGTGCCCTTGACCGGATCGCCGCCGATACCGACCGCGGTGGTCTGACCCAGGCCTTCGCGGCTGGTCTGGAACACCGCCTCATAGGTCAGCGTACCGGAGCGCGACACGATGCCCACCTTGCCGGGCTTGAAGATATTGCCCGGCATGATGCCGATCTTGCATTCGCCGGCCGTCATCACGCCCGGGCAGTTCGGCCCGATCAGCCGCGACTTCGAGCCCGACAGCGCGCGCTTGACCTTGACCATGTCCATCACCGGGATGCCTTCGGTGATGCAGACGATCAGCGGAATCTCGGCCTGGATCGCTTCGCAGATGGCGTCGGCGGCGCCGGCCGGCGGCACATAGATGACGCTGGCGTCGCACCCGGTTTTCTCGCGCGCTTCCGCGACCGTGTCGAACACCGGCAGATTGAGATGGCTCGAGCCGCCTTTGCCGGGCGAGGTGCCGCCGACCATTTTCGTTCCGTAAGCGATCGCCTGCTCGGAATGAAACGTGCCGTTCTTACCGGTGAAGCCCTGGCAGATGACCTTGGTGTTCTTGTCGATGAGAATGGACATCACGCGGCCTCTTTCACGGCTTTGACAATCTTCTGCGCGGCGTCGTCGAGGTCGTCGCCGGACGTCACGTTGAGCCCGGACTCCTTGATGATCTTCTTGCCCAATTCGACATTGGTGCCTTCGAGGCGCACGACCAGCGGCACCTTCAAGCCGACTTCCTTGACCGCGGCGACGACGCCTTCGGCGATAACGTCGCACTTCATGATGCCGCCGAAAATGTTGACCAGGATGCCCTTCACGTTCGGATCGGACGTGATGATCTTGAAGGCCGCCGCCACCTTTTCCTTCGTGGCGCTGCCGCCGACATCGAGGAAGTTCGCCGGCTCCATGCCGTAGAGCTTGATGATGTCCATGCTGGCCATCGCAAGACCGGCGCCATTGACCATGCAGCCGATCGACCCTTCGAGCGCGATGTAATTGAGGTCGTATTTCGAAGCTTCGACTTCCTTGTCGTCTTCCTCGGTCAAGTCGCGCAACGCCACCACATCGGGGTGGCGATATAGCGCGTTGCCGTCGAAATCGACCTTGGCGTCGAGACAGACGATCTTGTTGTCCTTGGTCACCACCAGCGGATTGATTTCCAGCATGGACATGTCCTTGCTGGTGAAGGCCGCATAGAGCTTCGGCAGAATATCGCCGATCTGCTTGGCGAGATCGCCGGTCAGCTTGAGCGCGTGCGCGACCTGGCGCGCGTGATGCGGCATGATGCCGGTGGCCGGATCGACTGAGAACGTCACGATCTTTCCCGGATGGTTCTTGGCGACTTCTTCGATATCCATGCCGCCTTCGGTGGAAACCACGAATGCGACGCGCGAGGTCTCACGGTCGATCAGCGCCGAGAGATAGAACTCGCGGTCGATCGCCGACCCTTCTTCAATGTAAAGCCGGTTGACCTTCTTGCCGGCGGGGCCGGTCTGATGCGTGACCAAAGTCGAACCGAGGATACGCGTCGATTCTTTCTTCACGTCGTCGATGGATTTTACCACCTTGACGCCGCCCGCCTTGCCGCGGCCGCCGGCGTGAATCTGCGCCTTAACGACCCAGACCTGGCCGCCCAGCTCATTGGCGCCCTTGACCGCTTCGTCGACCGTGAAGGCCGGCACACCGCGCGGCACCGGCACGCCGAATTCGCGGAGGACCGCCTTCGCCTGATACTCATGAATGTTCATGTTACGCTCCCAGGCGAAGGCGCCGTTTTTTGGTTAGTTGGCGAGATTCGGTGCGATCTTCTTGCAGGCCTCGACGAGGCTCTGCACCGAAGCAGCCGACTTTTCGAACATGGCACGCTCGGCGCCGGTGAATTCGACTTCGACAATGCGCTCGACGCCCTTGGCGCCGATCACGACCGGCACACCGACATAGAGATCCTTGACGCCGTATTCGCCGTTGAGCCAGGCGGCGCAGGGCAACACGCGCTTCTTGTCGAGCAGATAGCTTTCCGCCATCGAAATCGCAGAGGCCGCCGGCGCGTAGAAAGCCGAACCGGTCTTGAGCAGATTGACGATCTCGGCGCCGCCGTTGGCAGTGCGCTTGACGATGTCGTCGATGCGCGCCTGCGTCGACCAGCCCATCTTCACCAGATCGGGCACCGGGATGCCGGCAACCGCCGAGTAGCGGGTCAGCGGCACCATGGTGTCGCCGTGGCCGCCGAGCACGAAGGCCGTGACGTCTTCGACCGAGACGTTGAACTCATCGGCGAGGAAATAGCGGAAGCGCGCCGAGTCGAGCACGCCGGCCATGCCGACGACTTTCTGCTGCGGCAGCTCACACGATTTCTGCAATGCCCAAACCATGGCGTCGAGCGGGTTGGTGATGCAGATGACGAAGGCGTTCGGTGCGTATTTCTTGATGCCGGCGCCGACCTGGCCCATCACCTTGAGATTGATGTCGAGCAGATCGTCGCGGCTCATGCCCGGCTTGCGCGGCACGCCGGCGGTGACGATGCAGACATCGGCGCCTTCGATCGCTTCGTAGGTGTTGGTGCCGGTGAACTTGGCATCGAATTTATTGACCGGCGAGGACTGGGCAATATCCAGCGACTTGCCTTGCGGGATGCCTTCCATGACGTCGAACATGACGACGTCACCGAGTTGCTTGAGGCCAATGAGGTGAGCGAGGGTGCCGCCGATCTGGCCTGCGCCGATCAAGGCAATCTTGTTACGCGCCATGGTGGGAAAACTCTTTGCTGTTGCCGCGGGGTTCCGGCCAACGTGGCTTATCGATTTTGCTGTATTGCAGCAACATGTGCTCCCCGAGAAACAATCTTGTATACATTATACCAGCAGAGGCACGACGGAGAGTCCAGAGGGTTTTGATCCAAATCCGTGGGCCCGGGCAGCGTGGGGTGTAGGGTTGGGAAGCGAATCTCGACTCATTGTCCAAAGGACGCGGCCTATGAGCGACCGGCGATTTTCTCTGCGAGGTGTGTTGCGGGCGCTTGGCCCAGGCCTGGTGACCGGCGCTGCCGACGATGACCCTAGCGGCATCGCCACCTATTCGCAGGCCGGCGCGCAATTCGGCTTTTCGCTGCTGTGGACCATGTTCCTAACGTTGCCGTTCATGGCGGCGATCCAGATCATCAGCGCCGTCATCGGCTGGAATACCCGCAAGGGCCTCGCCCGCAACATCGCGCGCGTGCTGCCGGCCTGGGCGCTCTATCCGCTGGTGGCGTCACTCTTGGTCGCCAACACCATCAACATTGCCGCCGATCTCGCGGCCATGGGCGAAGCCTTGCGCCTGGTGGTCGGCGGTTCGGCGCTGGCCTTTGCCGTGCTGTTCGGCGTCGTCTGCCTGGTCGCCGAAGTGCTGATCCCGTACCACCGCTATGCCGGTGCGCTGAAGATGATGACGCTGGTGCTGCTGTTTTACGTCGCGGCGGCTTTCAGCGTGCACATCCCCTGGGGCGAGGTCGCGCATGCCGCGCTGGTTCCCAAATTGAGCCTCGGCCACGAGGAGTTGCTGATGGTGGTAGCGGTCTTCGGCACCACCATCAGCCCTTATCTGTTTTTCTGGCAGGCATCGCAGGAAGCCGAAGAATCGCGGCTCAGCCACCGGCACATTTATGCCCGCGAGCCGGAGATGAAGAATTCCTTCAAGACCATCTCGATCGATACCTGGGTCGGGATGATTTTCTCGAACGTCATCGCCTTCTTCATCATCGTCACCACCGCGGCGACACTGCATTCGCACGGCGTCACCCATATCGATACCGCGGCGCAGGCAGCCGAGGCGCTGCGTCCGATCGGAGGGCCCTTTGCCTTCGCATTGTTCGCTGCCGGCATCATCGGCACCGGACTGCTGGCCGTGCCGGTGCTGGCGGGATCGGCGGCCTATGCGGTGGCGGAGGTATTCAAGATACGCGGCAGCCTCGAACTGCCGGCAAACCGGGCCATCGGCTTTTACGCCATCGTCGCCGCGGCGACCTTGGGCGGCTCGGCTTTGCTCGCGACCAGTATCGACCCGATCGCGATGCTGTTCTGGACCGCGGTGATCAACGGCATCGTCGCCGTGCCAATCATGCTGGCGACCATGCTGGTGGTGTCGAGCAAAAGCGAAGCGCGGCAGATAAAATTGCCGCGCTGGCTGTTGATTCTGGGCTGGCTCGCTGCCGCCCTGATGGCGATCGCGGTGATCTTGCTGATCGGATCGAGCTTCTAGAGACGCTTTTTCTTGGAAGCCTTTTTCGCGGTCTTTTTCTTCGCAGTCTTCTTTTTGGCGGTTTTCTTTTTCGCCGTCTTTTTCTTGACGGTTTTCTTCTTGGCAGTTTTGCGCTTCGGCGCAGCTTTCTTGCGAGTTGGCTTCTTGACCGATCCCTTGGCCGCCTGCTCGACCGCCCGTTCCATACTCGGCTTGGCGCGCTGGACCTTGGCCTGGCCGGTGCCCAGCGCATTCGCCGCCGCGTCGATAACGACTTCAGCTGCCGCCTTGGCAGCCGCGCCAAAGGCATCGCCGGCCAATGACCGCACGCCTTCGGCGCCGGTCTTCGCCGCGTCCCAGACTTCGTCTTTTGCTTTCGACATCAAATCTTTAGCCATGACATTCAAATCCCCTGTTGGCGTTCGGCGCGGCAAAGCCTGCGCGGAACGCACTCGACAATTCGCGTGGAACCACGGAGTTCCATCAGCCGGCCAACAAACCCTCTGAGTGGGACGTTTGGGCCGCCTAGGCAACGAAACCGGCCTTGGCGCATTGGATAGCCATGGCAAAACAACAGCATTCCAACGGCTCCCTTGGCAGCACCTTCTGGACCTTCATCGCCAAGAATCCCGAGCTGGCTGCCGGCATCGCGTTCGAGCTCGGCGCGCTAGTGGCCACGGCCGTGCATAGCGACACCGCGGCGCGCCTCCGCAAGGGCGGCAACCGCACGCTGCGCTCGTTGAGCAAGAGCGCGCACAATGTTCAGGACAGTTTGGTCAAGGCGATGCCGGAGATTCCCAATCTCGCCAAGCTGACCGGTTTGAATTTCCTGCCAGGCCCGGCGCCGAAGCTGCAGCCGCGCAAGCGGCCGCCTGCCAGGCGCAAGACGGCGCGCAAGGCAGCGACCTGATTCAACGCCCCGTTTGAATCCTCACGTCTCGATAATTCTGCCCGTATCGACCGCGGGACCTTGCCGCGGGCCCCATGCGGCAGGCCGAGATATGATTGCGAGCGCATCTCGATCAGGCGCGACGCCGTGCGTTTGAACTCGTTCGCCTCATAGCCCTCGGTCGCCTTATAAAGTCCGTCGGCTCGGCCTCGGCCGAAGCCAGCAACTTCACCGCGTGGTCGTAAAGCGTGTCGATCAGAATGATGAAGCGTTTGGCCTCGTTGCGGCGGCTGTAATCATCACCGGAATATGGTCGACGATGACGGTGTGGAATTCGTGCGCGATGCGCAGATAGTCGGCCGCCGCCAGCGGCTTCGAGCATAAGTCGCCGAAGGAAAAACGCGCCACGCCCATCGCGGTCTTGGGCACGTGCACGATGTGGCCCTTCACCACCAGCTCATGCGGCGCACCGCCGACCTTACCGGCAAGGTTGCGCCAGGCCTCGTCCAACGCGGCGTCGGCCTTGGCGTCGGGCGGCACGTACCAGCTCTTTACGCCGGTAAGCTTCTCCAGCCTGAAATCCGCGCGGGCGTCGAGCCGGACACGTCGCAATATTTTTGCAGCAGAGCAATGAAGGGCAGAAACAGCGAACGGTTGAGGCCGTCCTTGTAGAGGGTCCTTCGGCGCCAGGTTCGACGTCGCCACCATGACGACGCCGATTTCGAACAACCGCGTGAACAGGCGACCCAGGATCATGGCGTCGGCGATATCGGTGACATGGAACTCGTCGAAGCACAGCAGCCAGGATTCCTCGGCGATCGCGGATGCTGCGCGATGGATCGGATCGCCGTCGGCAACTTCGCCGTTTTTCAGTTCCTGGCGGTAGGTGTGGATGCGTTCATGAACGTCGGCCATGAATTCGTGGAAATGGAACCCGCCGCTTGCGCGCTACCGGCTGGTCTCGAAGAACAGGTCCATCAAGAACGTCTTGCCCCGACCGACCTCGCCGTAAACGTAGAGGCCCTTGAGCGGCGCTTCCGATTTCTGCCGCTTGCCGAACAGCCAGCCGAGCGACGACGACTTGCGGGCCAAACGGTGCTGTCGATGCGATTTGCGAGCGCGCTCAAATGCCCGGCCAGATGGGCCTGGCCAGGATCAGCCTCGATCTTGCCGGCGGCGATGAGCGCCGCGTAGCACGTGCTGAAGGTTTCGGACATCGGGACCAGCGACAGCGGAGGGATAGTTCGGCTAGGAAGATCAACAAACGAGCAAATTGCGGGCCGGCCGCACCGTAGCCGGACACCTAGGGCGATATAGCCGTTGTGTAAATCTCGCTTTCGGCACAAATTTTGTGCTGCGCTTCATGTTGCGCAACAAATGCGCGGTAAGTCTCTGTTAGCCATGCACTTTTCACATGATGGGGTCCCAGAGGGCCGCATTCAGTCGCTATTTTGCTGCAATGCACCATATAACTCCGGTGAAGACGATTCGCGATGAAGGAGACCCGCATGCATGAGCCAATGCCGGAAGGGGGCGTCATCCGCAAATTATGGGCGGGTGAAACCGACGCCTATCGCGATCATTTGCTGCGCCTCGACCCTGACAGCCGCCACCGCCGGTTTTCCGGCGCCGTGGCCGACGAGGTGATCGCGCGTCATACCGCTACCGCCCGTGACGCCGGCGTGGTTGTGCACGGCTTTCTTTGTCGATGGCGTGCTGCGCGGCGCCGCCGAACTGCGGCCCTATGGCGGGCTGTTTCCGCATCAGGCCGAGGCTGCGTTCAGCATCGAGCAGCCATGGCAGAGCCACGGCATCGGCACCGAGTTGCTTCAGCGCACGCTGCTGAGCGCGCGCAACCGCGGCATCACGCAGTTGCAGATGCAATGCCTCGCCAACAACGATCGCATGCAGCAGTTGGCCCGCAAATTCGCCGCCGAACTGTCGTTCGATTTCGGCAGCGTGGTCGGCGAGGTCGACCCGCCCGCGTTACACCCCCGCTGTCGCTCATGCGCCGAGGCCGTGGCCGACAATTACGCCATCGCCAGTGCGGTCATGGACGCGCAGTTGCGGCTGTTCAAAGTCGCGTGACGGCATGGGCCGTTCATCCTTCGAAGCTCGCTACGCTCGCACCTCAGGATGACGGCTAACCGAGCGGGTAACTCGCTTCGACCACATACGGCCCGCCGCCGACCGAGGCGCGCGACGAGAACAGTACGAAGCGCGACACCGGAAAGGCGGCGGTGCGGAAATAACCCCGCGCCGACAGGTACTCCGCCACGTCCAGGCTCGATGAATCGCGCAAGCGCGCCAGCGTCACGTGCGGCGTGTATTTCCGGGCTTCCGGCTGCAGGCCGATACGCCGCAGCAACCGCTCCTGCTCGGCCTGCAATTCGATCAAGGCCGGCTCCGGCGACACCGTCGCCACCACTGCGCGCGGCCGGCGGCCGCCGAACGAGGTCAGGCCTTCGAGATGCAAATTGAAGCCGATACGCCGGCCCCGCCCGAGCATCAATGCGATCTCCTGCGCGGTCACGTCGTCGATGTCGCCGATAAAACGCAACGTCAAATGATAGTTGTCGGGCGTAATCCAGCGCGCGCCGGGCAGGCCGCCACGCAGCATGCCGAGAGCCTCGCCGATGGCGGGCGGAATTTCGACACCGGTGAACAGGCGCGGCATTCAAGACCCTCGCCCGGCCTTTGCCTTGGCAATCAAATCTTCGACCTTCGGCATGATGCGCCGCCACGATGACATCGACGCCCGCCGCCGTCGGATGCAGCCCATCGGGCAAATTGAGTTTGGCATCGCCCGCTATGCCATCGAGAAAGAACGGATACAAATCGATCCCATAGGCTGCGGCCAGCGCCGGAAAGATGCCATCGAAGTCCCGCACATAGTCCGCACCCATGTTGCGCGGCGCATACATGCCGGCGAGCAGGACGGCGATATGGCGTTCCTTCAGCTTGCGCAGGATGGTATCGAGCGCTGTCTTGGTCAGCTTGGGGTCAAGCCCGCGCAAGGCGTCATTGCCGCCCAGTTCGAGTATCACCGCTTCGGTACCCTCGGGCACCGACCAGTCAAGCCTATCGAGCCCGCCGGACGCGGTATCGCCGGACACCCCGGCATTGGTCACGGCCACCGCGATGCCCTTGGCTTTGAGCGCCTGCGCCAGCTTGGCCGGGAACGCCGCCTCGGCCGGCAGACCGTAACCGGCGCTGAGCGAATCGCCCAGCACCACCATTTTCACCGGCCCGTCGGCGGCCGTCGCCGTGCCGCACCACATCGTGACCAAGCCAATTGCCGCAAGCCGCTGGACCCGGGCGACAAATGTCCCATATGACCGGGACCGTGAACGGTGAGACCCCATGAAAGCTCCTTCCCTGCCGACGCCGGCCATTGCGCTTGCCGGCGTCAATCTCTCGCTCGGGCAAGGCGCCGCCCACGTCCATATCCTCAAAGACATCGATCTTAATATAGGCAGCGGCGAGGCAATTGGTCTGGTCGGCCCCTCCGGCTCCGGCAAATCGACGCTGCTGATGGTGATGGCCGGGCTCGAGCGCCCCGACACCGGCTTGGTGGCTGTGGCCGGCGAAGACCTCGGCAAACTGGACGAAGATGCCTTGGCGCGATTCCGTGGCCGGAACATCGGCATCGTCTTCCAATCCTTCCACCTGATCCCGACCATGACCGCGCTGGAGAACGTCGCGGTGCCTTTGGAATTGGCCGGCGCCGCCGACGCGCAGGAACGCGCCCGTGTCGAACTCGCGGTGTGGGCCTGGGCGAGCGGCTAAATCACTACCCGGCGCAACTGTCCGGCGGCGAGCAGCAGCGCGTCGCGGTCGCACGCGCGCTGGCGCCCAATCCGGCGATTCTGGGTGGCCGACGAGCCGACCGGAAATCTCGACGAGGACACCGGCCAGCAGATCATCGAACTGTTGTTCGCCGGCCATCAGAAGCGCGGCACCACATTGGTGCTGGTGACACACGACCAGTCGCTGGCCGCGCGTTGCGGCCGCACGGTGCGGCTGCGCTCGGGTCACATCGTGAGGCGGATCATGAGCATCGCCGCCCTCGCACCCGTGCGCGGCAATCGCTGGCTCCCGCTGCAATATGCCTTGCGCGAACTGCGCGGCGGCTTGCGCGGCTTTTACGTTTTCATCGCCTGCATCGCGCTGGGCTCGATGGCTATTGCCGGCGTCGGCTCGCTCGCCGCCAGCCTTGCCGACGGCTTGGCGCGCCAGGGCCGCGTCATCCTTGGCGGCGATCTGGCATTCACACTGATCCAGCGTGAAGCGACCCCGCCGGAACTGGCCTTCCTGAACGGCCAAGGCAAAGTCTCAAGCGCAGCGACCATGCGCGCCATGGCCCGCACGCCGGACGGCAAGGCCACGCTGGTGGAATTGAAAGCGGTCGATAGCGCCTATCCGCTGTTCGGGAAGGTCAAGCTCGAGCCCGCACGCCCGCTCGCCGATGCGCTGGCACAACGCGACGGCGCGTTCGGCGCTGCCGCCGATCCGGTGTTGCTGGCACGTCTCGGCGTCAAACCTGGCGCGCGGCTGACCATCGGCAACGCGCCTATTGAAATCCGCGCCGCGCTGGGCAACGAGCCGGATAAGCTCGCCGGCGGCATCGGATTCGGCCCGCGTTTGCTGGTGAGCGAGGATGCGCTGCGCGCCACCGGCCTGATACAGCCAGGCAGCCTGGTGCGCTGGCTCTACCGCCTGCGCCTGCCGCAAAGCGACGCCAACGACGCGGCCTTGAAAGCAGTGACCACGCAGGCTCGCGAACAACTGCCCGAAGCCGGCTGGGATGTTCGCAACCCGACCAACGCTTCGCCGCAGCTTGAGCGCAATGTCGAGCGCTTCACGCAATTCCTCACCATTGTCGGCCTCACAGCGTTGCTGGTCGGCGGCGTCGGTGTCGGCAATGCGGTGAAGAGCCATCTCGACCGCAAGCGCGAGGTTATCGCCACCATGAAGGCGCTCGGCGCCAGCGGGCGGCGCGTGTTCGCGGTGTACCTGACACAGGTACTGCTGCTGGCGCTGATCGGTGGTGTCCTCGGCGCGGTGCTGGGCGCGGTCCTGCCTTACGCTATCGCCTGGACCTTCGGCGCGATCATTCCGTTGCCCTTCATCCCGGCGATGCATCCGGCCGAACTCGGATTGGCGGTGGTCTACGCGCTGCTGACAGCGTTGGCTTTCGCGCTCTGGCCGCTCGGGCGCGCGCATGACGGTCCCGGTGGGCGAGTTGTTCCGCGACGGGCGTCACCGCCCAGCCGCGCTGGCCGCGTAAAATCTACATCGCGCTCACTGCCGCGGCGGTGCTGGCTTTGGCAGCCGTCGCAATACTGCTCTCTTACGACCGGCGCGTGGCGATCATCTACGTCGCGGTCGCAGCGCTGGTGTTCGTCACCTTGCGCTTCGTCGCCAGCCTATTGATGACGATTGCCCGCCACGCGCCACGCGTCCGCTCGACGGTGTTGCGCATGGCGGTCGCCAATATCCACCGGCCGAGCGCGCTGACGCCGACCATCGTCTTGTCGCTCGGCCTCGGCATCGCGCTGCTGGTCACCGTGATCGAAATCGACGGCAACCTGCGCCAGCAATTCGCCGCTGAACTGCCGGCAAGGCGCCGTCGTTCTACTTCCTCGACATTCCGTCCGATCAGGCCGACCGCTTCGGCGCCTTCGTGCGCGAGCAGGCGCCCGGCGCCGCGCTGGACGAGGTGCCGATGCTGCGCGGGCCGCATCGTTTCGGCAACGGCATTCTGGCGGAAAATCTCAAGCCCAAGGACGACGCCGCTTGGGTGCTGCAAAGCGACCGCGGCATCACCTATGGCGGCGAGGTGCCGACCGGCTCGCGCCTGGTCGAGGGCCAATGGTGGGGTCCGGATTACGACGGCCCGCCTTTGGTGTCGTTCGAGAAGAAAATCGCCGACGGCCTCGGCCTCAAGCTCGGCGACCCCATCGTCGTCAACGTGCTCGGCCGCAACATCACCACCAAGATCGCCAACATGCGCACGGTCGACTGGCAAAGCCTGGGCATCAATTTTGTGATGGTGTTTTCGCCGAACGCGTTTCGTGGCGCGCCGCACACCCATCTCGCCACACTCACCTATCCAACCGGCAGCACCACGGCGCAGGAAACCGCCATCATCCGCACCATCGCCGACGCCTTCCCGATGGTCACCACCGTGCGGGTCAAGGAAGCGCTGGAATCCATCGGCGACATCGTCGCCAACATGGGTGCTGGCGATCCGGGGCGCCAGCGCCGTCACGCTGCTGGCGGCAGCCCTTGTGCTGGGCGGCGCGCTGGCCGCCGGTCATCGCCACAAGGTCTACGACGCGGTGATCCTCAAGACGCTCGGCGCCACGAGGCTTCGCCTCTTGAGCGCCTATACCATCGAGTATCTCTTGCTCGGCTCGGCCACCGCGCTGTTCGGCGTCCTCGCCGGATCGCTTGCCGGCTGGGCTGATCGTGACCGACCTGATGCATCTCAAATTCGCCTGGCAGCCGCTGCCGGCCCTGGCGGCGGCCCTGGCTGCGGTCGTGGTTACGGTTGTGTTGGGCCTGGCCGGCACCTTCGCCGCCTTGGGGCAGAAACCGGCTTCGGTCTTACGAAATCTGTAGGTTGCGCATGATCTTGTCCGAAAACCGGTACCCACCCCCGGGGTCAAGCCCGAGGGCATGCTTTTCGGGATCATGCGTGGTTTGCGGCATTCAGCCGCGCGGCGTTAACGCGCCGAAACCCCGCTTTTGGCCTATAATGCCGCTGCGGATAGGTTAATTCTCCGCAATCCAGCTTGTCATGGTAGAGCCATATCTGGCGCCAACACTATCCGCACACTAGATTTGGAGACACGAGCGCGACGGCTGCCGCCGGCGCGTGTGACGTGACCGGCTCCTGAAGCCGGACATAGAGAGGATACTTCGATGTCGGACTACGACCGTAACGTAGCTGCCCGCGCTTCGGCGCCGCGAGTGCCGCAGCGATCGATGCAGGCCTGCGCGCCTAC
>JBBCIM010000014.1:0-40758 GCA_037200245.1 Pseudolabrys sp.
GTGCTCACCGCCTTCGCCGTGGCGACCGCGGGCGCGTTCCCGGCCGCCAAGCCGGCCCTCGCGCAAGACGAAGTGACGCGCGGCCTGCGCGTCATTCGCGATACCGAGATCGAGGCTTTGCTACGGGACTACGCGCAGCCGATTTTGCGCAGCGCCGGTCTCGCCAAGCAGAACGTGCGCGTCGTCGTGCTCAGCGACCGCAGCTTCAACGCCTTCGTCATGGACGGCCGCCACATCTTCATCAATGCCGGCGCGCTATTCGATGCCAAGACACCGAACGAAGTCATCGGCGTGTTCGCGCACGAAACCGGCCATTTGGCCGGCGGCCACCTATTGAAACTGCGCGAGCAACTCGCCACCGCGCAAACCGCTTCGATCATCGCGCTGTTGGCGGGTGTTGGCGCCATGGTCGCCGGCGCACGCTCCAACTCCGGCAGCAATGTCGGCGCCGCCGCAATCATGGCGCCGCAATCGGCCATCCAGCGCTCATTGCTCGCCTACGTGCGCACGCAGGAGGACCAGGCCGACCACGCCGGCGTGAAATTCCTCACCGCCACCAATCAGTCGCCGCGCGGCATGGTCGAACTCTTCAAGCGCCTGACGAACGAGTCTTTGTTCAACACGCGCTACATCGATCCCTATATGCAGAGCCATCCGATGCCGGCCGAACGCGTCGCCGCGCTGGAGACTTTGGCCCACGCCAGTCCCTATTGGGACAAGAAGGATCCGCCCGACCTGCAATTGCGCCACGACATGATGCGGGCAAAGCTGGCCGGCTTTCTGGACCGGCCCGACACCGTGGCGCGGCGTTATCCGCTCGGCGACCACAGCCTGCCGGCGCGCTACGCGCAGGCGATCTCGACCTACCGCCATTCTGACCTGCGCAATGCGCTGGGACAGATCGACGGCCTGATCCAGGCGCAGCCGAACAATCCCTATTTCTACGAGCTCAAGGGCCAGGCACTGCTCGAAGGCGGCCGTCCGAGCGAAGCCGTCGCGCCGCTACGCCGCGCGGTGCAATTGGCGCATAACGACGCGCCGCTGATCGAAATAATGCTGGCGCAGGCGCTGATCGCGACCAACAACAAGGCGGTCGCTGAAGAGGCCGTGAGCCTTTTGCGCGTTGCGATCTCGCGCGAACCTGACGCGCCGGAAGCCTATAGCCAGCTCGCCATGGCCTATGGCCGCAAAGGCGATCTCGCCAATGCCGATCTTGCCTCCGCGCAGGCGGCCGCCACCCGCGGCGACCTCATGACCGCGCGCCAACTCGCCAGCCGCGCCAAGACCCGGCTGCCGATCGGCTCACCGGCCTGGGTACGCGCCGACGACATCGTCAACGAAAAACCGCCCGCCGCCCGCAGCAACTGATCACCCAAAAGGACCAACCATTATGACATCGAGCCCGCGCCTCCTCGCCGCCCTCTGCGCCGCGATGCTGGCCATTGCCGTGCCGCAAGCGTCACGCGCGGACGAATTCTCCGCGCCGCAGAAGAGCGAGATCGAGCGCGTCGTGCACGATTACCTGATCGCCCATCCAGAAGTGTTGCAGGAGGCGATGGCCGAGTTGGAGAAGCGCCAGACCGCCGCCGAGTCCGAAAAGCACAAGGACCGCGGTCAAGCAATACTCCGAGGCGTTGTTCTCATCGCCGCGCCAGGTCAATCTGGGCAACCCGCAGGGCAACGTCACCTTCGTCGAATTCTTCGATTACAACTGCGGCTACTGCAAGCGCGCCATGACCGACATGATGACGCTGCTCAAGGACGATCCGAAGCTCAAGGTCGTGCTCAAGGAATTCCCCGTCCTCGGACCCGGCTCGGTCGAAGCCGCCGAAGTCGCCGTCGCCGTGCGCATGCAGGACAAGACCGGCAAGAAATATCTCGAATTCCACCAGAAGCTGCTCGGCGGCCGCGGGCAGGCCGACAAGGCGCACGCCATGGCGGCCGCCAAGGACGTCGGCATGAACATGGCGCAGTTGGAAAAGGACCTCGCCAGCCCCGAGGTCAAGGAAACCTTGCAGGAAAACTTCAAGATCGCCGAGGCGCTGGGCCTCAACGGCACGCCGAGCTACGTCATCGGCGAAGATGTCGTGATCGGCGCCGTCGGCCTCCCCGCGCTGCAGGAAAAGATCAACACCAACCGCTGCGGCAAGGCGGCGTGCTGAGCAGCTGGCTGCTCATCGCGTAGAGATCGAACTTGATGGAAATCACTCCGATCAAACTCAACGCGATTATCGCCGTGCCTTAAAGGCTGTCGAGGGCATCATGACGGCGAAGCGCGATACGCCCGACGGCGATCGGCTCGATCTGCTCGTGACGCTGGTCGAAGCGTGGGAGCGCAAGCATTATCCTATCGATCTGCCCGATCCGATCGAAGCGATCAAATATCACATGGATCAAAACGGTCTCAAGCCACGCGATCTCATTCAGTTCTTCGGCAGCCGCAACCGCGTCCACGAAGTTCTCAACCGCAAGCGACCGCTAACGCTGAAAGTGATTAGACGATTGCACCAGGACCTTGGCATTCCTGCCGAGTCTCTCATCAAGACTCAAGCCGCCTGATCGTCGCGCGGACTACGGCGTCCACTTGATCTTGTACAAAACGAACCGGCGGGAGGAATCTACCTCCTGCAGGATATTCGGCAGCGGATTGGCGATGCGGGGCCCGAGCAGGTAGAGAAAATCGAAATCGCGCGGCCATGTGCTAATATAAGACGGCACCACGTCCGCCGTTTTGCCGTTGGCCAGCGCCACGAGGATGCCAACCGGCACCGGCCCACTTTCCGGCGTGTTGATCCGCTCGTATTCCGGGCGCGGCCTGATCGGCTGCTTGCCGGCCATGGTGAACAGGTCCGGCACGAAGGCCTTGGCGTAATGCACCCCCAGCGTCGGCGAGTGATAGATCGGATATGACGCCAGATCGTGCAGCGGCGGGTCGTCGCCGGCGTCGCTGCCGCCGATCAGCACCAGCGCGCCGCGGCCGAGGTGCTGAAACGACGCGATCATCGCAGCGTAATCGGCGCGATACGACAGCCACACAAAATAGATCACCGCGAGATTGGGCAGCGTCACGCCAACGGCACAGGCAATTGCCGCCCAGCGCCAGCGTACCGTCGGCGCCGTCAGCGTAATGAACGCCGGCACGATGAAGGCCGCGGCGGCGATCATGCGCAGATCGACGAAGGCCGTGCCGAACAGCCGCGACGGGATCGCGACGTAGAGAAACGCGAAACCCGCCGCCAGCCACAGCCCTGCCCGTTCGACCGTCAGCACGCCATGCTTGAAGGCGAAATACATGAAGCCGACCAGCAGACACACCGTCGCCGCCGATACCGGCATGTTGTAGGCGTTGAGGATGATGAACAGCCACAGCGGCTTGAAGTCGAGGTGCCACACCGACTCGTCGCCGCCGATGCCGCCGCCGGTGAACTTCATGATGGCCAGCAGAATGAGCGCCGGGATCGCCAGCACCACCAGCCGCCAGGCGGTGTCGCGATAGGCGGTCTTGCCGTCCCAGGCGCGCTGAAGCTCGATGAGGCCCAGCGTCGCACCGTAGATCCCCAGCGCGAAAAAATGTGCGGTGAACAAGGCCGCGACAATGACCGTATTCACGGCGAGCCGCAGCGGCCAAGGCCGCTCGTTCAGCATCAGCATGACGGCGATGCCCCAGAGCGAGGCACCAAGCCCGAATTCGAAATTCAAGAAGCCGAAGGTGAACGGCAGGCAATACAAGAACATCAGTGCGACGAAGCCGGAAATCTGCATCCGGCCTTTCACGGAGCGCTCGATGGCGAGCGAACCCGTGACGATCAGCACCTGGCTAAGCAGCAGAAATATGCGCGCCGCGGTCTCGACGCTGACGAAGCGCGCCATCGCCGGGATGATCAGGTCCATGGCGAGATTGGGGTATAGAGCCCATGCAGTCTGGTAGAACGGATTGGCATCGGGCGCGCCGATTTCGCTCAAAAGATACATCCGCGCCAGGTGATTGGGGTAATCGACCATCGCCGGGATCGACACCAGCAGCGCCGGGCACAGAGAGGCTGCGAGCAGCAGCACAAATACGAATCGGGCGTGTGAATAGGTCATCGCAGCGCTTAAACGAGCCCTGAAGGCGAAATGCCGCATCGCGATTCGCGTTAACCGATCAAAGCATTGCACAAGCGTGGTGCAAAGCCTCTAGTACCGCTCGAACGTACGGAACCAGACCGTGCCGGGCGAGTTGTTGCGCGCATGTACACCGTCGGCATGGAAGAGGAATATTTCGTGTTCGACGCAAGGACGCGCCGGGCCGTGCGTCGTATCGACAAGAAATTCCTGTCCGCAGCGCAAAAACGGCTCGGCGACCGCGTCATGACGGAAATGTTGCAGTCGCAAATCGAGGTGGCGACGCCGCCCTGCGCCAGCATGGACGAAGCCCGCGCTCATCTCTCGGGCTATCGCCGCGCGCTCGCCGAAGCCGCCGCCGAACGCAAGCTTGGCGTCGCCGCCATGGGCACCTTCCCGCTCGCCTTCTGGCCCGAGCAGGTCGTCACCAAAAAGGTGCGCTACGACGAGATCATCGACGACCTGCAGATGATCGGCTACCGTAACATGCTGTGCGGCATGCATGTGCACGTGCAAGTACCCGATCTCGACAGCCGCATCGATCTCATCATGCGGCTCACCGCCTACCTGCCGTTGCTGTTGGCGCTGTCGACGTCGTCGCCGTTCTGGCAGGGGCAACTCACCGGGCTGTGCGGCTATCGTCTCGCGGCCTACGACGAGTTGCCGCGCACCGGCCTGCCCGAGCTGTTCCGCACCAAGCATGACTACGAGGAGTTCGTCGCGGCGCTAGTCTGGGCCAAGATCATTCCCGACGCGAGTTACATCTGGTGGGCGCTGCGGCCATCGCTCGCCAACCCGACCGTCGAATTGCGCGTCGCCGACAGTTGCACGCGTCTCGACGACGCCGTGGCCATCGCCGCGCTGTTCCGCTGCCTGGTGCGCGCGCTCGATCGCGACCGCGCGCTCAATGCCGGCTTCGACCGCGTCGGCCGCGCCATCACGCAGGAGAACAAGTGGCATGCGCAGCGCTACGGCATCGCCGCCACCTTCGTCGATCCCTTCTCCCGCTCGCCACTGACCGTCAAGGATTGGCTCGACCAGGTGCTGGATTTCATCGCCGCCGATATCGACGCGCTAGGTTGCGCCGCCGACATCAAGCATTTGGGCAAAATCGCCGCCGAGGGAACCAGCGCCGACCGCCAAATCGACATCTTCACCAAGGCCAAAACGGCGGGCCGCAAAAGGTTAACGGCCATTGCCGACGTGGTCGATTGGGCCGCGACTGTGACTCGGGCGTGAACTCTCGCCTTTAAGCCTTAACGGCTTCTCGGGCTTCCCTCAGGCGGCTTGGCCACCTATAAAGCGCGGACGCTTGCAGCGCGCCGCGACCTATTTCGCCTCCGCTGCCGGGACGTCCAAGGTTAGACGGTAATGGCTAAGACGATTTACATCCTCAACGGCTCGAATATGAATATGCTCGGCACGCGCGAGCCGGAAAAATACGGCACGTCGACGCTCGCCGACGTCGAGAAGCTGTGCCACGCCACCGCCAAGCGGTTCGGCATCGAGGTGGTGTTCCGCCAGTCGAACCACGAAGGCGCGATTGTCGATTGGATTCACGAAGCCTATGCTAAAAAGGCCGACGGCATCGCGATCAACGCCGCCGGTTTCACCACGACCTCGATTTCGATCATGGACGCGCTGCTGGCGGTAAAACTGCCGGTGATCGAAATCCATATGACCAACATCCACGCGCGTGAAAGTTTCCGGCACGAATCCTATATGTCGAAGGCGGCCAAAGCGATGGTCTGCGGCTTTGGCGTCGCCAGCTATTCGCTGGCGATCATCGGACTTGCCGGAATTATGGGCGCGGAAGAAAAACGTTAGAGCGGATCAGTCGATGGCAAAATCGCCGAAAACCACACCGCTGGTCGACCACGCGCTCATCCTCGAGCTGACAAAGCTCCTGGACGAGACCGGCCTGACCGAAATCGAAATCGAACAGAACGGCCAGCGCGTGCGCGTTGCTCGCGGCACGGTCGCAGCCGCTGCCCCCGCGCCGCACGCCGCGGCGGCCCCGCCGCCGCAGCCGCAGCCGGTCGGCGAGTCCGCCGCCGCCCCGCTCGATCCGGCCAAGCACCCCGGTGTCGTCAACTCGCCGATGGTCGGTACCGCCTACGGCGCGCCGGAGCCCGGCGCCAAGCCGTTCGTCGAGATCGGCGCCCGCGTGAAAGCGGGCGACACGCTGCTGATCATCGAAGCCATGAAGACCATGAACCAGATCCCGGCCCCGCGTGCCGGTACCGTGATCCAGATCCTGTTCGAGGACGGCCAGCCGGTCGAGTTCGGCGAACCGCTGGTGATTATTGAGTAGGAGAGCGAATAGGGAGTAGCTAATTGCGAATAGTGAGAAGGCTTCTATTCGCTACTCGCCATTCGCTATTCGCCTCCGAAAGCAGCCATGTTCGATAAAATCCTGATCGCCAATCGCGGCGAGATCGCCATGCGGGTGATCCGCGCCTGCAAGGAGCTCGGCATTCTCACCGTCGCGGTGCATTCCACCGCCGACGCCGACGCCATGCATGTGCGCTTTGCCGACGAGAGTGTCTGCATCGGCCCGCCGGCGGCAAAAGACAGCTACCTCAACGTCCCCGCTCTGCTCTCGGCCTGCGAGATCACCGGCGCCGATGCCGTGCACCCCCGGCTACGGCTTTCTGTCGGAGAACGCGCGCTTTGCCGAAATCCTCGCGGACCACGGCGTGCATTTCATCGGCCCCAAGCCCGAACACATCCGCATCATGGGCGACAAGATCGAAGCCAAGCGCACCGCCAAGCGCCTCGGCATTCCGGTCGTGCCGGGCTCGGATGGCGGCATCACCGACGACGTCGAAGCCCAACGCGTCGCCAACGAAATCGGCTTTCCGGTTCTGATCAAGGCTGCCGCCGGCGGCGGCGGCCGCGGCATGAAGGTCGCGCGCACCGCGGCCGACCTGTCGACCGCGCTGTCAACGGCGCGCTCGGAGGCCAAAGCCGCCTTCGGCGACGACGCGGTCTATCTGGAAAAATATCTGGAGAAGCCGCGCCACATCGAAATCCAGGTGCTCGGCGACGGCAAAGGTCACGCCATTCATCTCGGCGAGCGCGACTGCTCGCTGCAACGCCGCCATCAGAAGGTGCTGGAGGAAAGCCCCTCGCCCGCGCTCAACGATCAGATGCGCAGCGAGATCGGCGAGACCGTCGCCAAGGCGATGCGCGAGATTTCCTATCTCGGCGTCGGCACCGTCGAATTTCTGTTCGAGGACGACAAGTTCTACTTCATCGAGATGAACACGCGCATCCAGGTCGAGCATCCGGTGACCGAGATGATCACCGACATCGATCTGATCTTCGAGCAGATCCGCGTCGCGGCGGGCGCCGAATTGACGCTCCAGCAGAGCGACATCCGCTTCCACGGCCACGCCATCGAGTGCCGCATCAATGCGGAAAATCCGGTGTCGTTCCGCCCCTCGCCCGGCAAGATTCTGCACTACCATGCGCCGGGCGGCCTCGGCGTGCGCATCGATTCAGCGGTGTACCAGGGCTACACCATCCCGCCTTATTACGACTCCCTGGTCGGCAAGCTGATCGTGCACGGCAAGACCCGCCCCGAGGCGCTGATGCGGCTCAAGCGCGCGCTCGACGAAGTGGTGGTGGACGGCATCGAGACCACGCTGCCTTTGTTCCGCGCGCTGGTGCAGGAAAAAGAAATTATCGACGGCAATTATCACATCCATTGGCTCGAGCAGTTCCTTGCCAAAGGCGGGATGGCCGAGGAATAAGGCACGAAGTTTCCTGGCCCTTGCGACCTAGGCGGACCCATCACGAAAACGGCCCCGGAGCCAAGCTCCGGGGCCGATTAGTCTCGTTGACGCCTCGCCGAAGTCTTAATGCTCGGTCGCGGTCAGCCGTGTCAGCAGCATGCACAATTCGTCCGGATTGTACGGCTTCTTGAGAAAGATCGAGCGCGACACCAGCGGCGCCAGCGCGGAGGCGGAATAGCGGCCCGAGCAGTAGACGATCGGCATGTCGGGGCGGCGCTCGCGCACTTCCTTGGCCAGCATTGAGCCGTCCATCTGGCCCAACAGATTAATATCGGTGAACAGCACGTCGATTTCGGAGCCGTCGTCGACGTAGCGCAAGGCCGACTCGGCATCAGGCACGGCGTGGACTTCAAAGCCGTTTTCGGTGAGGATTTCCGCCATCAGTTCGCTGATCAGAACCTCGTCCTCGACCATCAAAACGTTGGTTCGGCGCATGGCCCGGTTCCATTCTCTAAAGTCGTCCGCTTGCAGGTCCAACGCGTGCTCAAGAATTACGTTCAATATTTCGCCAATTTAGCGACATTATGCTGAGCGAAGCGTTAATCGCCCCCCTCGCCGCGGATCGCACGGGCGCATAGAATTACCGCGCCGGTATGGGAACTTTTGAATTGCCATGGCCAATCGCGAAAACAGCACCATCGAGATCACGCCGGAGGTGCTGCTGAAAGCCTATGCCTGCGGCATTTTCCCGATGGCGGAAAGCGCGGACGATCCGGCGCTTTACTGGATCGAGCCGGACATGCGAGGCATCATTCCGCTCGAAGGTTTCCATATCCCGGCGCGGCTGGCGCGCACCATACGCACCACGCCCTTCACCGTCTGGGTCGACCGCGACTTCGACGCCGTCGTCGACGGCTGCGCCGAGGAGAAGCCCGACCGCGCCCGCACCTGGATCAACGCGCGCATCCGCAAAATCTACCGCAGCCTGTTCGACGCCCGTCATTGCCACAGCGTCGAGGTCTATGACGGCGACAAACTGGTCGGCGGGCTCTATGGCGTTTCCCTCGGCCGCGCCTTTTTCGGCGAGAGCATGTTCCACCACGCGCGCGACGCCTCCAAGATCGCGCTGGTGCATCTTATGGCGCGCTTGCGCGCCGGCGGCTTTCGCCTGCTCGACACGCAATATGTCACCGAGCATCTCAAGACCTTCGGCGCGGTCGAAGTGCCCAAGCGCCGCTATCACCGTATGCTGGAGGAGGCGCTCACCGGCGATGCCGATTTCGCGCGGCTTGCGACAGACCGGCCGGTCGGCGGAGACGAGGCGCTCGCGTTTTTGGGCTAGGCGGCACTCACATGAGGCGCGACAGCGCGGCATCCAGCCCATCGAGACCGGCAAGCCGCAGCTTGAACAGATCGGTGAGCGCGTCGCGCATCTCGGCGACTGATTTCAACGTCTGTTTTTCCGTAGCGCCATTGAGGACGTGCACCGACAGCACGTTATTGCTGAGCGCGTAGCGGCGGTCGGGCTCGGCGCGCGCCGCCAGCAGTCCGTTCACGAAGATCGACTGCGGATGGGTCGAGACGAACCAATTGCCTTGCTCATGATCCGGCATCAATTGCTCGGACAGATCGAAGCGATAGAGCTTCACCCAGGCGTCGCGCAGCTTGAACTGCAGGACGTAACGGTCGCCGTCTCTGAGCACCTGGAACGGCTCATGCGGCGTCGCCTGCTCGTCCGTCGAATCCAGCAGCAAGGGGCCGGTCATGACGTTGCCGCCAAAGCCAGCATCGGTGAGATAGCGCTGTCCGTCGATATCTACCGCCAGAAGCATATGCACGCGCGGCGTATGGGTGCCCGGCGGCACATTCCACAACACGCGCGCCGCCAGTTCGGTCACGGTAAAGCCGATCGACCGCAGCGCCTGCGCGAACAACAGATTTTGCTCGTAGCAATAGCCGCCGCGGCCGCCGTGCAGAATTTTCCGTTCAAGCGACGGCGCATCGAGCTTGGCCGGCCGCCCGAGCAACGGATCGAGGTTCTCGAAGGCAATGGCCTGCGGCTGTAGGCGGTGCAGCTCTTTCAAGGTCGCCAGCGTCGGCGTTGGCGCGCCGTCGTAGCCGATCCTGAGGAAATAGGCGGCAAGGTCGATCATGGGCGTTGCAATTCCCCGCCTATCCTAAGCGGCACTTTCGCGATCGCGCTGAAATTAAAGCGGTAGTAAATCCGCGTCCTAACGCAGCGCCGGCATGAAGCCGCTTTGCGGCGGCTGTTGCGCGCGTGGCTGTTGGATCGGCGGTGGCCCGCGGCGCCGGAGGTTTAGCGGCCGGCGGCTTGGCCGGTTGCTTGGCGGGCGGCGCGTCGGCCGGATTGTCTGCCACCGTTGGGCCTTGCGCGCCTTTGCAGTCGGTGAGCCAGACGTCATAGACCGGGTGCTCGACCGCGTGCAGGCCGGGGCTCGCCGCGAACATCCAGCCGTCGAAGATGCGCTTGATCTCACCTTGCAGCGTCACCTCGTCGACCTCGACGTAGGAATCCGTGGTCGGCGTTTCGGTAGGTGGCCGCGAATAGCAGACGCGCGGCGTCACCTGCAGCGCGCCGAACTGCACCGTCTCGTTGATGGCAACGTCGAACGAAATGATGCGGCCGGTGATCTTGTCGAGACCGGAGAACACCGCGGTCGGGTTGGCGAGGCGCTGCGGCGGCGGCTCAACCACAACCTCGTCGCCGGGCTGCGGCGCCGTATTGGCCTGCAGGGGCGCGCCGCGCGGCTGCCGCTGGCCCGGCGGCAGGCCGGGCAGCGGTTGCGCCGGTGTCTGGCCGGGCGCAGTGCGGGCGCCCTGCTGCGGCTGTTCCTGCGGCGGCGCCTGCGGCGCGACCGGACCGCCCGGCAGCGGCGCAAGCGGCGCGGATTCGATCGAATTGGCACCCGGCCTGCTCGACGGCGGCAGGTTCATCGGCGCCGGCAGCGGCTGCGCCGGCGGGGTGTCGGGGCGCGTATCGGGCGGCGGGCGCTGCTGGTTGCGCGGGAAGCTACTGGGCGGCGGTCCGATATTGGACGGCGGCGCGCTCGGCACATCGCCCGGCGGACGTGGCGCGTCGTCGCTGAAAATCGAGCCGAATTGCGCGTAAGCGGGCGCGACCGCGCACAGCGCGGCCACCGCAAGCATGCAGACTGAAAGCCTGGGGCGCGCCATTAGATTCCGGTCCAATACGGCGCCCGGTTAACACGGGGAATGCGGCGGTGAAAGGGCGAGCTGCCCGCGCCGTTCCGTTTGCGCGAATGGCTCATGGTGAGTAGCGAATGGCACAGCGAACGATTTCTATTCGCTACTCGCTACGCCTATTCGCCAGTTCTTACTACGGCACCCACGCCTTGTAATCGCCGGTGGCCTTGGGCCTGCGCCCGGTGGCGAGCGTCGAGCCCGACGGGCGGTGCGCCGCAGGCGTACCGGTCATGTTGGGCCGGTGCGGCTTCTGCCAGGGATGCGGCTTGTAGCTTTCCTGCGTCGGCGGCACGTCGACGGTGTGGTGCATCCAGCCGTGCCAAGACGGTGGAATGGTCGAGGCCTCGGCATAGCCGTTATAGACGACCCAGCGCCGCTCGAAGCCGAGCGTCGGATCGATCTTGCCGCCCTTGGTGCGATAGTAGCGATTGCCGAATTCGTCGTCGCCGACCACTTCGCCATACAGCCAGGTCCATAACTGGGTGCCGAAGGTCTGGCCGTTCCACCAAGTAAAAACCTTGAGGAAGAAATTTTTCATGGCCGCCGCGCGTTGAACAGCGTGAGTGTGGCGGCGTTTTGCCACCATGCCGATGCCAAGTCCAGCATTCGTGGTACGAGATGCGCGATCGGCGCGACACTGCCCAACCGATATTGCGTTTGCCCAAGTCTTGCGGCTATGGTGCCCAGGAATTCATCAGCGGCGCCGCCGAGTCGGGCAATTTCGACTTCGCCTACGAAGCCACGCTGAAATTCGCGAATGACAGTGCCGGTGCGAAAGGCGGACCCCTTAAAAGGTCCGCCTTTTTCGTGAGGCCCCCGCAAACCATACCGTTTCGCCCCGTATGGTCGAGTGCACAGGGGTGGGCAGCCTTATCCCCGCTCCCGGAACCCCGCCGTGTCGCCCTTAAGACGCTGATCAAACGATGAGAATCACCGACTCCAAGCTGACCAGCGTGGGACTTTTCCCGGCCTTATCCCCGCAATCCGCCGCGGGCAAGATTTCGGGAACAACTCCAGCAATCCCCATTTTCCGTCATTTTTCTGTCACCCGCGAAGGCATTTTTTCCGTCAGATTGCCGGGCGAGGAAAAACCCTTTCCGGGGCCCTCCGATGGCTCAATACTGGGCATGGCCTCGGCCGCCGTTGTCCCCATAGTTCACCGCCGCGACACAAGACTTAGTATTTGATTCAGGATTTGCGTCTATCTGTTGTTGACGACGGCAGCGAGTCCACTTAGCTTAGGTTCGTTCGGTGCGGTTAGTTTCGGTTCCCTCCGAGCCTTCACAACGACGCCTCAGTCGCGTCTCACCCGCACCGGAAACGGTGTTTTGGGACGGGGATTTGCTGTCTGCGGGGCTTAAAAAACCTCGCGGCGAACCGATGCCGGATCAGAGCGCCGGGATTAAGTAACAGTGGCGTGTCGAGCAGCGTAGCGAGCGAAACAGGCGGACAAGGACAAGTCCGTTGGCGATAATCGGGCGGCAAGCCGCCTGGCCATGGAAGGGCAGACACACATGCGGATTGAACGGCGCTACACCAAGGATGCACAGTCGGCCTACGCAGGCCTGGAATTCCGGCACACCACCAGCGAGATCAAGAATCCCGACGGTTCGGTGGTGTTCAAGCTCGACAATGTCGAGGTTCCGGAATCCTGGTCGCAGGTCGCCTCCGACGTGCTGGCGCAGAAGTATTTCCGCAAGGCCGGCGTCCCGGCCCGGCTCAAGAAGATCGAAGAGAATACCGTCCCCTCGTTCCTGTGGCGCTCGGTCGCCGACGTGGAAGCGCTCGCGGCGTTGCCGGAGAAAGAGCGCTACATCGGCGAGCATTCGTCCAAGCAGGTGTTCGATCGCCTGGCCGGCACCTGGACCTATTGGGGCTGGAAGGGCGGCTACTTCGACGCCGAATCGGATGCGCAGGCGTTCTACGACGAGCTGCGCTACATGCTGGCGACACAAGTTTGCGCGCCGAACTCGCCGCAATGGTTCAACACCGGTCTGCACTGGGCCTATGGCATCGATGGCCCGAGCCAGGGCCACTATTACGTCGACCCCTTCACCGGCGAGCTGACCAAGTCGGCCTCGTCCTACGAGCATCCGCAGCCGCACGCCTGTTTCATCCAGTCCGTCTCCGACGATCTGGTGAACGAAGGCGGCATCATGGATCTGTGGGTGCGCGAGGCGCGCCTGTTCAAATACGGCTCCGGCACCGGCTCCAACTTCTCGGCGCTGCGCGGCGAAGGCGAGAAGCTGTCGGGCGGCGGCAAGTCGTCCGGCCTGATGTCGTTCCTGAAAATCGGCGACCGCGCCGCCGGCGCCATCAAGTCCGGCGGCACCACGCGCCGCGCCGCCAAGATGGTGATCGTCGACGTCGACCACCCGGATATCGAGACCTACATCGACTGGAAGGTGATGGAGGAGCAGAAGGTTGCCGCCTTGGTCACCGGCTCCAAGATCAACCAGAAGCACCTGAAGGCCGTGCTCAAGGCCTGCGTGAACTGCGAAGGCTCCGGCGACGACTGCTTCATGCCGGAGAAGAACCCGGCGCTCAAGCGCGAGATCAAGCTCGCCCGCAAGTCGATGGTGCCGGATAACTTCATCAAGCGCGTCATCCAGTTCGCCAAGCAGGGCTACAAGGACATCAACTTCCCGATCTACGACACCGATTGGGATAGCGAAGCCTATCTCACCGTCGCAGGGCAGAATTCCAACAACTCGGTGCGCGTTACCGACGCCTTCCTGCGCACGGTCGAAGCCAGCGGCAAGTGGGACCTGACCTATCGCAAGAACGGCAAGGTTGCGAAGTCGGTCGACGCCGTCGATCTGTGGGAGAAAATCGGCTACGCCGCCTGGGCTTCGGCCGATCCGGGCCTGCAATACCACACCACCGTCAACGACTGGCACACCTGCCCGGAAGGCGGCGAAATCCGCGCCTCCAACCCGTGCTCGGAATACATGTTCCTCGACGACACCGCCTGCAATCTGGCCTCGATGAACCTGTTGACCTTCCGCGACGTCAAGACCGGCAAGTTCAACGTCGAGAACTACGAGCACGCCGTACGGCTGTGGACCATGGTCCTGGAAGTATCGGTGATGATGGCGCAGTTTCCGTCGCGCGAGATCGCCGAGCTGTCCTACAAGTACCGCACGCTGGGTCTGGGCTTACGCCAACATCGGCGGCCTGCTGATGACCGCGGGCATCCCCTACGACTCCGATGCCGGCCGCGCCATCGCCGGCGCCTTGACCGCAATCATGACCGGCGTGGCTTACGCCACCTCCGCGGAAATGGCCGAAAAGCTCGGGCCCTTCCCCGGCTATAAGGCCAACGCCGAGCCGATGCTGCGCGTCATGCGCAACCATTGCCGCGCCGCCTATGGCGAGAAGGACGGCTACGAGAAAGTCTCGATCGCGCCGGTGCCGCTCGACCACACCTCGATCCTCGAAGGCGTGAAGGGCAACGTCGCGCTCAAGGGCTTCCTCGAACTGTCGGCGCACGCCAAGACCGCCTGGAACCGCGCCATCAAACTCGGCGAGAAGCACGGCTACCGCAACGCGCAGGCGACCGTGATCGCACCGACCGGCACCATCGGCCTGGTGATGGATTGCGACACCACCGGCATCGAGCCGGACTTCGCGCTGGTCAAGTTCAAGAAGCTCGCCGGCGGCGGCTACTTCAAGATCATCAACCGCGCGGTGCCCGAAGCCTTGCGCACGCTGGGCTATTCCGAAGCCGACATCGCCGAGATCGAGGCCTATGCGGTGGGCCACGGCACGCTGGCGCAGGCGCCGGGCATCAACCACACGACGTTGAAGGCCAAGGGCTTCACTGACGAGGCGATCAAGACAGTCGAGAAGGCACTGCCGACCGCGTTCGATATCAAGTTCGTCTTCAACAAATGGAACCTCGGCGAAGACTTCTGCCGCGACAAGCTCGGCATCTCGGCCGAGAACATCGCGCTGCCGACCTTCGACCTCCTGGCCGCGATCGGCTTTACCAAGCGCGAGATCGAGGCCGCCAACATCCACGCCTGCGGCGCCATGACGGTTGAAGGCGCGCCGCATCTCAAGGTCGAGCACTACGCCGTGTTCGACTGCGCCAATCCGTGCGGCCGCACCGGCAAGCGCTATCTCTCGGTCGAAAGCCACATCCGCATGATGGCGGCGGCGCAGCCCTTCATCTCCGGCGCCATTTCCAAGACCATCAACATGCCGAACGAGGCAACCGTCGAGGATTGTAAAGAGGCCTACCTCATGTCGTGGCGGCTGGCGCTCAAGGCCAACGCGCTGTACCGCGACGGCAGTAAGCTCTCCCAGCCGCTCAATTCGCAACTGATCGCGGATGACGACGACGAGGACGACGCAGTCGAAGCCTTCATCGACAAGTCGAACGCGTCGCGCACCGCGGCGCTGTCGGAAAAGGTCGTCGAGAAGATCGTCGAGCGCATCACCGTGCTGCGCGAACGCGAGAAGCTGCCGGCCCGCCGCAAGGGCTACACCCAGAAGGCCGTGGTCGGCGGCCACAAGGTGTATCTGCGCACCGGCGAATACGATGACGGCCGCATCGGCGAGATCTTCGTCGACATGCACAAGGAAGGCGCGGCGTTGCGCTCGCTGTTGAACAACTTCGCCATCGCCATCTCGCTCGGCCTGCAATACGGCGTGCCGCTCGAGGAATATGTCGACGCCTTCACCTTCACGCGCTTCGAGCCGCAAGGCCCGGTGCAAGGCAACGACTCGATCAAATACGCCACCTCGATCCTCGATTACGTGTTCCGCGAGCTGGCGGTGTCCTACCTTGAGCGTTTCGACCTCGCCCATGTCGATCCGAGCGAAGCGGGCTTCGATGCTCTCGGCAAAGGCGAGACCGAAGGCCGCGCTGCCCCGAACTTCGTCTCCAAAGGGCTGACGCGTTCGCGGCCCGAGCGTCTGTCGGTCGTCGGCAACGGCCCGCAGGCGGTCAGCTCCGGCGGCAAACGTCACCGCGCTGCATTCCGCGGGCGCGACCGCGCTCAAAGCCGAGCCGGAGGCAAAGCTATCGCCGGCCCAGCAGCTCGAGCATCGCGCCGAGGAACTGGAGCAGATCAACACCCAGGACGCGCGCGTGCACGCCAAGGCCTCCGCCACCGAGAAGCGCGCCGAGGCCCGCGCCAAGGGCTACGAAGGCGAAGCCTGCGGCGAATGCGGCAACTTCACTTTGGTCAGGAACGGCACGTGCATGAAATGCGATACGTGCGGCGGGACGAGCGGGTGTTCGTGAAGCGTTAGTCGCGGCCCATCTTCGAATTTCCGAAGATCGGCCGGAACTTCAATTGGGCCGTCGGGGAGAAGATGCCGGTCGTCTTCCGCGAAAGTGGTCTTCGCTATTTCTTCTTCTCAAACGAGGGTTTGCCTCGCGAGCCGCGTCATATTCACGTTAAAGGCGGCGGCAAAGACTCCAAGATATGGTTGGAGTCGGACGTGTCGATCGCCGATAGTTACGGCTTCAATTCACAGGAGCTTGGGCGTATTCTGCGTATCGTCTCGGATCGCCGGGAGCAAATTCTGAGGGCTTGGCATGACCATTTCGGCGACAGCCGTCCGCTTTGACGAGTACACGATGTGGGTCGATTTGACCGATGGCCGCACACTCGGGGTGCCGCTGGCGTGGTTTCCGCGCCTCTTGAACGCCTCGCATACCGCGCGCGCGCGCGTCGAATTGAGCCGCACCGGCCTGCACTGGGAAGACCTCGACGAAGACATTTCCATCGCCGGCCTGCTCGCGGGCCGCGGCGACGTGACACGGGCGCCAGAACACGCAGCAGAGTGAATTTGGACAAGTGTCCCGCCAAAAATGAATATGAGCCGACACTAACGAACTCGTCGGCATTGATCGCGGCTCTACGCCGCTGCCGAGAGATGCTTTGGCCACTATTAGTGCGCGTGACTCGCTCGCTCGGAGGAGATACTCGTGTCAAAATTCGCGATTGATCTGACTGCCGAAGAAGGAAGGCTCCTCGATATTATCGAACTCGATCAGGGGAAGGTCACACACGACAATTACGAAAAAAACGCCAGTGCTGTTTTGTCGCTTATGAAATTGCTTGGACAACGCGAAGCATTTCCTGAGCTACTGGACCGACCCAAATATCATCTCGGCAGAATTAAAAGCTCGCACAAAGGATTATTTGAGCGAAACGGGTGCACCGGCACAGAGATTTATAAGCACCCCGCACTTTCTTTCTTATCTTTACTATTTTTTATTTGGCGCGAGCTTGCCTGAACTGCAATACGGGAATTTGAAGAAAAGGTTGGCAATCCGAGTTGGGTTACGTCCGGCGACATAGTGCCTCTGGGGGCGTTTGCGCGCTCGTTGACCTCGTAAATATGGCTTGGAAAAACATGACACGGCCGATGAGTTTTTTAAGTTGTCGCTTGATCTAGGATTAAGGGTCGGCGTCGCAAGCTCCATACATCGAGCCGTAATGCAACTAAAACAAAGGTAGGGTGGGCTAAGGCGCGAAGCGCCGAGCCCACCAATAATCCATCGTTTCAAATTGCCGCTTGGTGGGCACGCTTCGCTTTGCCCACCCACAAAATCGCCTATAATTCGCGCATGAAAACCAAACGCCTCACCCAAGCCCTCGAGCGCGTCGAAAACTGGCCGGCACAGTGGCAGGACCAGTTGGTTGAGATCGCGCGCGATATCGACGCCGAGATCAAGGACGGCGTCTACCATCCGACACCTGAAGAGCAAAAAGGCATCGATCGCGGCCTGCGCGACGCTGAACAAGGCCGATTTGCGACTGAAGACGAGGTCGAGGCGGCCTTCGCCAAATTCCGCGGTCGATGAAAGTCGTCTTCACCGCGGCGGCATAGAACGATCTCCGCGACATCGGCGAATGGCTGGCGACACACTATCCCGTGCTGGCGCCCCACGTCGAGCGGCGCACCCGTGATGTTGTGGCCCGAATCGGCCGCTGGCCAGAAAGCGCGCCGCCTTCTGCGGGCGGCGGCAACGTGCGGGTCGTGCCGGCAGGCCGCTTCCCCTAAAAGATTTTCTATCGCCTGCGCGATGATACCGTTGAGATTTTGCGCATCCACCATGCGCGAGAGAACCGTGGGACAAAAATAGTTAGTAAGCGTGGCCCGCATGAGCGCAGCAAAATGCGGGGCAAGACATCGATAGGCCTATCCCCTCGATCCCGGATTACGCTTCGCTTCATCCGAGCTACAATCCGAGAAAATATCGTTGGTGGGCACGCTTGGCTTGGCTTGGCTTGGCTTGGCTTGGCTTGGCTTGGCTTGGCTTGGCTTGGCTTGCCCGCCCTCCTGCCTCAACACTCCACCACGCTCACATGCCCCTGCGCGCCGTAATCCAACAGCGCGCGGTCGCGCGTAATCAGCGTTGCGCCGAGGTCGCGCGCGGTGGCGGCGATGATGCGGTCGAACGGATCGCCCGGCGGCTTGCCCGGCAGATACGATGACGCGATCAGCAGATCGGCCGCCATGCCGGCGAGTTTCACGCCGGGCGCGTCGAACAGATTGGCAAACCATCGCTCAGGTTGGATCAAGAGTTGCAGCCGCCCGCGCGACGTCAGCATGCCGACTTCCCAGGCACTGACCGGGGAAATGTAGGTTATGCCGCCGCCATGCGTCGCCGCTTGCATCGCTGCAACCCCCGCAGCCGCCAACGAAGTCTTCTCGGTCAAGAAGATGAGCGTGCAGGTGTCGAGCAGGATCGGCTGCACCTATCTCTTCTCCTTGCCGTATTTTTGGTCGAGATAATCGGCGAGGCCGGATCGGCCGGCTGCGTAATATCGACGCCCGGCATGATGCGGATGAGGCCCTTCATCGCGCCGTAGAGAGGATGAAACGGCTTGTCGTCCGACGAGCCGCCGGCCGGCGCGCCGGCGCCTTTTGGGCCCGCAACCACGCGCCGGAACACCAGCTTGCGCGCCGCCATGTCCACCTGCTCGCTTTGATAGCCCGCATCGAGCCAGACCTTGGTCATCACGCTGTTGCGCGGGTTGTTGCTCCACCACGGCCGGTGCTTCCTGGCCGAAGGCGGCAACTTGACGCCGGTGACCTTCTCGATCTCGGCAAAGGTCATGGGCACTCGCTCCTTGCCCTGCTTTTTGAGATACGCGCCGAGCGGTTCGTATTTGGCCATTGGAAACCTCACCTCAGTGCGATTGTTAGTACATATAGTACCTATATGTACTTTTCTGTCAAATAGGTACCGGACGCCCAGGACAGCGAGAGCGGCGCTTGACTAGACTACTATCCTATGCTTATATTCCCCTTGCCTTGCTCATCGAGGGGCGTCTTCCGGAGACGATCCAGAGGCGGAGCAGCGGCGGGGCGGCTGCCGGAGAACAGGCAGCGCCCTTTCCGGCCGGCGTCGGGCAACCGAGGCCGGTGGCGCGGCGCCCGCGCGCGGGGCTCGTAACCCCGCATCCGGGAGGCCCTGGGTCGCCGTCCGGCCCCATTACGAGGGCCCGCCTTCAATGGCTGGACGAGGCACCGGTGAAGGCGGCGAAAGCTGCCGGATCGAGGCGGGCGGAATGCCCCCTGCCGGCGCCCGGAAGCTACGGTCCCAGGGGACAAAAAGACGCCGCCATGGAGCGCGGAGAGGCGCCCGCATCCTTTGCGAAAGGGATGCGGCCCACGGACAAGACCCGGTGCGCCGCTCGGTGCTCCATCCCCCTCGATCTTTGCGAGAGGGAAAAATCGGCAATACGGCGTACCCGACGCCGGTAAAGAATACGGGCGGCGGAGCGTTGGCTGATCCCTCCCCTGCAAGGGGAGGGTCCGGCGCGGAGCGCCAGGGGTGGGGTTATGCTGCCGAGAAATTCCCCCACCCGGCCGCTCGCCATAGCGCGTCGAAGACGCGCGTAAACGCGCTAATGGCTCGCGTCCACTCTCCCCGAAGACGGGGAGGGCTAAGAAAGAAAACTGGCTGTTTGAAAATTTTATCCGCTCACGCCCGCGCGAAGCCTCACGCCTTCTGCCGGTCGTTGTCGATCGGCATCACCTGGCCGGAGATCGCCTTGGCCGCATCGGAAGCGAGAAACACCGCGAGCTGCGCGATGTCGCGCGGATCGACCATGGCCTTGATCGATTGCGCGGCCAAGGCTTCGGCGCGCACTTCCTCGAGGCTCTTGCCGCCGATCTGCGCGCGGCCGGCGAACACGCGCTCGATGCGGTCGCCTTCGACGGCGCCGGGCGCAATGGCGTTGGCGCGAATGCCCCAGGCGCCGAGCTCCATCGCCAGCGTTTTGGTGAAGCCGATCACGGCCCATTTGGTCGCGGCGTAAGGGCTGCGGTTCTCGAAGCCGTAGCGCCCGGCAATCGAGGCCATGTTGATGATGACGCCAGCTTTGGATTTTTTCAGATACGGAATCGCCAGCCGCGACACGTCGAACATGCCGGTGAGGTTGACGGCGACCACCTTGTCCCAGTCGTCGGGCGGGTATTGCTCGATCGGCAACGTAAGGCCTGCGATGCGGCATTGTTGATCAGCACGTCGAGCCCGCCGAGCGCGTCGACGGCAAACGGCACCATGCGCTCGATCTCCGCCCGTTTTGACATATCGCAGCGCTGCGTGATGAGACCCGGCAATTCGCCCGCCAGCGCCTCGAGGCCGCGGTGTCGATGTCGCAGGTGAAAATCCTGGCGCCGTTCTTGGCAAAGGCGCGTGCGAATTCGCGGCCGATGCCGGTCGCGCCCGCGGTGATCAAGACGCGTTGCATTCGTTTTCCCCTATTCTTCTTTTTCTGTCGTGAAATACAATGGATAGCCTTTGCTCTTGCCGAGTTCGGTCGCCTCCTTGGCCTTGGTCTCGGCGACGTCGCGGGTATAGACCGCGATGACGCAGGCGCCCTTCTGATGCGCCGTCATCATGACACGATAGGCCTGGCTTTCGTTGAGGCGGAAAACGGCTTTCAACACCTGCACCACGAATTCGCGCGGCGTGAAATCGTCGTTGAGCAAAATGACCTTCCACAGCGGTGGTCGCTGCGTTGCCGGCTTGGTCTTGGTGCGCGGTTTGACGGTCGTCGGGCTCATCCGCGGTATAATGGCAAGATGCGGATGGCGCCTTCAAGGCCGGGCATGACAGACTGGGTTTTCGAGCCGGAGGCGCCAATGGCGACGATTTTCCTCACCCATATCCCCGACATGCTTGCCAATTATTACGGCGAACGGGCGCTTGGCGAACTGCGCAGGGCTCGGCGAGGTCAGGCTCAACGACACCGGCAAGGTGCTCGACGCCAAGGCCTTGGCGCAAGCGGCGCGCGGCTGCGAGATCATCGTGTCGGACCGGCAGACGCCGGGCCCGGCCGCGTTCTTTTCCCTCGCGCCGGATCTGGTGGCGTTTTTGCGGGTCGCGGTGGACATCCGCAATATCGATGTGGAGGCTGCAAGCCGCAAGGGTATTCTGGTCACGCATGCCACCCCCGGCTTCATTCGGTCGGTTGCCGAAATGGCCATCGGCTTCATGGTCGATTGCGGGCGTCACATCACCGATGCCACCATCGACTACCGCGCTGGCGCGTGCCGCAAGCGCGCATGGGCAAGCAGCTTGCCGGGGCCGCCGCAGGCATCATCGGCTATGGCGCCATCGGCGAATATCCGGCGCCGCTGTGTGTCGCGCTCGGCATGACGGTGCTGGTCGCCGATCCCTACAAGACGGCCGACGCGGGAAGCCGACGCCGCCCGCGGTGCCGCGCAGCACGACGCCTTCCATGATCGAGGTGATCTGATAGGCGGTCATCGGGTCGAGCACCCTGCTCGCGGCGGTCGACCAGCGACGGCTCGGGCTGGTTTGCCCATTTCTTGCCGTCGCAGCCGATGCATTCGCGCTCGTCGTGCTTGTAGACGGTGTGGCCGTAGCGGTCCTGGATGCGGTCGACCAGCGTCGGCTTCACGCGACGGCCGCCTTGTCGAACATCGCGTAGGCCGTGACCATGCGCAGCAGCGTGGTCTCGCCAGCGCCGAGCGCGAACGACAGTACGGCGGCAGATCGTCATAGACGCCGAAGCGCTTGGCGTATTCCGCGATCAGCGGCATGCCGATGTCCTGCGCCAGGCGCACCGTCATCACGTTGCGCGAATGCTCGATGCCGAAGCGCAGCGTCGAGGGGCCGTAGAAATTGCCTTCGTAGTTCTGCGGCGACCAGGTGCCCTGGCCCGCGCCTTGATCGATCTCAAGCGGCGCATCCAGGATCAGCGTCGACGGCGTGTAGCCGTTGTCGAGCGCCGCAGCATAGACGATCGGCTTGAACGACGAGCCGGGCTGGCGTAGCGCCTGCGTGGCGCGATTGAACTGCTCTGGTCGTAGGAGAAGCCGCCGACCATGGCGAGGATGCGCCCGGTCCAGGGGGTCCTCGACCACCATGGCGCCGGAGACTTCCGGAACCTGATGCAGACGGTATTGGCCTTCAGTCTTGGCGGCTCGACATAGATCACGTCGCCGGGGCTGAGCACCTGACCGACTTTGGTCACGGCTTGCCGCCGGACTTCGCCCACTTCACGCCGTCGAGCGGAATGATGCCGATGGCGCGTTCCTTGCTGACATAGCCGCCCGGATCGCGGCCCGGCTGCAGACCGATGCGCGCCGACTGGTCGGTTGCGTCCAGCACCACGGCGAGCCGCCACGGCGCGATATCGGCCAGCGCTTTGACGTCGGCGAGCTTGACGCCCCAGTCGTTGGAGTCGGCGATCTTGGTCACCGGACCGCGCCAGCCCTGGTTCTCGTCAAACCGCACCAGGCCGTCGATCAGTGTCTGCCGGGCCATCACCTGCAGCTTGGTGTCGAGCGTGGTGCGCACCGACAGGCCGCCTTCGTAGAGCTTCTTTTCGCCGTAGCGCTCGAACAATTCGCGCCGCACTTCCTCGGGTGAAATATTCGGCGGCGAAGGTATGCACGCTGGTCGTCTTCTGCGCGACGCCGAGCGAAGTGCGCTTGGCCTTGTCGGCGTCGGCGGCCTTGATGAAGCCGGATTACGCCATGCGGTCGATGACCCAGTTGCGCCGCTCCAGCGCGCGCTCGCGCTGGCGGAACGGGTGATAGTTGTTCGGCGCCTTCGGCAGCGATGCCAGATAGGCGACTTCCGGACGGTGAGTTCGTTGACCGACTTGTCGAAGTAAACCAGCGAGGCCGCGGCAATGCCGTAGGCGCCCAGCCCTAGATAGATCTCGTTCAAGTAAAGCTCGAGGATCTTGTCCTTGCTGTAAGTGCGCTCGATTTTGAGCGCCAGCAGCGCTTCCTTGATCTTACGCGTGTAGGAAACTTCGTTTGTCAGCAGGAAGTTCTTGGCGACTTGTTGCGTAATGGTTGAGGCGCCCTGCGGCCTGCGGCTCGAGCCGAAATTCTGCACCAAGTTGATGGCGGCGCGCGCGATGCGGTGAAATCCAGGCCGCCGTGCTCATAGAAGTTCTTGTCCTCGGCGGCGAGGAAACCGCTGATGACAAGCTTCGGCACCGCTTGGATCGGAATATAGAGACGGCGCTCGCGGGCATATTCGCCGAGCAGCGAGCCGTCGGCGGCATGCACGCGAGTCATCACCGGCGGCTCGTAGTCCTGGAGCTGCGAGTAGTCCGGCAGGTCCTTGGAGAAATGCCACAGCAATCCGGCCGCGCCCGCGACCCCCAACGACGAAGAGGATGGTGCCGGCGGCGAACAGAAAGCCGAGGAAGCGCAAGAGTAGCTTCATGAACGAGGGTCCCGCCGCAAACCGCGGCACATAGCACCGTAAGATGCCGGAATGGCGGTGTTTTATGTTGAAACTTAGGCCGGTTAGCCCCTCTCGCGCCCATTAATTCGCCCCCGCGCCGCGGGCCAGCCGGGGCGCAAAATAGGTGTCGATCGCGTGCGACACGGCGATGGCCGTCTTGCCCTGCCAGACGTCCGACGTCAGCAGCTTGAGTCGTCCTTCGTCGACATATAGCCAAGCCTGACCAGAACGGAAGGCACGTCGGGCGCGGTCAGCACCTTAAACCCGGCGGCCTTGAGCGGGTTCTTGTGCAGCCGCGCCGTCGCTTTGAGCTCGCCAACCAGCGTGCGGGCGAACTGCGACGAATAGGTTTTGGTCTCGCGCTGCGCCAGATCGACGAGAATATTGGCAATATCGTCAGGCTCGGGCAGTAAGATCGACGCCGGCGATGACGTCGGCTTTGTTCTCGGCCTCGGCGAGGCGCGCGGCTTCCGCGTCCGAGGCGTTTTCCGACAGCGTATAGACGGTGGCGCCCTCGGCCTGGCCTTCGCTGCGCGGAATGGCGTCGGCATGGATCGAGACGAAAAGCTGGGCGCCCTGCGCGCGGCCGAACCGCACGCGCTCGATCAGCGGAATGAAAGTGTCGTCGCTGCGCGTCATCGCCACGCGGTATTTGCCGCTGGCCTCGAGCCTGGCGCGCAAGGTGGTGGCAAAATGCAGCACCACGTCTTTCTCAAGCTCGCCGCTCGCCGCCTTGGCGCCGTTGTCGATGCCGCCATGACGGGATCGAGCACGATCAGCGGCCGAGGATCGACCGAGGCTTTCGGCGGCGCCTCGCTCGGCTTGACGGCGGCGTTGGAGTTTTGCGTGCGCGAGGTTTTGGTTTCGAGCGAAGTGGTACGCAGGAAGCTGTCGCGGTCGGGTGGCGGACAGATCGAGCACCAGCCGCGCCGGCTGGCCGGCGTTGGCCTCCAGCACGAAAGCCCTTGTCGACCCTCACGGGCCCCTTGGTGTCGATAACGATGCGCGAGCCGCCTTGCATGATCAGGCCGTAGCGGAAGGCCTTGACCAGGCCGCGGCTCTGCTCGCCCGCCTTCTCCGGCAGCCGGAAGGCGACCTGCGGCAGATCGACGACCACGCGTACGGGTTGGCGAGCGCGAAGGCGGCGACGTCGATTTTTTGGGTCAGGTCGACGACAAAGCGGGTCTGCTTGTCGTCACCGCCGACGCGGGGACGTCGGTCGCGGCAGGCAGTGATTTCTGCCGCCATCGCCTGGGCCGGCAGCGCCCCAGTGCGGTCGGCGGCCAAAGCGGACGTGCAGCCCAGGAGGCTGAGGCCCAAGAGACCCAGGACGCCGGCAATGGTGGTGTTGCGGATGGTCACGAATCTGACCCTTTCCGGCACGTTTTAGCCCATCCGCGGTCTATGGGTCTAGGGAACTTACGCCAGGAGGCGTTTCCAACGGCCACTGTGGCCCGCATACAAGCCCCAACCAAGCTTTCCTTGCGTTCAAGGGCTTAGCGCCGTATGTAGATAGCGCTGACGGTTATTAAGTTCCGGTTGTGCCGCGTTCGGGCCCCCGGCCCGCCAGTCCAGGATCGCCCCCTCGAGGAAGCCGGGCGGACGGACGGCAGCCAAGCCGAAGCCCTTGTGAAGGACATCCGGATCGGCGCGCGGCCACCTTGGCCGACGCAATGAGCGTCAAGCGACAGAAACCTCGGCGGCGCTGGTTAAAGCGCGGCCGCAGCGCTACGGGTCGTAATTTTCATGCTGCCAGCGTCGCAGCAAAGGCAATTCGAGGTCCACCGCTCTCGCGAAGCTTTCGTGACGGCGCGGTTTCCTATGGGCCCCCGGCTCGCGTGAAAAACGCGCCCCTTCCCTTCCACATCCATCAGGCCACCGCCCTGTTGCGTCGCCTTGCGCCGTCATTGACGCGCGAGAACGCTGGGCCGTCCGCCTCAGTGAGACTTTCCAATGGCCGACAAAATGCTGATCGACGCGACCCACCCGGAGGAGACCCGGTGGTCGTTCTACGCGGCAATCGCGTCGAAGAATTCGACTTCGAATCCGCTAACCGCAAGCAGCTTCGCGGTAATATCTATCTCGCCAAGGTCACGCGCGTTGAGCCGTCGCTGCAGGCGGCCTTCGTCGATTACGGCGGCAACCGCCACGGCTTCCTGGCGTTTTCGGAAATCCATCCGGACTATTACCAAATCCCGGTCGCCGACCGGCAGGCGCTGATCGCGCAGGAAGAGCGCGACGCGCGCGAAGCCGACGCTGATGCCGACCATCGCGCCAGCCGCCGCGGCGGCGGGGCGCAACCGTCACCGCAATTCCCGCTCCGACCGCCCGCGCGATCCGGTGCGCACCGAGGCGCTTGCCGATGAAGCGCATGGCGGCGACGAACAGCCCCATCTTGAGCCTGCCAGCGAAGCCGCTGGCATTCCGGTAGCTGACACGCCGGTCGCTCAGGAAGCGCCGGCCGGCGAGCCTTCGATGCACGAGACCGCCGAGCAGATCGCGGAAGCGGCGGCTCCGATCGCGACCGTCGAACCGGTAACGGAACAGGCGCAGCAAGCCGTCGAAGACGCCAGAGACGAAGCCCGCGAGGCCTACGAGGCCCCCGCCGGCGATATCGAAGCGGCGCGATGCCCGAAGGCGGCGACGATCACGGGGAGACTGGCGATCATCTGGCGCCCGACGCGCAGTCTCTCAGCGAGCAGCACGCCGGCGACGCCGAGCCGCATCACAACGGCAATGGCGACGATCATCACGAAGACGAACAAGTCGAATCCGTCGGCGGCGCCGACGCGCTGGAAGAAGCGCAGGAAACGCGCACCGCGCTTCCGCCGCAACTACAAGATCCAGGAAGTCATCAAGCGCCGCCAGGTCATGCTCGTGCAGGTGGTCAAGGAAGAGCGCGGCTCCAAAGGCGCGGCGCTGACGACCTACCTCTCGCTCGCCGGCCGCTATTCGGTGCTGATGCCCAACACCGCGCGTGGCGGCGGCATCAGCCGCAAGATCACCTCGGGCGAAGACCGCTCGCGTCTGAAAGAAATCGCGCAAGAGCTCGAAGTGCCGGAAGGCATGGGCGTGATCCTGCGCACCGCCGGTGCCAGCCGCACCAAGCTCGAGGTCAAGCGCGACTTCGAATATCTGCTGCGGCTGTGGGAGACGGTGCGCGACCTGACGCTCAAATCGATGGCGCCGAAGCTGGTCTACGAAGAAGGCTCGCTGACCAAGCGCTCGATCCGCGATTTGTATTCGAAAGACATCGACGAAATCATCGTCTCCGGCGACGAGGGCTACAAGGAAGCGCGCGAATTCATGCGCATGCTGATGCCCAGCCACGCCAAGAACGTGAAGTTATACAAGGATACGCAGCCGCTTTACAACGCGCTACGGCATCGAGAGCCAGCTCGACGCCATGTTCTCGCCGACCGTTCAATTGAAGTCCGGCGGCTACATCGTCATCAACCAGACCGAAGCTTTGGTCGCCATCGACGTCAACTCGGGCCGTGCGACGCGCGAGCATCACATCGAGGACACCGCGCTCAAGACCAATTGCGAGGCGGCGGACGAAGTCGCCCGGCAGTTGCGCTTGCGCGATCTCGCCGGTCTGATCGTGATCGACTTCATCGACATGGACGAAGGCCGCAACAACCGTTCGGTCGAGCGGCGTATGAAGGACGCGCTCAAGCACGACCGCGCCCGCATTCAGGTCGGCCCGCATCTCGCATTTCGGCCTGTTGGAAATGTCGCGTCAGCGCATCCGCACCTCGGTGCTGGAGAGTTCGACCGAGAAATGCCCGGTCTGCGGCGGTTCCGGTCATGTGCGCTCGGTGTCGTCGGTGGCCTTGCAGTTGCTGCGGGCCATCGAGGAAATGCTCAACAAGGGCGCCACGCATAATCTGATCGTGCGCACGCGCTCGGAGGTAGCCCTCTACGTGCTCAACCACAAGCGCGGTCATCTGCGCGCTCTGGAAGAGCGCTTCCGCATCACCATCACCATCTCGGCGATGCGACCGTGAACGCGCAAGTGTCCTACATCGTCGACCGTGGCGAGCAGGTGCATACCGTCGAAGCCGCCAGGGCTCTGGCTGCCGCGGCGCCGCCGGTTCTGTCGTCGCTCGACGCGGATGAAGACATTCTCGACGCCGCCGCCGAGGCGGAAGCCGAAGAAGAAATCGACGAGGAAGCCGAAGCGGAACACGAGCACGAGCACGAAGCCGAAGTCGACGACGGCCATATCGAACAGGTCGGCGAGCCGGCCGAAGCGATTGCTGAAGCGCCGCGTGGCGACGGCGACCGTGAGCGCGACGGCGGCCGGCGTCGCCGCCGGCGCGGCCGTGGTCGCGGACGTGGCGAAGGCCGCGGCGGCGAGCCGCGCGAAGGCGGCGTTGCCCGTGAGCCGCGCGAAGGTGCGCCGCAATTCACCCCGCGACTCCGTCCCCGAACATGCGGTTACGCACGAAGATCATGACGCCGGGTCGCCGGAAGAAGTTGGCCTCGCGCCGCGCCACGAAAGCGCTGCGCCCAACGGCGATGGCGCCGATACGCCGGAAGGCCGCCGCCGCAGGCGCCGTGGCCGCCGGGGTGGACGCCGCAATCGTCATCGCAACGGCGATGCACCGTACAATCCGAACGAGGCCGCGCCCGAACCCGAATTGGCGACCGCGGGTCGCCGATTTGGACGGACCGCCCGCGCGGCTCGACAGCGCGCCGCAACAGCCGCTCTATTCGCCGCCGGCCCAGGAGCGTCCGACGCCTTATGAGCGTCCGGCTGCGCCCGCACCCGTCGAGGCGCCCGTTGCCAGCGCGGCGCCGCAAGAGCCGCCGCGCCGCCGCTCGACCATCCGCGAACCGGCGCCGATCGGCGCCACCGGTGCAACCCCTGCTCCGGTGCCGGCGATCCCGGTGCCGACGCCGGTGGTGTCGAGCACCGCCGAACCGGCAGCGCCCAAGCGCGGCTGGTGGGGCAAGCGCCTGCTCGGCGACAAGTAGGTCAGGACGCATCGCCATGCGTCCTTCGCCATGAAATCTGCCTGGTCCGATCGCGACGCGCAGAGCGCGGTCGGCCACTACGCCAAGGCCGGCATCAATGCCGATCTGGCGTTGCGGGTCTATACGACGCGGCTGTTGGGCGCGATCCCAAACTCGTGCTGCATGGCGGCGGCAACACATCGGTTAAGACAACGGCGCGCGATCTCGTCGGCGACGAGGTCGCGGTGCTCCAGGTCAAAGGCTCCGGCTGGGACATGGGCGCGATCGAGCCGCCCGGCATGCCGGCGGTGCGTATCGAGGCTTTGCGCAAGCTGCGCGCGCGCGCTGCGCTCGGCGACGATGAGATGGCGCGCGTGCTGCGGTCGACTCTGCTCGATCCGCAGTCGCCCTCGCCTTCGGTCGAAACGCTGCTTCACGCGTTCATCCCAGCGAAGTTCGTCGACCACACGCATGCCACCGCCGTGCTCAGCCTGATTGATCAGCCGAATGCGGCCGAGCTGTGCGCGCAGGTCTATGGCGCCAAGCTCGGCTACGTGCCCTACATTATGCCGGGTTTCGCGCTGGCTAAAGCCGCGGCCGACGCCTTCGACAAGAGCCCGACGTTGAAGGCCTGATCCTCGACAAGCACGGCATCTTCACCTTCGGCGAAAGCGCGCGCGAGGCCTACGAGCGCATGATCGATTACGTCACGCTGGCCGAGCAGCGCCTGACGAAAAATCCGAAGACTTTCGCGAGCGCCAAAATCCCGGCGCAGATCGCGCCGCCGGGCGAGGTCGCGCCGATTGTGCGCGGCGCCTGCACGCTGCGCGACGCCGGCGGCGAAGGCGCGCACAAGCGCATGGATCCTCGACTTCCGCACCGCGACACGATCCTCGCTTACGTCAACGGCAAGGATGTCGCGCGCTATGCGAATGCCGGCGTGCTGACGCCCGACCACGCCATCCGCACCAAGAATGTGCCGCTGATGGTGCCGCCGCCCGAGGCCGGCAAACTCGATGATTTCAAGGTCGCCGCGCACAAGGCCGCGCAGCAGTTCATGGCCGATTACAAAGCCTATTTCGAGCGCAACAAGATGCGCTCGCCGGCCGCCGCGATGCACGATCCGCTGCCGCGCGTCGTGCTGGTGCCGGGCCTCGGGCTGTTCGGGCTGGGGACGAGCGCGAAGGATGCCGGCATTGCCGCGGATGTCGCCGAAGCCGCCATCGAAGGCATCGCCGGCGCCGAAGCGATCGGCCGCTTCACCTCGATCGCCGAAGCCGACATATTCGACATGGAATATTGGTCGCTGGAACTGGCCAAGCTTGGCGCGCGCAAGGCGCTGCCGCTCGAAGGCCAGGTCGCGGTCATTACCGGCGCCGGCGGCGCCATTGGGGCCGCCACCGCCAAGCTGTTCGCACAGGCTGGTGCCGAAGTCGCGATGCTCGACAAGGACCAAGCCGCGGCGAACGGCGCCGCCAAGGCGGTCGGGCGCAGCGCGATTGCCATCGGCTGCGATGTCACCGACGCTGGCATGGTTCGCGCGGCTTTCGATCGAGTCGTCGCTGCCTTCGGCGGAGTCGATATCGTTGTGTCGAATGCCGGCGCTGCCTGGCAAGGCAGAATCGGCGAAGTCGACGAAGCGACCTTGCGCGAAAGCTTCGAGCTGAATTTCTTCGCGCATCAGAAAGTGGCGCAGGCCGCGGTCAAGATCATGCTGGCGCAAGCCACCGGCGGCTGCCTGCTGTTCAATGTGTCCAAGCAAGCCGTCAATCCGGGTCCGAATTTCGGACCTTACGGTCTGCCGAAAGCGGCAACGCTGTTCCTGGTCCGGCAATACGCGCTCGATTACGGCGCGACGGCATCCGCGCCAATGCGGTGAATGCCGACCGCATTCGCTCGGATTGCTGACCGCCGATTTCATCAAGGAACGCTCGAAGGCGCGCGGCCTGTCCGAAAAGGACTACATGACCGGCAATCTGCTGGCGCGCGAAGTCACCGCGCAGGATGTGGCGCAAGCCTTCCTGGCGCAGGCCGTGGCGCTGAAAACCACCGCCGACGTCACCACCGTCGACGGCGGCAACATTGCCGCCGCGTTAAGATAGACCTGCTAGACTGCATCACTTGCGAACCCAAGGAGCCTGCCGATGACCCGCACTTTAGCTCTGACCAGCCTGCTGCCTCTCCTGCTGCTGGCGACCCCGGCGTCGGCGGCCACCAAAGAGCAGAAGATGGAAACCTGCAAATTCGGCGCCGACGACGCCAAACTCGAAGGCGCCAAGCGCAAGACCTTCATGGCCAATTGCATGGCGAACCGCGACGACAAGCGCGGCCCGGGGCCGAAGCCCGCCGCCGAAATGGCGCCAGGCTCCGACAAGAAGCAGTAAGCGTTTAAGCCGCCTTCAGCGCCGGCCGCTCCAGCGGCTTGACGTCAAACGCCCGCAATGTTCCGCGCCGCAGCACGTCGATTTCAATCGCTCGTCCGATGCGCTCGGCGTTGAGGATGCGGATCAGATCGTCGACGCCAGTGACGGCTTGCCCGTCGGCACGCACGATGGTGTCGAGCGTCATCAGGCCGGCACGCGCTGCCGGGCCGTTCGGTTCGAGGCCCGTGACCATGGCGCCCGAGGCGTTCTCGATGCCGGCATTGCGCGCATGCCGCCGCGGCACCGCCTGGGTCTGCCCGGAGACGCCGATATAGCCGCGCCGCACCCGGCCGTGCTGGATCAATTCGCTCAAGACGAACTGCGCGGTGTTGCTGGCGACCGCAAAGCAGATGCCCTGCGCGCCCATGATCACCGCGGTGTTGATGCCGATCACCTCGCCGCGCGACGACACCAGCGGGGCCGCCGGAATTGCCGGGATTGAGCGCGGCGTCGGTCTGGATGACGTCCTCTATCAGCCGGCCATTCTTGGCCCGCAACGAGCGCCCAGCGCCGAGATGACGCCCGGCCGTCACGGTCGACTCAAAGCCCAGCGGGTTGCCGATCGCGACCACCAGTTGGCCGCGCCGCAGCTTCTTGGAATCACCCAAGCCGGCATGCGCAGGTCGCGGGCAGAGCCCGCGCGCAGCAGCGCCAAGTCGGTGTCCGGGTCGACGCCAAGGGGCCGGGCTTCCATGACGCGGCCTTCGGCGTCCTGGAGCCGCACCTCTTTGGCGCCTTCGACGACGTGGCAATTGGTCAGCACCAGGCCATCCGGTGCGATGACGACGCCGGAACCGACGCCGCCGGGGCGGCCATTGGGGCCGCGGGTTTCCACGCGCAATACCGCCGGGCCGACGCTGTCGGCCACGGACGTCACCGCGTGGGAATAGGCATCGAGGATCTCGGTGTCGGGCGCCAAAATCGGCGACGGACGGCCGTCATCCTCGGGCTCGGGATTTGATGTGAAGTCGAACATGGATGGCAGATGTAGGATGGCTTCGCCAAAATGGAAGGAACCCCGGAACTCGCCCGGAACTTGTCGCGGACGATGCCCCCCGAGGCCAACAGGAGAGCCAATTCATGGGTTTCGACCAGTATCATGAGCCGCCCGGAAGAGCTATCGCAGAAGACCCGCACTTTCGCGCGCATGTGCACGTCCCTGATCGAGGAAGCCGAGGCCATCGGTTGGTATGAGCAGCGTATCTCGCTGAAAAAGACCCCGAGGCCCGCGCCATCATGAAGGATGCGCAGAAGGAAGAGTTCAAGCATTTCGGCATGGATCTGGAATTCCTGCTGCGCCGCAAGCCGGAGTGGCGCGCCGAACTCAAGGAAATCCTGTTCACCAAAGGCAGCATCGTCAAAGCCGGCGAACGCGGCGAGAAGAAAGCCGAGTAGCGCACCGCGCAGCGCGTGCGAAATAAGTCAGGCCGCCGTATCCATTGCGGACGCGGCGGCCTGACTATTGATGGCTTGATCTAATCGCGGGCGATCAGTGGTGCATGAACAGCGCCAAAATAAGGATGATCGGAAGCGGAATGCCCAACAACCACAAAAGTGCGCCTCGTCCAAAACCCATTGCAGCCTCCATTGAATGATGGAAGCAGAACGAGCGGCTGCGCGGTTTTGTTCCATCGTTACGACCGGCGCACGGCTCTGCAACAAAATCGGCAATATCGGAACCAATGTTCCGCGCGACGGTTGAGCCGCTGCCAAGCGAATGATTCCGCTTGAAAGGAGACAAGGCGATGATCACGGAAACCGGGAATCCAATCATTGATGACGCCGACACGGCGGTAAGCTGGAAGGCGATTTTTGCGGGAGCCACAGGCTCGATCGCGGTCACTTTAATTTTGGTGGCGTTCGGCATCGGCGTCGGCTTCAGCGTGATCTCGCCGTGGAGCGACCAGGGCGTTTCGGCAACCACCTTCACCGTCGCCGCCGCGTCTATTTGTTCTGCGTCGCGATGTTGTCCAACACGATCGGCGGTTATCTCGCTGGCCGGCTGCGTTCGCGCTGGCATAGCGTGAACGAGCACGAGCGTTATTTCCGCGACAGCGCGCACGGCTTCCTGGTTTGGGCTCTCGCCACGCTCGTAGGCGCGGCTGTGTTGAGCGGCGCAGCCACTCATATTGTGAGCGGCGCAGTTCAGGACTTGCTCCAGCCGCGACCTCGGCTGCCAGCAACGCTCCGTCGGATATCTATGTCGATCAGTTGCTGCGCGCAGATCCCGCCGGCGTGCCCGCCGAACAAGTCGGCCAGGCCACCTCGCCGACCGCCCAGGATCAGCAGACGGCAACACCGTTGCAGGGCGGTCAGATCTCCGGCGCGGCGCCGGCGCAACGCAGCGGCGGCAACGTCAATCGCGCCGAGATCGGCCGCATTCTGGTCCCGGCTTTCGGCAAAGGCGGCACCTTGACCGACACCGACCGCACTTATCTCGCCAAGGTCGTTGCCCTCGCGCACCGGCTCTCGCCTGCCGACGCGCAGAAACGGGTCGACGATATCGTCACCCAAGCCAAGGTCGCGGCGGATAAGGCGCGCAAGTCGGCGGCGCTGTTCAACCTGTGGCTAGCCGCGTCGATGCTTGCTGGCGCCCTGTCCGCGGCTTTGGCGGCCATCGAAGGCGGCAATCTGCGCAACCGCGAATGGTACCTCGAAGGCACCCGCACTCGCGCGGTCCCGGCCGAGTACCCCCTACAACAGAGGAGACCACCATGCCGATCATTCTTTATCTGCTGGGTCTGCCGATCAGCCTGATCATCATCCTGATGGTGCTGGGCGCGGCCTGACTCATCGATAAGACCGAAGCCTCGCTGGCGCTCATCGCCGGCGGGGTTTCGATTCAAGGCGCCGACCAGGCGACGTAAGCGGTCGCGGCGGTGGTTCATCCAGATCACCAGATTGATGGCGATGGCGCCGACGACCGAGGCCGCCATCGCCTTCAGAGCGACCACAAAATACGACATAGCCAGAATGACCAGATCGATGCCCATTTATAGCTTGCCGGCGCGGATGCCGTGGCGGTCCTGCACATAGAGCGCGAGAATCGAGAATATGACGCCGCCGAGACTGGCCTGATGGCGAAACAGCACGATAAAAGCCGACGCCCATCAACAGCCCCCCGAACACCGCCGCATAGAACGGGTCGAGCGCGCCGATCTGAATGAAGTGGCTGTGCAGTTCGGTCATCACCGACACCAGCGCCACCGCACTGAGGTCTTGATCGTGAAGCGCCAGCCCATGCGGCGGAATGCCAGCTAATAGAACGGCAAGTTGATGACGAAAAACACCGCGCCGAACGCAGCGCCGTGACGTAGAAAATCAGTAATGCCAGGCCGGCCGTGCTGCCGGTCAAAAGACCGGCGTGCTTGAACAGCGCCAAGCCGAACGACACGAACAGCGTGGCGGTGCAGAGGCGAGGATGTCTTCGGCCAAGGAGTGGCGGGAAGCGGCGGTTTGAGGGGCACTCATGTCACAACTCTAGGCATGGGATACCATTCACGCTCGCGCGTTAGCGTGAAATTAACCACGCCGGTCAATTACTAGGCAACCATGTCGGTTACTAGGCACCCATGTCGGTGACGGCCTTCCTCAGGAAAGTGCGGCAACAGCCGGACGCGCCGCCGCCGGCGGAGGCACCGTCCGTGGCCGCCGAACCGACCCCGGCTTCGAGCGCGACATCGATCCGCGAAACCATCGATCTCTTGGAACTCGATCTCAGCGCCATGATCCGCGAGGTCGCGGCGGCTGCGGCATCGGTGCGCGGCGGCGCCAGCGCCTCGGCGGAAGCGCTCGCGGCCATCAGGGCGCGCACCGAATCCCTCGCCGCCAAATCGCAGGATGCCAAGCGCGACGCCGATCAGGTCGCGGGCGCCACCGTTGAACTGGCGCAATCCGCGAGCGAAATAGATCAGCAGGTCCGCGTCGCCGTTCGCTCACCGACGACGCCAGCGAGGCGGCGCAAGCCGCCAACCGCAGCGTCGATGGCCTTAAGACCTCATCGGCCGAAATCGGCGAAGTCGTGAACCTCATCGCCAACATCGCCCGGCAAACCAATTTGCTGGCGCTCAATGCAACCATCGAGGCAGCGCGAGCCGGTCACGCCGGTCGCGGCTTTGCGGTCGTCGCCGCCGAGGTCAAGGCGCTTTCGGTGCAGACGCAGGCCGCCACCGAGGCGATCAAGCGCAAGATCGACATGTTGCAAAAGGACGCGGCCGTCTCGATTGCCGCCGTCCACCGTATCGCCGAAGCGACACCAAGGCCGTCCGACCGGTGTATTCGCACATCGCTCAAGCCATCGAAAACCAGGTCCAGACCACCGACGGCCTGTCGCACAACGCCAGCGACAATTCCCATTTCATCGGCGCGGTCGCCGACGGCGCGACCGAAATCATGGAAGCCGCCGTGGGCGCGACCGCGCATGGCGAAAGCGTCGACCTTTCGGGCCAGGACGTGGCGCGGCTGGCGGAGCGTCTCAAAACGCGGTGTGTCATCTTCCTGCGGCTGACCGATATCGGCGACCGCCACCGCCACGAGCGGCTGCCGTGCGAACTCGCCGTTCAACTCGACCTGGGCCGAGGCCCGGTTCACGGGCAGACCGCCGATATTTCGGAAGGCGGATTATTGGTCCGCTTGCGCGAGCCGCATGCCGTGTCGGCCGGCAGCATCATGACCGCGCAAATCGCAAGTATCGGCGACTGCCAACTGCGCTTGGTCAATCAATCGACGCTTGGCCTGCATCTGCAATTTGAGGAACTTGACGACGGTCCGCGCGCGGCGCTGGAGCGCAAACTCGCGACCATCCGGTCCGACAATACCGAATTCATCGACCGCGCCATTACGGCGGCCAATACGATTGCGCGCCTGTTCGAAGACGCCGTGACGCAAGGCCGTATCTCGCAGGACGATCTGTTCGACAACAACTACGTGCCGATACCAGGCACCAATCCGCAGCAATTCCGCACACGGTTTCTCGATCTGCTTGAAAGTATCTTGCCGGACATCCAGGAGCCGTTGCTGGCGAGCGACAAACGCTTGGTATTTTGCGCCGCGGTCGATCGCAATGGCTATCTCCCGGTCCACAATACGATCTATTCAAAGCCGCAACGGCCGGGCGACGCGCTGTGGAATACGGCCAACTGCCGCAACCGCCGGATTTTCGACGATCGCGCCGGGCTGTCTGCAGGCCGGGTCGTGCAGCCCTATGTCATTCAGAACTACCCGCGCGACATGGGCGACCGCGTCGTGATGATGTGGGAGATCGGCGCCCCGATCCGGGTGTTCGGCAAGCAGTGGGGCGGCTTCCGCACCGCTTATACGCTGTGAGGCGATGTCGCGTGCTCAATCGCTCTGTAGGATGACGTTCTTCACCATCGGGTAGATCTGGTTCTGCCAGGTCCGCCCCGAGAACACGCCGTAGTGGCCGACGCCGGCCTGCATGTGGTGGCGCTTGCGCGACGGCCTTAAGCTCGAACATAGATCGTGCGCAGCGAGCGTCTGGCCGACGGCGCATATATCGTCCTTCTCGCCTTCGACCGTGAACAACATGGTGCGCTTGATCGCCGCTGGCTCGACCTTCTGGTTGTCGTAGGTCAGTTGGCCAAGCGGCAGCGCGTGATCCTGGAAAACGAGCTTCACCGTCTCCAGGTAAAATTCCGCGGCGAGATCGAGCACGGCGAAATATTCGTCGTAGAACGCCTTGGTGGTCGCGGCCTTCTCCAATTGGCCGTTGGCCAGATTCTCATAGAGCTCGCGGTGCGCCTTGATGTGGCGGTCCATGTTCATGCTCATGAAGGCCGCAAGCTGCACGAAGCCCGGATAAACCCTGCGCCCGCCGCCAGGGTAACGTGCCGGCACCGTGGCGATCAGATTCTTTTCGAACCATTCGATCGGCTTGCCCTTGGCAAGCTCGTTGACCTTGGTCGGGTTGACGCGGGTGTCGATCGGCCCCGCCATCAGCGTCATCGAGCGCGGCGCCGCCGGGTTGTCGCCCTGCGCCATCACGCTCGCCGCCATCAGCGCGCTCACGCAAGGCTGGCACACCGCCACCATATGCGCGCCCGGCCCGATCTTCTCGAGAAAGCGGATCAGGTGCGCGGTGTAGTCGTTGAAGCTGAAAGCGCCGTCACTCAACGGCACATCGCGGGCATTGTGCCAGTCGGTAATGTAGACGTCATGTTCGGGGAGCATGGTCTTGACGGTCGCGCGCAGCAACGTCGCGAAATGTCCGGACAAAGGCGCCACCAGCAGCACGCGCGGCTGCACTTGGTCGATATCTTTCTTGAAATGCCGCAGCGTCGCGAACGGCGTGACGTCGAAGTCTTCTTCCGTTACCGCGACTTCGCGGTTTCCCACGGTGATGCTGCTGATGTCGTAAGGCGGTCGCACATGCGTCAGCCCCGCCCGCCCGATCAACTCATAGGCGGCGGACAGATTGCTCAGCACCGATGGCCGCGCCGAGCCGTTGAGCTGCTCGCCCACCGACTTGAGCGCCATGCCGGCAAATGCCCGCACCGGCACCATGATGTCGGAATGCGCTTGATACGCCTGATATAACATCCGGTCCCCGGCGGTCCCGGCGGACCGCGGGCGAACGCTAAACCATTATATGTTGCACTGCGAGATAAAAGTGTAGGCGTCTCTGCCTGGGGACAAGGCGCTAGCCATGCAGTTTTGTGCCACTGGAAAGTATTGATTAAACAGAACTTTCGTCTAAGCTACCCCGGCCGGGCCGAGATCAAACAGGGATAAGTGCGCCCCATGGCCAAGGCTGCCCTCACTATCGCCAGCAAGAATTATGGCTCCTGGTCGCTACGCGGCTGGTTGCTGTGCAAGATGGCGGGGCTCGATTTCGATGAGCAGACCGTCGGCAGCGACGACCCCTCTACGCGCGCCGAATTGCTGCTGCTGTCGCCCTCCTTCCTGGTGCCGGCGCTGACGCATAACGGCATCAAAGTATGGGACACGCTGGCGATCGCCGAATATCTCGCCGAGATTCTTCCCGACTCCGGTCTGATGCCGAAGACGCTGGCCGCGCGCGCGCACTGCCGCTCGATTTCCGGCGAGATGCATTCCGGCTTCACTAACATGCGCTCCGCGCTGCCGATGAATCTCAAGGCGCATCATCCCGGCTTCAAGATCTGGGCCGGCGCGCAAGCCGACATCGACCGTATCCTGAGCATCTGGCGCGAGTGCCTCGCCGCCAACAAGGGACCGTTCTTGTTCGGCGACACGCCGGGCATGGCCGACGCCATGTTCGCGCCGGTGGTGACGCGCTTCCTCACCTACGACGTGAAGCTCGACAGCGATTGCGCCGCCTATTGCAAGGCGATCATGGCGCTGCCGGCGATGCTGGAATGGATCGAAGCCGCCAAGGCCGAGCCGGACGAAGTCGTCGAACTCGACGTCGAGTTCTGATCACGCCTCGGGCTTCAACCGCATCGCCCAGACCGTCAGGCCGGCAAGGATTGCTGCTGCCGCGGCGAGAACCGTAAAGCCCGCCCAACGGTAACCGATCGCGCCGCAGATCGCACCGCCGAGAAAACCTAACAGCACCGGCCACAGTCCGGCAAAACGCGAACGCGCCTCGCCGCGCGCCTTTTGCGCTGCCGCGCTGTCCGGCCGCAGCCTGGCGCGCCGCGCCGCGATGCTCCATTGCGCGAGTTCGATCGCAGCCAGTGTCGTATTCGTGGTCATCACGTTCGTCGATGCGACATTGCGCATCAGCAGACGGACCATCGCGCTTTGCACGCCCATGGCGACAACACCGATAAGGCTCGCGAGCAAAGCCTGCGGCGCATTGGGGCCGGCAAACGGCGTGTAGGCGATGCCGAGACCGACCAGCGCCGTGACCAGGATCAGCTCCGCGCCGAGCGCGCCGCTCAAGGCGCGACGGCCGTCGCCGGCCAATTCCGCGAGCAAGGCCGTGACGAAACCGGACAGGAAGAACACCGGAATGGCGAGCGTGCGGACCACATTGACGATATCGGCATTGACGACCTGGACGCCGATCAGGACGAAGCTGCCCGTCACCTGCGCCACGTAAAGCCCGAACAGGCCGAAGACGGTGCAGGCGTCGACCATGCCGGCGACAAAGGCCAGCAGCGCGGCAACCGGCCTCGGCACAGGAACAGCCTTGACGAAGATCGATACCGCCACGCCAAGCCTTTCAATCTAGCGCTTCAGCCAGCCGCCGATCCGCTCCACCGCTTCGTGCATTTCCGCGGCCGAACCGGCGTAACAGAAGCGCAGGAAATTATGGCCGTTGACCGGATCGAAATCGATGCCGGGGGTCGCCGCCACGCCCGCTTCGTTGAGCATGCGCTTGGCGAAATCCAGGCTGTCGTTGGAAAAACGCGACACATCGGCATAAAGATAAAATGCGCCGTCGACCGGGAGAAATTTCGCCAGCCCGATCTTGGGCAGCCCGTCGCTGAGAATACGGCGGTTCTCCTCATAGCCATGCTTGACCGCCTCCATCTCGTCGCGGCCATCGAAGGCGGCTTCCGCTGCGATCTGTGCCAGCGTCGGCACCGAGATGGCGAGGTTCTGCTGCAGGCGCTCGACCGCGCGCGTCACGCTGTCCGGCACTACCATCCAGCCGACGCGCCAGCCGGTCATGCAGAAATATTTCGAGAATGAGTTGATCACCAGCGCGTTGCCGGACATCTTGGCTGCGGTTTCGGCGGCAAATGCATAATCGAGGCCGTGATAGATCTCGTCGGAGATGACGCGGATGCCTTCGGCTTCCGCCACCGCGATCAACTCAGCCAGCGCGCTTGCGCTCATCATGGTGCCGGTCGGATTGGCCGGGCTCGCGATCAGCACGCCCTTGAGCGGCGCTTTACGGTGCGCAGCGATCAGCGCTTCCGGAGACATCGCCCAGCGCGTCGCAACCGACGTCTCGATCAGCACCGGCTCGCTGCCGAGCGCCGAGAGAATATGCCGGTACGGCGGATAGCCGGGATTGGCCAAGGCCACCCGGTCGCCCGCTTCGAGCAGCGCCAAAAACGCCAGAATGAAGCCGCCCGACGATCCCGTCGTCACCACCACCCGCGCCGGATCGAGTTCAAGCCCATACGTTCGGGCATAATGCCGGGCGATGGCCCCGCGCAGCGATGGGATGCCCAAAGCCTCGGTATAGCCGATGCGGCCATGGTCGAGCGCGGCCTTGGCCGCCGCCAACCCGGTCTTGGCGCCGGTGCCGCCGGCTGGCCCACTTCCATGTGCACGACGCGCCCACCTTTGGCCTCGATCGCGGCTGCCGCCGCCATCACGTCCATGACAATGAATGGCGGCACATTGCTCCGTTTGGAGGGCGTCAGTAGCTGTTTTGCGGCCTGTAACATAGGTTTAGCACCGTCCCGGAGGGTCGCCCGCCCCGCTGTTGCCGCATTCGGCGGCTTGTTGGCATAGGGTAAGGGCTTGGCCGCGTGCGCAAGCGTTTTTCATGACTCAGTCGTGATCGCAAGTCGCGTTGACCGCCTTCCGGGCCGTCACTAGGTTCACGCTGATTCACAAGACATCGGGCATGATCGAAGTCGGCACACCTATCAGGACGCGGGCGACCGCACCAGCAGCCCGGGCACTCGCC
>JBBCIM010000015.1:0-29934 GCA_037200245.1 Pseudolabrys sp.
ATGGCCCCGCCTACGCTCGTAACCCGGTTGCCGCCGGTGCAGAAAAAATCCGAGGCTGCGGCCGGTTCCGACAACGCCGCCCCCGCCTCGCCGCTGGCGCACGGCTTCGCGCGACTCTTGGCGCGCATCAAGGCTATCGTCGCCGACCGCAGCGAGAGCCGGCTGACGCAACTGGTCGCCGGCAAAGTTTTTCTGGTGCGCGTCGCCAGCGCTGTGCTGGCGCTGGTCAGCCAAGTGTTGCTTGCCCGCTGGATGGGCTCCTTCGAGTTCGGCATCTACATCTATGTGTGGACCTGGGTGCTGATGATCGGCGCTCTGTCCGACATCGGCCTGTCGTCCGCGGCGCGGCGTTTCATCCCCGAATATCTCGAGTTGAAAGCGCTCGATCATTTGCGTGGGTTTCTTGCGGGCTCGCGCTGGCTCGCCTTCGGCATCGCCACCTGCATCGGCGGCATCGGCGCGCTCGGTGTATTTCTTCTGGCGCCGTGGCTCGATCACTTCGCGGTCATCCCATTGTATCTCGCCTGCGTCACCATTCCGATCTACGGCCTGGTGCAGACGCAAGCGGGCATCGCGCAATCTTTCGACTGGCCTAACCTTGCACTGATGCCGTTCTTCGTCTGGCGGCAGCTTGCGATCACGGTACTGATGGGCCTCGCCTATCTGTTCAACGCGCCGACCGACGCGGTGTCGGCCATGGTCATCGCCGTCGTCACAACCTGGGCCGTGACGATCGGCCAGATGGCCGTGCTCAACGAACGGCTCAAGCATAAGGTGCCGTCCGGATCGAAAGTCTATGAGCCGAAAATCTGGCTCGCAACCTCGCTGCCGATCTTCATCGTCGAAAGCTTCTATCTGCTGCTGACCTATGTCGACATTCTCGCGCTCGAGCACCTCCGTTCGCCCGACGAAGTCGCGGTCTATTATGCCGGCGCGCGGCTGCTCGCCATCGTCGCCTTCGTCTATTTCGCCATTGCCGGCGCCACCACGCACAAATTCACCGCCTACCACATTGCCGGCGACAAGGAGAAACTGGCGTCGTTCTTTTCCGAGACGATCAAGTGGACCTTCTGGCCGTCGCTCGCCGTCTGCGCCGCGATTTTGGCTTTCGGCAAGCCGCTGCTGTCGCTGTTCGGCGGCGATTTTTCCAAGGGCTATCTGGTGATGTATATCCTCGCGGTCGGCATGCTGGCGCGGGCCGCCGTCGGTCCGGCCGAGCGCCTTCTGAATATGCTCGGCGAACGCAAGCAATGCGCCGCGGTCTATGCCGGCGCGTTCTCGATCAATCTCGCATTGTGCATCACGCTGATCCCGCCGTTCGGCATCGACGGCGCGGCGGTGGCAACCTCGACCGCGCTGGTGTTCGAATCGATCATGCTCTATCTGATCGCCAAGCGCCGCCTCGGCTTCCACGTCTTCATCATGGGCGGCGGGCAGCAGTAAATCGTTGTCATGGCCGGGCTTGTCCCGGCCATCTCGCTTAGGTGAGCACCATGTCCTCCTAAGCGGGGTCACCGGGACAAGCCCGGTGACGACAAGATAAGACTACGCCTTCTCGCGCAACAATCGTCTGATCACCTTGCCCGTCGTCGTCATCGGCATGGCGTCGATGAAGGCAACCTCGCGCGGATATTCGTGGCCCGACAGTCGCGTCTTGACGAAGCTCTGAATTTCGGCGGCCAGCACGTCCGAGGCGACGAAGTCTTTTTTCAGCACGATGAAAGCTTTGACGATTTCGGTGCGCAGCGGATCGGGCTTGCCGACCGCCGCGGCCAGCGCCACCGCCGGGTGGCGGATGAGGCAATCCTCGATCTCGCCGGGGCCGATGCGGAAACCGGCCGAGGTGATGACGTCGTCGTCGCGGCCGACGAAGCTGATATAGCCATCGTCGTCGATGACGCCCTGGTCGCCGGTGGTCATCCAGTCGCCGATGAACTTGTCGCGGGTGGCTTCAGGCTTGCCCCAATATTCCAGGAACATCACCGGGTCGGGCCGCTTCACCGCAATCTGGCCGATCTCGCCGGGCTCCATCGTGTTCCCTTGCGCGTCGATCACCGCGACGACATGGCCCGGCACCGGCTTGCCGATAGCGCCGGGACGCAGCACGCCGAGCGCCTCGCAGGAGCCGAGCACCAGATTGCATTCGGTCTGGCCGTAGAATTCGTTGATCGGCAGCCCGAAGGCCGCGCGGCCCCACTCCAGCGCCTCGATGCCGAGCGACTCGCCGCCAGAGGCAATCGTGCGCAGCTTGACGTCGAAGCGCCCGCGCGGTGAGGGCGCGGCGCGCATCATGCGCAACGCGGTCGGCGGGATGAAGGCGTTGCGCACCTGCGCGTCCTGCATCAGCGCAAACGCATCGTCGGGATCGAACTTGTCGAACTTGCGCGCCACCACGGCGACGCCGTGATGCAGGCTCGGCAGCAATACATCGAGCAACCCGCCGGCCCAGGCCCAATCCGCGGGCGTCCAGAAGCGGTCGCCTACTTCGGGGAACGGGTAATGCGGCATTTCGGCGCCGGGCAGATGGCCGAGCAGAACGCGATGGCCGTGCAGCGCACCTTTCGGCTGACCGGTGGTGCCCGACGTGTAGATCATCATCGCGGGATCGTCCGGCGTCGTGGCTTCGACCGTGAAATCGGACGACGCCCGCGCCAGCAGATCGGCGAAGCCGCCGCCGTCCATGGATATGACGCAAGAGAGACCGGGTGCCTGATCGCGCACCTGTTCGAGCTTCGCCATTCCTTGCGCGTTGGTCAGCAGCGCCTTGGCGCCGGAATTCTGCAGGCGATAGGACAACGCGTCGGGCCCGAACAAAATCGCGATCGGCAGCGCGACCGCGGCGAGCTTGTAGATCGCGACATGCGCGGCGGCGACTTCCGGCGCCTGCGGCAAAAAGATCGCGACGCGGTCGCCGCGATTGATGCCATGCGCGCGCAGAAGGTTGGCAAGCCGATTCGAGGTGTCGCGCAGCCAGCCATAGGTGATCGCGTCTTCGCGGCCGTCGGGATGAACGTGCAATATCGCGAGCCGGCGCGGATCGTGCTCGGCCCAGCGGTCGCAGACATCCACGCCAATATTGTAGCGCGCCGGCACCTGCCAGCGGAAATCGCGATAAAGTTGGTCGTAATCCCGGGCTTTCGGCAGCATCGCGCGCAAGGCTAGTCAGTGGATGCGGCAAGGTCCAGTGCGCGTGGTGGCGCGCATCGTGCGGTTTGGATTTGATTTTCAAACAGCCATTCTTCCTTATCCCTCCCCCGCAGGGGGAGGGTGGCGAGTGAAACGAGCCGGGCGGGGTTTGGCGTAACGCAGAGCGATGACCCCACCCCCGGCGCTTCGGCGGGACTCTCCCCTTTCAGGGGAGGGATAAGAAGCAGACGTGATTCATCGCCCGCATTCTTTACCGGCCCCGGGTAGGCCGTAGTCCTTTTGCGGCCTTCGGATAAGAACCGAGGGCGCGCGGAACGCCACGGGTCCGAAATGGACCCACGCGCCTCGACGCCTCGCGACATCGAGGCTTGTCGAAGCTGGTAGCAACGCAAGTCCACCAAACCCATGGCGTCCCGCGCGCGGTGTTTGTGAGGTTTGCTCCGCGTCGGTCTCGGTGGTCGACCCTCCGTTCGCTTGCGTCAGTTACAGACGCCACGACGTTCCACCGGCAAGCCCCGGTCACTCGGCCGCATGCGCTGACAGGCATGCTTGGCCTACCGGACCGTCAGGGGGCCCTAACGTGCAGCGGCACGCCGGACACAACGCGGCTTGGACCGCCGGACAAGGGAAACTGGCGCCGCATCTCCGACGCCCCCGTCCGGCCACCGCCCCCCGCCTCAACGTCTGGAGACGCTGATCAAACGCCCCTCGGTAGCACGAGGCGGGATAAATCTAGGATTACATACCCTGGGATTATAGTCAATAGGCTTTCTTGTCATTCCCGCGAAGGCGGGAATCCAGCCCTTACTCCCGCAAGAGCTGGGTCCCCGCCGGAGCCTGTCATCGGGCCGCGCTTCGCGCGGACCCGTTGGCGGGGACGACGGCCTAGCTCAACCCTTCCTGTCGTCCGGCTCGGCCAGGATCAGCGACCAGTACACTTTGTACTTCGAGGCCGGCGTATAGACCGCGGCGATGCCCATGCGGCTCGCGCCCTTGAGCAGCATGTTGGCGCGATGCGGCGGCGAATCGCGCCAGCCCGAGAAGGCCTCCGCCAGCGTGTGATAGCCGGCGCTGATGTTCTCGGCCGCGCTCCTGGCGTCATAGCCCGAAGCCTTGAGGCGCTGGACGAACGGCTTGCCGGCATTGTGGTCGAGCCTGTCGCGCTTGGCCATGATGTCGGCTTGCGCCTGCGCCAGGCGCATAAGCTCCGGATCGAGCGTCACCGGCGGCAGATTGTTGTTGGCGCGATAACCGGAAATCATCGAGGCGGCGGCCGCGGTGTCGAGCACCGCGCCGGGCTTGCCGAGATCGCGATAGAAGGTCGGCTCCCCCAGTTGAACGGCATCGCTGTTGCCGCCACCGGCACAGCCGACGAGCGCAAACAAAACGAGCGACAGTGCGCTCAGGCGAACCGGCTTCATAGGCAGCGTCTCTCCGAATCAAGCAGGGCAAACTGGCCGCACACGATGGCCGAACGGTGATCGGATGTACTGGCGCGGCCCGGAACGGTCAATTAACATCGCCCCAACAAGAAGCCGTTAACGGCAATCCACAGGGGGAAACATCACGGCCACCGACGCGATGGCGCGGACGCCAGGCGCCACGCGCGCCGGCCCATCGTCGGCAAATCCCAAAGCGACCTGAAAAAGATCGCGCAAAAAGACTCAAACGCTCCAGGGAGGATACAAATGAAGCGCTCAAGCCTCATGCTGCTCGCCGCCGCCAGCCTTGCCTTCGGCGTGGCAACCGCGCCTGCGCAGGAGAAATACCCGAACCGGCCAGTGCGCGTGCTGGTGCCCTATGGCCCCGGCGGCGCGACCGACATCACCGCGCGCATTGTCGCCGACGGATTCCAGAAGGTGACCGGCCAGCCGATGGTGGTCCTCAACAAGCCCGGCGCCTATGGCCTGTTGGCGATCGAGGAAATGGTGAAGTCGGCGCCCGATGGCTACACGCTGATGGTCGGCAACGTGTCGACCAATACCATCACGCCGGTGATCTTCGCCAACAAGCTTTCGTCCGACTATCTCAAGAGCGTCGCCGCGGTCACCAATCTGATCGACGTGCCCGCGTTTCTTGTCGTCACCAAGGCCAACGATTTTCCGGTCAAGACCGTTGCCGAGCTGATCGACTTTTCCAGGAAGAATCCCGGCACCCTGCGCTACGGCAGCGTCGGCGTCGGCTCCTATCCGCATTACGACATGGCCTATTTCGCCAAGCGCGCCGGCGATCTCGACATGGCGCATCTGCCGAACAAGAGCGGCGCCGCCGGTATGGTCACCGACATGTTGCGCGGCGATATCCATGCCGCCTTCATGAACGTGGCGAGCGCCGCGGGGCAGGTGCAGGCCGACAAGATTCGGCCGCTCGCCATCGTCAACCTGACGCGATTGCCGGATTATCCCGACGTGCCGACCATGAAGGAGGCCGGCTACGCCGATGTCGGCACCATTGCCTGGAACGCGATGTTCGCGCCGGCGGCGACGCCCGCGCCGGTGATGCAGGCGCTGTTCGACGCGGTCAACAAGGCGCTGCAAGACCCGGAGACGATCGAGAAACTCAAGAAGCAGAACTTCAACATCGTGCCCAGCAAGTCGCTCGCCGACGCGCAGAAATGGCTGGGCGGCGAAATGCGGCACTGGGAGACCGTCACCAACACGGTGAAGATCGAAGTGCCGCAGTAGTTCTTCCCCTCCCCCGCAAGCGAAGCAAGCTCGAAGCCCAGCGCGCTTCAAGTTTTCGCCCTCTCAAACTTGACGCTTATCAAGGAGGACCGCGAGCGGTCTGCTTGGCGCGATCTTTTGCGAAAAGGCATTCACGCGGTTCGGGGTCATGCGCTAGCTTGCGCGAAAGGCATTTTGCGGGCGGAGATGATCATGCGGCTGGGCTACTTCACGATGCCGGTTCATCCCATGAACCGCGACTGGTCGCAGACGCTGCGCGAGGATCGCGAGGCGATCATCCTCGCCGACAAACTCGGCTTCTACGATGCCTTCGTCGGCGAGCACCTGACCGATGCCTGTGAGAACATCACCAATAGCACGCTGTTCCAGGCGACGCTGATTCACGACACCAAAACCATCAAGCTCGCCAGCGGCACCACCAATCTGTCGCAGATCCATCCGGTGATCGTCGCGGCCAACGCCGCGATGTTCGATCATCTGTCGCAAGGCCGTTTCATTTTCGGCGTCAGCGCCGGCGCGCTCACTTCGGATGCCGAGGCGCTCGGCATCCTCGACCAGGATCGCAACAAGATGTTCGCCGAGGCGATCGACGTCATCCTGGCGATCTGGGAGCGCGATCCGCCCTACAACATCGATTTCCCCGACAACCGCTACAAGGTGGCGATCAACAAGACCGCCTCTCATGAACTCGGCATCGGCATCATGGCCAAGCCGTTCCAGAAGCCGCGGCCGGAGATCGTCGGCACCGTGGTGGCGCCGTTCTCGCCGGGCGTGGTGCTGATGGGCAAGCGCGACTTCCATCCGCTGTCGGCGAACTTCCTGCTCGCCAATCATCTCAAGTCGCATTGGGCGAACTACGCCAAGGGCAAGGCCGAGGTCGGCGGCAAAGCCGATATCGCGAACTGGCGTGTCGCGCGCACCATCTTCGTCGCCGACGACGACAAGACCGCGCTGCGCTACGGCCGCGAGGACGCCAACAGCCCGTACCGTTTCTATTTCGAGCAGATGGGCGCGAAAATGCGGCGCGGCAAGCGGCTCTACGTGTTCAAGAGCCACAAGGAACAGCCCGACGACGAGATCACGCACGATTTCATCATGGACCACTGCGTGATCTACGGCAGCGTCAACAAAGTCGTCGACGCCATTTTGGCGCTGCACGAGCAGACCGGCGATTTCGGCGAGTTGGTCTATGCCGGGATGGACTGGGTCGATCCGGCGCTGGCCAAGCGCTCGATGCAGTTGCTCGCCGAGCAGGTGATGCCGCGCGTCAACGCGGCGATCGGCAAGAGCGCGCAAACCGCGGCGGAGTGAAAGCTCAGCCGTGCATCAGACGCAGCACGATGCCGGCCGCGCGCATCGTCGGCCGCACGCTACGGCTTGAGTTGGTGTGACGAGCGCACCGACCCCGACTCGACGATCGAGGCGACCGCAAGATTGGCGACGTCGAGTAAAGCCTAGCGCACCGCCGGCAGCGGCTGGCCGGAGATCGCCGTGCCCTGCTTCGGCGGCGGCGCCATCGGGTTCGCCGGCTCCGGCGCAGCGCCGGAGGCGACCGTGTCGGCCGGCGCCTTGCCGGGCAGCACGACGACGCGGGTGCCGACCTGCACGCGGCTGAACAAGTCCTCGACATCTTCGTTGAGCATGCCGACGCAGCCCGACGAAACATAATGGCCGATGGTCGAGGGCTGGTTGGTGCCGTGGATGCGGTACAGCGTCTTGCCGAGATAGAGCGCGCGCGCGCCGAGCGGGTTGCCGTTACCGCCGGCCATGAAGCGCGGCAGATAAGGCTGGCGCTCGATCATCTCAGCCGGCGGATGCCAATCCGGCCATTCAGACATCTTGCTGATGCGTTCGACGCCGGCCCAGGTAAAGCCTTCGCGGCCGACGCGCACGCCGTAGCGGATCGCCTTGCCGTTGCCGAGCACGAGATAGAGGTGGGTGTTGGGCGTATCGACGATGATCGTGCCGGCTGGCTCCTTGGTGGGATAATCCACCAGTTGCTTCCGTAGATTCTCCGGCAGTTCTTTCGGCGAGCCGACTTCCGGCTGATCTTCGGGCGGCAAAGTTGCGACCGACGCCGGCGGGATTTGCGGTGGCGCAACGCCTGGCCCGGTGATGGGAACGGAACCGACGGCGCCCGGCGGGCGGATCACATCGGGTTCGGCGCGCGACGGCGCGGCAACGATCGCGGGCGGCGCGTCGAGCTGATGGCCATAGGCCGGCGGACGGCCATCCGGCGTGGCAAAGCCCGGCGGCGGCAGATTGCCCTGCTGACCTTGCGGCGGAGGCAGCGGTTCGCCCTGTGGCGCCTGGCTGTATAGCATCCCCCGGCGGCGCGGCACGATCACCGGCGCTTCGTCGTCATCGTCGTTGCCGACGATGTAGCCCGGCGCCGGCAGACGCTCCTCTTGATAGGACCCTTGCGGCGGCGCGCTGCGATAATAGCCCGGAGGCGCCGGATAATATTGCGCCGACGCGGACCCGGCCGGAATGGCCGCCGCGGCCGGTAGCGCCAGCATCAAAAGTCCGAAACGTCGGGTCATCCACCACCTGTAAACGGCAGGCACAGCCAAAACGCCGCCCAAACCGCGCCCTGGATTGCCCTTTGATGAAGGCAAGTTCAAGACGAGATTCGGGCTATCTCAGTATCGTGATTCTGCCGTGACGGGCCGGTCTTCGTCAGGTTTTTTTGGTCTCCGCCAGTACCTTTTTGGCGACGCGGTGACAATCGACGGCAGCCGGAAAGCCGCAATAGACGGCGATTTGCCGCAGAATAGCGGCCAATTCCTTGGGCGTCAGGCCGTTGCGCAAGGCGCCGCGGAAATGGCCTTCGAATTCGTGCATGCGGCCGAGGCAGGCGATCATGCCGAGGTTGAGCAGGCTGCGGTCGCGCGGCGGCAGGCTGTCGTCGCCCCAGACTGCGCCCCAGGCGTATTCGGTCAACTGGGCCTGGAATTCGCGGTTGAAATCGTCGGTATTGGCGATGGCCGCATCGACGTAGTCGTCGCCCATCACCTTGCGCCGCATCGCCATGCCGCGGTCGTAGATTGCCTTGTCCATTGAGTTCACTCCCCTTGTTCTTGCCGGACTTCGCCGGTTGGAACCATGTTGACAGAGAAATGGCGATCTCGTCCATTCTCCCCAGCCTTCAAAGGGCAGGACCGCACGGATGGATGTAGCGATCGTTGGCGGCGGCATTTGCGGACTTTCGCTGGCGCTCAATCTGCGCCAGCGCGGCATCGCCGCGAAGGTCTACGAGCGCAGCCCCGAAATGAAGCCGCTCGGCGTCGGCATCACGCTGCTGCCACATGCGATGCGCGAATTCACCGCGCTCGGCATCGGCGATCAACTGCTCGCCGCCGGCATCGAAAACCGCGAAAGCTGCTTCTTCAACCGCTTCGGCCAACTGATCTACAAGGAGCCGCGCGGCAAATTCGCCGGCTATCAATACCCGGAAGTCGGCATCCACCGCGGTACGCTGCATTTGATCTTGTTCGAGGCGGCACGCGCCAAGCTCGGGCCGGACGCTATTTTGCTCGATCATGAGGCGACCGCCGTCGACCAGGACGACAGCGGCGCGACGTTGCACTTCCGCAAGCGCGAAAGCGTGCGCGCCGACGTGGCGATCGCCTGCGACGGCATCAATTCGCCACTGCGCAAGCAGTTCTATCCGGACGACAAGGTGGCCTTCGCCGGCATCAACACCTGGCGCGGCATCACGCGCGCCAAGCCGATCCTCGGCGGCCGCACTTATATGCGCGTCGGCTCGATCCTGACCGGCAAGATCGTGATCTATCCGATCGTCGACAACATCGACGCCGAGGGCAATCAGCTCATCAACTGATGGCCGAGATCAAGCGCGACAGCTTTGCGCCTAACGACTGGAACAAGCCGGGCAAGCTCGAGGATTTCTACTCGATCTACGAGAACTGGCGGTTCGACTGGCTCGACGTGGCGCAGATGATCCGCAATGCCGACCAGATTTTGGAATATCCGATGTCGACAAGGACCCGATCGCGCGCTGGACCTTCGGCCGGGTGACGCTCGGCGGCGACGCCGCCCATCCGATGTATCCGCGCGGCTCCAACGGCGCGGCGCAGGCGGCGATCGACGCCCGGACGCTGGCCGACCTGCTGGGCACGCATGCCGACCCCCGTGACGCCCTCAAGGCCTACGAGGCGGCGCGCGCCGAGCCGGCGGCCAAGGTGGTGCGTACCAACCGCGAGCACCCGCCGGATTTCATCAATATCAAGGTCGAGGAACTGGTCGGCGACAGACCGTTCGATAATCTCGAAAAATACATCACCCAGGACGAATTGCGGGCGCTGTCGGACAGCTACAAGCGCATTGCCGGCTTTGCCTTGGCGGATGTGGCGGCCGAGAAGACCGACGTGGTTAAGCACCCGGAACCCGCCGCCTACGCGCGCGCTGCAAAGCCGCGCCGATTCAATAGCTTATGCTGCATTCCGGAGACTTATCCCCGGTTCCCCGCTATCCCGCCAGCACAGGTTTCCGAGCGGCCACCCGTTAAACAGACAGGCCAAGCCCTACAATGGACCGGAAATCCCAATGCCGAGCGCTCCCATTCGATGGATGACAGCGGCGAAGCCAGCGATTTGGCCCTCATGGCCGTGTCGCGCGCGGAGACGAGCCGGCCTACCGGACGCTCACGCGCCGGCATCTGCCGGCCATGCTCGGGCTTGCCCGCCGCATTCTCGGCAATGCCGCCGACGCGGAAGACGTGGTGCAGGAAGCCATGCTCCGGGTCTGGACCCATGCGCCGCGGTGGCAGCCGCTGGCGGCATTCCGGACCTGGCTCACGCGCGTGGTGGTCAATCTCTGCCTCGACCGCAAGCGGCGAAGGCCCTGGGTCGCACTCGAAGCCGCCGGCGAGATCGTCGATCCGGCGCCCGGCGCCGCCGAGCAGGCCGAGCACGACGAACGCGAGAAGGTACTGGCCGACGCCATTGCCGAATTGCCGCCGCGCCAGCGCAGCGCCATCGTGCTCACTTACACCGAGGGCATGAGCAATGCGCAGGTCGCCGAAATTCTCGATACGTCGGTGTCGGCGGTCGAAACTTTGCTGGTGCGCGGCAAGCAGAATCTGAGGGCGCGTCTCGGTCATCTGATCGACGCGCAGGAATAAGACGTGAGCAAAAAAGCGGCGGCTAAACGGGGATGAACATGGACAACCAGGAATTCGAGACGTTTCTCGCCCGCGCGCTCAAGCGCCAGGCGGATGCTGCGCGTCCCGACGACGCGGCCGTCGACCGCGCCTTCCAGCGGCTGAGCGGTCCGTTGCCGAAACAGAAGAAGCCGTTCTGGCGGCTGCCCGACGTGCTGCTTGATTGGCAGTTCGCGCCGGCCTGGCCGCGCGTCGCAGCGCTGGCTTGCTGCGCCGTGCTTGGCTTCATGATCGGCATCGCCGGCATCGACCGCAATTATGAAATGACCGGCTCGCCGTTTTCGGTCGGCGACCGCGCCGACCTCGGCTCCGTGGTGTTCGAGCCCGAGCCGCTGACGGGAGCACGCCCATGACCATTGCCCAGACCGTTCCGGCGACGACGCGCATGTCGTCGCGCTGGCTGCTGCTCGGCTCGCTCGCGCTTAATCTGTTTTTTGTCGGCGTCGCGGTGGCGATGTTTGTCCGCGCGCCGGCGTCATCGTCGTGGGACCGCAACGTCTTCGTGCGCGTCGAGCGGGTCGCAGCCACCTTGCCGCCGTCAGATGCCGATTTGCTGCGCGGCCAGATCAACGCCAGCCGCCAGGCGGTCGAAGACGCTCAGACCAGGTACGAGAGTGCACGGAATTCGATCCGCGAGACTTTGCGTCAGGAGCCGTTCGACGCCGAGAAGATGCGCGCAGCGATGGCGACGACCCGCGCCGCACGGCAGAATTTCGACCAGGCGATCCAAGCGGTATTCGCCGTTACCGCCGCGCAGATGTCGCCGGCCGGCCGTCACGCGCTGGCCGACTGGCCGCCGGGACGAAAGGCCGCAGCAAATAAATAATTTGCACAAGCAATCATTGGGTTCGCTGCCCATTCTGGGCTAGTTTGCCGTCCAGCATCGTTTCTTCAGTGTTTTGAGAGTTTTTCGTATGCGTCGCGGTAGTGAAGTAGGGCTGGCGGGAACAAAAGCGTGCGCGCGGCCGTTCTGGAGAAGGCGCTGGGTCCGTTCCGGACCGTGGTGCAGGGACTGTGCCTCATGCTGCCGCTGGGCGGATGTCTTCTGACCGACAAGCCCGAGCCGGGGCTGGATATTCCGCAAGCCTATGACCGCGGGCCGCGCGATCCGGTGGCCGCGGAGGCGGCGCTGCCGCCGCTCGACTGGTGGCACGGCTTCCGCTCGCGCGAATTGACCGAAATCATCGAAGAGGCGCGCTCAGCCAATCTCGACATCGCCGCCGCGGTCGCCCGCATCGTGCAGGCCGACGCACAGTCGCGCATCACCGGGTCAGCGTTGCTGCCCACCGTCAATCTCAACGGCGACGCGACGCGCGCGCGCTCCTCGCAGGCCGCCGGCGGTCTCGGCAGTTCCAGCACGTCGGTTGGCGGCGGTTCGGAACGCGACCTTCTGTCGGCATCGCTCACAGCCAGCTACGAGATCGATTTCTGGGGCAAGAACCGCTCCGCCACGCGCGCCGCCGAGGAGTTGGCCGTCGCCAGCCGCTTCGATCGCGAAGTGGTGGGCCTAACCACCGTGGTCGCCACTGCCAATGCCTATTTCCAGGTGCTGGCGGCGCAGGACCGGCTGCAGGTCGCGCGCGACAACCAAGCCGCCGCCACGCGCGTGCTCAATCTCATCCAGCAGCGCCTCAACGCCGGCACGGCGTCGGCGCTCGACACCGCGCAACAGGAGAGCCTGGTCAACACGCAACGCGCGGCGATCCCGCCGCTCGAACAAATCGTGACGCAGAACCGCAACGCGCTGGCGCTGCTGATGGCACGCTCGCCGGAAAGCGTGCGCGTCCGCGGCGGCTCGTTGCGCAGCATCAGCTATCCGCGCGTGACGCCGGGCCTGCCGTCGGAATTGCTGGCGCAGCGCCCCGACATTCGCGAAGCCGAAGCCAATCTCGCCGCTGCTAACGCCAACGTCGAGAACGCGCGGGCGCAGATGCTGCCGAGCATCACGCTGACCGGCGAAGGCGGTTATCAGAGCGCGGTGCTGCGCACATTGCTGCGGGCCGGAATCGGCGTTCTATACCGCGACCCGCCGGTCTCACGCAGCCGATCTTCGACGGGTTCCGGCTGCAAGGTAATCTCGACTTCCAGAAGGGCCGTCAGGACGAACTCTTGCAGAATTACCGCAAAGCGGTGATCTCCGGCTTCACCGACGTCGAAAACGCGCTCGACGGCATCCGCCAGACCCGCGCTGCGCGAACGGGGCTGCCAGCGCCGACGTGGTGACGAGCTCGCAACGCGCCTTCGACATTTCCGAGCAGCGCTTGAACCAGGGCACCATCGATCTGGTCACCGTGCTGCAAACGCAACAGACTTTGTTCCAGGCACAAGACGCGCTGGTCCAAGCGCGGCTGGCCCATGCGCAGGCGATCGTCAGCCTTTATCAGGCCCTCGGCGGCGGCTGGATGCCGAAGCCGGTGGAGGCATCGAATGCACGGTGAACTGCCCCGGCAGATGTGGGCCAAGACTTTCTCGGGCAAGACCGGCAGCCGAACCCGCCGGTATCTCGCCATCGCCGTTGTGCTCATCGTCATCGCCGGCGCGCTGTATTACGTGTTCGGCGGCTCGACCGCGCCTAAGCGCGCCGGCGGCCGTTTCGGCGCCGATACCGGCCCGGTACCGGTGCTGGTCGCGGCGGCGCAGAAGGCCGACGTGCCGGTCTACCTCTATGCGGTCGGCACCACCAAGGCGCTCAACACTGTCACCGTCCGTCCGCAGGTGGACGGCAAGCTGATCCAGGTCGCATTCGGCGAAGGCCAGGACGTCAAGAAGGACGACGTGCTGGCACGCATCGATCCGACCACCTATCAGGCGCAACTCGATCAGGCGGTCGCCAAGAAGGCGCAGGACGAGGCGAGCCTCGCCAACGCCAAGGTCGATCTCGATCGCTATGAAAAGCTTGCCGCCACCAATTCGATCAATCGCCAGCAGGCCGACACGCAGCGGTCGCTGGTCGCGCAACTCCAGGCGCAAGTGCAGAACGACCAGGGCGCGATCGACAATGCGCGCGCCATCCTCGCCTACACCACGATCCGCGCGCCGCTCGACGGCCGCACCGGCATCCGCCCAAGTCGACGAAGGCAATATCGTGCACGCGTCGGATTCGACCGGCGTGGTGGTAATCACGCAACTCAAGCCGATCTCGGTATTCTTCAATCTGCCGCAGCAGAACCTCGAGCAGGTCAACAGCGCCTTCGCAAGAACCCGCTGACCGCCGAGGCGCAGCGCTCCGACAATGACGCGGTGATCGACCGCGGCGTGCTGAAAGTGGTCGACAACCAGGTCGACGCCTCGACCGGCACGGTGAAACTCAAGGCCGAGTTTCCCAATGCCGATCTGCAACTGTGGCCCGGCCAGTTCGTCAATGTGCGGCTGCTGATCGACACGCTCAAGCAGGTGGTTGTGATCCCGACCGGCGCGGTGCAGCGCGGGCCGAACGGCACCTTCGTCTACGTCGTCAAGGACGACAGCACCGTCACCATGCGGCCGATCGACGTGCAGAAGCAGGACGAGACCCAGACCGTCGTCTCCAAAGGCCTGACGCCGCCGGAGCGCGTGGTCACCACCGGCTTCGTCCGCCTCACCGACAACGCCAAGGTCACGATCAGCAGCGGTGACGGCACGCCGGCGGCCGGCGCGCCCAGCGGACGGCGCCAGCGCGGCACCGGCAACGCCGCCAAGCCAGCCGCGGCGCCCGACACGCCCCAAGCGACGCCGCCCGCCGCGCCGCAATGAGCGTTTCATCACCCTTCATTCACCGGCCGATCGCCACTTCCCTCCTTGGCGTCGCGGTGATGCTGGGCGGCATGCTCGGCTATTGGTGGCTGCCGATTTCGGCGCTGCCGCAGGTCGATTTCCCGTCCGTCCAGGTCACGACCCAACTGCCGGGCGCCAATCCCGACACCATCGCTGCGCTGGTGACGGCGCCGCTGGAGCGGCAGTTCGGGCAGATCCCCGCGCTGGCGACGATGACGTCGTCGAGCTCGTTCGGCATCAGCCAGATCACGCTGCAATTCGACCTGTCACGCGACATCGACGCCGCTTCGCAGGACGTGCAGTCGGCGATCAATGCCGCCGCTTCGACGCTGCCGCGCAACCTGCCCTACCCGCCGCTCTATTCCAAAGTGAACCCGGCCGACGCCCCGATCATCACGCTGGCGCTGACCTCGAAGACCATCGACATGCGCGCGCTCAGCGACATGGCCGACACCATCATGGCGCCGCGGATGTCGGAAGTGACCGGCGTCGGCCACGTCTCGGTGCAAGGCGGCATCCGGCCGGCGATCCGCATCCAGGCCGATCTGTCGCGGCTCGCCGCCTATGGCATCGCGCTGGAGGATCTGCGCACCGCCATCGTCGGCGCCAATGTCGCCGGCGCCAAAGGCGCGCTCGACGGCGCGCATCAGTCCTACACCATCGCCGCAAACGATCAACTCGCCAGCGCCGACGCCTACAAGGCCATCACCATCGCATTCCGCAACGGCGCGCCGGTGCTGCTCAGCGACGTCGCCGATCTGGTCGAGGGCCTGGAGAATACCAAAGTCGGCGCCTCCTATGGCGGCGGCCCGGCCATCGTCATCGACGTGCAGCGCCAGCCCGGCGCCAATGTGATCGAGACGGTGGAACGCGTGCGCGCCGAACTGCCGCGGCTGCGGCGCTCGATCCCGGCGGGCGCCAGCTCACCATCGTCACCGACCGCACCACGACGATCCGCGCCTCGATCCATGACGTGCAGTTCACCCTGGTGCTGTCCATCGGGCTGGTCGTGCTGGTGGTGCTGGTGTTCCTGCGCACCATCCGCGCCACCATCATTGCCGGCGTGGCGCTGCCGCTGTCGCTGATCGCGACCTTTGGCGTGATGTGGTTTGCCGGCTTCTCGCTCGACAATCTGTCGCTGATGGCGCTGACCATCGGCACCGGCTTCGTGGTCGACGACGCCATCGTCATGATCGAAAACATCGTGCGGCACATCGAGGACGGCGAAAGCCCGCTCGACGCCGCGCTGCGCGGCGCCAAGCAAATCGGCTTCACGGTCATTTCGCTGACGCTGTCGCTGATCGCGGTGTTCATCCCGCTGCTGTTCATGACGGGGCTGGTCGGGCGCATGTTCCGCGAATTCGCCCTGACGCTGACCATCGCCGTGGTGGCGTCGGCCATCGTGTCGCTGACGCTGACGCCGATGATGTGCGGCAGGCTGTTGCGGCGGAGCAAGGGGAACGGTGCAGGTCGCTGGCGAGAAGGTCGATAGACCGGTCAAGATCGCCGGCATGGCGTTCCAGGCGCCGACGCTGCTGCCGTGGCGCACGACGCTCGAAAACCTGCTGCTGCCACTGGAGATCGTACAGCCGCACCGGCGCGAGTTGCGACGGCGGCGCGGAGAATACGTCGCGCGCGCGAAAAACCTGCTGACCTCGGTCGGTTTGCGCGATCAAGGCGACAAGTTTCCGTGGGAGCTGTCCGGCGGCATGCAGCAGCGCACGTCATTGTGCCGCGCGCTGATCCATGAGCCGCAACTTCTCATGCTTGACGAACCGTTCGGCGCGCTCGATGCATTCACGCGCGAGGAACTGTGGTGCGTGATCCGGGACCTGCACGCCACGCGCAAGATCACCGTGATCCTGGTGACCCACGATCTGCGCGAGGCGGTGTTTCCTCGCCGACCGCGTCTTCGTGATGTCGGCCCGGCCGGGCCGCATCGTCGCCGAACGCCGCATCGAGCTGCCGCGACCGCGCGATCTCGAAGTGACCTTCACACCGGGCTTCCAGGACATCGTGCACGAACTGCGTGCGCATATCGTGAAGGCAAGGCAATGACCCGCACCGCGATCATCGTGCGCCTGTCGCCTTGGCTGTTCACCATTGGTCTTTTGGTGATGTGGGAAGTGTCGTGCCGTTTTTTCAAGATTCCGGCGTTCTTCCTGCCGCCGCCTTCCGCCGTGGCGCAGGCCTTTGTCGACTACTCCGGTCCGCTGGCGCGCAATTCATGGATCACGCTGCAAACCACGCTGATCGGGCTTCGCGCTCGCGGTCGGCTTCGGCATGCTGCTCGGCTTCTGGTCGGCTGGTCGCGGACCATCTATGCCGGGCTCTATCCGCTGATGATCGGATTCAATGCCATCCCGAAAGTGGCGCTGGTGCCGATTTTGGTGCTGTGGTTCGGCATCGGCTTCGTGCCGGCGGTGCTGACTGCCTTTCTGATCTCCTTCTTCCCGATCGTCGTGAACGTCGCGACCGGGCTCGCCACCATCGAGCCGGAGTTGGAAGACGTGCTCAAGGCACTGGGCGCCAGCAAGCTCGACATCATGCGCAAGGTCGGCATTCCGCGAACTCCTGCCGTATTTCTTCGGCTCGCTGAAGGTCGCGATCACGCTGGCCTTCGTCGGTTCGGTGATTTCGGAAAGCGTGGCGTCGAACTACGGCATCGGCAATCTGATGCTGCAGGCGCAGGCGCAATTCCAGGTGCCGCTGATTTTCGCCGGACTGGTCGTGCTGGCCATCGAGGGCATCGCCATGTATGCGGCGATGGCGATCCTGGAGCGCAACATGACCGGCTGGGCGCAGCGCTCGGGCTTCGCGCAGAGCTAGATCAGGCCGCCGTAGTCTTGAGACTCATCGCCGCGGCGAATTCAGTCGCTGGCCTCGGCACCGGGGTGCAAGACTTTGGCAATCGAATCCGCCAGTTGCTCCAGCACATCCCGGCCGGAGCCTTCGCGGATGTAGATGCCGCAAAAGACATTATCCAACTTCGGCAACGGCCGCTTCGTCCCACGCCAAGTTCGAGCCGTCCCAGCCGAGGCAGGCTGAACTGATCGATACGCCGGCGCGCCAGCGCCATGACGCCGAGACCGGCCGATACGGCGCCGGACAGGCTGAGCAGACTGGGGCCGTTGAACACATCGTCCCATTCGAGACCGACCTTCTTCAGCGCTGTGATCGCCAATGGCGGTTGAGGCTCTTTTCGCCGTAGGACACCAGCGGGATCGGCTTGTGCAAGTCGATGACGGTATCGGCGCCGCGCACCCCAGACCACGTCCTCCTTCCCAATAATGCCGGGCGTCGACCGGCCGCGTCGCCGACAGGCTGACAACCAGATCGATGTCGCCTTGCCGCAAATCGCGGATCAACGGATCGAACACGCCCATGCGGACGCTGAACCGCACGCCCCGGCCATTGCTCACGGAACTGCGCCAGCGTGCGCGACAGGATCGAGGCGACGAAATCGCCGGGCGCGCCGATGCGGATGACCTGCTCGGTCATTCGGGCGGGACCGCCGAGACCGACGATCTGATCGTTGATGGACAGCAGACGACGGGCATAAGAGACGATCAACTCGCCCTGCGGCGTCAGGCTGACGCCTTGGGTGCTACGGTCGAACACTTCTTTGCCGAGGAGGAATTGCAGCCGCTTGATTTGGGCGCTGACGGCGGGCTGGGTGACGCCGAGCGAGGCCGCGGCTTTGGTGAAGCTGCGCAAATCGACGACGGCGACAAGCGTGCGCAGCAGATCGGTCGGAATATTGGTCATGCCCCGCCCTTTAATTATGCCGACACCCCCGCAGTCGTCATATATGCGCCAACAACCGCAGGTAATCTCATAAGACTCTAACACGTTTCATATAGTGATCTATTTGTGCATGCCGAATCAAGATCGTTGAGTTCCCAACGATCTTGATGGGAGCACGCCCATCGTCTCGCACCGCGAATTCGGTTCCGAAATCTGAGCTACTTTATGCGCTCAAGAATGCTGACGTAATTCGCAACCGACGTGCCGCCCATATTGAAAACACCGCCGAGGCGCGCGTTATTCACCTGCAAGTCCCCGGCGGAATCGGTGAGCTGCATTGCGCCTGAGCGCGTGCATCGATACGCCGGTCGCGCCGATGGGATGGCCTTTCGCCTTCAAACCGCCGGATGGATTGACCGGCAATTTGCCGTCCTTCTGTGTCCAGCCTTCGAGAATGGCGCGCGCGCCTTGGCCTTCGGCCGTCAGCCCATGGCTTCGTATTCGATCAGTTCGGCGACGGTGAAGCAGTCATGCGTCTCGACGAACGACAAGTCGTCGAGCGTGAGGCCGGACTTCGCCAGCGCGCGTTGCCAGGCACCGCGCAGCCCTCGAACTTGAGAATGTCGCGCTTCGACATCGGCAGGAAATCCTGCACGTGCTCGGCGGCGCGGAAGGCCACCGCCTTGTTGAACTTGAGCGCGGTTTCGACATCGGCAAGTACGATGGCGGCGGCGCCATCGGACACAAGCGAGCAGTCGGTGCGCTTGAGGGGGCCGGCAACGAACGGATTCTTCTCGCTTTCGGTGCGGCAGAAGTCGAAACCCAAGTCCTTGCGCATCTGCGCGTAAGGATTTCCCACGCCGTTCTTGTGGTTCTTGGCAGCGATCATGGCGAGCGCGTCGGACTGGTCGCCCCATTTCTGGAAATAGAGCCCGGCGATCTTGCCGAAGATGCCGGCAAAGCCACCGTCGATGTCGGCCTCCTCGCGCACGTAGGACGCTTTGAGCAAGTTCCGTCCGATCTCGGCCCCCGGCGACGTCGTCATCTGCTCGACACCGACCGCCAGCACGATGCGGGCGGCCTTGGCCTCGATCGCCTTGATGCCCTGATGCACGGCGGCCGAGCCGGTGGCGCAGGCATTCTCGACGCGCGTCGCGCGCTTGAAACGCAGGTCGGGCGAGGCCTGCAAGACCAGCGAGGCGGTAAAATCCTGAGTGGAGAAGCCGGCGTTGAAGTGGCCGAGCACGATCTCGTTGACGTCCTTGGCCTCGATACCGGCATCGGCCAACGCCTCGCCGGCGACGCGCACGATCAAGCTTTCGACGGTCTCGCCATTAAGCTTACCAAAGGGGGTGTGGGCCCAGCCGACGATTGCCGCGGTCATCGATCTCTCCTTTGCCGAACTTTGGACGTATTACTCGGCGATTGAGCGTGCCTTGAGTCACCATAACATAAAGGGCAAAGCCGGCCGGCTTTGCCTACTGCCGAAAGCTTAGATAGCCCTAGCGCCCTTGCCTATGGAACCGCCTGATTCTTTAGTCGTTCCCGTACGGCCACCCAGACCGGACCCGCGACCAGTGACCTTTTCGAGCCACCGATTCCGCGCCCTGCTCTGGGGCTTAACCGCCACCTCGCTGATCACGGCGGCCGCGACCGGCGGGCACAGGCCGAAGCGCAATTATTGATCGAGGCCTCGACCGGCAAGGTACTGCACGCCGAAAACGCCACCTACCCGTGGTACCCGGCTTCCGTCACCAAATTGATGACCGCGTACACGACGCTGCGCGCCATCAAGGAAAAAAAGATCACCTTCGATACGCTGCTCACGGTGTCGAAAAATGCAGCCGCCCAGCAGCCGACCAAGATGGGGCTTCAAGATCGGCACCACGCTCACGCTCGACAACGCCCTCAAGATGCTGATGGTCAAATCCGCCAACGACATGGCAGGTAGCGATTGCCGAAGGCGTCGGCGGCTCGATCGAGGGCTTCGCCGACATGATGAACGCCAACGCCCGCAAGCTCGGCATGACGCAATCCAATTTCGTCAACCCGAACGGCCTGCCGGCGGAAAATCACGTCACCTCGGCGCGTGACCTCGGCATCCTGGCGCGCGCGCTGATCCGCGAATTCCCAGTAGCGGATTCGTACTGGCACATTCCCAGCCATCCGCTACGGCAATCGCGTGATACCGCATATTACAATTCGCTGATCGACCGCTATCCCCGGCGCCGACGGCATGAAGACCGGTTTCATCTGCGCCTCCGGATATAATGTGGTGGCCTCCGCCACGCGCAACGGCCGGCGGCTGATCGCCATCATCCTCGGCGCCTATTCAGGTTCTGTGCGCGCGCAGAAGGCGGCGCAACTGCTTGAGCGCGGCTTCAACAGCGGCGGCCTGTCCTGGTTGACGCCGTCGCTCGGCACCGTCGATGCGCTCGCGCCAATCGATGCGCAGCCGCCAATTTGCGCGACGAGATGTGCGGCGGACACCGGCGCAAGCCCGCGGCCGAGGACAACGAGGAAGAAGAGCCGAATGCCGACGGGACAACGTCGGCATCGGCCGGGGGAGAATCCGATACCAGCGGGCAGGCTTTCATGCTCTCCAGCCTGAAGCCGGCGAACGGCAAGTTCGTGCTCGGCCCGCCGGTCGAAACTGCGCCGCCCGTCGTCGTGTTCACCGGGCCGGCCGATCATCCGGATTCGACGCCGCAAACCGCGAGTGCCTCACCGAAGAAGAAAAGAAAAATCGCCGCTAAATCGGCCGGCGAAAAGGCCGCGACCGGCGACAAGCCGTCCAAGCCGGCCCAGGCCGCAAAACCCGCCAAGCCGAAAGTCCTCGTCGACCGCGCAATGAGCAAGCCGGAGCCTAACGCACCCAAACTGAGCGCGAGCGACCGGCGCCAGCCGGCGACGCCCATCCCGCTGACCGTGCTTAACCGGTTTTCTCGGCGCCGGCAAGACCACGCTGCTCAACCGGCTCTTGAAAGATCCGGCGCTGTCGGACACCCGCCGTCATCATCAACGAATTCGGCGAGATCTCGCTCGACCATCTGCTGGTCGAGTATGTCGGCGACAATATGGTGCTGCTGCAAAGCGGCTGCCTGTGCTGCACCATGCGCGGGCGATCTGGTCGACGCGCTGGAGCAGTTGCTGCGCGATCTCGACAACCGCCGCTGCACCTTCAAACGCGTGCTGCTGGAAACCACGGGCCTCGCCGATCCGGCGCCGGTGCTGCACACCATGATGGCGCATCCCTATTTGCTGCTGCGCTACCGGCTCGACGGCGTGGTGACGGTGGGTCGATGCGGTCAACGGCGAAACCACGCTCAATGAACACGCCGAAGCCGTGAAGCAGGCGGCAGTCGCCGACCGTATCGTGCTAACCAAGACCGACCTTGCCGACGACACACAACGCGCCGGGATTCTCGCGCGGCTGCATACGCTGAACCCGGCCGCAGTCATTCTCGATGCGGCCAAAGGTGAAGCCACCGCCGAGCGCCTGCTCAATTGCGGGCTCTACGATCCCGAGCGGAAGATTCCCGACGTCAAGAAATGGCTGGCCGAGGAAGCCTATGCCGATGCGCACCAGCACAAGCACGCGCATCATGGCCACGATCATGACCATCACGATCACCAACATCTCGACCGCAACCGCCACGACGCGCATATCGGCGCTTTCGTGCTGACCACCGACACCGCGATTGCGGCCGGCACGCTGGAGATGTTCCTCGAACTGCTGCGGGCGAATTACGGCAGCCAGTTGCTGCGCATCAAGGGCATCGTGAAGCTCGCCGAAATGCCGGATACGCCGGTGGTTGTGCATGGCGTGCAACACGTCTTCCACCCAGACCGCGCGGCTGGAGCGCTGGCCGGACGACGACCGCCGCACCCGGCTGGTGATCATCACCCGCGATCTGCCGGAGCGCAACGTGCGCGAACTGTTCGAGGCCTTTATCGGGCACGCCGCGCTCGACCGGCCCGACCGGGCCGCGCTGACCGACAATCCGCTGGTGCCGTTCGGCGGTATAGATCGGTGACGGCAATCGGCGCACTTGCACCGCCCGCCGACTCGACTGATGCTGATCCCCGACCGTCCGGCAAACCGCAACGAACCGGCGGCACGAGGAAAGCACCATGGAACGGCCAATACAGCGACCTTGGCTGAAGCATTATCCACCCGGTGTCCCCGCCACCCGGTGTCCCCGCCGAGATCGACCCCTCGCTCTATCCGTCGCTGGTTGCCGTCTTCGAAGAAAGTTTTAAGACCCATCGCGCCCGCGATGCCTTCATCTGCATGGGAAAAACCATCGACTATGGCGAACTCGATGATGCCTCGCTTGCCTTCGCGGCCTGGCTGCAAAGCAAGGGTCTGAAACGCGGCGCGCGCGTCGCCGTCATGATGCCGAACCTGCTGCAACACCCGGTAGCGATGACCGGCATTCTGCGCGCCGGCATGACCGTCGTGAACGTCAACCCGCTGTACAAACCCCGCGAGCTGGAATTCCAGCTCAAGGACTGCGGCGCAGAAGCCATCGTCGTGCTGGAGAACTTCGCCCACGTGGTTCAGGAGGTGCTGCCGCAGACAGCGGTCAGGCACGTCGTCATCGCCAGCATGGGCGACATGCTCGGCACGCTGAAGGGCGCAATCGTCAACCTGGTGGTCCGGCGCATCAAGAAGATGGTGCCGGCCTACTCGTTGCCCGGCGCGACCACGTTCAATGACATGCTGGCGCAAGGCCGCCGCCTGACTTTGGCGCGGCCCGAGCTAGGCCCCGACGACATCGCCTTTCTGCAATATACCGGCGGCACCACCGGCATTTCCAAAGGCGCGACCCTGTCGCACCGCAATGTGGTCGCCAATACCTTGCAGGCGGATGCCTGGCTGCAACCGGCGCTGATGCGCGAGCCGCGCGGCGAACAACTGTTCATGCTGGCGGCGCTGCCGCTCTATCACATCTTCGCGCTGACCGCCTGCGCCCTGATCGGCGTGCGCAACGGCGCCGTATGCCTGCTCATTCCCAATCCGCGCGACCTGCCGAATTTGATATCCGAACTGTCGAAATACCCGGTCAGCTATTTTCCTGCCGTCAACACGCTGTTCAATGCGCTGCTCAACCACCGCGACTTCGGCAAGCTGAAGTGGGACCATCTCAGAGCCTCGATCGGCGGCGGCATGGCGGTTCAGCAATCGGTAGCGGAGCGCTGGCTGGAGGCAACGGGAACGCCGATCATCGAAGCCTATGGCCTGTCGGAAACGTCGCCGGGCTTGACCGCCAATCGCTGCGACATCACCGCATGGACCGGCGCCATCGGCTATCCGTTTCCCTCGACCGACATTTCGATTCGCGACGAGAACAATAAAGAAGTGGTCTATGGCGAGCGCGGCGAGATTTGCGCGCGCGGGCCGCAAGTCATGGTCGGCTACTGGAACCGGCCGGACGAAACCGCCATGGTCATGACGCCGGACGGCTATTTCCGCACCGGCGACATCGGCGTGATGGATGAAGAAGGCTTGGTCAAAATCGTCGACCGCAAGAAGGACATGATCTCCGTTTCGGGCTTCAAGGTGTTTCCCAACGAGGTCGAGGACGTCGCCATGCTGCAAGGCGGCGTGGCGGAGTGCGCCGCGGTCGGCGTGCCCGACGCACACTCCGGCGAAGCCGTCAAATTGTTTGCGGTGAAGAAATCGCCCGATCTCAGCGAGCAGGATCTGCGCGGCTACATGCACGGCAAGCTCGCCGGCTACAAAGTGCCGAAATACATCGAGTTCCGCAACGAACTGCCGAAGACCAATGTCGGCAAAATCCTGCGCCGCGCCTTGCGGGACGGCGCATGAGCGGCGCGCCGGCGCCTGCCGAGATCGTCAAATTCTGGCGCGAGGCGGGACCGGAGCGCTGGTTCAATAAGGACGATGCTTTCGATCAGGAGATCCGCGACCGTTTTATGGCGGCGCATGAGGCTGCCGCCGCTGGCAAGCTCTCCGCCTGGGAGCAAAACGCCGAAGGCGCGCTGGCGCTGCTCATTCTGCTCGACCAGCTCCCGCGCAATATGTTCCGCAACGACCGCCGCGCTTTCGCCAGCGACCCCTTGGCGCGCGCGATCGCCGCGGGCGCGCTGGTGCGCGGCTTCGACGCCCAGGTAGCGCCCAAGATGCGCGGTTTCTTCTATCTGCCGTTCGAGCATTCCGAAGACCTCGCCGACCAGGACCGCGCGGTCGCGTTCTACAAGACCATAGGCGACACGGACGGGCTGAAATGGGCAGAGCTGCATGCCGGTATTATCCGGCGCTTCGGCCGGTTTCCGCACCGCAACGCGGTGCTGGGCCGCATCACGACGCCGGAGGAACAAGCCTTCATGGATGCGGGCGGATTCAAAGGCTGACGGCAAAATCCGAAGTCTGCGACCCCTAGCCGCACGTGGAAGCTTTGGCGTAGTCTGCCGCCCGAAACGGCCGCCGCGGGGGCGAGACGGCCTGAACCTGAAATATTCTAGGGAGTTGTCATGCGACATGTTCTATCCGCCACTCTTCTCGCCACTGCGCTGAGCTTCGGCGCGGCCCAAAGTTCGGCTTTTGCCCAGGTGCCGGAGGGCTATCCGGCCGACTACGCCAAGATCGTCGAGGCCGCGAAAAAGGAAGGCAAAGTGGTGATCTATTCCACCACCGACGCGGTATCGGCCAATCCGCTGGTCAAAGACTTCGAGGCGCTCTACCCGGGCATTAAGGTTGAATATTCCGATCTCAATTCGACCGAACTCTACAACCGCTTCATCGCCGAGGCCGCCGCCAATAACGGCACCGGCGACGTGATCTGGTCGTCCGCCATGGACCTGCAGGTCAAGCTGGTCGCCGACGGCCAGACGCTGACCTACGCCTCGCCGGAAATCAAGGCGCTGCCGAAATGGGCGGTGTGGAAGGACGCGGCCTACGGTACGACCTATGAGCCGATTGCCTTCGTCTACAACAAGCGCCTGGTGCCGGAAGCCGACGTGCCGAAGGACCACACCGCACTGATGAAGCTGCTCGAATCGAAAGCCGACTTCTACAAGGGCAAGATCACCGCCTACGATCCGGAGCGTTCGGGCGTCGGCTATCTGTTCTGCAACGAGGACATCAAGAATTTCCCGGCCGCCTGGGACCTGTTCAAGGCGATGGGCAAGGCGCAGGCCAAGCTCTACACCAGCGCCGGCGCCATGATGGAACGCGTCACCTCGGGCGAACATCTGATCGCCTACGGCATCTTCGGTTCTTATGCGCTGTCGCGCTCGAAGAAGGACCCGAACCTCGGCATCGTGCTGCCGTCCGACTACACGATGATCACCTCGCGCGTCGCCTTCATCTCCAAGGGCGCCAAGAGCCCGAACGCGGCCAAACTGTTCCTCGACTATATGTTGTCGAAACGCGGCCAGGAGGTCGTCGCCAAGACCGACCTCTACACACTGCGCTCCGACATCGATGGCGACGCCACGCTCAAGGCCGTCACCAAGCTGATCGGCGACAAGGCGCGGCCGGTGCCGATCGACCAGACGCTGCTGGAAACGCTCGACCAAACCAAGCGGCTGGCGTTCTTGTCGAAGTGGCAGAAGGCAAAGAAGGGCGAGTAAAAATCGTCTAAGTCGCTGGGGGGCATACCGTGACCGAGTCTTGTATGCGTCGCTCTGGGCTCCGGGTTCGCGCTGGCGCGCGGCCCGGAGTGACGGGGTAGCCTATGCCGCTCGCGCTTTACCGGTTTTTCGTGCTCAGCGTCACGGCGCTTTGCGTCGTGGCGCCGCTGTCTTTGGTGGTCTACCAAAGCTTCCTCACCGCGCCGTTCTTCGATCCCTCGGCGAAGATGAGCTTCCTCGCCTACTCCTTTGTCTTCGCCGACAGCGATTTCTGGCAGGCGTTCTGGACCACGCTGGCGATCTGCACCGGCATGGTGACCATCGCGGTACCGCTCGGCGCGCTGCTCGCCTTTCTGATGGTGCGCACCGATGTTCCCGGCAAAAGCTATCTCGAACCGCTGATCCTGATCCCGATATTTGTGTCGGCGGTCGTGCTTGCCTTCGGCTATGTCGTCGCCGTCGGGCCGGTCGGAATTTTCTCGACGCTGGCGCTCGATATATTCGGTTTTGTACCGTGGAATCTGTACTCGTTGTTCTCGTTGATCGCGATCGCGGGGCTGACCCACGTTCCCCACGTCTATCTCTATAGCGCCGCCGCGCTGCGCGGCCTGTCTACCGACCTGGAGGAAGCGGCGCGGGTATCGGGCGCCAATCCGCTGCACGTCGCGGTCAATGTGAGCCTGCCGATGATCATGCCGGCGATCCTGTTTGCCGGTGTGCTGGTGTTCTTCCTCGGCTTCGAATTGTTCGGCCTGCCTTTGGTGCTCGGCGACCCGCAGGACGTGCTGGTGCTGTCGACCTATCTCTACAAGCTCACCAACAAGCTGGGCGTGCCGTCGTATCAATTGATGGCCGTGGTCGTTGTCGTCATCATCGCCGTGACGGCGCCCTTGGTGTTCACGCAACGGCTGCTGCTGAGCCAGGCGCAGCGTTACGTCTCGGTGCGCGGCAAGGGCCTCAAGACCCAGCCGCTGCGGCTGCACGGCTGGCGCTGGTTTGCCTTCGCCGCGATTATTTTCTGGCTGATCGTGACCGTGGTGGTGCCGCTGTTCGGCATCACGATGCGCTCCTTTGTCGTCACCTGGGGCCAGGGCGTCAAGCTGCTGGACGTCCTGACGCTCGACCATTATCGCGAGCTGCTCGATTATCCCAACGTCGTGCGCGGCGTGTTCAATACGCTCGGCATCGGCGTGATCGGCGGCGCCGTCGCGGTGGCCTGTTACACCGCCATTGCGCTCGCGGTGCATCGCTGGAATTCCGGCTGGACGCGGCTGGTCGATTACATGGTGATGGTGCCGCGCGCCATGCCGGGATTGATCGCCGGTCTGGCGCTGCTGTGGGTATTCCTGTTCGTGCCGTTTCTGTCGCCGCTGAAATCGACCATGATCTCGATCTGGCTGGCCTACACCATCGTCTGGCTGGCCTACGGCATGCGGCTGGTGTCCGGCACGCTGCTGCAAGTCGGACCTGAATTGGAAGAAGCCGCCCGCGTCTCCGGCGCCAGCGACCTGCGCGTCAAGCGCGACGTCACCTTGCCGCTGATCAAATACGGCATGATGGCGAGTTGGCTGTTGATCTTCCTGATCTTCGTGCGCGAATACTCGACCGGCATTTATCTGCTCGGTCCCGGCACCGAAGTGATCGGTTCGCTGCTGGTGTCGTTGTGGGGCACCGGCGCGATCGATCTGGTGTCCGCGCTTTCCGTGGTCAATGTGGTGATGATCGGCGTCGGCCTGGCCGTCGCGATCCGGCTTGGAGTGCGCCTGCATGGCTGATCTGGTGGTAAGGGATCTCCGTCTGCGGCTCGGCGACAACGAGATTCTCAAAGGCGTGTCGTTAAACGTATCGCCAGGTCAGGTCGTGGCGCTGCTCGGGCCTTCCGGCAGCGGCAAGACCACGCTGCTGCGCGCCATCGCCGGGCTCGAGGTGCCGCATAGCGGCATGATCGGGATCGGCGAGCACGTGTTCTTCGACGCGTCGCGCACCATCGATTTGCCCGCCGAGAAGCGCGGGCTGGGTCTCGTGTTTCAATCCTACGCGCTGTGGCCGCACCGCACCGTATTCGACAACGTCGGCTACGGCCTCAAGCTGCGCAATACGCCGGCAACCGAGATCAAGCGGCGGGTCGACAAGACGCTAAACCAGATCGGGCTCGGCCATCTCGGCGAACGCTATCCGCATCAGCTTTCGGGCGGCCAGCAGCAGCGCGTCGCCATTGCCCGCGCGCTGGTCTATGAGCCGCCAGTGATCCTGCTCGACGAGCCGCTGTCCAACTTGGACGCCAAGCTGCGCGAGGACGCGCGGGCCTGGCTGCGCACGCTGATCGTGACGCTCGGGTTGTCGGCCATTCACGTCACCCACGATCAGGTCGAAGCCATGGCGATCGCCGACCGCATCCTGCTGCTCGACGGCGGCACCGTTGCCCAGGAAGGCTCGCCGACCGCGCTGTACAACGAGCCGGTGACTCAGTTCACCGCCGAGTTCATGGGCAGCAACAACAAGCTCGAAGGTACGCTGATCGAGTGTCACGATGGCCGCGCCACCATGGACGTGTTCGGCGAGCACATCGTGGGATTGGCGCGGACGAATGCCGTCGCCGGATCCAAGGCCGTCGGTATTATTCGTCTCGAACGCGTGACCGCCGCTTCGACGCCGGGGCCGAACCGTTTGAAAATGGAGTTGAAAGCGCCGATGTATCTGGGCGAGCGCTGGGAACTGGTGTTCGCGCGCGAGAACCTCACCGTCCGCGCCTATGCCAATGCGCCGCTCGGGCCGGGCGAGCATTACGTCGAGTTCCCGGCGGACGCGTTGTGGGTTTTCTGACCCGATGTCCGCACTCCACGGCGTCTTCCCCTATCTCGTATCGCCGATCGACGCCCAAGGCCGCATCGCGACGGATGTTCTCGGGCGGCTGTCTGACGATCTGATCAAAGCCGGTGTGCATGGACTGACGCCGCTCGGCTCGACCGGCGAGTTCGCCTATCTCACGCGCGAGCAGCGCTATGCGGTAATCGAGACCACCATCGAAGCCGCGCACAAGCGTGTGCCGGTGATCGCCGGCGTCGCCTCGACTTCGACCGCCGACGCGGTCGAGCAGGCCAAGGCCTATCAGACACTCGGCGCCGACGGCATTCTCGCCATTCTCGAAGCCTACTTCCCGCTCAAGGACGCGCAGGTCGAATCCTATTTCCGCGCCATCGCCGATGCGGTCGACATTCCTGTGGTGCTCTACACCAATCCGCAATTTCAGCGCAGCGACCTGACACTCGACGTTATCGCGCGGCTCGCGGAGCATCCGCGCATCAAATACATCAAGGATGCCTCGACCAACACCGGCCGGCTGTTGTCGATCATGAACCGTGCGCCGGCGATGAACGTCTTTTCGGCCTCGGCGCATATTCCGGCGGCGGTGATGCTCATCGGCGGCGTCGGCTGGATGGCAGGACCCGCCTGCATCGTGCCGCGCCAGAGCGTGCGGCTGTACGAGTTGTGCCGCGCGCAGAAATGGCCCGAAGCGATGGCGCTGCAACGCGAGCTGTGGCGGATCAACGAGGCCTTCGCGCGCTTCAATCTCGCCGCCTGCATCAAGGCCGGCTTGCAGATCCAGGGCTACGCCGTCGGCGACCCGGTGCCGCCGCAGGCCGCGCTTTCGGCCGAGGATCGCAAGGTCGTCGAAGGCATTTTGGCCTCGCTACCTTAAATTTGCGTCATTTCCGCGAAGGCGGGCATCCAGCCCTTAAGAGCTGGGTCTCCGCTTTTGCGGGAACGACGGAAAACACCCACCGATTCTTAACGAATCCTTGCTAATCGGGCACG
>JBBCIM010000016.1:0-32652 GCA_037200245.1 Pseudolabrys sp.
ATGAAGCACATCACCTGTATCGCGGATTTGCGTGAGCTTGCCCGCCGCCGGGTGCCCCGGGCCTTTTTCGATTACGCCGATAGCGGCTCCTATAATGAAGAGACGCTGCGCGCCAACCGGGCCGATCTGGAAGCCATCAAGCTGAAGCAGCGCGTGCTGGTCGATGTTTCGTCCCGCAGCCTGGAGACCACGATTGTCGGGCAGAAGGTCGCGGCGCCGCTGATCCTGGCGCCGGTCGGGCTCCTCGGCATGCAGCACGGCGACGGCGAAATCCTGGCGGCGGAAGCGGCCCAGGAGGCCGGCATTCCCTTCACGCTCTCGACCATGTCGATTGCCTCGATCGAGCACGTGGCGGAGGCGACGCGCAAGCCGTTCTGGTTCCAGCTCTACGTGATCCGCGACCGCGGCTTCTCCAAGGACATCCTCGATCGCGCGATCACCGCCAAGTGCAACGCGCTGGTGCTGACCGTCGACTTGCAGGTCATCGGCCAGCGCCACCGCGACATCAAGAACGGCATGACTGTGCCGCCGGAAATCCGCATCAAGAACATCGTCGACATCGCCACCAAGCCGGCCTGGGCCTGGAGCGTGATCAACGGCAAGAGCAAGACCTTCGGCAATCTCGCCGGCCGCGTGAAGGGCATGGAGAACGTCAATTCGCTTGCCGCGTGGATCGGCCAGCAGTTCGATCCGGCGCTGAGCTGGAAGGACGTCGAGTGGATCAAGAATATCTGGCCGGGCAAGCTGATCCTCAAAGGCATTCTCGACGTCGAGGACGCCAGGACCGCGGCCAAGCTCGGCGCCGACGCCATCGTGGTGTCGAACCACGGCGGCCGCCAATTGGACGGCGCGTCGTCGTCGATCTCGATGCTGCCACAAGTCGTCGACGCGGTCGGGGGCGATACCGAAGTGCTGTTCGACGGCGGCATCCGCACCGGCGCCGACATGCTGCGCGCGCTGGCGCTGGGCGCGCGCGGCTGCATGATCGGCCGCGCTTACGCTTACGGCCTCGGCGCCGGCGGCAGAGCCGGCGTCGCCAAGGCCATCGATATTCTCAGCAAAGAACTCAGCGTCGCCATGGCGCTGACCGGCACCAACAAGATCGCCGATATCGACGGCCGCGTACTGGCCGGCGGCGTGGCGGCCAAGAAGCCCGCGCGCAAGACCGCGGCGCGCGCCAAGCCGAACGCGTAACGGCGATGGCGCGTCCAAGTCCGCTGCCCGCGTCCGCCTTCGTGCATTTTTCCGACATCAGCACGCGCTGGATGGACAACGACGTCTACGGCCACGTCAACAACGTCGTCTATTACTCGTTCTTCGACACGGCGGTGAACGCCTACCTGCTGGCGCAGGGCGCGCTCGACATCGAAAAGAGCGAAGTCATCGGCCTCGTCGTCGAAACCCAGTGCGCTTATTTCAGCCCGATCGCATTTCCCGACAAAGTGCGCGCGGGGCTGAAAGTCGCCCATCTCGGCAACAGCAGCGTGCGCTACGAGGTCGGCATTTTCCGCGAAGGCGAAACCACCGCCTCGGCGCAAGGCCATTTCGTGCACGTCTATGTCGACCGCGCCTCGGGCCGCCCGGTGCCGCTGCCGGAGACGTTGAAGAAGGCGCTCACGCCGCTGGTGCGCTCTTAAATCACCGCCAGCCAAGCCCTGGCGCGACGTGTTTGAGGATCGCCTCGATGACATGGGCGTTGTAGGCGACGCCGAGCTGGTTGGGCACCGTCAGCAAAAGCGTATCCGCTTCCGCGATCCCCTCGTCCTTCTTGAGCTGCTCGATCAGCACGTCCGGCTCCGCCGCGTAAGAGCGGCCGAAGATGGCGCGCTCGGTGCCGCCGAGGAAACCGACCTGGTCCTCGCTCCGGTCGCCGCCGAAATACATGCGGTCGCGGTCGTCGACCAAGGCGAAGATGCTGCGGCTCACCGACACGCGCGGCGTCCGCTTGTGTCCCGCCTCTTGCCACGCCGCCTTGTAGAGCCGGATCTGCTCCGCCTGCTGCACATGAAACGGCTTGCCGCTCTCGTCGATCTTCAGCGTCGACGATTGCAGGTTCATGCCAAGCTTGGCCGCCCATTGCGCCGTGGCGTTGGTGCCGGCGCCCCACCAGATGCGCTCGCGCAAACCCTCCGAATACGGCTCGAGGCGCAGCAGGCCCGACGGGTTGGGAAACATCGGCGACGGGTTGGGCTGGGCGAAGCCCTTGCCGAGCAGCACCTCGAGAAACACCTCGGTGTGGCGCCGCGCCATGTCGGCATCGGTCATGCCTTCCGGCGGCGCGTAGCCGAAATAGCGCCATCCGTCGATCACCTGCTCCGGCGAGCCGCGCGAGATGCCGAGCTGCAGCCGGCCGCCGGCGATGAGGTCGGCGGCGCCAGCGTCCTCCGCCATGTAGAGCGGGTTCTCGTAGCGCATGTCGATGACCGCGGTGCCGATCTCGATGCGCTTGGTTCTCGCGCCGCACGCCGCGAGCAGCGGAAACGGCGAGCCGAGCTGGCGCGCGAAATGATGGACGCGAAAGTAAGCCCCGTCGGCGCCGAGTTCTTCGGCCGCGACGGCAAGTTCGATCGATTGCAGCAGCGCGTCCGACGCCGACCGCGTTTGCGACTGCGGCGACGGGGTCCAATGGCCGAAGGAGAGAAAGCCCAAGTGCTTGGTGCCAGTGTGTTTCATGGGGGTGCGTTCCGGTGTCGCGCTCTATCTAAACCAAAATCCGGTCGCGAACAGGCCCAGACCGGCCTCATCCTGAGGAGCGGCCGAAGGCCGCGTCTCGAAGGATAGAGGCCGCCCCCATCCTTCGAGACGCATCGCCATAGCGCGTCGAAGACGCGCGTAAACACGCTTATGGCGATGCTCCTCAGGATGAGGGCGGATGACCTTGCCCTTACTCGCGTCTAGGCCTATATTCCTGGCCATGCCGCTGATCCCGCTGTTCCGCCCCGCCCCCGCCCGCCTCCGCGTCCTGCCCGACGATCCGGCCGCCGTGACCGGACCGCGGCCCAAAGGCTCGCGCCGCCCGCACAGCGACGCCAAGGTCGCCGCCGTTCGCCGCCTGATCGAGCAGACGCCGCTGACCTATGGCGAGATCGCCAGGAAGACCGGCGTCGGCCGCGCCAGCATCTGCCGCTGGACGCGCGACGGCCAATGGCAGCGCCACGTCTTTGCGCCGCGCGCCACCGACACCATCCCGCGCCCGCGCGCGGGCTTAAAACTCAAGCTGCGGCTTCTAGCCGAGCGGCTGCGCGCGCTCGCCGAACGTTACGTGCGCGAGTTGGAGGAAACCCCCGGCGTCGATCTCGACAAACTGGTGCAGGCGCTTGAGGTGGTGAAGATGGCGCGGCTCGAGGCGATGGGCCGCAGAAGGCGCCGCCGCTTTACCGGCGAGGCGCGCACCGGCGCGCAAACGCTGGCGCGCGAGCAGGCGATCCGCCAGGCGCTCACCGAGATGCGCCGCGGCGGCGTCGACATCGACCGCGCGCCGCAAGAGGCGCTCGATCTCCTGCTCGACGCCCGCGCGCCGGAGGACGATTCCCCCGCGCTGCATCCGCGGGGGTGGAAGAGAAGGTGGTAGGAGAAGCTCGGGGCTGTCAGTGCTGACAACTGGGGCCTTTTATTTTTCGAACCGCGCAAAAGGCGCAACTTGCGCTTTTTGCGTAAATTGCGTATATTTAGGAGCGAAAAGAGAGGAGATAAATATGGCTGACACCGTCCCGGCTTCTGAGTTTACCCGGAATTTTGGCCGCTACCGGATGCTGGCCCAGCGCGAGGCGGTGGCGGTGTCGAGCCACGGCTCGATCACAGGCTACTTCGTGGCGCCGGACGAGTACGAAGAATTTCGGCGCTTCAAGCAGCACCGCCGCAGCTTCGCCACGGCGGAATTGTCCGACGAAAAAGTTCAGGCGATCGGCTCTTCGCGCATGGACCGGCGGCATGCGCATTTGGACGCCATGCTCGATCCCAAGTAGCGTCCCAAGTAGTGTCCCAAGTCGCGGAGGCGCATGCCGATCCCGACGCCCGAACCGGGCCTTGTCATTTCCTATGCCTATTTGTGGCACCGCGAGCGCCAAGCGGGCCAGGACGAAGGGCGTAAAGATCGCCCGAGCGTGATCGTGCTTGCGGTCGAGCGCCAAGCCGACGATGCCACACTCGTCACCGTTCTGCCGATCACGCATAGGCCTCCTGCCGACCCGACCGGTGCCGTCGAAATCCCGGCGGCCGTGAAACGGCATCTCGGGCTGGACGACCAACGGTCGTGGGTCATCGTCGCCGAGGGCAATGAATTCGATTGGCCCGGTTACGATCTCCGGAAAATCGGACGCGAAGACCGTTTCGACTATGGCTTCCTGCCGCCGAGATTTTTCAATCGCATCCTCGAAGCCTTCGTGGCCTGGCATCGCGCCAACAAAGCACAGCTCATTTCCCGCGACTGACTTGCTGCTCAACGCCCGCGCGCCGGATGAGGATCGTCCGGCGCTGCATCCGAGGGGATGGGAGGAGCGGTGATATCTCTTCACCACTGCGCCGCGCTTGCGCGGGCGAACGCCGCGGCTCCCTTAACCCTCCCCTTTGTGGGAAGGGGCGACCGCGAAGCGGTCGGGGTGGGGAGCCCGCAGGGCGAAGGCGCATAACGCCGTAACCCACCACAGCGACTCTCACCCGGCGACAAGCCCGGTGGGTTACGCCTTCCGCCTTCGCTCTCCGAGCTTCGGCGGACATGCCGGCGCTAACTACCTTCCGGGCTGATCGCCGTTCTAAATCCGTAGCCACCAACGTAATTTTGAGCATCTTGAATGCCTTGAGCATCCTGAAAACTCGTTGTTTTTAATGACCTAATGGAATTTCAGCCCTATTGGTGCTATACTAGTCGGAAGGAGTCAGAGATGCCCAAACGCCAGAGCGCGACAGCAGTCGTCATCCGCGAAATGGCCCGACAGCACCACGTGCATTATGTCGGAACGGAATCTGATGTCTTCGCGCACCACATAACGAGGCTCGCTGGCGATACCGTCATTCTCGACGATGTTGAAAAGACACTCTTGGCGCTGCAGCGCGCCGGCCATTTGAGCCGCAGGGATGTTGTCCGCCTGCAAGCGCGCTATTTGCGCGAAGCTGGACTGTGACGTTCGACCCTTTCGGCGATTTCGAAACGCACGGTTACTTGCGCAATCACGAGAAGGAAAAAGACGTCGACATTATTCGGCGTCTCGAACATGCATCATTTGCGACTGGGCTGGATGAGGCATTTGCTCAACTCGCCAAGACAAAGAGCCTTCATTACGACCACGTTCTCGGTACACATCGCGTTCTGTTCGACGCCATTTATCCGTGGGCGGGCCAAGACCGGACCCAAACCGCGCCCGATATCGCCGTCAGCAAGGGTGTCGTGCTTTTTGCCCATCCAAATGACATCCGGCCCGCGATCGACTACGCGCTGAAACACGGCCAGGACGAGGCATTCATGGCCTCAAAGCCCGGCGAAGTGATGGGCTATTTGGCTCATGGCCACCCCTTCCTCGATGGCAACGGCCGCACGATCATGGTCGTACATTCGGTTCTCTCCCAGCGGGCCGGATTCAGCATCGATTGGGCAAAGACCGACAAGACGGACTATCTTCTCGCGCTCACAAAAGAACTGGATGCTCCGGGCAAGGGCATTCTTGACAGGTACCTGAAGCCATTCATGAGCGAAGCAATCGCCTACGAAAAGCTGGGGGATTTAGTGATGCAGGCCCCGGGCCTCGATGGTAAATCGGACGATACGAATATCGTATTGGGCAAAACGACAGAGCCCGACATCAAGGCGCGCTACGCACAGCAAAAGATTAAGCGCAGCGGCGCATAACGCCCTCGCCTCGCCCCCTACCCCTCATTCAACCCATGGGCCAACGCGTCACCTCCCGCGTTGTAATATTTGAACGGCAGGAATTTGGCCCCCACCCACAGCCCCGCCCTCAACCCTACTTCACCCCACCCTCCGGCCTTCCGGCCTTCCACTGCGCCCACAGCAGCACAAAGCCGAGCAGCGGCAGAATAATGTCGCTGTAGAACATGATGCCGGCGTTGCCGGGCGCCATGTTGTGCGTCAAACGGATCTGATAGGCGTGGCCGACGAAGGCGCCGAGCATGAAGATGGCGGGCGAGAGGATCGCCGCCACGCGCACCTCGAGACTGCGGAACGCGGCGTAAAATCCGACGACGCCGCAGCCGAGGCTCGCCATGCCGACCTCGAGCTGGAACGGGCTGTCGGACCAGCCGATGAAGGCCGCCGCCATCTGTCCGAAGAAGACGTGGAAAATAAAGTTATAGGTGTAGAGCACGCCGATCGTCCAAAAAATAAACCAGGAGATCAGCTTCTCGACCACCACGGCGCCGCTGCGCGGGCGCGGCGCGCGCGCAATCGCCACCGCCGAAAACACCAGGCCGATGACCAGGAAGGTCAGCGTGAAATTCGACATGATGAAGCGGATGAAATTTTCGATCACTGGAGCCCCCATTTGCGCGCGCGCATGCCGCATCGTAACGCGGCCGAAAGCCTCAGCGCAATCGGCGGCGCGGTAACGCGCCGCGACTTAACCCTCATGGTGAGGAGCGTTGCGAAGCAACGCGTCTCGAACCATGAGGCCGCTCGAACAACCATGAGGCTGCCCTCGTCCTTCGAGACGCGCCCTGCGGGCGCTCCTCAGGATGAGGGCGGATATCACTCCTCCTTCAACCCCACCGCCAACGCATTGCCGGTCGCGCCGTAATATTTGAACGGCAGGAATTTGCCCGACATCGTGATCTTGACGCGGTCGCCCTTGGGGTCCGGCAGGCGCTCCATCACCATGTCGAAGTCGATCGCCGACATGATGCCGTCGCCGAATTCCTCCTCGATCAGCGCCTTCCAGGCCGGGCCGTTGACCAGCACCAGTTCGTAGAACCGGTAGATCAGCGGATCGGTCGGCGGCATCGCCGTCCCTAGCCCACGCATCGGCACCTCGTTGAGCAGCGCCTGTTCGGACTTCGTGAGGCCGAACAGCTCGGCGGCCTTGGCGGCCTGCGGCTTCGTCAGCTTGTGCTGGCCGAGAATGCCGCCAACGATCATGATCGGCGACATGCCGCCGATCGTCTCGCAGATGTGTTTCCAGGTCCAGCCCTTCTCGCGTTTGATGTCGAGCAGCTTTTCGGTGAGGTCGGCGCGGTTCATGTGTTCCTCCTTCGGTTCAACAATTTCTGTCGTCATGCGCGGACTTGATCCGCGCATCCATCATCCTTGTGCGATGGATTGCCGGGCATCAGGGCGTTCACGCCCGTCTTCCAGACGGGCTGTGCCCGGCAATGACGTTGATGCAATCGCCGGCTCCGGCAAAACAGTCAGGATGCCCGGCCACACGACGGCGACGTTGCGCGGGTCGTAAGCGGCCCCCGCCTCGGCGGTGAAGGTCTTCGAGCGGCTGACCAGGAAGTCGATGATGTGGTTGCGCGCCGCGTAATACAAAGGATGCTTGTGCACGTCGTTGCGCGCGCGCTCGCGCGGCAGCGGGTTCTCGACGATCTCGGCCAGCACCGCGCCGGGGCCGTTGGTCATCAGCACAATTCTGTCGGCAAGATAGATCGCCTCGTCGACGTCGTGCGTGATCATGAACACGGTCTGGCCGGTCTCCTGGCAGATGCGGCGCACCTCGTCCTGCAGCGTGCCGCGCGTCAGCGCGTCGAGCGCGGAGAACGGCTCGTCCATCAGCATGATCTTGGGCTCGATGGAGAGAGCGCGCGCGATTCCGACGCGCTGCTTCATGCCGCCGGATAATTCCGCCGGGCGCTTATGCTCGGAGCCGGTGAGGCCGACGAGGTCGATGAATTTTTGCGCGTGCGCGGTGACCTGCGCGGATTTCCAAGCGCGGTGGCGCGAGGAGACGGCGTAGGCGACGTTGCCCATCACCGTGCGCCACGGCAGCAGCGAATGGCCCTGGAAGATCACGGCGCGGTCGAGGCTGGGGCCTTCGATTTCCTTGCCGTCGACGATGACGGCGCCGGTCGAGGGCGTGTCGAGGCCGGCGAGGATGTTGAGCACCGTCGTCTTGCCGCAGCCGGAATGGCCGATGACACAGACGAATTCGCCGCGCCGCCATCGCGAGCCACAGGTTGTCGAAGATCGCCGGGGCTGAGCCCGTAGCGGCGCGCGATGCCCTCGATGGAAATGAACTTATCGGTCATTCGGGAAACGTCACAAGCCGCGTCAGCCTAGCGAGGATCAAATCGAGCAACATGCCGACGACGCCAATCGTCACAATCGCAACAATCACATTCGTAATCGATAAATTATTCCATTCGTTCCAGACGAAGTAGCCGATGCCGGTACCGCCGACGAGCATTTCGGCGGCGACGATCACCAGCCAGGCGATTGCCGATGGAAATGCGCATGCCGGTGAGAATGGTCGGCGCAGCGGCGGGCAGAATAATGGTGAAGGCGCGGCGGAGCGTGCCGACTTCCAATGTTTTGGCGACATTGAGCCATTCCTTGCGAACCTGGGCAACGCCAAAGGCGGTGTTGATCATCCGTCGGCCCACAGCGAGCAGATGAAGATGACGAAGATCGACGACAGACTGGAGTCCTGATCGTGTAGAGCGCCAGCGGCATCCAGGCCAAAGGCGAGATCGGGCTTGAGCACCTGGATGAACGGATCGAGCGCCTTGTTCATCAACGCGACATGCCGATGAGGAAGCCGATCGGAATGGCGAAGGCGATTGCCAGGCCGTAGCCGAGCATCACGCGCGCGATCGAGTAAGCGAGCTGAATGCCGAGACCCTTGTCGTTCGGCCCGTTGTCATAGAACGGATGGCGCGCGTGTTCCCAAAGCTGGCGCCGACCTCGAGCGGGCCCGGCATCGCCGATTTGCCCTGCGTCGCGGTAAGCCCCATCAGCTTGGCGTATTCCGGGCTCACTGCTGCACGGCGCCCTTGCCGCGCGTGGCGAGGTGCCACGCGGAAAAATGAAGGCGGCCGAACAGCAGCAGCGACACCACGGCCGCTCGCCAGGTCAGCGAGCGGGTCATGGCGCGATCCCCAAATGTGAGCGGGCCCGGCGGCCAACATCACACGGCCTTTTTGATCTTGAAGCCCTTGATGTAGTCCTCGGGCTCGGCCGGATCGAAGGTCTTGCCCATAACCACGAAGCTCTTGGAGGGGGACTTCGGGCGGCGACAGGGCCGACCTCGGCCATCAGCTTTGAGGTATCGGTAGCGAGGAAGACTTCGCTGGCGATTTTGTTGTAGTCGATATCGCCCTTGACCTGACCCCAGCGCTTCATCTGGGTCATGATCCAGACCGCGAAGGATTGCCACGGGAACGGATCGAGAATCGACGCGGTTGGCGTCGGTCTTCACGTTGCCCAGGCCGTCGCGTAGGTGCCGGTGAGGATCTGTTCGAGCACTGTGACCGGCTGATTGATGTAGTTCGCCGGCGCGAGTGGCTTCCGCGATCTGCTTGCGGTTTTCCGGCTTATGGGCGAAGGCAGTCGCGTCGATGATCGCCTTGAGCAGCGCCGCGTAAGTGTTGGGCGAGCCGTCGACGAATTCCTTGGAGGCCGCGAAGGCGCAGCACGGGTGACCGTCCCAGATTTCCTTGGACAGCATGTGGATGAAGCCGACGCCATCGAACACCGCGCGTTGGTTCAGTCGGATCGGGACCGAGGAAGCCGTCGATATTGTCGGCGCGCAAATTGGCGACCATTTCCGGCGGCGGCACGGCGCGGATCTGCACATCCTGGTCCGGGTCGATGCCATGCTCGGCGAGATAATAGCGCAGCAGATATTGTGCATCGAATAGTCGAACGGCACCGCGAACTTGAAGCCCTTCCAGTCCTTCGGATCGCGCTTGTCCTTGTGCTTGATCGACAGCGTGATCGCCTGGCCGTTGATGTTCTCGATGGCCGGCGCGGTATAGGGGATCGCGTCGAGCCGACACCCAGGGTGATGGCGATCGGCATTGGCGACAGCATGTGGGCTGGCGTCGTATTCCTTGTGATGGTCTTGTCGCGGATCACCGCCCAGCCCGCCGTCTTGATGACCTCGACGTTGAGCCCGTGCTTCTCGTAGAAGCCCATGGGCTTCGCCATGATGATCGGGGTGGCGCAGGTGATCGGAATGAAGCCGACCTTGAGATCCTTCTTCTCGACCGGGCCGGTGGCGGCGAACAAGTCGGTCGCAGTCTTGAGCGGGAAGAATTGCGACACCCGCGGTGAGCGCGGTCGAGGCGCCGAGCGAGCGCAGGAAAGCGCGGCGGGCAACATCCTTGGGAAACATCGCGCGCATCACGGCGGAGGCGACGACGCCCTCGTAGCGCTTCTCTTCGCTCTCGACTTGGCTTTCTGACCGGCGCGCAATGCAATTGCGTGGCGCTATCTCGCGCATGGTCAGCCTCGGTGGCGTGACGGCCGCAGGCACAGCCGCTCGCAGTCAAACGACGGGAGGGGTCGAAGGGATTGTCGAAGGGTGACATGGGGCTCTCCAAAGCTGGCGACCGCTATGGTCCTCAACAGAGCAACTTCGGTGCCAAGTCTCCCAGAAATCGCCGCTTGCGGTGACGCAGGCGAGAAGTGCCTGTCATTGGCCCACTTCTTGCTTACGATATTTCGTGGCCAACGAATTTTCGTAATTTGATCGGCGATTGTTCGTGACAACTAAGGAGGTGCTCGATGACAGTGCATCAGATCAGGCAGAGGAAGGCGCCGATGCCGCTTTCGGTCGCATCTCGCGGGAGAACCAGTTGATCCTGCGCGCCGCCGGTGAAGGCATCTACGGCGTCAACGCCGAAGGCAAAACCACCTTCGTCAACCCGGCGGCCGAACGCATGCTGGGCTGGACCGCGGAGAATTGGTCGGGCACGATATGCACTCGCTTGTGCATCACACCCACCCCGACGGCTCGGCCTATCACGACCACGATTGCCCGATCTATGCCGCGTTCCGCGACGGCGGCCGTGCATCAAGTCGACCACGAGATGTTCTGGCGCAAAGACGGCACCTCATTCTGGGTGGATTACACCTCGACACCGATCCGCGACAACGGCGTGCTGATCGGTGCGGTGATCGTGTTCCGCGACGTCACTCAGCGCCACGAAGCCGACGGAGAAATTGCGCGCGGCGCATAAGGAAGTCGATCTGCTGCGCAAGCGCCTGGAATTGGAAAACGCCTACCTGCAAGAACAGATTCGCAATCGACGGTAATCATCACGGCATCATCGGGCGAAGCGCCGCAATCCAGCAAACGCTGCGGCAGGTCGATCTGGTCGCGCCGACCGACGCCACCGTGCTGATCACCGGCGAATCCGGCACCGGCATAGAGCTGGTGGCGCGCGCCATCCATGACGACAGCCGCCGCTCCAACCGGCCGCTGATTCCGCGTCAATTGCGCGGCGATTCCCGCCGATCTGTTCGAGAGCGAATTCTTCGGCCACGCCAAAGGCGCCTTCACCGGCGCGTTGCGCGGACCGCATCGGGCGTTTCGAATTGGCCGATGCGGCACGCTGTTCCTCGACGAGGTCGGCGAAATTCCGCTGGCGCTGCAAGGCAAGCTGCTGCGCGTCTTGCAGGAGGGCAGTTCGAGCGCGTTGGCGAGGCGCGCACCCGCAACGTCGATGTGCGTGTGATTGCCGCAACCAACCGCGATCTTAAGGCGCAGGCGCGGCGTGGCCGCTTCCCGCGAGGATCTCTATTTCCGGCTCAACGTGTTCCCGATCGATCTCGTGCCGTTGCGCGAGCGCGCAGAGGATATCCGTTGCTCGCGGTTCACACTGCTGCGCGGCGCGACCAAGAAACTCAAGACCGGCGAACTGCGCCTGACCGAAGGCGATGCGCGGAGGCTGTCGCAATATGCCTGGCCGGGCAACGTGCGCGAATTGCAGAACGTCATCGAGCGTGCCACCATTCTCGCGCGCAAACGGCCGCGTCCGCAATCGACCTGCCGGATTCCGGCGGCGCGTTTGCGTCCGGCGGACGCACGAATGCCGCCGCCGGCAAACCGCCGATCCTGACCGACGTCGACCGGCGCGACCGCGACCGCCTCAACATCATTGCCGCGCTCGATGCCTGCGGCGGTAAGGTCTTCGGGCGCGGCGGCGCCGCCGAGATGCTCGACGTCAAGCCGACCACTTTGGCCTCGCGGATCAAAACATTGGGCATTCGTTACGAGCGCGCCGGCCGCACGGAAGCGCCCGAACAGCGGGTTTGACTTGTCCCAAGCGCCCCGCCCGTGACTTTTCCGGCAATCCATGCCACGGAACGCCATGAGCGCTGAGTATTCCATCGGCAATGGCGGCGCGCGGCTGACCGCGCATCCTTGCGCGCGGCGGTGCTCGGCGAGGTGCACGCGCGGCCGTTTACCGCCATCGAGACGCCGCGCCGCATCCTGCATTTCGCTTTCGATACTGCCGGCGAGGCCGGCCGGGCCGACCGCGCGGCGCTGACAGAGTTCTGCGCGCGGCGCGGCTTAGAGCCGCTCAAGCCGTCTGCCAAGCAGCACCGCGTCACGCTCGGCGGCACCGCGCTTGCGCTGGGAGCAGCACTCCGAATTTACCACCTATACCTGGGAGTTGCCGTCCGAGACCGGCGCACCGTTTCACCCCGCGGCCAGCACCTTGGCCGAGCCGATGGCGAGCCTGCCGCAGCCGGGACCGCTGCTGGTCGCGCTCGATCTACATCTGCTGCCGGAAAGGAAAGCAAGATCGCACCTGAGCGGCTGTTCGACCCGCGCGAGTCTCGCGGTGGCGGAAAACTCGGATGGGCTTGCTTTATTCGCCACGGATTTTCAGGCCGACCCGGCGGGCTTCGTGCGCGTGCTCGTGCTCGATCGCGCTTGGGTCCGGAACGCGCCGGCGCGCTGGTCCAGCGCGTCATCGAACTGGAGACCTATCGCCACGCTGGCGCTGCTCGGCCTCCCCGAGGCGCAACGCCTGTTGCCGTCGATCAACCGCATCGAAAGCCGGCTCGCCGAAGTCACCGACGAAATGCTCAACGCCGATCTGGTCGACAATCACAGGCTGCTCAACGAGTTGACGGCGCTTGCCGCCGAACTCGAAGCCGGCGCCGCCGCCAGCCTATTCCGCTTCGGCGCCAGGCCGCGCCTATAACGAAATCGTGCAGCTTCGTCTGGGGACCATCGGTGAGCGCAAGGTGGGCGGCTTGCCGACGTGGTCGTCGTTTCTGGCGCGACGCATTGTCGCCGGCGATGCGCACCTGCGACACCACCGTCGAGCGACAGACCGATCTGTCGCAGAAACTGGCGCGCGCCGCCAATCTGCTGCGCACGCGGGTCGAGTCGACATGGAGCGGCAGAACCGCGATCTATTGAAGTCGATGAACGAGCGTACGCGGCTGCAATTTGCGCTTGCAGACCACGGTCGAAGGCCTGTCGGTCGCAGCCGTCAGTTATTACGTAGTCGGGCTGTTCGGCTATCTGGTGAAAGGCCTGCACGACGAGGCGTGCCGGTCGATATTTCGCTCGCCACCGCGTTGTTCGTGCCGATAGCCGTCGTGGCGATCTGGCTGGTGGTGCGCCCGCATCCGGGCCAAACATATCGCGCACGATTAGGCGCGCTTAGTTTTCCGCTAACACTTGATGAATCTGCACCACCACTGCGGCGCCCTCGCCGATTGCCGCGCCCACCCGCTTGGTCGAACTCGCCCGCACGTCGCCGATCGCGAACACGCCGGGGCATGCTGGTTTCCAGCGGCAACGGCGCACGGCCGTTCGCCTGCGCTGCGAAAGGTCCGCCGGTGACGACGAAGCCCTTGCCATCGACCGTCACACAATTCTGCAGGCCACTCGCCGTTCGGATCGGCGCCGATGAACAGGAACAGATGACGCAACGGCGCGGTCGTTTCCCTTGGCCGTGGCACGGTCGCGAAACGTCACGCTGGTGAGGTCCGCTCGCACGATCGCCGCCGAGCGCGACCACTTCGCTGCCGACGTGCAATTCGACATTCGGCAGCGCCTTGATGCGGTCGATCAAATAGCGCGACATGGTGGCTTCGAGATTTCTTCGCACCACCAAATGCAGATGCTTGACCTCGGCGCCAAGAACACCACCGCCTGCCCGGCCGAATTGCCGCCGCCGATCAGCGCGACCTCTTCGCCCTCGCACAGCCGCGCTTCGATCGGAGACGCCCAATAGGAAACGCCGGCGCCGTCGAACTCCGACAGATTGGCGATATCCGGCCGGCGGTAACGCGCGCCCGAGGCGATGACGACGGTCCTGGCCTGAACCGCTTTGTTGCCGGCGATTTCCAGCCGGAAAATATCGGGGCTCGCCGGTCCGCCGCCGCAATCGAGCTTGTGACTTCGAGCGGGATGGCGATCTCGGCACCGAATTTCTGCGCTTGCGTGAAGGCGCGGCCGGCCAGCGCCTGGCCCGAGATGCCGGTCGGAAAACCGAGATAGTTCTCGATGCGTGACGAGGCGCCGGCCTGCCCGCCGTAAGCGCGCTGGTCGATCACCAGCACCGAAAGCCCCTCGGAAGCGCCATAGACCGCGGCCGCCAATCCCGCCGGACCACGCCGACCACGGCGACGTCATAGACGGTGGTTAGGATCAAGCTCCGGCGTGATGCCGGGACACATCGCGGCCCTCGGCGTCGGTCGGACGCCGCAACATCTCGCCGTGTGGGCAGATCATCAGCGGCAATTCGTTCGGCAGCACGCCGAAGCGCTCGATCGCGGCGTGGCCGGCTTCGTCGGTCACGCATCGAGCACGGTGTAGGGATAGGCGTGCGCGAGAGAAAACCTTCGAGCCGCAGCAGATCCGGATCGCCCGGGCGCCCGATCAGCAATGAGCCGGCGCCGCCTTCCTGGATCAGCCCAACGCGGCGCAGGATAAAGGCGCGCATCAGGATTTCGCCGACATCGGCCGAGCCGATCACCAGCGCGCGGATATGCGCGGCATCGAACGGCAGCGCGGTGCAGCCTTGCGGCCCCGCGCGGCCGGCGGCGAGGGTGCCGCGGCTGGCGAGTTGGCTGACCTCGCCGGAAAACTGGCCGGGCTCGAGCGAGACCACCGACGACTCACGATGCAGGCCGTCGCGGCGCACGACTTCGACCGAGCCTTCGAGCACCAGCCAGGCCGGCACGTTGCGCTGACCGACGTCATAAAGTGTCGCACCGGCTGCGAACTGCTGCGCCGTGCCGCTGGCAAAACGCTTGGCAGTGTCGATCTGCGCGCGATCGAGCACCGGGAACATCTGATCGAAGCGAGTGTCGATAAGGCTCATTGCCTATCCTCGTGCCCCGGATGCCGGTGCACAAGCACTCGAATCGAAGATCCGAGCCGGCACCATCTGTGAGCAGTTGCCCTTGAAAGCCAGCGGCTGCGCCTTATCCGCTCTTCGACCGCTCTCTCTTGTGGCTTGACGCCGGCCCGGCCCTCAGACACACTAGAACAAATAGAGAACATTATCACGGGGCCGGCCGTTGAATCGGCCAAATAATGACGTTTCGTCAAAGGCTTGAGTTCCATGCTCGACGAGCTACGCCAGCGTCCTGCAAGCCCTGCAAAAGGCCCCGGGATCGGCGACGATGCAGGCATCTTGCCGCTCGGCATCGAAACCATTGACGCTACGCTCGGCGGCGGCCTGGCGCGCGGCGCGTTGCATGAAATCGCGGCGCCGGGCGAAGCTCACCTCGCCGCCGCGACGGGGTTCGTGTTGGGGCTGGCGGCGCTATCTTCACCTCTCCCATGGGGAGAGGTCGGTGCACACCCGAAGTCGGATTTATCCGACTTCGGGCATTCAAATTGCCGAACTCGGGCAAGCCCGAGTTCGGGTGTGTGCCGGGTAAGAGGTTACAACTTATCGAGGGTCACTTGCCCCCTCACCCGCCCTCGCTTCGCTCGGTCGACTCTCCCCCCAAGGGAGAGGTGAAAGAAAGCGTAGCGTTTTCTGGATCGCCGAGGACATGGCGCTCGCCGAAAGCGGTGCGCCTTACGGGGCCGGCCTCGACCAATTCAACCTGCGCCCGAGCGACTGCTGACGGTCGGCGTCGCGCATCGCCTGCGATCTGCTGTGGGCGATGGAGGAAGCACTGCGCTGCCGCGCCATCGGCGCCGTGATCGGCGAATTGCGTCACGGCGAGATCGATGCGGTGGCGGTGCGGCGGCTGTCGCTCGCGGCCGCCGACAGCGGCGCGCTTGGCGCTGCTGCTGCGCAGTGCGCCCGCGGGCGGACGCATCCACCGCCGCGACGCGCTGGATGGTTGGCGCTTCACCCCTCCCCTGGAGGGGGAGGTGAAAAAGAAAAATTTGAATTCGGCGCGCCGCGTTTTGCCGCGCATCTCATCCGCAATCGCCGCGGCCCGACCGGTTCCTGGATTCTCGAATGGAGTGACACCGATGAGCGCTTCGTCTCGCCGCGCCTGCTCTGCCTGTGGCTGCGCCGGCTCGCCACCGACCGCATCGCCAGAAAGTCGCTTGAAAAGTCGCGTGAGGTTTCTGTACCGCTTGTCGTCTACGGCAAGCGCGGCAATACCGAATTACTCGTCGCCATCGACGGACGCAGCGGAACGGCTCGGCCTGCACATCGGCCTCACGCTGGCGCAGGCGCGCGCCATGCATCCCGCGCTCGAAGCTGTGCCTGAAGACGCCGGAGGCCGACGCGACGCTGCTCGAGAGCATCGCCGACTGGTGCCTGCGCTACACGCCACTGGTGGCCTGCGATGCGCCCGATGGGTTGTTGCTCGACATCAGCGGCTGCACGCATCTGTATGGAGGGAGAGTCCGAACTGGTCGCCGATCTTGCCGCCCGCGTCGAGCGCGCCGGCTTCGCCTATCGCATCGCCATTGCCGGCACGAACCCTCTTTGTCATTCCGGCCGGGCGCGCAGCGCGAGAGCCGGAATCCAGATGGAATTTACGTGTGGATGGATTCCGGGTTCGCGCTTCGGCGCGCCCCGGAATGACGATTATTACGCCGCCTTGGGCAGCGCGGCTTTGACTTCCGAGAACGCCCAATCGAGCCAGGGCGTCAGCGCCTCGATGTCGCGGGTCTCGACCGTCGCGCCGCACCAGATGCGCAAACCAGGCGGCGCGTCGCGGTAATAGGCGATGTCGTAGGCGACGCCTTCCTTTTCCAGCACGCCGGCGAGGTTCTTGGCGAAGGCAGCCTGATCGTCGGCCGACAGCCGCGTCACAGCGGCATCGACGACCTTGAGGCAGACCGACGTATTGGACCGGTGTGCGGCGTTACCTGCGAGATTTTCGATCCAGGGCGTAACCGCGACCCAATCGGAAATTGCCTTGGCATTGGCATCCGAGCGCGCAACGGTCGCCTTGAGACCACCGATCGATTTCGCCCAAGCGAGCGTGTCGAGATAGTCCTCGACGCACAGCATCGACGGCGTGTTGATGGTCTCGCCGGTGAAGATGCCTTCGTTGAGCTTGCCGCCTTTGGTCATGCGGAAGATTTTCGGCAGCGGCCAGGCCGGCTTGTAGCTTTCAAGCCGCGCCACCGCGCGCGGGCTCAAGATCAACATGCCGTGCGCGCCCTCGCCACCCAGCGCCTTCTGCCAGGAGAAGGTGACGACATCGAGCTTGGCGAAATCGAGCTGCTGCGCGAAAGCCGCCGAGGTGGCATCGCAAATGGTCAGACCTTCGCGCTCCGCGGCGATCCAGTCGCCGTTAGGCACGCGCACACCGGAGGTGGTGCCGTTCCAGGCGAACACCACGTCGGTCTTGAAATCGACTTTCGACAGATCGGGAAGCTCGCCATACGGCGCCTTGAGCACCGTGACGTCTTTCAGCTTGAGCTGTTTCTCAACGTCGGTGACCCAGCCTTCGCCGAACGATTCCCACGTCAGCATGGTCACCGGCCGGGCACCGAGCAGCGACCACAGCGCCATTTCGACCGCGCCGGTATCCGAGGCGGGTACGATACCGATGCGATAATCGGCGGGAACTTCGAGAATTTCGCGGGTGAGATCGATGGCGCGCTTGAGCTTCGCCTTGCCGATCTTTGATCGGTGCGAGCGCGCAAGGACTGCATCGGTGAGGGCTTGGAGGCTCCAGCCAGGGCGCTTGGCGCAGGGGCCGGACGAGAAGTGCGGAATGGCCGGCCGCACGCCGGGCTTTTGTGCCGTCATAACCTATCCTTCCAGATAGATGCCTCTCGTTGGGGAGAGGTGTCCCACTGGCGGGGATATGCCTGTTGGCGGCCGCAGTCAACAGCGGCGATTTGCGTCGTTGGGATAAGACGGCTGCGCTCTGCGCAATGCCGGCGGCGTTCTAGAAGCGGACGCCGACACCGACGCGGCCGGTATTTATTGTGGTGCGGATGCCGCCGAGCGGCGCAAATGCCGCTAATTCCCACTCGCCGCGCAAGAAGACGTTGGGAAGAAGCGCTACGTCCATGCCCAGGCCGACCATTAGGCCAGCGCTGATGGCGTTATTCTTGTTGCTCGACTGCGTGTCGGTATTGGGACCGTAGGTATTGTTTGGCGGTGCCAGGTTGGGGTTGTTGCCGCTGACGGTCGTCGTCGCCGTGGTTGTATAATTGAACCGGCCAACAACGCCGCCGATCATGGCATAAGGCAGGAACTGACCGATCGCATAGCCGGCGCGAACGCGCGCGGTCGCATAATCGAGAAGCGTGAGCGACGACCTCGCGGTGATAGCAACCTGGTTGACGAAACCGTCGGCCGTCGTGACCTGGCGCGCAATCGAATCGGACGCCGCCGATTGCAGCGTCGACGAGCGATTGTAAGTCACGTCGATTCCGAGGACGAGCTGGTCCCACTGAAAGTTATATCCCAGGAAAGCGCCGTATTGCGTTCCATGAGACGTGGTCTGGGGCAGCGTCGTCCAGCGGAGGGTGTGAATTCGTTTTGTACGGTGGTGTTACGCAGGCTATAGGCAACCAGCGAGCTCGAGCTGTCGCCGAAATTCGTGTTCATGCTCGAGATGCCCAAGTGGCCGCCGAGTTGCAGGCCGTCCCAGCGCACGTAACCGGGCGAAGTGAACGAGCCGCGTAGCGTGTCGTCGGGCCAATCCGCCGCCCTCGCCTGTCCCGCGATTGCGGTCAGCAGCAAGCCCGCGGCAATCCCGACATGCCGCGATGCGCCGCGCGCGCGCGCCACATTGCGCCGGCGGTTCCTGGCGGGCGCGCTATCGGGCTGAAGGCAGGTCATCGAAACTCCAACGCAGGCCTACTCGCACTTCATGCGCAGCGAGATTCTTGAACGTCATGGCGCCGAAACTGTCGGCCGCGCTCTTGGCATCGCCGAAATTGAGGTAGCGGTAGCCGATGTCGACGATCGTGTTCGGCGACAGCTGGTAGCCGACGCCGGCCATGGCGGCCCAGGCGAAATTCCATTTGTTGTTCGACAGGCCGGAAACGAAAGGCGGCGACGCGGTGCTCGCGTATTCGGTGACACGCACCATCGCGGCACCGGCACCGGCGCCGATATAAGGCGACAGGCGATACCAGGTGCCGAGATCGAGATAGCCGTTGAACAGCACGCTCCAGTTCGAAATCTTGGCGGTGACGTCGTTCGGCGCAGCGACCGTGCCCTGATATTTCGCCTCGGCCATGTAGTCGAAGGTGATGTCGGTGCGCAGCCACTTGGTCTTGATGCCGGCGCCGACCCCGCCGGTCACGGCATTGCCAAACTTGTTGTCGGTTGGATCGGTGAAAGGCGGCGCGGACCGCGCGCTGTCGATGCGGCCCCAGGCGTAACCGACATCGCCGCGCAGGTACCAACCGGTGTCGAAATAGCGGGGCTGCGAACGCTCGACGGTCGGCAGCGGCATTCCCGGGGGCGGCAAGGTGCGCGGCATATCGGCCGCCATCGCGGGCGCGACGTGGGCCGCCAAAACTTGCGCCGCCAGCAGGCCGATCGCAGCGGACACCTTCAACCGACTCATCACTACAATTCCTTTTGCTGAGGCCGCTTGCCGCGTGTCGGCTTCAGTTGCGCTCCGCATTCGTGCGACGATGCCCGACAGAGGTTAAGGCTGGCTTAACCATAAATTTTCACCATAACTCTCGCGCCGTTAACCGTGTTTGCGGGCGCGCGCGTTCCACGAAAGCGCCCTAGCCTTTGCTGCGCAGCGGCGGCGAGTAGATCGGCGGCGGCGTGTAAACCGGGGCCGGCGGCGGCGTGTAGACGTAACGCGGCGCCGGCGCGACGTCGCAGCAGGTCCAGCGCAGGCCGAGCTTGATGTCGTGCGACGACAGCCCGCTGAACTTGAACGAGTCCGCGGCGCAGCCGCCGTTGCAGTCGACGGTGTCGGTGATCGAGCCGTAATTGAGATAGCGGTAGGCCAGTTCGACCTTGAAATTCTTCGACACGTTGTAGGCGACGCCGGCGTGGATCGCGTAAGCGAAGTTCCAGACGCTGGGGTTGCGGCCGAAGCCGAAGCCGCCGTTCGGGTTGACGTCGGTGAAATCGGTCAAGGAGACGCGCGCGCCGCCGACACCGACGCCGACGAAAGGCGTGAAGCAATTCCAGGTGCCGAGGTCGACGTAAGCATTGGCGAGGAAAACCCAGGATTTCAGGTTGCCTTCGTAGCTGTCGAGGCCATTGGGCGGATAGGAGCCGAAGGCGTAGACGCGCGTCTTGGCGCGGTATTCCGCGGTGGCGTCGAAGCGCAGCCAGTTGTTGAACTCATAGCCGATGCCGCCGCCGATGAAGACGGTGTCGGCGATCGAATTGTGCTGGAACATGAATCCGTTGCCGACGTTGATCTCGTCCGGCAAATAGTCGAGCTTGTAGTTGCGGTTCATGCCGATGCCGACATCGCCGCGCAGGTACCAGCCTTCGGCGTAGCTCTCGACTACAGGCGGCTGTTGAATGTAGATCGGCTGCGGCGGCTGCGAATAGTCGGCCGCGCGCGCGGCACTCGTCGCGACTGAACCGGCCAATGCCAGCGTCAGCAATGTCAGACGCGCACCAGACATACACATCCCCTATCGAGTCATCCGGCGACGAGCCGGCGAACAATGGGGACGATGGCAGCAAATCCTTAAGTGGCTCTTAACCTTGTTTTTTAACGACGTTGCTTAACCAAAGAACGCAGCACGCGCGGTTGCCAGGCACCGCGCGAACAATTTGGCGAGCAAGGATTCGTTAAGGTCTAAGGCAGCGCGCTCAGCATTGCTGGACGTTGCGCACCCAGTCGAAGCTGACCATGCGCTCGGCAAGCGTGATCAGCGCGGCACGGCCCTGCTCGTCCTCGATGGCGAGGAAAGCTCGACCAGCCGCAGGGCTTCCTTCATGCGCGGATCTTCGGCGCTGCCGGCGGCGGCCGCGAGCGTACCGGGTGCGGCGGCGGGCTGCGCCCGGATGCCGGACGGCTTCCGCTTCGACGTGATCGGCACGACGTTATGGCCGGGCTTGCGAGGCTGCTTGGACATGGACGACGGGCCTTTCTTGCCAAGAGTTCAGTTGACCGAAAGCCGCCGCGCGGCAAAGCCCCATGCGACAACCCAGCGTTGAGGGTTGTATGGGGTCAGCCGGAAGTCATTAGCGGCGTTATCGCGTTTTGTGAGTTATTAGCTCATAATCACCCCATGGAACTTCGCCATCTGAAATATTTTGTCGCGGTCGCCGAGGAATTGCACTTCGCGCGCGCCGCGGAGCGCCTGAACATCGCAGCGCCGACGCTGTCGCACCAGATCAGCGCGCTCGAAACGCTGCTCGGCGCCAAGCTCTTGACCCGCAGGACGCGGAGCGCGGTCGCGCTCCACGCATTCCGGCAAACACTTCCTGGTCGAGGCGCAGGAGACGCTCAAGCAGGCCGCGCGCGCCGAAATGGTGGGGCGACGTGCCGGCCGCGGCGATGCCGGTTCGATTTCCGTCGGCTACGTGTTCTCCGCAGGTTGCGGCGGCTTGGTGTCGGCGACGCTGGCGGATTTTCGCAAAGCCCACGCCGACGTCTCGTTCCAACTGGCGCGCATGCAAACTTTCGCGCAGTTCAAGGGGCTGATCGACGGCTCGCTCGACGTCGGCTTCACGCGCGGGCTGCAACGCTATCCTTCCGGGCTCGTGGGTTTCATCGTCGAGCGCCAGCCGTTCTGGCTGGTGCTGCCGGAGGGACATAAGCTCGCGAAGCGCCGGCAGATCACGCCGGCGATGCTGGTCGACGAATCCTTCGTCGCGGTATCGATGGAAATGGAAGTCGGATTCTGGGGCAACGTCGCCGCGATCGCCGCGCCCGGCGCGCCGCTCAGAATCGTCGAACGCGCGCCGGACGCGTTCACGGTGATGGCGCTGGTCGCGTCCGGCGCCGGCATCAGCGTGCTGTCGGAATCGCTGACGCGCATCGACATGCCCGGTCTGGTCTTCCGCAAGCTGGTCGGCGTGACGCGCATGGCCGACCACGCGCTGGTCTATCGCAAGAACGAAAGCGCGCCGGTGGTGAAGACTTTCGTCGATTTCCTACGCGATAGGACCAGAGGGCGCTGACGACGCCAGGTGCCGCGCAAACATCGCGAAGATCTCGCGCCAGTCGGCTTCCGTCGCGGCGCGGTCGTGCAGATCGCGGTCGGGCAGCGCGTAGCCGTGATTAGCGCCGGCATGCACATTGCGGCGATAGGCAACCGCGTGCTGGCGCTGGAATGCGAGATCGATCGCGGCGATAATCTCCGGCGTGGCGAAACGGTCGAGCGCGCCGAACCCGCAATAGAATTCGCCGCGCATGTTCGGCACCAGGCGATGGGCTGAATCCGGCGCGTCGTTGACCAGAAACGTGCCGTGCAGGCTGGCATTGGCGCGAAACCGGCCGGGAAATTCGGACGCAGCCTGAAACGCAATGCGCCCGCCCATGCAGAAGCCGACCGATCCGGCCGGGCCGTCATCGACCGGCTCGCCCCGGCAAAAGTTGAGGATCGCCGCAAGATCGGTGCGCGCGGTCCTGAGGTTGAGCTTGGCCGGATGGCTGCGTATTTCGTCCTGCAAGGCCGGCGGCAAACTGTCGAACGACACCATCTTGCCGTCGGCGTTGCGGCGCTCGTAGCGGACTTTACCCCTCGCGATAGAAAAGATTGGGCACCACGCAGTAGTAGCCGTGCGAGGCGACCCGGCGCGTCAGCGCGAACAGCTCCTCGCGCAAGCCCCAGACATCCATGAGCAGCACGACCAGGCCAAAGCGCCCGGCGCCGTCCGGATGGGCGGCATAGCCGTCCATGGTGCCATCCGGCGTCGGAATATCGATTGTCTTGCCGATGATCTTGCCCGTCATGCGCTTTTCGCCCCGGCGTTACTTGTCGGGCGTCAGATTGAGCCGCGCAATGATTGGAGCCCACTTGTCGCGGTCTTGCGACACCTTTTGCGTGACGCGCGCCGCCGGGCCGCCGAACACACGGAAGCCGGCGTCGTTAAAGCGGGCGCGGGTTTCCGGCTTCTTGAGGAATTCGTTGATGGCGCCGTTGAGCTTGGCGACGATCTCGGGTGGCGTGCGCGCGGGGGCGAAGATCGCGAACCAGGTGGCGCCGACGACGTCGAAGCCGCTTTCCTTCATGGTCGGCACGTCGGGCAGGAACTCGACGCGCTCGTCGGTCGTCACCGCCAGGATCGAAGCCGATTTGGTCGCAGGATTATAGGCCGGGAAGCCGGCCGTGATCTGGCCGCCGATGAGGTCGGTCAGCATCGGCGCCGTGCCGCGATAGGAAATCGGCGTGATGTCGAGACCGGCCAGCGACGAGAACACCACGGCGCACAGGTGGCCCATGGTGCCGGGCCCGGAATGGCCGATGCTGACCTTGTTGTCCTTGGTCTTGGCGTAGGCCAGGAATTCTTGACCGTGCTGACGCCGAGTTTCGGATCGGCGAGCAGCACGTTCGGCGACTCGCCGATCAGGATAATCGGCGTGAAGTCGGCATCGGTGTCGTAGCCGACCGACTTGTCGATCAGCGGGCGCAGCACCGCGGGACCGACCGCGGTCATCAGCAGCGTGTAGCCATCGGGGGCAGATTTGGCGACGTAAGCGCCAGCCACCACGCCGCCGGCGCCGGCTTTGGTCTCGACCACGACCGGCTGGCCCAGCGTGGTCGACAGATCGTTGGCGATGACGCGGCCGACGAAATCGATCATCGCGCCGGAGGCAAAGGCCATCACCAATGTCACCGGACGGGCCGGCCATTCCTCGGCCGCGGCCGGGCGCGGCGCCGCAAGCATCGCGACGACGGCGACAGCGGCAATAAGCTTGGAAAGGCGGCCTTCACCGCAAAAGGACGGCACACGCATCGATATGTCTCCACCCCAACGCATGGCTGGAAGGACATACTCGGGCAGGTGGCGTCGCGGCGCAATGCTCGCGTGTTGCGACTAACGGCTATTTTGCCGCGGCGGCACGCATCAGGTCAGTCCAAGTGCGATCAGTCCAAGGGCAGTCAGTCCTTGTCGCCCTCGCCCATCTCGCCGATGTGGTGCTGAGCATAAAGCTGGACACCGAGCTTGGCGACGAGATCGATCTGGGTCTCGAGGAAATCGATGTGATGCTCCTCGTCCCCCATCAGCTTCTCGAACAGATCGCGGCTGACGTAATCTTTGGCGGCGTGGCAATGCGTCGCCGCTTCCTGATAAAGCGCGCGAGCCGACATTTCCGCGGCGAGATCGCAGTCGAGGATTTCCTTGACGTTCTGGCCGATGTGCAGCGGATCGAGCACCTGCAGATTGGGAAAGCCGTCGAGAAAGATGATCCGGTCGATCAGCTTGTCGGCGTGCTCCATCTCCTCGATCGATTCCTTGCGCCACTGCTTGGCGAGATCGAGATAGCCCCAATTGTGCAGCATGCGGTAATGCAGCCAGTATTGATTGACCGCCGTGAGTTCGTGGCGCAGCGCCCTGTTGAGGTATTCGACAACCTTCGCATCGCCCTTCATGGCGCGGCTCCTCTTTAGAATTAAGAGCTACGTAGCCATCAGTCCGGGGACGAGGCAACGGCTAAATTTTCAGTCGTGGGAATGCTTGCCCGGGCATGCGGCGCAGCCGGCCGGGCAAGCGCCGGCCAGGGCCTCGTCCATGATCTTGCGGATCGAGCGCGCGCAGCGCCCGCACTGCGGGCTGCAGCCGAGACAGCCATAGACCTGACCGGTGGTGCGCGGCGCGGAACTATGCACGGCGCCCCGCACGTCATGGTCGCTCAATACGTTGCAGGAACAGACGATCATTCGAATTCCAGCCCTCTACGTCCCCAATGGACTGCAGATTGCAGATTTCGGTACCGGCTTCATTGCGCCAAGTCAAAGAAAAACGCTCTTTAAAATCGTTCTAAACTATTGATAGAACTAGGCTTTTTGCCGCAGCGCAGCGCTGAAGAATGCTTCTGCGATCAACGCTTTAAGGGTTCATTCATGTAAATCGCAGGGACCGGCGGCCTTAAATGCTTCCTAACGCAGGGGGCGTATGTGTAATCAACATCAATGGGTTAGCCGCATGTCCCCAGCCATATACCGCAACGATTTTCGGGCGCTCAGAGGCGTCGCCATCGGCCTGATTTTGCTTTTCGTCGCGGCGATCGGCCTCACCGTTTGGGGACTGCGCTCGGACGCCATTCACGACGCCGAAAACGATACCGGCAACATCGCCACGGTATTGAGCGGTCAACTCGCCCGCTCGATCCAATCGGTCGATATCGTCTTGAGCGACGTCCGCGATCAGGCGCTGGCGCAGGGAGCGCAAAGCTCGGACGAAAATCTGCGCACCTACGACTTCTATAAATCGCTGCACAAAAGCCTGGAACGCCTGCCGCAGGCGGACGCCATCGCGCTGGTCGATAAAACGGGGCGGGTTGTCACCAGCACGACGCAGTGGCCGCCGACCGGCACCGACGTCAGCGATCGCGACTACTTCCAGTACCTCAAATATACGAACGACAAGGGAATCTACATCAGCAGCCTGATGAAGAACCGTGTCACCGGCGTGCGATCGATATTCTTCACGAAGCGGCTTAGCGGACCGAACGACGAGTTCATGGGCCTGATCCTGATCGGGCTGCGCCTTGCCTACTTCGAAAGCATCTACCAGTCGATCACGGCGCTGCGCGATCAATCGTTTGTGCTCTTGCATCCCAGCGGCACCATCCTGATCCGGTATCCGGACACGGCCGATCGCGCCGATCGAAAAATACCGGCCATGTCGCAATGGTACGCCGTCGTGGCGGAAGGCGGCGGAAGCTATCGGTCGCCGGGCTACTTCGACGACGAGCCGCGTTTTGTCTCGGTGCGCCCGCTGCCCGACTATCCGCTGGTGGTGAACGTCGCCGTTCGGGAAAGCGCCGCGCTCGCCAACTGGTACCGCCGGGCCATGCTGATCGGCGTCGGCACATTGCTGGCGCTGGCCTGCTCGGCAATTCTGCTCCGGCGATTGAACAATCAGTTCAGACGCCTGATCGAATCCGAGGCCGAACTGGCTCAGCGCGAAAGCAGCCTGGCGGAACGAACGGCGGAGTTGAAGCTCGCCCATTTCCAGATCGACACGGCGCTCAACAACATGCCGCAAGGCGTCTTGATGTTCGATGCCGATGCGCGGCTGATGCTTTTCAACCGCCGTTATATCGAGATGTACAATCTGCCGCCCGACTTGATCGTGCCGGGCCGGACGTTGCGCGAGCTCGTCGAATATCGCCAGAAGTTCACGCTATTCTTCGGGGATATCGACGTCTATTGCCGCGGCGTCATCAACGAAGTGGCCAAGGGCAAGACCACCAGCCGGATCATCGAACTGACTGACGGCCGCACCATCCATGCGGTCAATCACCCGGTGCCGGGCGGCGGCTGGATTGCCACGCATGAGGACATCACCGAGCGCAAGCAGGCACAGGAGCGCCTGGCGCAGGAAACCAGCGAAAACCGGCGGCTGTTCGAGGCCTCGCTCGATCTGATTCTGGTCACCGACCGCGCCGGCAACTTTCTGCGCGTGAGCCCGATCTCTTTCGCAATTCTCGGCTACGCGTCCGATGAAATGGTCGGCCATAGCGCCGCCGATTTCGTCCATCCGCCCGACCTCGACAATGCGCGCACCGAGATGCGGCTGGCGCGCCGCGGCCACAACATGCGGAATTTCGAGACGCGTTATGTTCACAAGAACGGCAAGACCGTGACGCTCGCCTGGTCGGGCGTGTGGTCGGAACCCGAGCAGAAACATTTCTTCACCGGCCGCGACGTCACCGAAAGCAAGCTGGCCGAGGAAAAACTCAAGAACCTCGCGCACTACGATCAGCTCACCGGCCTCGCCAATCGCGTCAGCCTGCAAAACGATCTTCATGTGGCGACCCGCGATGCCGTTGCGATTGGCGGCGCGACGTCGATCGCCATATTCGATCTCGACGGCTTCAAGGATATCAACGACACGCTCGGCCATTCGCTTGGCGACCGCCTGCTGCAGAAGGTTGCGTGGCGCATGATCGAGATGGAGGCCGGCAACGCGCGCTTCTATCGTCTCGGCGGCGACGAGTTCGTCATGGTCTATCCGGATTGCGGCGACCCGCTTGTCATCGGGTCCACGGTCGATGCCGTCCTCAAGCGGCTGGCCGAAAGATTCGAGATCAACGGCCATCAGTTGTTCATCGGCGCCAGCGCCGGCGTCGCGATTGCGCCCACCGACGGCGGCAATGTCGAAGAGCTGATGTCGAATGCCGACCTCGCGCTCTACGATGCAAAATCGTCGGGCGGCAATGCCTACCGGCTGTTCATGCCGCAGCTACGCGCCAAGGCCTATGCGCGCCGCGAGCTCGACACCGAACTCAGGCGCGCCAGCGTCAACAAGGAATTCGAGCTTTATTATCAGCCGCAGGTGCGTGCAGACGACGGCGCCGTCTTGGGCGTCGAGGCGCTGTTGCGCTGGCGGCACCCGGAGCGCGGCGTTCTCGTGCCCGGCGTCTTCATCGATGCCTTGAGCGAAAGCCCGGTGGTGCTGGACGTCGGCCGCTGGATCCTGCAATCGGCCTGCGAACAGGGGGCGGCGTGGCGCGCGGCGGGCCTGCCGCCGCTGCGCATGGGCGTCAATCTGTTCCCGGCGCAATTCCGCGGCGCCACGCTGCTCGGCGACGTCGAGGTGGCGCTCGCGCTCAGCGGGCTCCCCGCCAACGCGCTGGAAATCGAAATCACCGAAAACATCGCGCTCGGCCAGGAAGAAGAAGTCTTGAAGTCGCTCAACACCTTGCGCTCCAAAGGCGTCAAGCTCGCCTTCGACGACTTCGGCACCGGCTATGCGTCGTTGAGCTATCTGGCGCGCTATCCGCTGACGCGGCTCAAGATCGATCAGAGCTTCGTGCGCAAGATTTCCGACAAGTCGACGCAGGAGGACACCGCGATCGTGCGCTCGATCATCGTCATGGCGCATAATCTCGGGCTTGAAGTGATCGCCGAAGGTGTCGAGACCGCGACCCAGGCCGCCTTCCTGCGCGCGGAAAAGTGCGAGGAACTGCAGGGCTATCTCTATGCCAGGCCGCTGCCCGCGGCCGAGCTTGAGGCTTATCTGCGGGCAAACCAGCCGCCCGACAGCAGCGTCAGCGCCGTCGCGCGTTTCGGGTAGGGTAACTGCTAACGAGAGCAGAATTTCCGCTAGTCCCCGCGAAAGCGGGGACCCAAGGCTACAACATACGACCCGTAAGAGCTGGATTCCCGCTTACGCGGGAATGAGCGGAGTGAGCGGCGCCTGCGTCGGCGTCTCGATCACATTGCGACCCCTTGCGATTTAAAGACCAATCGGTCTATATATAAGGGATGAGCCATCAAACCCCCGCGCCTTTGTCCCGTGGCCGCCCCCGCAGTTTCGACGCGGAGGCCGCTGTGGAACGTGCGATGGGCGTGTTCTGGTCGCGCGGCTATCACGCCACGGCGCTGCCGGACCTTCTTCGTGCGACCAAGCTCTCGCGCGGCAGCCTTTACGCCGCTTTCGGTGACAAGCACTCGCTCTTCCTGCGGGCGCTTGATCGCTACGTTACCGATGCCCTGACACGGATGGATATCGAACTCGGCGCCCGCAGAGAGCCGGTCGAGGGCCTGCGGACCTATCTTGCCGGCTATGTTGAGCGCACGAGCGGTGCCAATGGCCGTCGCGGCTGCCTGCTGGTGGCCACGGCCATGGAACTGGCCGGCCGTGATGCCGACGTCGATCGTCGCATCGCCGGCTTTTTCAAAGCCATGGAGGCTAAGGTGGCTGACGCGCTTTCCCGTGCCAAGGCGGCGGGCACGTTGGCCGATGGTGTCGAGCCTTCGAGTGCCGCCCGAATTCTCGTCTGTTTCGTCGAGGGGCTGCGCGTGGTCGGCAAGACGGCACCGACACGGAACGCGTCGCAAGCCACCGTTGACGCGCTTCTCGACCGCTTCATCAAGTAGACAATCCCGCGGACGGCTCGCGCCGTTCGCGCGTCTATATCTAGACCGAATGGTCTTGAAAGGAAGGCTACATGTCCGCCATCCAGATCGTCTGCGCGGTGACCGTGCCTTTGCTCTGGGGTTATCAATTCGTCGCCATCAAAGTAGGCGTGACGGAGTTTCCGCCGCTCTTCTTCCTCGCGCTGCGCTTCCTGGCGATCGCGCTGCTGCTTGTTCCCTTCGTCAAACGGCCCACACGCCGACAGTTCGGCCCAGTCGCCGCGATTTCGGTTTTCCTGGGCGGCCTGAACTTCGGGCTCTTTTATGTTGGCCTTGGGCTCGGCTCGGGAAGCATGTCGGCCGTCGCCTATCAACTCGCCACGCCCTTCACCATCCTGTTAGCGTGGCCATTGCTCGCGGAGAGGCCGTCGCTGACGACGGCCGCCGGCGTGGCGATTGCATTCGCCGGCGTGGTCGTGCTGGCGGCGGGACCGGGCCTGTCGGCAAACTTAGCTCCGCTGCTGCTTGTGGTCGGGGCAGCCTTCGCCTTCGCGGTGTCCAACATCTTGACGAAGCGCTACGGCCCTTTCGACCCTTTGATGTTGATGGGGTGGTCGTCGCTGCTGACGGTGCCGCAGGTCATGTTGATGTCGCTGCTCCTTGAACATGGGCAACTGGCGAGCCTCGGCACGGCGGATGAACGCGGGTGGTTGGCGCTCGCCTACACGATTTTCATCGGAGGAATTGTCGGGTTTGGCCTTTGGTTCTGGCTGATCGCGCGTTGCTCGATGGGCCGCATCGCGCCGTTTGGCCTGCTGCTTCCGGTGTTCGCGTTGATGTCGAGCGTGTTGTTCCTCGGCGACCGCATAACCCCAAAGCTGATTGTCGGCGGGCTGCTGGCGATCTCCGGCGTCGCCATTACCCAATTAAGATCGCCCGTCCGGCCAATTCGAACTTAGAAGCCGCGTCGTGGCGATCTCCGGAGCGGACATTAAGCCCCTACGCCGCGACCGTCAGGCCGTAGCCCGGATGGAGCGCAGCGAAATCCGGGGGTCAATCTCTCCGCTCGCCGAAATCCGTCATTGATTCTTCGACAACACCGGCCCAGTCGGCTTGCAGCACGCCGCGCCTGACATAGAAGTGAAACGACGAATACGGCCAGTCGCGCACCCGGCTCACCAGTCGGTGTTTGACCGGATTGAAGTGCACATAGTCGACGTGCCGCTCGAAATCGCGCTCGTTGCGAATTGTGTGCTCCCAAAAGCGCCGTTGCCAGAGTGCGTAATCGCCATTGCGATGGCGCCGGACCGGCACACGGGCGGCGACAAGTCGATGCGTGAAATACGCCTTAATTCGCTTCCAGCGTCCGGAGAAATCGGAATCGTCCGCCGGCAACGTCCAGATGGTATGCAGATGATCGGGCAGGATCACGGTGGCGTCGATGGCGAAAGGACGCTCTTGCCGCGCGGTCCGAAACGCCATTCGTAAGGCGTCTACGTGATGGAGCAGCGCCGAAGATGTCCGGTCAGCGAGCGTGACCGTGAAGAAATAGGTGCCGCCTGGAACGAAATTGCGCCGGTATCGAACCATTTGCGCATCTTAGCCCGGATTTCGCTTACGCTCCATCCGGGCTGCACGCTTATGCAGACACTCGTAGCCCGGATGAAGCGCAGCGTAACCCCGGAACGATCGATAGGCCGCCCCGGATTTCGCTTACGCTCCATCCGGGCTACACGCTGTTTCTGAACCTGCGTCCCTACGCCGCCACCTGCGTCAGCGCCTCGATCACATCGTCGACAGCGGCTTCGACCAGCGCCCGGTCGTCGCCTTCCCCCATGACGCGGATCACCGGCTCGGTGCCGGACGGCCGCACAATCAGCCGGCCGCCGCGGCCGAGCTTCTTCTCGGCGCTGGCGATGGCCGACTTGACGCCGGCATTCTCCATCGGCTTGCCCTTCTGATAGCGCACGTTCTTGAGCACCTGGGGCAGCGGCTCGAAGCGGTGGCACACCTGCGACACAGGGCGGTTGCTGCGCTTGATGACGGCAAGCAACTGCAACGCCGCGACGAAGCCGTCGCCGGTGGTGGTGTAGTCGGACATGATGATGTGCCCGGACTGTTCGCCGCCGACATTGTAGCCATGCTTGCGCATGTGCTCGAGCACATAGCGGTCGCCGACCGGGGTGCGGATCAGATCGAGGCCGATACTGGCGAGATGCCGCTCCAGCCCGAGATTGGCCATCACGGTCGAGACGACGCCGCCGCCGGTCAGGCGGCCGTCGTCCTTCCAGCTTTCGGCGATGACGGCGAGCAACTGGTCGCCGTCGACGACATGGCCGAGCTCGTCGATGATCATGACACGGTCGGCGTCGCCGTCGAGCGCGATGCCGATATCGGCGCGCATCTCGCGCACCTTGTGGCTGATCGCATTCAGGTCTGTTGAGCCGCAGTCTTTGTTGATGTTCATGCCGTTGGGATCGACGCCGATCGCGATCACGTCGGCGCCCAGTTCCCACAGCGCGCCGGGCGCGACCTTGTAGGCGGCGCCATTGGCACAATCGACCACGACGCGCAGGCCCGACAGATCGAGCGCGCGCGGCAGCGTGCGCTTGGCGAATTCGATGTAGCGGTCCTGCACGCCGTCGATGCGCCGCGCGCGGCCGAGCTCTTCGCTCTTGGCCAATTGCTTGCTGAGATCGGAATCGAGCAGTTCCTCGATCTTCTTCTCGACTTCGTCGCTGAGCTTGAAGCCGTCGGGACCGAACAGCTTGATGCCGTTGTCGTCGAACGGATTATGCGAGGCGGAAATCATGACGCCTAGATCGGCGCGCATCGAGCGCGCCAGCATGCCGACGGCGGGCGTCGGAATAGGGCCGGTCAGCAGCACGTCCATGCCGACCGAGGTGAAGCCGGCGACCAGGGCGGTTTCGATCATGTAGCCAGACAGGCGGGTGTCCTTGCCGATGAGGACGCGGTGGCGGTGCTCGCCGTTCTTGAAGATGAGGCCGGCGGCCTGACCGACTTTGAGCGCCAGTTCGGGCGTAATGACTTTGTTGGCCCGGCCGCGAATGCCGTCGGTGCCGAAATAGCGACGAACCATAATAAAGTGCCCCTCGAAGCCCTAAGTCTACGCAACGCTTTTGATGACCGGGTGGCCAAACCTTGCATCAGGTAGCCTGCCCGCAAGGCCGCACAATAGAGCCAAGATGCCGAATTTACTTCAAAAATTGTGACCAATCCTTACCGGATGCGGTTAACCAATGGCCAAAACCGGGACTTTTTCCACACCGAAAGGGCCTGGAACCGGCCATTTCGCCCCCCCCCTGCCCCTGTGCTACCGATTTGATCCTGAGTTCCTGCCGCCGGGCGAGCCGCC
>JBBCIM010000017.1:0-21146 GCA_037200245.1 Pseudolabrys sp.
ATGTCATCTTCCCCCGACACCACCCACACCAACCGTCTCGCCGGCGCGACGTCGCCTTATCTGCTCCAGCACCGGCACAATCCGGTCGACTGGTGGGAGTGGGGGCCGGAGGCTCTGGCCGAGGCCAAGCGTTCGAGCCGGCCGATCATGCTGTCGGTCGGCTATGCCGCCTGCCATTGGTGCCATGTCATGGCGCACGAAAGCTTCGAGGACGAAGCGACGGCGGCGGTGATGAACGAGTTGTTCGTCAATATCAAAGTCGATCGCGAGGAACGGCCCGACATCGACCAGATCTACATGAACGCGCTGCACTTGCTGGGCGAGCAGGGCGGCTGGCCGATGACGATGTTTCTGACGCCCGACGCGGCCCCCGTGTGGGGCGGTACGTATTTTCCCAAAGAGTCGAAATACGGCCGGCCGGCTTTTACCGATATTCTGCGCGAGGTCGCGCGGCTGTTCCGCGAGGAGCCCACCAAGATCGAGCAGAACCGCGCGGCATTGCTGGCGCGCTTGGCCGACAAGGCGCGGCCCGCGGGCAAGGTGACGTTTGGCGTGCGGGAACTCGACAACGCCGCGCGCCAGGTCGGCAACATGTTCGACGCCGTGCATGGCGGCTTGCGCGGCGCGCCGAAATTTCCGCAGCCGGGTTTGCTGGAAATGCTGTGGCGCGCCGGGTTGCGGTCATCCTCTTTGTCATCACCGGGCCGCGCCGAAGGCGCGAGAGCCGGTGATCTCGATCATTTGCCACCCACCGACCCTGAACGGGATGGCCGGAACAAGTCCGGCCATAACAATACCCGTGGCCTGTACGCGGGAGATCAACGATTCTTCGACACCGTCGAGCATTCGCTGGAACGCATGAGCGAAGGCGGCATCTACGATCACCTCGGCGGCGGCTATTCGCGCTATTCGGTCGATGAAAAGTGGCTGGTGCCGCATTTCGAGAAGATGCTCTACGACAACGCCCAGCTTTTGGACCTGCTGGCTTTGGCTTGGCAGCGCTCCGGTACGCCGCTGTTCAAGACGCGCGCGCAAGAGACGGTGGAATGGCTCAAGCGCGAGATGACGACGAAGGAGGGCGCGTTCTGCGCCTCGCTCGACGCCGACAGCGAAGGCGAGGAGGGCAAGTTCTACGTCTGGTCGCTAAACGAGATCGTCGAACTGCTCGGCCCCGAGGGCGGCGGCTTCTTCGCCTATCATTACGACGTGACGGCCGACGGCAATTTCGAAGGCCACAACATTCTCAACCGCTCCGCAGGCCATGAGCGCAGCGAAGCGGACGAGGCGCGGCTTGGCGCGTTGCGCAATATCCTGCTCGATGCGCGGAGCGCCCGCATGCGGCCGGGGCTCGACGACAAGGTGCTGGCCGACTGGAACGGCTTGATGATCGCGGCGCTCGTCAATGCGTCGATCGTGTTCGACGAACCGGAGTGGCTGGCGATGGCGCGCCGCGCCTTCGAGTTCATCGCCGGTAACATGGTGAAAGGCGAGCGGCTGGGGCATTCCTGGCGCGCCGGCAAGTTGTTGTTTCCAGGATTAGCGTCGGATTTCGCCGCCATGATCCGCGCCGCGCTGGCGCTCTATGAGGCGACCGGCGAGCGCTCATTCCTCGACCAGGCGCTGACCTGGCAGCGCGCCTTCGATGCGCATTACGCCGATGCCGATACCGGCGGCTATTACTTGAGCGCGGACGACGCCACCGACCTGCTGCTGCGGCCGCATTCGACCGTGGATGACGCCACGCCCAACCCGAACGCGGTGGCGGCGCAGAACCTGCTGCGCCTCGCCGTGCTGGCGGGCGACGACAAATGGCGCGCGCAGGCGGACCGGCTGATCGAGGGCATCCTGTCGGCGGCGGACAAGAACCTGTTCGGCCACGTCGCGCTGCTCAACGCGCTCGACCTGCGGCTGACCGGCGCCGAGATCGTGGTCACCGGAACGCAGTCGGAGGCGCTGGTGCAGGCGGCGCTGAAGCTGCCGTTCATCGGCCGTATCGTGCTGCGCGCGCCCACCGCCGATGCACTGCCGGCCTCGCAACCGGCGCGCGACAAAATCGCCGCGGCGCCCCAAGGCGCGGCGTTCGTGTGCGTCGGGGAGCGGTGCTCGTTGCCGGTGACGTCGCCGGAGGCGATTGCCGAGGCGGTAAAGGGGATGCGCCCGTAATCTGTCATGGCCGGGCTTGTCCCGGCCATCCCGCTTAGGGACGCAGGGCTTCCTAAGCGAGGTCCCCGGGACAAGCCCGGTAACGACAAGAAAAGCTAAACCGCCTTCTTGAATTCCGGCAGCCTTGGCATCTTCGGCAGCCACTGGCTCCACGGCTCGGGCGCGATCACCGTGTTGCTGGTCCACACCGGCCAGATGACGTTCTTGTCGTCCATGCGGCCGATGATCGACGGCTTGTGCAGATGCTGGTTTTCGGCGTCGACGAAGACGTCGAAGCCGCTGGCGGAGCGGATGCTGCGGCCGGCCAGCGCCCGGCGCACAGCCTGAACGTCCGTGGTGCCCGCGGCCTGCACGCTTTGCGTCCAAAGCTGGAAGCCGAGCCAGCTCGCCTCCATCGGATCGTTGGTGGTGGCCAGCGCGTCGCCGGTGAAGGCGCGCCATTCGTCGATGAAGGCGTGGTTTTCCGGCGTGTCGAGCGTGTGCAGATAGGTCCAGGCCACCATGTGGCCGATCAGGTTGCGCTCCGAGAGCGCCGGCATTTCGGCTTCGCCGAGCGACAGGCTCATCACCGGCAGGCCGTCGGCATCGAGCCCCTGGCGCGCGCGCTCGCGGAAGAAATGCACGTTGGCGTCGCCGGACAGCGTCGCGACGATGCAGCCGTCGCGGCCGGCGAATTTGCGGATGGCGTGAACGTAATCCTGCCAGTTCTTCTCGCCGAACGGCGTGTAGAGCTCTTCGACCGCGTCTTCGCCGATACCCCGGCTTTTAAGATAATTGCGGATGATGGCATTGGTGGTGCGCGGATAGACATAGTCGGTGCCGACCAGGAAGAAGCGGCGGCGCCCGAGCGCCAAGAGATGATCGACCGCCGGTATCGCCTGCTGCTGCGGCGTCGCGCCGGTATAGATGACGTGCGGCGACTGTTCCTCGCCTTCGTATTGGCTTGGATAGAACAACAGTCCGTTGTGCTCGGACAGCACCGGCAGCACCTGTTTGCGCGAGGCCGAGGTCCAGCAGCCGAAGATCGCCGCCACCTTGTGCTCGCGCAGCAAGGATTCCGCCTGCGCGCCATAGGCATTGGTGTCGGACCGTGGGTCCATGATGACCGCTTCCACCGGACGGCCGAGCAGGCCGCCTTGCCGGTTCAGCTTCTCGATCATCATCACCAGCAATTGCTGCAACGGCCGCTCGCTCGCCGTCAGCGTGCCAGACAGCGAATGCAAGATACCGACCTTGATCGAACCGTGATCCAGATCGGCGAAGTAGCGGCTCACCGAACTCGCCAGCGATTCGGCGCGGCCGATCAGATCCTCGGCGGTCGACAGCACGGCGTCGCCGGCCATGGCGACGTCGGTCACCACCGAACGGATGCCGGGCAGGGTCGCGCTGACCTTGCCCGCGACCTTCATCGCCTCGGTGCCGATGCGGTCGAGCTGGGTGATCTGCTGCTCGATGATGACGTTGATGTTCTCGTTGACGCCGCCCATGGCGGCGACGCTGCGGTCGACGGCAAGGATGGCCTCGGCGGTGTCGCTGACGGCGTGCTGGATGCCGTGGATCTGCGCGTTGACTTCCTCGGTCGCCTTGGCGGTGCGCCGCGACAGCTCTTTGACTTCCGCCGCAACCACGGCAAAGCCGCGGCCCGCCTCGCCGGCGCGCGCAGCCTCGATGGTCGCGTTGAGCGCCAGGAGCGATGTCTGCCCGGCGATCGCCTGGATGAGCTTGGTGACTTCCTCGATGCGCTGCGCGGCGCCGGACAACGTGCGCATGGTAGCGTCGGCGCGCGCCAGTTCCGACGTGGTGCGCTTGGTGGCGGCGCGGGCGTCATCGACCTGCTGCGCCGAATTCATAACCAGCATCTCGACGTCGCGGGCAGCCGCGGCAACGCCGGCGACATCCTCGGCGGCCTGCGCCGCGGCGTCCGACGCCTCGGTCACCTGCTGCGCCATGTGCTTGTTGCTTTGCACGAGTTCAGCCGCGGTGCCGCGAATGCGTTCACCGGCATTGGTAAAAGCAGTCACGACTTCCTCGACGGCGTGGCGGAAATTGCCGGTGAAGAACAGCCGGCCGGCATGATGCAGCCGCGCCTCGGTTTCGCGGCGGAGCTGATCGACGGTGACGGTGTCGGCTTCGATCAGCGCGGCGCGGACAGTCTCGGCGGTGCCGGAAAATTCCTGCAACGCGCCGTCGCCGAACAACTGAGGCAGCGTGGTGTAGCGGTCGCCGCGCGCGATACGGTCGATCGAGGAGATGATGCGCGCCAGCCGCCGCTCGGCGAAGATGCCGACCGCCGCCGCGCCGAGAAAGGCGACGACGATCGCGGCAATGGAACCTGCATACGATGCGGCCACCGCAGCGAGGCTGACAATGAGTGTCGGCACCGCAATCCACAGCGCTGGGCGCGGGATTGACCGGCGGCTGGACCAGCGATTTGGCGACGGCATTTAGCTTCCAATACGGCGAATTCCATCGCTAAATTCGCGCCGATAAGGTTTCCAAACTCTTTAGTTCGGGCCGTAAACGCCGCATCAATTAGCGGCAATCGCGCACAAATATTGAGCGAATACTATTCTCGGTTGCCGGACCCGGGCTAGCTACCAAAACCGTCATTGCCGGGCTTGACCCGGCAATCCATCATTATCGAACGACGTCATCGTAAAGATCGCGCCAAGTCGGGTTTATCGAAAGGATCAAATCGATTTTCCATTCTCGCGGCCCGTGTTTGATGTTTTTCTCTCGTTGGATGGCTGCCTGCGGCGTGTCGTATTGCTCGAAGTAGACAAGAGTTTTAACGGCATATTTCTTCGTAAATCCAGGAACAAATCCTTCCCGGTGTTCATAGACGCACCGCACAAGATCATTTGTGACGCCGACATAAAGCGTGCCCCCAGGGCCGCTGGCAAGAATGTAGGTCCAGAAAGACATAGCTCTAAACGATGGATTGCCGGGTCGAGCCCGGCAATGACGGTTTGGCCACCCTCCCCCTTGCGGGGGAGGGATTAAGACTCACACCCCGAAAATCTTGCTGTAGCGCGCCTTGAGCTCTTCGCTTTGCGCCAGCACCAGTTTCGGATCGGCTTGCAGCAGCTTGAAGCTCGACAGCGGCGCCCGTCCCGGCTTCTCCTTCGCCAGCGCGTGGAACGAGCGATGGGCGAAGACGTCGATGAAGATCTGCTGCGCCTCGACGCTGAACAGGAAGCTCTGGAACAGCCGCGCGGCATTCGGATTGGGCGCATTGCGGAAGATTCCGGACGGCACCGGAATGACCGGCGAGCCTTCCGCCGCATGCACGACCTCGACCGGCTGATTGTTCAGCTTGGCGACTTCCAGGCTGTAGTCGTTGCCGTCGGCCATGATCGCGCGCTCGCCAATGGCGACCTTCTTCGGCGGATCGGCGGCCGACTGAAGCTGCATGACTTTCTGCTGCGCCAGTTTTTCCAGATAGGGCCAGCCGAGATCGCGCACCCACAGATACGTGTTGGTCAGGATCGCGCCGCTGTAGCCGGGATGGCCTTTGCACATCTTGCCGGCCCATTTCGGATTGAGCAGATCGGCGTAGCTCTTAGGCGCATCCTCGGGCTTCACCAAATTCGTATTGTAGCCGATGACTTCGAGCCAGGCGCAAAGCGTGGCGTGCTTGCCTTCCGGGTCGACCTGGTCGCGCGGAAAATGCTTGGCCATGTCTTCGGTGAGGTAAGGCTCGACCCAGTTCTTGCTGTCCCAGTCGATGAAGTGCGACGGATCGGTGCTACACACCACGTCGACGGCATAGACACGGCTGCCCTGCTCCTGGGCGATGCGTTGGAAAATCCGCTCGGCGCCGGAGCGCTCGACGCGGATGGCGACGCCGGGATATTTCGCCTCGAAAGCGCGGGCGAGGCGCTCCGAGGTATTGAGTTCGAGCGCGGTGTAGAACGACGCCTTGCCTTCCTTCTTGGCGGCTTCGATCAGCGCCGGCGTCACCGCGCTCGGCGGCGGCGCGGCGGCCTTCAACGGTTGTGCGAAAACGGTGGCTGCGCTTAACGCCACGCCGGCCTTGAGCACAGCACGGCGCGAGACCTGCTTGCGGTTCATGGTTTCCCTCCCAAAGCTGCCTTCCTCTAACGGGAAGGTCGGTGAGGGAAGTCTATACCCATCGGATATCGGCGGTCACGCAATCCGGCCTCATCCTGAGGAGCGGCCGAAGGCGCGTCTCGAAGGATAGGCCGGCGCCAGAATATCGCCCTCATCCTTCGAGACGGCGCAAGTGCGCCTCCTCAGGATGAGGGCTTATCCAGCTTACGTATTCATGCTCTCGAAGAATTCCGCGTTGTTCTTGGTGTTGCGGAGTTTGTCGAGCAGGAAGTCGATGGCGTCCATGGTGCCCATCGGATTGAGGATGCGGCGCAGCACGTACATCTTCTTGAGCACGGCCGGGTCGGTGAGCAGCTCTTCCTTGCGGGTGCCGGAGCGCGTAATGTCGATGGCCGGGAAGGTGCGCTTGTCGGCCACCTTGCGGTCGAGGATGAGCTCCGAGTTGCCGGTGCCCTTGAACTCTTCGAAAATCACTTCGTCCATGCGGCTGCCGGTATCGATCAACGCGGTGGCGATGATGGTGAGCGAGCCGCCCTCTTCGATGTTGCGCGCGGCGCCGAAGAAGCGCTTCGGCCGTTGCAGCGCGTTGGCGTCGACGCCGCCGGTCAGCACCTTGCCGGATGACGGCACCACGGTGTTGTAGGCGCGGCCGAGGCGCGTGATCGAATCGAGCAGGATCACGACGTCGCGGGAATGTTCGACCAGGCGTTTGGCCTTTTCGATCACCATTTCGGCGACCTGCACGTGGCGCGAGGCCGGCTCGTCGAAGGTCGAGGAGATGACCTCGCCTTTCACCGAGCGCTGCATGTCGGTGACTTCTTCCGGACGCTCGTCGATCAGAAGCACGATCAGATAGCATTCCGGATGATTGGCGGTAATGGCGTGCGCGATGTTCTGCAGCAGCACGGTTTTACCGGTGCGCGGCGGCGACACGATCAGCGCGCGCTGGCCCTTGCCGATCGGCGACACGATGTCGATGACGCGGGCGGAGAGATCCTTCTTGGTCGGATCCTCATGCTCCATCTTGAGCCGCTCGTCGGGATAGAGCGGCGTCAGGTTGTCGAAGTTGATCTTGTGGCGCGCCTTCTCGGGGTCTTCGAAATTGATGGTATTGACCTTGAGCAGCGCGAAGTAGCGTTCGCCTTCTTTCGGCGAGCGGATCTGGCCTTCGACGGTGTCGCCGGTGCGCAGGCCGAAGCGGCGGATCTGCGAGGGCGAGACGTAGATGTCGTCGGGGCCGGAGAGGTAATTGGATTCCGGCGAGCGCAGAAAGCCGAAGCCGTCGGAGAGAACCTCAACGACGCCTTCGCCGATGATGTCGATTTCGGCGGTCGCGAGATTTTTCAGGATCGCGAACATCAGCTCTTGCTTGCGCAGCGTGCTGGCGTTTTCGACCTGATGCTCTTCAGCGAATGCCGTGAGTTCGGCCGGAGTCTTGGCCTTGAGGTCTTGGAGTTTCATTTCCCGCATTGGGGGGTAGTTCCTTGGGAGAGTGACCGGCGGAGTCTTAAAAAATAAAAAGACTCGAGATGACCGAGTGACTTGAAGGGAGAGAAGATCGCAGGTCTGGGGTAACGCGGAGTTTTTGGAAAAGTGCCCGGGGACCCGATGCTGCCGCCGACTCTTTTAAGTATGGGAGCCGGAACGCGACTGCATCCGCCTGCGTTCGGTGGGAGATACAAACATAGGTGGAAGCGGCGATTTGCGCAAGAGCGGCGCGCCGCTATGTACGAATTTATCCTGTTATGAGAAAGGCTTAACCACCGCCAGAATCACGATCAGGATCATGATGACGGTCGGTATCTCATTGACGATGCGAAAGAATTTGTGGGTGTGCGTGTTTCTGTCGAAGGCGAATTCGGCTACCCAATGGCTCATCAGGCCGTGCATGATCGACAGGACGATGACCAGCGCGAACTTGAGGTGAAACAAGTCGAGCCCATCCATTGGCCCTGAATCACCAGCACCAGCCCGAGCAGCCAGGACAACCGCCATCGCCGGCGTCATGATGAAGTTCAGCAGCCGGCGTTCCATCACCTTGAAGATCTCGGACTGCTCGGAACCGGGCTTGGCCGAGCAGTGATAGACGAACAGCCGCGGCAGATAGAGCAGCCCCGCCATCCAGGAGATGACGGCGATGATGTGGAAGGCTTTGAAGTAGAGGTACATTGAAACCCGTCATTGCCGGGCTTGACCCGGCAATCCATCATTTAAAACCATGTCTTACTGGGCATACATACTCGCAAGCGGGCCCGGAGGCACGCTCTACGTCGGCGTCACCAACGATTTGGTGCGACGCGTGCATGAGCACCGGGAAGGCGTTGTTCGAGGGTTTACGAAGAAATATGGGGTTAAATCGCTTGTTTACTTTGAACAATACGACACTGCGCCTGCCGCTATTCAGCGCGAAAAGAATATCAAACATTGGCCGCGCGAATGGAAAATCGATCTGATTGTCTCGACGAATCCAACGTGGCGCGATCTGTTTGATGAAATTGTTCAGTAGTGATGGATCGCCGGGTCAAGCCCGGCGATGACGGCGGTGGACGATCGCTTTTCAGGGGCAGACAAAAACAATCTACCTCCGCACCCTCTTCAACATCCGCTCGACATGGGCGATCGGAGTGGCGGGCAGGATACCGTGGCCGAGATTGAAGATCAGCCGACCGCCCGACAGCGTGCCATCACGTCGTCGACATCGCTGGTCGACGCGCGTGTGCCGCCGGCAAGCAGCGCCAGCGGATCGACGTTGCCTTGCACCGCGACCCGCGGCTGCAACGTATCGCGGGCGATTTCGCGCTCGAAGGTCCAATCGATACCGATGCCGTCGATCCCGGTCATCTGCGCATAAGGCAGCGCCATGGCCTGCGCGCCGCGCGGAAAGCCGATGATTTTGGCGCCGGGAATTTGCGCCCGCACGCCGGCGACGATCTGCTGCGTCGGGCGCAAATGCACCAGCGCTCGAATTGCTCGGCACCCAGCACGCCCGGCCCAGGTATCGAAAAATCTGCACCGCTTCGGCACCGGCTTTAAGCTGGCCGACCAGATATTCGATCGAACCTTGCACCAGGCAATCGATCAGACGGCCGAAGCTTTCCGGATCGCGATAGGCAAACAGCCGCGCCGGCGCCTGATCGGGCGTGGCTTCGCCGGCCACCATGTAAGTCGCCACCGTCCAGGGCGCGCCGCAAAAAGCCGATCAGCGTCGTCTTGCTGTCGAGCTGCGACTTAACCTTGCTCACCGTCTCGTAGATCGGCGGCCAATATCTTGCCATCAATACTTTCCGGTAGACGCTCGACCGCTTCGGCATCCGACAACGGTTCAAGCTTGGGACCTTCGCCGACCAGGAACTCGACCTTGCGCCGAGCGCCAGCGGTACGATGAGGATGTCGGAGAACAAAATAGCGCATCGAAGCCGAACCGTTTTACCGGTTGCAGCGTTACTTCGGCTGCCAAGCTCCGGATTGAAACCAAGATCGAGAAAACCGCCTGCTTTCTTCCGTACCGCACGATATTCCGGCAAATACCGTCCCGCCTGGCGCATCATCCAAGACCGGCGGAATCGTTTCGCGATCGCCCTCCCAGCACGCGAAGTATTGGCTTTATCCCCATGCGATCCGGTTTCCGTCTTCTTCTCTAAAAGAACCAATTAGATTCTTTGTAGTGTTTGTTAGGCCGTTGATTGGACTCATGACTTAGCGTCAACAATCTGTCCACTGGATGTGAAGGCCTGTTCAGGATCGGTCATTTTTCTACCGTCAACCGTCCACAGCGCCAGACGCGGTTTTTATTGGATTTTCGCGCGGTTATCCCCCTGGCTCCCCAGGCGCCTGTCCACATGGCGTCCTCAAGTGCCATCGGCGGCTCCCGCGTTTTGTCCAAAGCGCCAGCCATGTGGATGGAAAGTGAGTTGAGGCTTCCGGCGCGCCTTGCGTGGGGCGTCAAGGCGTGGCCTCCTCCCCATTGTATCCACACCCCATAAGCCGCTTTCATACAGATGCCCGACACCGTTATTTTCATCTCCATCTGGTTTCCGGACGCCACCGGCGAAACCTTGATTACGGTCGCGCGCGCCGCCGCGGCGCAATACGCCAACGTGTCCGCCGGTCGAGCATCTTTATCCGATGGTGCGCTCGAAGAAGCAGCTCGACCACAGCACTGGCCGAGATCACCGACGCGCCGGGGCTCGTGCTCTATACATTGCTCGAAGAAGATCTGATCAAGCTCCTCGAAGACAAATGCCGCGACCTCGGCCTGCCTGCATTGTCGGTGCTGGGGGCCTATCCTGCGGCTGTTCCAGTCCTATCTCGGCGCCGAGACCATCCACCGTGCCGGCGCGCAGCACGTGCTCAACGCCGAATATTTCCAGCGCATCGATGCGCTGAACTACACGATGTTCCATGACGACGGCCAGCATGTCCGAAGGCCTGGAAGAGGCGGATGCTGTGCTGATCGGTGTGTCGCGCACCTCGAAGACGCCGACCTCGATCTATCTCGCCAACCGCGGCGTCAAGACCGGAAATTATCCGTTGGTGCCGGGCGTGCCGTTGCCCTCGCATGTCGAGGCGCTCAAGCGGCCGCTGGTGGTCGGGCTCTATGCCAGTCCGGAACGCATTGTGCAGATCCGCGAGAACCGGCTGCCTCGGTCTCAAGGCGCATCGTGACGATGACCAATATATCGATAAGGCCGCCGTCGCCGAGGAGGTGGCCTATTCGCGCCGATTGTGCGCCAAGCACAATTGGCCAAGCATACGACGTGGACGCGGCGCTCGATCGAGGAAACCGCGGCCGCGATCATGAAATTGTTGGCCGAGCGCCGGCGCGCGCCCGGGGAAGTAGTCTTTTGAGGACGGAATAATGCCGCTTTGGCTTGCCCGACAGCCACTGTGTGCTCGCGTCGAAAAGTGACATCCGCGGCAAGATGCTGGCCGCGGCGGGCCTGCGTTTGAAATCCGTCCGGCGCAGATCGACGAACGCGCCAGTCGAGGAAAAGGCCGGCACGCTCGATGCCGCCGGTGCAGCCCCTGCTTCTGGCTCGCGCCAAGGCGCTGGCAGTGGCGGGCGACGCGGCCGGACAACTCGTATTGGGCGCGGATCAGACGCTGGCGCGCGGCGTCACGCGCTTCAACAAGCCGGCGAATCGCGCTGGTGCCGCAGAACAATTGCAAGCCTTGCGCGGGCAAACCCATGAGCTGCATCCGCGCTTGCTCTGGCGCAAGACGACAAGGTGTTGTTCGATTGCGTCGACACCGCGCGGCTGACCATGCGCGACGTGTCCGACCGCTTCCTCGACGATTATCTGAGATGGCGGGCGAGGCCGCGTTGCATAGCGTCGGCGGCTATCAGCTCGAAAGGCATCGGCATTCATCTGTTCGAGCGGGTCGGAGGGCGGACTACTTCACCATTCTCGGTCTGCCGCTGCTGCCGCTGCTCGGCTATTTGCGGCAACATCAATACGTCGACGGTTGATAATGTTCATCCTTGGTCTCACCGGGCTCAATCGGCATGGGAAAATCCACGACGGCGAAGATGTTCGCCGACGAAGCGTGCCGGTGCACGATGCCGATGCCGTGGTGCATCGTCTTTACGAGGGCGAAGCGACGGCGGCCATCGAGGCGGCGTTTCCCGGCACCACGGCGGGCGGCAAGGTCGACCGCGTCAAGCTCGGCGCGCAGGTCCTGGGCGATGCGGGCGGCGATCAACTCGCCATCGGATTTGCTGTCGACCTCGAGCACGCCGAACGGCGAGCCGTCGCCCTGCAGGATGACGTTCATGGCGCGGCGAATGCCGTGCTCGACGAGAAGCTCCGGCGTGCGGAAGCGCTCTTCGTTTTCGAGATGGTTGGAGATGACCGGCTTGCCGGTGCGCAAGGCGTAGCCCGCCGGAGATTCCAGATCGGCGCCGACGCTAGCTTTGCCGACGACGCCCTCGCCCCAGCCGACGCCGGCGCGCACCATCAAGCGGTTCTCGGCCGGAACGAATTCCAGCACCTTGCAGTATTCCGCGCCAAGGCCTTCGGCCGTCATGCGCGCGGTATGATCGAGCATGCCGAGGAAACTGGTGCCTTGAAGCGCCAGCACGCCAAGTTCGGCCAGCAGCTCCTGCTGGCGAATGCGCTGGCGCAAGGCGCGGCCGGTCATGTCTTCGTTTTGCGGCTCGCCGGGCGCCTCTTCGACGACCGGTTTGGCAGCAATGGGGGATGAGTTCATAGCCGAAACGGCTATCACACTATCGGCCGGCCCAACGAAAATGCCGCGCCAGCGCCACAATTGGCGGTCGGTGAGTTCCCTACGGGAGGTAATTCGTTAGGCCGTAGCCCGCATGGAGCGAAGCTCTCTCCGCCTCATCCTGAGGAGCCCGCCGAAGCTTCAGCGAAGGCAGGCGTCTCGAAGGATCGAGGCGGCCTCGATGGTTCGAGACGCGCTCTTCGAGCGCTCCTCACCATGAGGCCGAGTGAGAGCGGAGCATGGGAGGCGGATTAGCGCACCCGATCCGCCATTTTTTGTAGCTCACTTTTGTCATCACCGGGCTTGACCCGGGCATGACGCAGAATTTGCTGAGGCGCCGATGGGCAGGGTGCGGGCACCACGCTAATGCTGCCCCAACTTCCTAATCACCCCGTCCAACTGATCCAGATCCGAATATTTAATATGCAGCGTGCCGCCTTCGCCGCGATGGTCGACGGTGACTTCGAGGCCGAGCGCATCCGACAAACGCCGCTCGAGCGCGCGGGTGTCGGGGTCCTTCTTGCCGCTGGTGTAACCCTTGGCTTCGTTCTTCACGTCGCGCACCTGAGTGCGGCCCGCCTTGCGCGCTTCCTCTTCGACCTGACGCACGCTCAAGCCGCGCTTGATGATGTCCTGCGCGATCTCGAGCGCGTTGGGCTGGCCGACGAGCTGGCGCGCGTGGCCGGCGGACAATTCGCCCGATTGCACCAGCGCCTTCACCGGCTCCGACAGCTTCGTCAGCCGCACCATGTTGGCGACATGCGAGCGGCTCTTGCCGACGATCTGCGCGACGGCGTCCTGGCCGTGTTTGAATTCTTCCATCAGCGCGAGATAGCCGGCCGCCTCTTCGATAGGATTTAAATCTGCGCGCTGCACGTTTTCGATGATGGCGAATTCCAGCGCCTGCGCGTCGGTCGCCTCGACGATCGCGATCGGCACCTCGTGCAGACCGGCGCGCTGCGCCGCGCGCCAGCGCCGCTCGCCGGCGATGATTTCGAAACTGCTGTCGCTGTCTTTGACCGCGCGCACCACGATCGGCTGAATGATGCCGCGCTCCTTGATCGAGGCGGTGAGTTCGGCGAGTTCGGCTTCGGTGAAATTGCGCCGCGGGTTGCGCGGGTTGGCGACGAGGTTTTCGATCGGCGCGCGCCGCGGCTTGCGCGAGGTGTCGGCCGACGGCGACTCCTCGCTCACCTCGCCCATCAACGACGCCAGGCCGCGCCCCAATCGCGAATGATCCGCCATCGCCACCGCTCCTGAACTTCTGCTCACGCTTGCCTCTTACTTTTAGATCGTTGCGTTGATTATTTTGTCATGGCCGGGCTTGTCCCGGCCATCTCGCTTAGGTGAGCATTGTCATTGCGCCCCTTATCGGGATCACCGGGACAAGCCCGGTGATGACAAGAGAAACGAGCTACCCCGCCTTCAATTCCCGCTCGCGCTGGATGATCTCGGTGGCAAGGCGCAGATACGCTTCGCTGCCGACGCATTTCAAATCGTACACCAGCACCGGCTTGCCATAAGACGGCGCTTCGGAAATGCGCACGTTGCGCGGGATCACCGTGTCGTAGACTTTGCGGCCCATGAACTGGCGCACGTCGGCGACAACCTGGTTCGCTAAATTATTACGAGAATCATACATCGTCAGGACGATGCCGTGGATGGTGAGCGTCGGGTTGAGCGTGGTGCGCACCTGCTCCACCGTCTTGAGCAATTGCGACAGGCCTTCGAGCGCGAAGAATTCGCATTGCAGCGGCACCAGAATCGAATCGGCCGCGGCCATGGCGTTGACGGTGATAAGATTGAGCGATGGCGGACAATCGACCAGCACGTAGGTGAAATCGAAATGCGGCGTGCCGCTGTTGATCTCGCGCAGCGCGGTGCGCAGGCGATAGGCGCGATCCTTCGATTGGCCGATTTCCAGTTCGAGACCGGACAGATCCATCGTTGAGGGCGCGATGAAAAGCTGCGGCACCGTGGTCGGGATCACCGCCTCGCGCATATGCGCGGCGCCGGTCAGCACGTCATAGGTCGAGGTGCGGCGCGCCTTGCGCTCGATGCCGAGACCGGTCGAGGCGTTGCCCTGCGGATCGAGGTCGACGATCAGCACGTGCTCGCCGATCGCGGCCAGCGCGGTGCCGAGGTTGATCGCGGTCGTGGTCTTGCCGACGCCGCCCTTCTGGTTGGCGATGGCCAGCACCCGCGGACGCGGCGGCTCGGCGCGCGTCGTAGGCTTGGCGAAGGGCACAACCTGCGGGTCGGTCGGGGGCGTGTCGGTCATGGCGGCGGTCCATTCGATTGGCATACCGGCAGGCCGTCAGCGGCGGCTCCGGGGCTTCAACCCGGCCACGACAACAATTTTGCTGTCCGGACTGGTCTTGCTGAGTACCTTGTTAGCCTCGATAATCCAATATTTAGCGGCTTCGGTCAATTCAGCATCTACATCTTGACCCTTTGGAAAGATGCCGACCGCGCCGCGCTCGATCCAATGAAAGCTCCGATCACACAGGACTTTCAATGGGGATACGGCCCTCGCCGTCACCACATCGACTTTATCCCCGAAGCTGTCCCCAAAATTCTCGGCCCGGATTTGGTGGACTTGGGCCGGAATGCCGAGCTTTTGCACGACCTCGCGTAGGAAATTGGCTTTTTTGCCCACGCTCTCGACGAGATGAACCTTGACGCCGGCCTTGTCCGCCAGCGCGCAGGCCATCGGAATGCCGGGGAAGCCGGCGCCGGAGCCGAAATCGACCCAGGTCTTGGCGTCGGGCGCCAGATCGATGAGCTGGAGCGAATCGGCGATGTGGCGGGTCCAGATAATCGGAATAGTCGACGGGGCGATCAGATTGAATTTCGCCTGCGCCTCCAGCAGCAGTTCGACATAGCTTTCGAGCCGCTGTTTTGTTTCACGTGAAACAGGCGTGAGCGCGAGCGCGCGGGCTTTGTCCGCCGGATCGATGCCGTGTTCTGGCCGGTTCAAGCGGACTTCTTGCGCCGTCCGCGCTTCACATGGGCGACCAGAAGCGTCAGCGCCGCCGGTGTCATGCCGTCAATTTTGCTGGCATGGCCGATGGTGCGCGGCTTGTGGGTCAGCAGTTTCTGCTTGGCCTCGTTCGACAGGCCAGGCAGCGCCGCATAGTCGAAATCCTCAGGCAGCGCGAAGCTTTCGTCGCGACGGTACGCCGCAATGTCGGCGTTCTGACGCGACAGATAGACGTCGTATTTGGCATCGATCTCGATCTGCTCCGCGATCTTGGGCGCGAGCTCTCCGAAGCGGGGCCAGATCTTAGCCAGATCGGAGATGGCGATATTCGGATAGGACAGCAGCTCGAAAGCCGTGCGGCGCTGACCGTCTTTGTTGAGGGTCATGCCGAAGGCTTCGCCCTCCTTCGGGGTCAGCGAAACCGAATCAGCGAATTCGCGCGCGGCCTTAAGGGCTGCGGATTTCTCACAGTAAATGCGCGTGCGCTCAGGCCCAATGCAGCCAATTGCAATGCCCCGGTCCGTCAAACGCTGATCGGCATTATCCGCACGCAGCTTCAGGCGATATTCGGCGCGCGAGGTGAACATCCGATACGGCTCGGACACGCCGCGGGTCACGAGGTCGTCGATCATCACGCCGATATAGGCTTCGGCGCGGTCGAAAATGACGTCGGCGCCGCCACCGGCCTTTGAAGCCGCATTGAGACCAGCCAGAAGTCCCTGTGCCGCAGCCTCTTCATAGCCTGTGGTGCCGTTGATCTGGCCGGCCAGATAAAGCCCTTGGAGGCGTTTGGTTTCGAGTGTCGGACGCAGCTCACGCGGATCGACGTAATCGTATTCGATGGCATAGCCCGGTCGCACGAAGGCCGCGCTTTCGAGGCCCGGGATGGTCGCGACCAAAGCGTGCTGGACCTCTTCCGGCAGTGAGGTCGAAATCCCATTGGGATAAACGGTCGAATCGTCCAGCCCTTCCGGCTCGAGGAATATCTGATGGCCATCGCGCTCGCCGAACTTGACGATCTTGTCTTCGATCGACGGGCAATAGCGCGGTCCGCGGCTGGCGATTTGTCCCGAATACATCGGCGACCGATGGACATTGGCGCGGATGACCTCATGCGTGGCCGCAACCGTGCGGGTGATGCCGCATTCGATCTGCGGCGTATCGATACGCTCCGTGAGCATCGAAAACGGCTCCGGTACGTCATCGCCGGGCTGCGTTTCGAGCTTCGCCCAGTCGATGGTGCGGCCATCGAGCCGCGGCGGCGTACCGGTTTTCAGACGACCCAGCGTAAAGCCGAAGCTCTCCAGCGTCTTTGAGAGACCCAAAGCCGGCGCTTCGCCGACGCGGCCGGCCGGAATCTGCTTTTCGCCGATATGGATGAGGCCGCGGAGGAAAGTCCCCGTGGTCAGAACCACGGCGCCGCAGGAAATCTCACGGCTGTCGGCGAATTTAACCCCGCAAACGCGGCTGTCCTTGATCGTGAGATCATCAGCCTCCGCCTCGATGACCTCGAGGTTCGGGATGGCCTGAATAGCCGCCTGCATCGCCGCCGCATAGAGCTTGCGGTCGGCCTGGGCGCGCGGACCGCGCACAGCGGGACCTTTGCGGCGGTTCAGGACGCGGAATTGGATGCCGCCTTTATCGGCCACATGGCCCATCAGGCCGTCCAGCGCATCGATCTCGCGGACCAGGTGGCCTTTGCCGAGACCTCCGATCGCCGGATTGCAGGACATGGCGCCAATGGTGGCGAAGCGATGCGTGACCAATGCCGTTTGCGCGCCCATACGGGCAGCCGCGGCCGCGGCTTCACAGCCGGCATGGCCGCCGCCGATCACCACCACATCGAATTGCGTGCGCATGCGCGCGTTGTAGCGGAGGCCTCTGAGCCGGTCAAAACATCCGGTTTTGCGGCAATGTTTCACGTGAAACATCGCCATTCCGGTAATTAATTACCTCTAAATCGGCAGAATATTAGGCGCATCTAGCGGGCGTCTGTGGGGGTATTCGGCCTTGCTCGGTTTGGGACCCGCGCTATTTGCCGATGCAGAAATCGCGGAAGATGACGTCCAGAATATCCTCGACGTCGACCCGGCCGGTGAGGCGGCCCAGGGCGCGGGCGGCAATGTGCAGCTCCTCGGCCAGCAGATCCTCGTGGGCGGCGAGATCGCCGTTGAGCACCCGATGCAAGGCGGCGAGCGTGTCCTCAAGGGCGAAGCGGTGACGCTGCCGGGTGACCAAGGCAGATTCGGCTCCCGAGAGGAAAGTCTCGGCGTAGACGGCGAGCTGGCTTAGCAGATGATCAAATCCCAAACCCGTCGTGTTAGAAAGATCGAATGTATAATCATAACTATCACAGATAGATTCACTCTTACGCGTTAACCTTTCGTTAACCATATCCGTTAAGGGCTTGTTAGTCTGAACTCCGAGTTCAGTCTTACCAGAACCGCCCGTTAAAGGTCCATCAACCATGTTTATTAATGGCTTAATAGGTTCTAATATGCGTTCACTACTACCGCCATAGAGCTTTTGCGCCTCATGGCTATCGCTAAGTCCTTGAATCAAATCGATTTTATTCCGAATGAGCCAGGCCGGCGGCGGCGAGGCGGTGCCCGAGGCCGCATTCGCATCGAAGGCTTCTACGGCGCCAATCCGGGACGCGCCACCGATCTCGGGTTTACCCGAGATCGGCATTTGGATTCGCTCAGGTCGGCTATAGCCGACCTGAGTGGTCCAAGCCCGGAATCGAGACACGTTTTCCGGGCCTCTGGATTCCGGGCCCGACCCTGCGGGTCGTCCCGGAATGACGGGTTCGGCGGCCGACTGAGCCATTGGCTCAGCCTCGCGCGCGTCCACCACCCACAGCACCAGGTCGGCGGCGGCGGCGCGATCGCGGGCGCGGCGCACGCCCTCGCGTTCGACCGGATCGTCGGTCTCGCGAATGCCGGCGGTGTCGACCAGCGTCACCGGCAGCCCGCCGAGTTCGAGATGCACTTCGATGACGTCGCGCGTGGTGCCGGCATAAGGCGACACGATCGCCGCCTCGCGCCTGGCGATACGGTTGAGCAACGTCGACTTGCCGGCGTTCGGCGGGCCGGCAATCGCGACCACCAGGCCTTCGCGCAATCTTTCGCCGCGGCCGCCATCGGCCAGCGCTTCGGCGATCTCATCGGCCAGTTCGCGCGTAATCGCCAGCGCCGGCGCCACGAGATTTTCCGGCACGTCGCCTTCGTCGGAAAAATCAATGCGGGCCTCGACCAGCGCCTGTGCCTGGATCAGCCGCCGCCGCCAGGTCTCGGCGCGGTTGCCGAGCAGGCCCTTCATTTGCCGGAACGCCTGGCGGCGCTGGCCTTGCGTCTCGGCGCCGACCAGGTCGGCGAGACCTTCGACCGCGGTGAGATCCAGCTTGCCGTTCTCGAAGGCGCGGCGCGTGAACTCGCCGGCTTCGGCGGGACGAAAGCCCTCGATACTGCCGAGCGCATCGAGCACCGCGGCGATCACGGCGCGACCGCCGTGCAGTTGCAGCTCGGCGGTGTCCTCGCCGGTCTCGCTGTTGGGCGCGGGAAACCACAGCGCCAGTGCCTCATCGATGATGTCGCCGTCGCGCGGATCGCGCAGGCGCGCCAGCGCCGCCTTGCGCGGCTCGGGGATCTTGCCGCTCAACGCCTTCAACGCGTCGCCTGCGCGCGAACCGGAAATGCGGATCACGGCAATGGCCGCGGGCCCGCGTCCGGAGGACAGGGCGAAGATGGTGGGGCGGGGGGGCTCGGCCATGAACTGTTGAACCCAATCGCGGCTTGCCGGTAAAGCTAAAACGTACTAGGTTACATGTAACCGGACATCGCAGATAAAGAGATCGAAGATGCCGCAACGAAAGACCAACGTTCGGAAGACAAAGCCGCTGACCTCTCGCGAAAAGGTACGTTCGCATCGCCAGCGCTTACGCGCAAAAGGAATGCGCCCGGTAACAATTTGGGTTCCCGATATTCGCTCGCCTAAGTTCGCGGCGGAAGCACGGCGCCAGTGCGTGCTTGCAAACAACAGCCGCTACGCGGCTCAAGACCAGGCCTGGGTCGACTCCATGTCGGATGGAACGCCAGATTGACGCGCGGCGAAATTTGGACGAGCGCGAGCGGAACGGACTATGGCGGAAAACCGCGGCCCGTCGTCGTTATTCAACACAAGCACTTTGAAATTCTCGAGTCGGTGACAATTTGCGGCTTTACCACCGATCCGAGCGAACTGCCTTTATTTCGCATCGCCGTCGAACCAAGTGCATCGAACGGTCTCGAATTCCCGTCCCGCATCATGGTGGACAAGGTTCTCACTATACCCAAGAGCAAGTTGGGCCGCCGCATCGGTCAACTCGATGAGAAAGATATTGTGCGGATGAATCAGGCACTCGCGGTTTTTCTGGGATTGGTCGGGTAGCAGTTGCCACGCATGAACGCTGTTCGCTAATCCCGACTCTCCCGTTGGTGCCGCCAGGAGGCGAGTAGAGTCACCGGCAGGCCTCTCAACATCGTCGACTAAAAATTTATCTTCTGTGCGCCGGACGCACAAGATTTACAGCTAAGCTGTAAGTCGAATCTGACTACTTTCCTAACAAAGCTGGCGTATGCACACCCGTGATCGGCGTGTGCCGACCCGCCCAAAAAGCTATACGTTGCCTGTGACCGCCGGATGCCGCCCATGAGGCGAAGCAGCAAGCGAACCATTCCGCGTAGTCGAGCCAAGGTGGCCGTGCGTACGTGGTCGCCGCACTTCATCAAGGCCGCTCATAAGGTCTCGCTGGCCATCGCCCGCAGCACGACCGAGGCGGAAGATCAGGCCTTCGTCGATTCAATGTCGTGGTGGAATTCGCCGGAGGCTGCCGCTTTTGAAAAGAACGAGCCGCCCACACCCTGGTGGCGAACCGACGCAGAGTCCGATCGGTGTAAATAGTCCCATAAGCGCAACGACATCATGACTACTGCCGTCATGGCCGGGCTTGTCCCGGCCATCCACGACTTGCGGCCAATCTCCCAAAGAAAGTCGGGGATGCCCGCAACATGTGCGGGCATGACAGAAAGCGGCGGGGACCCACCCGGCCTCGTGGTGAGGAGCGCCGCGCAGCAGCGCGTCTCGAACCATGGGCCGCCTCGTCCTTCGAGACGCCGCCTTCGCTTTGCTTCGGCGGGCTCCTCAGGATGAGGCGGAGTGAGTAAACCGGCCGGATGAGCGAAGTGAAATCCGGGTCAGTATCGCCGCATCTCCCCGTCCCGGATTTCGCTCGTTTCCCTTGCCCATCCGGGCTACAGATGGCTTCAATTCAATCGACAGCGTTTGATGTGGAGAAACACGATGAGCAACGGCAGTACACTTTCGCGCGCTGAACTTGACGACCGCATCGCCATTTTGCGCGACAACATCCGGCAGTTGACCGAGCAGGCGGCCGGATCGTCCGGCGCCGCCGATGAGGATCGCAACGCCGACCGCATCGCGCAACAGACCGAAGAGCTTGATGCGCTGATCAAGCAGCGGGATGGCCTGGGGAAGAAGTAGCCGGTCATTTCGGGGCGGCGCGTTAGCGCGCTCCGGGATGACGAACGGCAAACATTGTCATCACCGGGCTTGACCCGGTGATCTCGCTTAGGCGGCATTATGCGTCCCTAAGCGGGATGGCCGCGACAAGCCCGGCCATGACGGCTAATCTTTAGCG
>JBBCIM010000018.1:0-35383 GCA_037200245.1 Pseudolabrys sp.
GTGCGGCTGCGCGGCGGTGCCGAGCCCGGCGAAGAAAAGCCGATCAACTTCAAGGAAGGCACACCGGACGAGCACGCCGATCACGCCCTCGCCGAATTGGCTAAGCTGCTGGCGCAATTCGCCGATCCGGAGAAGCCCTACTTCTCGCTTCTGCATCCGATGTGGAAGACGCATTACGGCACCTACGATCACCTGGCGCGCGTGCAAGAATGGTCGCTTACCGGCGGCGCCGGCGACGAGGGAGACGGCGAATGACCGCGTCGCGCGAAGTCCCGACGGCGGTCATCGACCGGCAGACCGCCGCGTCGAATCCGGATTATTCGGCCTGGGTGTCCGCCAATGCCGGCTCCGGCAAGACGCATGTGCTGGCGCAGCGCGTCATCCGGCTGCTGCTGCAGGGCACCGATCCGGCACGGATTCTGTGCATCACTTTCACCAAAGCCGCCGCCGCCAACATGGCCAACAAGGTGTCCCAGGATTTGCGGGCCTGGACGGTGCTCGACGACGACGCGCTCGACGACGCCATGCGCAACATCGGCGTCAAGAAGATCGACACGGCGCAGCGCGCCCGCGCGCGACAGTTGTTTGCACTGGCGCTGGAGACGCCGGGCGGCTTGAAGGTGCAGACCATCCACGCCTTCTGTACGCAGTTGCTGCATCTGTTTCCGTTCGAAGCCAACGTGCCGGCGCGCTTTGAAGTGCTCGACGACATCACCGCGACGCAGATGCTCGCCAAGCTCGGCCTCGATGTGTTGATCGAGGCCGCCGAGGCGACGGACAGTCCGCTCGGCCGCGCGCTGGCGCAGGCGGTGCTCGCCGCCGCCGACCCAGACGTTCCAGGACATGGTGCGCGAGGCCATTGGCGACCGCGACGCGCTGACGCGGTGGGTCGATGACGCCGGCGGCGTGCCGCAGGCGATCGCGCAGTTGTCGCGTGCGCTCGGCGTCGGCCCGGACGAAACCTTGACGGACGTCGAGAAGGCGATCTTCAATGATAGCCCAATCGCCAATTCGGAATGGGCGACCGTCGGCGCGGCGATGATGGGCGGATCGGCGAACGACAAGAAACAAGGCGCCCTCTTCCACGCCCTCGCCACGCTGGATGGCACCGAACTGATCGAAACTTATCTCGACATCTTCTGCACCAGCAAACGCGACAAGACCAAGGACCGTGTCGCCACCAGTGCATTGGAAAAAGCAGAGCCCAGCCTGTGCCAGCGCCTGCACGAGGAACGCGACCGCGTCTGGACGCTGGTGCTGCGCAAGCGGGCCATCGAGGCGCGCGACCGCAGCGCCGCCTTGTTCACCGTGGTGCATGCCGTGATTGCGCGCTTCCGCGCCGAGAAGGACCGGCGCGGGCTGCTCGACTATGACGACCTCATCGACAAGACCTTGCATCTGCTCAAAGAAGACCGCGCCGCCTGGGTGCACTACAAGCTCGACCGCGGCATCCATCACGTGCTGATCGACGAGGCGCAGGACACCAGCCCGAAGCAGTGGGAGATCGTGAAGTCGCTGGTCAACGAGTTCTTCGCCGGCCAAGGCGCGCACGAGCGCCCACGCACGATCTTTGCCGTCGGCGACGAGAAGCAGTCGATATTCTCGTTCCAGGGCGCAGCGCCCCAGGAGTTCGCCGCAACGCGCGCGCATTTCGAGCAGGCGCACCGGCGCGCCGAGCTCGATTTCGTCATCACCGAATTCAAGCATTCGTTCCGCTCCGGCCCGAACGTGCTGGGCGCGGTCGATAGCGTGTTCGCGCGCGCGGAGGCCTTTGCCGGGTTGTCCGCCGATCCGGTGTCGCCGGTGCACGAGGCCTTGCCCGACAAGGCGCCGGGGCTGGTGGAAATCTGGGAGCTGGATAAATCAGACGAGCTCGAAAAAAAAACCCGGTTGGCTGGCGCCGTTCGATACCGAGACCGCGGCCAGCGGCGTGGTGAAGCTCGCCCGCCGCATCGCCGGTACCGTGGCCGCCTGGCGACGGCAAGGCCGGCGGCCGAAGGACGTGCTCATTCTGGTGCGGCGGCGCGGGCCGCTGTTTGAGGCGATCATCCGCGCACTCAAGCGCGAAAAGATTCCCGTCGCCGGCGCCGACCGGCTGGTGCTCGGCGAGCACATCGCGGTGATGGACCTGATGGTTCTCGCCGATGCGGTGCTGCTGCCGCAGGACGATCTGGCGCTCGCCACCGTGCTGAAGAGTCCGCTGTTCGGGCTCGACGACGACGCGCTGTTCAAACTAGCCTGGGACCGCGGCCCGAACAGCCTCTACGCCACCCTGCGCACGCAACGCCCAGAGCTTACGGCGCGGTTCGACGCCATCCGCGAGGCGGCGCGCAACTTATCGCCGTTTGCGTTCTACGCCCGGCTGCTCGGCGCCGAGGAGGGCCGCAAGCAATTCCTGGCGCGGCTCGGCCCGGAGGCCAACGACGCGCTCGACGAATTCCTCAACCTCGCGCTCGACTATGAGCACGCCGCGACGCCCTCGCTGCAAGGCTTTATCGCCTGGATGCGTGCGGCCGCCGTCGAGGTCAAACGCGACATGGAGATGGACCGCGACGAGGTGCGCGTGATGACCGTGCACGGCGCCAAGGGCCTCGAAGCGCCGATCGTCATCCTCGCCGACACCACGACGCCGCCGCAGGGCTGGCATCCGCCGCGGCTGCTGCACCTGCCGCCGGACCGCGCTGTGCCGGCGCTCCCGGCCGCATCGTCTGGGCGGGCGCGAAGGCCAACGACGTCGGCCCGATGGCGGAGGCGCGCGAGGCCGCGCTCGGCGAAGCCAGCGACGAATACCGGCGGCTGCTGTATGTGGCGATGACGCGCGCGGCCGAGCGGCTCGTCGTCTGCGGTACGCAAGGCAGGAACAAGATTCCGGACGGCTGCTGGTACCAGCTGGTCGAGGACGCGCTCAAGCCGCTGAGCAAATCCGAGCCGGCCGATTTCGGCGGCGGCGAGGTGCTGCGCTATCGAAAAGGTGACGCCGAGCCGCTACCCGCGGCGAAACCTGCCGAGGAGCAGCCTGCTGAAATCATTTCGCTGCCGGAATGGCTGACCCACAACGCCGCCCCCGACAGGCCGGAGATGGGTACAGCCACGCCGTCGAGCGTCGAAGAGGACGACGCGCGATCCTTCGCCGGCGGTGGCGGAGCGGCGCTGCTTCGCGGCTCGCTGCTGCATCGCTTGATGCAATCTTTGCCTGACATCCCGCCCGAGCGCCGCGCCAAGGCCGCTGAGGACTATCTCAACCGCTCGGGCGGCGATCTCCCCGTTGAAGACCGCGCCGCCATCGCCGGCCAAGTCATGCGCATCCTTGGCGACGCGCGCTTTGCCGAGCTTTTCGGCCCGAACAGCCGCGCCGAGGTGCCGATCGTCGGCCAGGCCGTCCTTGCCGGCAAAGCGATCCGCGTCTCCGGCCAGATCGACCGCCTGGCCGTGACCCAAGACTTTGTCCTGATTGGCGATTTCAAAACCAACCGGCCGGCACTCCGGCGAATCGAGGACGTACCGCCCCAATATGTCCGCCAGCTCGCGCTCTATCGCGCCGTGTTGGCCCAATTATACCCCGGCAAGCCGCTGCGCGCCGCCTTAGTCTGGACCGAAGTACCTGATTTGATGGCACTTTCCGACGAGGCGCTGGATGCCGCTTTGTCGGCCATCACCCCCGCGTGAGACCGCCTTGACGCTGCCGGGGGGCGTTCATAGGTTCGATCCCTCGCATTTCAGGCGGCGCTGCCGCCCTCCATATCAAAGGAATATCCCATGGCCGTCAGCAAAGTGTCGGACGCAAGCTTCGAATCGGACGTTTTGAAATCGGCTGAGCCGGTCGTGGTGGACTTCTGGGCCGAATGGTGCGGCCCGTGCCGCATGATCGCCCCGGCGCTGGAAGAGATTTCCGGCCAAGTCGGCGACAAGGTCAAGATCGTCAAGCTCAACGTCGATGAGAACCCGAACACCGCCGCCAAATACGGCATCATGTCGATCCCGACGCTGCTGCTGTTCAAGAACGGCGAAATCGCCTCGCGCCAGGTCGGCGCCGCGCCGAAGCAGAAGCTGCAACAGTGGATCACCGGCGCGGCCTGACGGCCGACTTAAAATAATTGCTGTGCGGCCGGCCCCCAAGGCCGGCCGTTTGCGTTGGTCCTGCGCATGAGTATCGCGTTACGCCGACCCTTCGCGCCGATGGAAGCTCTGTCCGTGGACGACATCCCGGCAGGCGAGAATTGGCAATATGAGCCGAAGTGGGATGGCTTCCGCTGTCTGGTTTTTCGGGATGGCAAAAAGGTCGATCTGCAATCCAAATCCGGACAATCGCTGACCCGTTATTTTCCCGAACTGGTCGAGGCCATCGCGACGCTCAAGGCGCAGCATTTCGTGCTCGACGGCGAAATCGTGGTGCCGGAGGGGCGTGTGTTTTCGTTCGACGCGCTGCTGCAACGCATTCACCCCGCCGCCAGCCGTGTCAAGAAGCTCAGCGCCGAGACCCCGGCCCTGCTGATCGTGTTCGATCTGCTGGCGGATGCCCACGGCGACCTGCTGACCAAGAAGACGTTGCGCGACCGGCGCATAAAACTTGAAGCCTTCGCCAAGAAATATTTGCGCGGCAATAAGACCATCCGCCTGTCGCCGGCGACGACGAAGATTGCCGACGCCGAGAAATGGCTCAAACAAGTCGGCGCCACGCTCGATGGCATCATCGCCAAGCGCACCGACATGACCTACCAGAGCGGAAATCGTCACGGCATGCAGAAGATCAAGAATTACCGCTCAGCCGACTGCGTGGTCGCCGGCTTCCGCTACAATGAAGGCAAGCCCATTATCGGCTCGTTGCTGCTCGGCCTCTACAACGACCAGAGATTGCTCGATCACGTCGGCTTCACTTCGTCGCTCAAGGCCGACGAGAAGAAGGCGCTGACGGTAAAGCTCAAGAAGCTGATCGGCGGACCGGGATTTACCGGCGACAAGCCCGGCGGGCCAAGCCGTTGGTCGACCAAGCGTTCGGCCGAATGGCAGCCGCTCAAAACGAAGCTGGTGGTCGAAGTTTGCTACGACCACTTCAGCGGTGGCCGTTTCCGCCATGGCACCCGGCTGTTGCGATGGCGTCCCGACAAGGCACCGAAGCAATGCACCCTGGATCAGGTAAGGCAGAAGAAGGCCGATTTGATGAAGTTGCTGAAGTAGTCTCGGCGTGAAATGCAAATGTGCTTTTTTGCTGTCATGCCCGGGAAGGCGGGCATCCAGTAGTCACAGTCCTCACGACGTGGATGCGACGTGGGTTACTGGGTCCCCGCGTTCGCGGGGACGACATCCGCCGGCACATCACTGCGGCGGCGTGCCATTCTCGCGCAGCACGTCGCCGGCCAGATAAAGCGATCCCGTAATCAAAATGCGCGGCGGCGGATCGAGGTCGAGCTTGCGCGTGGCGTCGAGCGCCTCGGCGAGATTGGCGCGGCTGGTGGCGGCAAGACCGATGCCGCGCGCGCAGTCGGCAACCGCTTCTGCCGTGAGGCCCTTGTCCGCGGCCGGCACCGGTACTGCGATGACGCGGCGGGCGAGCCCAGCGAAGTTGCCCAGGAAACCCGCGCAGTCCTTGCTCGCCAGCATACCGACGATCAGTACCAACGGACGCGACACGCGCTCCTCAAGGTCGGCCAGCGCCGCGGCAACGGCGCGGCCGCCATCGGGATTATGACCGCCGTCGAGCCATAGCTCGCTGCCGGCCGGGATCAAATCGACTAACTTGCCTTGCGCCAGCCGGTGCAGCCGCGCCGGCCATTCGGCCTTGACCATGCCGGCTTCGAACGCCGCCGGCGGAATCTTTAACTGAGACACCGCGCGCAACGCCGCGATGGCGAGACCGGCGTTTTCGAATTGATGACGGCCGTAGAGCTTCGGCGCCGGCAGATCGAGCAGGCCCGTCTCGTCCTGATAGACCAGGCGGCCACGTTCCTCGGTCGCAGTCCAATCCTCGCCGGCGATTTTCATCGGCGCATTCAGCCGCGCCGCCTGCCGCTCCAGCACGGCAAGTATCTCGCGGCTCTGCGCCGCGACTAGCGCCGGCACGCCGCGCTTAAAGATGCCGGCCTTCTCGGCCGCGATCTTTTCCAGCGTATCGCCGAGGAAATCGATGTGGTCGATCGAAATCGGCGTGACGATGGCGGCGAGCGGCGAGTCGATGACGTTGGTCGCATCCAGCCGGCCGCCAAGTCCGACTTCAAGCAGCAGCACGTCGGCCGGATGGCGCGAGAACAGCAACATGCCCGCCGCCGTGGTGATTTCGAACACCGTGATCGGCGCTCCCGCATTGGCGCGCTCGCATTCCTCCAGCGCCGCCGACAGTTCGTCGTCGCCGACAAACTCGCCGCTATCGCCCAATCGGAAACGCTCGTTGAAACGCACCAGATGCGGCGAGCTATAGACATGGACGCGCTGGTCTGCGGCTTCCAGAATTGCGCGCAGGAAGGCGATGGTCGAACCCTTGCCGTTGGTTCCGGCGACGTGAATCACCGGCGGCAATTTGCGCTCCGGATTGCCGAGCGCCGCCAGCAAGCGCTGCACGCGCTCGAGCGACAGGTCGATGCGCTTGGGATGCAACGCCAGCAACCGCGCGAGGATGGAAGGGATGGGGGTCATGATTCACTTTGTCATCACCGGGCCGGCGCGCAAGCGCCGTGACCCGGTGATCCCGATAAGTTTAGCACGATCTTGCTTCCCTAAGCGGGATCGCCGGGTCAAGCCCGGCGATGACAAGCGGAGGGACCGTGCGCTGGAACTACGCGTGCGCCGGAACCGGCAATTTCTGCTGCGCGTTCGGCGACGGCGCCTTGGTCAACAGCCGGCACAATTCGGCAAGCGTGGCACGCAGCTTGTGGCGATGCACGACCATGTCGACCATGCCGTGCTCGGCGAGATATTCGGCGCGCTGGAAACCTTCCGGCAGTTTCTCGCGGATGGTCTGCTCGATGACGCGCGGACCGGCGAAACCGATCAGCGCGCCCGGCTCCGCGATATGCACGTCGCCGAGCATCGCATAAGACGCCGTGACACCTCCGGTGGTCGGATTGGTTAGCACGACGATGTAAGGCTTTTTGGCCTCGCGCAACATCTGCACGGCGACGGTTGTGCGCGGCAATTGCATCAGCGACAGAATGCCTTCCTGCATGCGCGCGCCGCCGGAGGCCGCGAACATGATGAAAGGCGTATTGCGCCGCACCGCCGTTTCCAGCCCGGTGATGACCGCCTCACCGGCCGCCATGCCGAGCGAGCCGCCCATGAAATCGAAATCCTGCACGCCGATGGTGACCATCTGGCCTTCGAGCCGGCCGATGCCGAGCTTCACGGCGTCCTGCATGCCGGTCTTGGTGCGTGCGTCCTTGAGACGATCGGCGTAACGGCGCTCATCGCGGAACTTGAGCGGATCGATCGGCACTTCGGCGACCGCAATGTCTTCGAATTCGGCGCCGTCAAACATGGCCTTGAGGCGCAAGCTCGCGCTCATGCGCATGTGATAGTTCGAACTCGGGATGACGAACTGGTTGGCCTCAACGTCCTTGTAGAAGACGAGCTGCCCCGTCTCCGGACATTTGATCAGAGGTTTTCCGGCGTCTCGCGACGCAGGAAGCTGCGAATCTTGGGGCGTACGACGTTGGAGATCCAGTTCATTTTTCTGTCATGCCCGGGCTTGACCCGGGCATCCATCAAAAGTGTGAAACAAGCTTACTGCTTAGATGGATTGCCGGTTCAAGCCCGGCAATGACACCTAGCTATGCATTATGGCGCGGTAACGACGCGGCTGGCGGCCTTAACGCCTTGCGCCAAAATGCTCACCAGATCGGTCACCGCCCTGACGGTTCCGGGACCGCCTTTTCCCTGGCCGTCGAGGCTCTTGCGCAATTCGTCGACCAGCGCGGAGCCGACCACCACGGCATCGGCGTTTTCGGCAATCGCCCGGGCCTGCTCGGCGCTGCGCACGCCGAAACCGACCGCAACCGGCAGCTTGGTGTGCCGCTTGATTCGCGCCACCGCCGCCGAAACCTTGCCGGCATCGGGCGCGGCCGAGCCGGTAATTCCCGTGATCGACACGTAGTAAACAAAGCCGGAGGTGTTGTTGAGCACCGCCGGCAATCGCTTGTCGTCGGTGGTCGGCGTCGCGAGCCGGATGAAGTTCAGCCCAGCCTTGAGCGTCGGCAGGCAAAGCTCCTCGTCTTCCTCCGGCGGCAAGTCGACCACGATCAAGCCATCGACGCCGGCGGCCTTGGCATCGACCAGAAACTTTTCGACGCCGTAAATGTAGATCGGATTGTAGTAGCCCATCAGCACGATCGGCGTCGTGTCATTGTCTTTGCGGAATTCGCGCACCATCGAGAGCGTCTTGGTCATGCGCTGTCCGCCCTTGAGCGCGCGCACGCCGGCGGCCTGAATTGCCGGACCGTCCGCCATCGGATCGGTGAACGGCATGCCGAGTTCTATGACGTCGGCGCCGGCTTTCGGCAGCGCCTTGGCGATGGCGAGGGACGTGTCGTAGTCCGGATCGCCGGCCATGGTGAAGGTCACCAGCGCGGCGCGACCTTCGTCTTTCAACGCGGCGAAGCGGCGGTCGATGCGGGTGCTGCTCATGCGATGCCGCGAAATCTGCTATACCTCTCCCCTGTGGGGAGAGGTCGGCTGCGAAGCAGCCGGGTGAGGGGGATGCAACGGTTCAAGAACAGGGCGCGTAAACTCCGCGCATCGCAAACCAGCGCCGAGGCGCGGTTGTGGTATGCGCTACGGGGGCGACGGTTAGCGCATTGGAAATTTCGTCGGCAGCATCCGATAGATCGATACATAGTCGATTTTGTTACCGTTGAAGGAAAACTAATTGTCGAGGTAGATGGAGCAACCCATTCATTGTCAGAAGAGGTCACCCGAGATGAAGCTCGCACCAAATTGCTTGAAGCGTTTGGCTTCCTTGTCGTGCGTGTAACCAATACCGACGTACACGAAAACCTTGAGGGCGTTTTGGAAATGATTGACCAGACGCGCCCGCCGCGCTGAAGGTGGTCCCCCCTCACCCGCTCGCTTCGCTCGCGACCTCTCCCCACAGGGAGAGGTAAAGATACTGCGGCCGCATCATCTTCGTTTGCTTTCCAGAAATGCTTCGACGCTCGCCAAATCTTTGTCGCCGCGGCCGGAGAGATTGACCACCATCAGGTGATCTTTCGGCTTTTTCGGCGCCAGATCGAACACCCGCGCCAGCGCATGCGCCGGCTCGAGCGCCGGGATGATGCCTTCAAGCTTGCTGCACAACTGAAACGCCGCCACCGCTTCGTCGTCGGTCGCGGAAAGAAACTGCACCCGGCCCATGTCCTTGAGCCAGGAATGCTCGGGCCCAATGCCGGGATAATCGAGGCCGGCCGAAATCGAATGTGCCTCGACGATCTGGCCGTCGTCGTCCATCAGCAGATAAGTACGGTTGCCGTGCAGCACGCCGGGCTTACCGCCGGCGATCGACGCCGCATGCTGGCCGCTGGCGATGCCGTGACCCGCCGCTTCGACGCCGTAGATCTCGACGCCGCGGTCGTCGAGGAACGGATGGAAAAGGCCCATGGCATTGGAGCCGCCGCCGATGCAGGCGATCAGTGAATCCGGCAGGCGGCCTTCGGCGGCCTGCATCTGCTCGCGGGTCTCGCGGCCGATGATGCACTGGAAGTCGCGCACCATCGCCGGATAAGGATGCGGGCCGGCCACCGTGCCGATGCAATAGAACGTGTCGCTGACATTGGTGACCCAGTCGCGCAACGCCTCGTTCATGGCGTCCTTGAGCGTGTTCGAGCCCGAGGTCACGGGCCGTACTTCGGCCCCCAACATCTTCATGCGCAGCACGTTGGGCTGTTGCCGTTCGACGTCGACCGCGCCCATGTAGACGACGCAGGGCAGTCCGAACTTGGCGCACAACGTCGCGGTAGCGACGCCATGCATGCCGGCGCCGGTTTCGGCGATGATACGCTTCTTGCCCATGCGCAAGGCCAGCATGATCTGGCCAGTGACGTTGTTCACCTTGTGCGCGCCGGTATGGTTGAGGTCCTCGCGCTTGAAATAGATTTTCGCGCCGCCAAATTTCTCAGTCAGGCGTTCGGCGAAATACAAAGGCGACGGACGCCCGACATAATGGGCAAGATGGTGATCCATCTCCTTCTGGTAGGTGGGATCGGCCTTGGCGGCGGTGTAGGCCGCCTCCAGTTCGAGAATATTCGGCATCAGCGTCTCGGCGACGAAGCGGCCGCCATAGATGCCGAAATGGCCGCGCTCGTCGGGGCCGGTGCGGAAGGAATTGGGCTGTTGCACGGTCATGCGTTCACCGCCTTCGTCGTCAGCGCCGCTTCGGCTTCGCGCGCGGCGCGGATGAAGGCGCGGATCTTGTCGGGGTCCTTGACGCCGGGGCTGCTCTCGACGCCGGACGACACGTCGACGCCCGGCGCGCGCGTGACGCGGATCGCCTCGGCGACGTTATCGACGGTGAGCCCGCCGGACAGCATGTAGGGAATTTCGATGTCGATGCCTTGCAGCAGCGACCAGTCGAACGACTTGCCGAGGCCGCCGGGCCGCGTTGCGTCCTGCGGCGCGCGGGCGTCGAAGATCAGCCGGTCGGCGACTTTGGCGTAAATGCGGATTGGCGACAGGTCGGCGCGCACGGCGATCGGCAGGGCCTTCATGACCGGAAGTCCGAAACGCGACCGCACCACCGCCACCCGCTCCGCCGGCTCGGTGCCGTGGAGTTGCAGCATGTCCGGCTTGAGTGCCTCGACAATGTCGTGGAGCTGGTCGTCGCTGGCGTTGACGGTAAGCGCGACCTTGCCGGCGCGGCCGGCGACATGGCCTTCGAGCATGCGCGCGGCCTCCAGGCTGACGTTGCGCGGGCTCGGGCCAAAGAACACCGAAGCCGACCAGGTCGGCGCCGGAATCCAGCGCGACTTCAAGGGCTTCGGGAGTCTTCAGGCCGCAGATTTTGATCGAAAGTGGCATGGTGAGGCGGGTTCTACCGCCTTATTCGCCATCCGGCAAAGCGGGGCGGATCAAACGGGCGGCGCGATAACCGGGTAGGTCGTCGATTCAGGCGGCGCCCGGTTCCGGCATGGCGGTGCGGGCGCGGACGGTCGCGAGTTCCTGATGCAGGGCGCGCACCTCGCCGTCGAGCTTGCGGGCGGCGCGGCGCCACTTCGCCTGGCCGATCCAGGCGGCGATGCCGCCGACCAGGACACCGAGGATCAGCACCAATAGGATGACCGCAAACAGCGGCAGGGTCGCCGCATAGGCCGGATCGACGACGAGAACGGATCGAACGACACCGTCACCGTCTGCCGGTTGGCTACCGCGAAGGCGATAATCACCGCCGCCAGCGGAACCACGATCAGCGCGGTGACGATCTTGCGGAGCATGGGCGCCTCGGTTGCGTGTCCCGGACAAGCGAGCGCTAGCGAGCGCCGATCCGGGATACGGATAGCGCCTCAGGCGCCCGCCGCGCCGTCGGTCTTGTTCAGCCGCTCGCGCATTTCCTTGCCGGTCTTGAAGAACGGCACCGACTTCTGGTCGACCGAGACGTGTGCGCCGGTGCGCGGATTGCGGCCGGTGCGGGCGGGGCGATGCTTGACCGAGAAAGCGCCGAAGCCGCGCAGTTCGACCCGGTCGCCCTGCGACATGGCGGTGGTGATCTCGCCGAGGATGGCGTTGACGATGTTCTCGACGTCGCGCTGGTACAGATGCGGATTCTGGGAGGCAATTCGCTGCACAAGCTCGGACTTGATCATTGACGCCGCCCCACTCGAAAAACCGTCAGTTGGCGGAAGGAGGGTGCCAAAGCGCCAAGAGACCGTCAAGATTTAGTCGCTCGACCGCCTGCACTGCGCCCCATTCCTCAAGCCGCTGGGCGACCACAGACAACCCTACGGCCTGGAAGCCCCAGGCGGCGACGTGGAGAAAGGAAAACTCGCTGAATCGCGGCTCCAGCGAATAATCGCGTACCACAGTCGAGGCCGGAACCTTCTTTTCCTTCTCCAGCCACGCCAGCGCGGTCTTTTCGTTGCCGATCTCGTCGGCCAGCTTGAGCGTGACGCCCTGGCGGCCGGTGAAGACGCGGCCGTCGGCAACGCGGGTCACCTGGCCGTCATCCATCTGGCGGCGGTCCTTCACTAGGCCCTTAAACCAGGCATAGGAGTCGAGCACGATCGCCTCGATGGCGGCCCGCGCCTCCGGGCTCGTCGGCTCGAAGCCGTTCGGCGCGGCCTTGAGCGGCGAGGATTTCACCTCCTCCACCTTGATGCCGATGGTTTTCAAGATGTCGGTGAAATTCGGATACTGGAACAGCACGCCGATCGAGCCGACCAGCGAGGTGTCCTGCACGATGATATGCTCGGACGACAGCGCAGCGATATAGGCGCCGGAGGCAGCCAGCCCGTCGACCACCACCACCATCGGCTTCTTGTCCTGCAAGGCGCGCAGCGCGTCGTAAAGCTGCTGGGAGCCGGCGGTGGTGCCGCCGGGCGAATCGATATGCACGATTACCGCGCGGGCCCGCGACCGGCTGAGGCGGTCGAGCGCCTCGACGCGGTCCTGGCTGCCGCGGATCAGGCCCTGGATCTTGATGCGGGCAATGGTGGCGGTCGCCGGCATCAGGCGGCTGCCCGGCACCAAGGCAAAGCCCGCGCCGACAATCGCGATCAGCACGACTAGGATCGCGCTGACGCGCCAGAAGGTGAGCTTACGCCGCATACGGCGGCGATCGACGATGGCATCGGCATCGAACGACATGCGAGAGGTCCTCAGACTGAAGTGCCGTTATTCCGGGACATCGCGAAGCGATGGGCCCGGAATGACATCCAACATATACACCAAACCTTGGCAGTCCGATGTCCCGAAGAAAAAACCCCCAGGGCTCACGCCCCGGGGGTTGGTAGTCTGAGCCGCGAACGGCCCGTGAGCCAGGCTTAATCGCCGGCCTTTTCGGTTTCCGTGTCGCGCTGCTTGAGCGCGGCACCGAGAATATCGCCCAACGACGCGCCGGAATCGGCGGAGCCGTATTGCGCCAAGGCTTCCTTCTCTTCGGCGACTTCGAGCGCCTTGATCGAGACGGCGACCTTGTGGGTCTTGCGGTCGAACTGGGTGACACGGGCGTCGACCTTCTGACCGACCGCAAAGCGCTCGGGGTTCTGGTCGCCGCGCTCGCGCGCCAGCTCGTTGCGCTTGATGAAGGTGGTGAGGTCGGTATCGACGATCTTGACCTCGAGGCCGCCGTCGGTAACCGCGGTGACTTCGCAGGTCACGACCGAGCCCTTCTTCATCTCGCCGGCCGATTCCATCGGATCGCCCGCAAGCTGCTTGACGCCCAGCGAGATGCGCTCCTTCTCGACGTCGACGTCGAGAACCTGCGCCTTCACCATGTCGCCCTTTTTGTATTCCTCGATGACCTGCTCGCCCGGACGCTTCCAGTCCAGGTCCGACAGATGCACCATGCCGTCGACATCGCCGTCGAGGCCGAGGAACAGGCCGAACTCGGTCTTGTTCTTGACTTCGCCTTCGACCGTCGATCCCGGCGGATGCTTCTCGACGAACAGCTCCCACGGATTGCGCATGGTCTGCTTAAGGCCGAGCGAGATGCGGCGCTTGACCGGATCGACTTCCAGGATCTGCACTTCGACTTCCTGCGAGGTCGAAACGATCTTGCCCGGATGCACGTTCTTTTTGGTCCACGACATTTCGGAAACATGGATCAGGCCTTCGATGCCCGGCTCCAGTTCGACGAAAGCGCCATAGTCCGTGATGTTGGTGACGCGGCCCTTGAACTTGGTGCCGACCGGATACTTGGCCTCGATGCCCTGCCACGGATCGTCCAGCAACTGCTTCATGCCGAGCGAAATGCGGTGGGTTTCGTGGTTGATCTTGATGATCTTGACCTTCACCGACTGGCCGATGTTGAGCACTTCGGTCGGGTGATTGACGCGGCGCCACGCGATGTCGGTGACATGCAAGAGGCCGTCGATGCCGCCCAGATCCACGAAGGCGCCGTAGTCGGTGATGTTCTTGACGACACCGTCGATGACCTGACCCTCTTCGAGGTTCTGCACCAACTCCTGACGCTGCTCGGCGCGGGTCTCTTCCAGGACGGTACGGCGGGAAACGACGATGTTGCCGCGGCGGCGATCCATCTTGAGGATCTGGAACTGCTGCGGAACGTTCATCAGCGGCGTGACGTCGCGGATCGGACGGATGTCGACTTGCGAACGCGGCAGGAAGGCCACGGCGCCGTCGAGATCGACGGTGAAGCCGCCCTTGACCTGATTGAAGATAACGCCGGTGACCTTCTCGTTGTTGGTGAAGCCCTTCTCGAGCTTGCCCCAGCTTTCCTCGCGGCGCGCCTTGTCGCGCGACAGCACGGCCTCGCCGAGCGCATTTTCAACGCGCTCAAGGTAGACCTCTACTTCGTCGCCGACTTTTAATTCGCCGGTGCGGCCCGGGCCCTGAAATTCGCGAACCGCGACGCGACCTTCGGTCTTCAGACCGACGTCGATGACGGCCATATCTTTTTCAATGCCGACGACCTTGCCCTTGATGACGGAACCTTCCTGGAGATTTCCAGTGTGGAAGGACTCGTCGAGCATCGCGGCGAAATCTTCACGCGAGGGATTCGTAGCTGTAGCAGTGGCCATGTAGTCTCCTTGTTCGCTTGAGCATGATGTTGACCGAAAACCGGTTCCCACTTTTCGGGATCATGCTCCAAGCCTGCGCCGGGGTTGAATGAAGTCGCGATCATGCGGGCCGGAGGTCTTGGCAAAACCTTCGGCGACCATCCGGAATCCCACGGTTGTGGGATGACAAATGGCCGGCGCTAATACCGTACGGTCGCGACGATTGAGCTTGGTGGGCACACCTTACGCAGAGACTCGAGCGGGGCTTTTGTCCTCCAACAGCGAGGCGCGTTAAGCACGACCTCGGCCCGCTCGGGTAGCCTCGACGATGTCGATGGCGGCCCAGATTGCGGTGGATATATCCATATTGGTGGTATCGAGCAAGTGCGCATCCTCGGCTTGCTTCAGGGGTGCTGCGGCCCGCTGCATGTCGCGCTCGTCGCGCCTGAGGATGTCGGCCAGCACCGTGGCTTCGTCGACATCCCGGCCCTGGGACCGGTATTCGGGCCGCCCGGCGCCGGGCACGGACCTCCGGCGAGGCGGTGACGAAGATTTTGGCGGCGGCGTCCGGGCAGATCACGGTGCCTATATCGCGGCCATCGAGCACCGCACCGGGCTGTTTGGCGGCGAAATCGCGCTGAAACGCGACCAAAACGGCCCGCATTTCCGAAATTGCCGAAACCACCGAGGCCGCCTCCCCGACTGCCGGGGCCTTGAGCGTCGCCTCATCGAATGTGGCCGGATCGAGCGCCGTGGCGGCCTGAACCGCCGCCGCCACGTCATCGGGGCGTTTGCCGGCGTCGAGCAGGGCCTTGGCCACGGCGCGGTAGATCAGCCCGGTGTCGAGATGACGCAGGCCATAATGGGCGGCCAGCCGCTTGCCGATTGTGCCCTTGCCCGAGGCCGCCGGGCCATCGATGGCGATGATCATTTCCTATCCCTCCCCCGCTCATCTTCGTCATTCCGGGACGATCCGAAGGATCGGACCTGGAATCCAGAACCAACGGCGCGGATGGCTCTGGATTCCGGGTTCGCCGCTGCGCGGCGCCCCGGAATGACGGAGTAGACGCTCATGACAAATCCGCGCCGATGGAACGCATCAGCCCGACGAAATCGGGGAAGCTGGTGGCGATAAACGCCGAGTCATCGATGCGCACCGGATTTTCGCTGGCGAGCCCCAGCATCAGCGCCGACATGGCGATGCGGTGATCCATGTGCGTTTTGACCTCGCCGCCGCCGGCGACGACGCCGTTGCCGTGCACGATCATGTCGTCGCCGTCGATCTCGACGTTGACGCCGTTGACACGCAGCATGTCGGCGGTGGCCTCGAGCCGGTCGGATTCCTTGACGCGCAATTCCTTCAGGCCGCGCATGCGGGTGTCACCTTCGGCAAAGGCAGCGGCTACGGCTAAAATCAGATATTCGTCGATCATCGACGGCGCGCGCTCCGGCGGCACGTCGACGCCCTTGAGATTCGACGCGGTGACGCGCAGATCGGCGACTTCCTCGCCGCCATCGTCGCGTGTCGCCAGCGTTTCGATGTTGGCTCCCATTTCCTTCAACGTTGTAAACAATCCGGTGCGCAGCGGATTTGTCATCACCGCATCGAGGATCAGGTCGGAGCCGGGCACGATCAGCGCCGCGACCATCGGAAACGCCGCCGAAGACGGATCGGCCGGAACCATGACATTCGCCGGCTCCAATTCGGCTGGCCTTGCAGCACGATGCGACGGCCGTGCGCGCCATGCGGCTTGCTCGTGATCTTGGCGCCGAAATGCTTCAAGAGCCGCTCGGTGTGGTCGCGTGTCGCCTCGGCTTCGATCACCGTGGTCTCGCCGGGCGCGGCTAGCCCGGCCAGCAGCACGGCGGATTTCAACTGCGCCGACGGCACCGGCGACTCGTAAGTCAGCGGGATCGGGTCCGCGGCGCCTTGCAGCGTCAGCGGAAGGCCGCCGCTTTGGGGGGTTTCGATCACGCGCGCGCCCATCTTGGTCAGCGGATCGAGCACGCGCCGCATCGGGCGCTTGGACAAAGATGCATCGCCGATGAAAGTCGCTGTCACCGGAGAACCGGCCACGGCGCCGATCGCCAGCCCGGCAGCCGGTGCCGGAATTGCCGAAATCCAGTGGCCCCGAGGGTTGGGCGAAGCCGCCGACCCCGATGCCGTGAATGCGCCACAGACCGTCCTGCGACCGCTCCAGCCGGGCGCCGAGCGCGCGCATAGCGCCGGCGGTATGCAGGACGTCGTCGCCTTCCAGGAGGCCGCTGACCGTGGTTTCGCCGACCGTCATGGCGCCGAGAATCAGGGCGCGGTGCGAGATCGATTTGTCGCCCGGTACGCGGATGCGGCCCTTGAGAGGGGCGCCCCGGCGGGCGGTAAGCGGCGTCGAGGCGGCATCGGTCACGTTTGGCGGTATCCTTAAAATTTCGCGCCGTCCTACCACGCGAGCCGAGCTTGCGTCATCCGGGGTTCGAACCGGCGGTTTTCAGCCGGTGCCCGCCCCGCCGAAGGCCCCGCTTGCGCTATTGACAGGTGCGCCGCAACTAGCCAAGTGAAGCAAGCATTATCGACCTTTCTGAGGAACCTAGCCCGTGGCTAAAACTGAGCTCGGCACCAAGCGTGTCTGCCCCGAAACCGGCCGTAAATTTTACGACCTCGGCAAGACGCCGGTGATATCGCCCTATACGGGCAAAGTCGTTCCGATCGTGGTGCCCGTCCAGTCGCGGTCGCGGCCCGAAGCCGCGGCGGCGCGTCCCGCGCCCGTGGCGGAGGTCGAGACGATCGTGCCGGAGACGGCGGACGCAGAATTCGTCTCGCTCGAGGATGCCGAAGCCGAACAGCAGGGCAAAAAGGCCGCTGACGGTACCGTGGTCGCGGGCGAGGAAGAAGAAGTCGAGGCCGATGAGTCGCTCGACGATGCCGCTTTCATCGAAGAGCAGGACGAAGGCGATCCGGACGTCACCGACATAATCGGCGACGGCATCGAAAAAGAAGAAGAGACCTGAGTTCGTCCGTCCGCTATATTCCGCGGACGGAAATATCCAGCGATTGGGGGGCCTGGTGCTGTCGCCGGAAACCGTCGAGGCCATCGGCCGCGCCGAGGCGCGCCGCAACCGCTGGACCGCCGGGGCACTGTGGATGATCGCGCTGCTGCTTGCGTGGATTGCCTGGCTGCTGGCGTAATCAGCGGGCGACCAACTCCCCCGGCTTGTCGATACTTTGCGTCCAACCCACTTCCACGCTCATGCATCCGCTCCATCATAAGCGCGCTGGATTGTCGCGATATCGAGCTTCTTCATTTTCATGAAGGCGTTCATGACGCGCGCGGCCCCTTCCGCATTGCCGCTCGTCATCAGCTTGGGCACGATGCTGGGGACGACCTGCCAGGACAGGCCGAACTTGTCCTTCAACCAGCCGCACTGGCTTTCGGCTCCGCCGTCACCGGTGAGCTTGCTCCAGTAATAATCGATTTCGTCCTGAGTATCGCACACCACCTGGAACGACACCGCCTCGTCGAAAGTGAATTGCGGGCCGCCGTTCAAGGCCGTGAAGCTCTGGCCTTCGATTTCGAACTCGACGAACATCACCGTGCCGGCGTCCTTGCCGTGGATTTCCTTGCCCGCGTCGGGAAAGCGGCTGACGATGACGATGCGCGAGTTCTTGAAGATGCCGACATAGAATTTCGCGGCGTCCTCCGCCAGCGTATCGAACCACAGGCACGGCGTGATCTTCTGCTTGGCAATTACCATCGCTTATCCCTTCTTTCGCGATCAGGCGCGCGGGAGATAGGCTTCGAGCTGCTCCAGCGTGCCGCTCCAGCCCTTGGTCATGCTGTCGTGGCCGGCGTCGAAGGTCTTGCGCTCTTCGTCCGTCGGGTTGTACGGCGACCAATGCACGGTGAATTTGGTCTTGCCGCCGCCGACGTCTTCGAAGGTATAGATCGACATCATCTCGAGCGGCCAGGTCGGCGCCAGCGGATGGCGGCCGAGACCGCCGGCTTCGTCGGAGAATGAGTTGATGAAGACCATGCGTTCGGGCGGCGTGATCTCGCGGAAGATCATGCGGCCCCACATCAAGGTGCCGTCGGGCGTCTGCATGCCGTAGTGGTAGGTGCCGCCGATGCGCATCCATGTCGGACTTGACGACCTTGACGCCCTTGGGACCCCACCATTCCTTCATGCGCTCGGGCTGGGTGAAGCATTTCCACACCAGTCGCGCGGCGCGTTGAGCACGCGCGAGATGACGAACTCCTTGGACACGGCTTTGTCTTGCATCGCTGGTTCTCCCTGAATGATCCAGATTTTATGGGGACGCCGTCACGGCCCGTAACTGAGCTTCGGATACCATTTCGGCGCGCGGCCCTCCGGCGTGCAATCGAGCACGGTCCATAGCGGCATCAGGTCGGGCGCGCCGCGCGGGTCTGCCCGGGATCGGCGGTGCCGAAATCCATCTCACCGCTCCAGAAGTGACGGATTGTGCCGTCGCGGCGGGTGAACACGTGAAGACCGGCATCATCGCCGTCGTTAGCACTGACTGCATGAAAGTCTCGGCTGAATTCGCCGTCCGTGTCCGAATAGAGCTTGAGATAACGCCAGCCGCGCTCTTTCTTGAACGCAAGCAGGCGCTCGATGGGTGAACGGGCGGTCACCGCCAACGCGACATTCTGCATGATGTCCTGCGCCTCGCCGTCCCAGGCGCTGAGCAATGACGTGCACATCGGACAGGGGCGCTCGCGCTGCGGTCCGTACATGTAGGTGTAAATGACAAGCGTTTGCTTGTCGCCGAACAGACCGGCGAAGGTGACCGGCCCGGCCTCACCGACAAAGCGATAGTCTTTCACCACGCCGCCGGGCGGCAGCGCGCGTCGCTGCTCGGCGACGCGCTCGATCTGCCGCCGCAGTTCGATCTCCTCGGCCAGCAGCGCGGTTCGCGCGCGGCGATACTCCGCGCTTTCGTTCGGAAGGCGGACTTTGCAATTGTCCGCCAGTTCCTTCGCGGGCGTGAGAGTTCTGTTTTTCTCAAGCATTGCTGTCCTCCTTCTTGCTTCGCCGGTACGACGGCTTATTGCGCGACCAGGATCATCCAGTTCACGCCGAACTTATCGGCCAGCATGCCGAAGCGAGGCGAGAAGAAGGTCTTGCTCTGCGGCATGGTGACCTTGCCGCCACCTTCGAGCAGCGCATTGAACAACGTGTCGGCTTCCGCTTCGGTTTTGGTCGAGATCGACAGGGCGAAGCCCTGGAAATTGGGATTGCCGGTGTTGCGGCCGTCGGAGATCATCACGCCGGTCTCGCCGATATTGATGTAGGCGTGCATGACCTTGTTCTCGGATCCGGGGCGCGCACATGGTTTGGTCCGGCGCTTCCTTGAAGCGCATCAGCATCGTCACGGTGGCGCCCAGCGCCTTTTTGTAGAAATCGATGCCCTCTTCGGCGCGGCCGTCGAAAAACAAATAAGACTGTACTTGCATGGGATATCTCCTCGCTCGGGGTTTCTCGTTCCTTGACAAATACGTTGATATCAACATATATTGACTTATGTCAACCCGCGATGGGGCCTCCGATGCCTTGCCGTTCGCCGCCACGCATGTGGTGCGCGACGCGTGTTTGTGTCTGCACGTGCAGCGGGCGGCGCGCGTGCTGGCGCGGCGCTTCGACGAAGCGCTGCGGCCCCACGATCTCACGCACGGCCAGTTCTCGCTGCTGATTTCGCTCAACCGTCCGGAACCGCCGAGCATCGGCAGCGTCGCAGCGCTGCTGGCGATGGACCGCACCACGCTCACCGCCAATCTCAAGCCGCTGGAACGCCGCCGCCTGGTGAAAGTGTCGGTCGACAAAGAGGACAAGCGCAGCCGGCGCCTCACAATCACCGCAGCCGGGCGCGCTCTGCTGAACAAAGCGTTCCCGGTCTGGCAACGGACTCACGACGAGATCGAGCGGTTGATTCCCGGCCAAGCCGACGCCGTGCGCGGCGCGCTGCGCGCGCTGTCCTGAGAAGCCCTCGAACACACGTGAGCCGACGACCGAGCGCGGCTCATGGTCGAGGTCGACGCTATTTTCTTCGGCCACGCGTCTTCCCCCCGGCTTGCGTTGGCTTTGGCTGCGGCGCTTCGCTTGCCTGCAGCGTTTTCAAATAATCCTCAAGGCGGTCGAGCCGCTCCTCCCACAGCCGGCGATATTCGCCGAGCCATTCATCGACGCCCTTGAGCGCAGCGGTGTCGATCTTGCATGGCCGCATCTGCGCCGCGCGTGAGCGAGTAATGAGGCCGGCCTGTTCGAGCACTTTGAGATGCTTCGACACCGCCGGCATGCTCATCTCGAACGGTTTCGCCAGTTCCGATACCGACGTTTCGCCGAGCGCCAGCCGGGCCAGGATCGCGCGACGGGTCGGGTCGGACAGCGCGGCGAAGGTTGCACTGAGACGATCGGTGGGTATGGTGGCCATGTTTATATTGAACCATTTAGTTTAATAACCTTCAGGTTAAATACAGAAGCGCAGCTAGCCGGTCAAGCGTCCTCGGATAAGATAGATTTGATGGCATTGATTGCAGTGCCATCACTGCTATACTAACCTACGCTAATAATAGCGGATTTCGTCATGGCCTCCCTCACCGTCCGGCAGTTGGATGAGCGTTTGAAGAGGCTGCTGCGGCTCCGCGCGGCCCGCAGCGGGCGCTCGGTCGAGGACGAGGTCCGCACCATCCTCAAGTCGGCCGCCGAAGAGACCGGGGCCGGGGCCCTGGAAACGATCAACCCGCCGGCGCCGAAATCGCAGCGGCGCGAGGTGGCGGGCACAGGCACCCCGCCGGGTGCTGCTGATCATCGGCGGCGGCATCGCCGCCTACAAATCGCTCGATCTGATCCGGCGGCTGAAGGAACGCGGCATCGCCGTGCGCTGCATCCTCACCAAGGCGGCCGAGCATTTCGTCACGCCGCTGTCGGCCGGCGCGCTGGTCGGCGAACCGGTGTTCACCGATCTGTTCAACGCGCAGAGCGAGTTCGACGTCGGCCATATTCGCCTCGCGCGCGAGACCGATGTCATTGTGGTGGCGCCGGCGACCGCCGACCTGATGGCGAAGATAGCGAGCGGGTTAGCGCCCGATCTCGCCACCGCCGTGCTGCTGGCGACCGATGCAAAGATTTTGCTGGCGCCGGCGATGAACCCGCGCATGTGGGGCAACAAAGCCACGCAACGCAATCTCGCGCAGCTCGTCGGCCGATGGCGTTGCGCTGGTCGGTCCCAATGAAGGCGAGATGGCGGAGAGCGGCGAACGCGGCACCGGCCGTATGGCCGAGCCGCTCGAGATCGCCGCCGCGGTCGAAACGCTGCTCGCCACGCAAAGCACAAAGCCGCTGCTGGGCCAGCGTATCTTGATCACCTCCGGCCCGACGCATGAGCCGATCGATCCGGTGCGCTATATCGCCAACCGCTCGTCCGGCAAACAGGGCCAACGCCATCGCCGCTGCGGCTGTCGCTGCCGGCGCCGATGTCACGCTGGTCAGCGGCCCCGTGACGCTGCCCGATCCGCCCGGCGTGAAAGTCGTGCATGTCGAAACCGCGCGCGAGATGTTGCAAGCGGTCGAGCGTGCGTTACCGGCGGATGTCGCGATCTTCGCCGCCGCGGTGGCGGACTGGCGCGTCGCCAATGCCGGCGAGCAGAAGATCAAGAAGAAAGCCGGACAGGCCACACCCGATCTGGCGCTGGTGGAAAATCCCGACATCCTCGCCACTATCGCGCGGCGGAAATCGCAGCGGCCGAAGCTGGTGATTGGATTTGCCGCGGAGACCGAAAACGTCGAGGCGCACGCCAAGGAAAAACTGGCGAAGAAAGGCTGCGACTGGATTCTCGCCAACGACGTGTCGCCGCAAACCGGCATCATGGGCGGCGACAGTAACACGATTCAGTTGGTGACGGCGAAAGGCATCGAGCCTTGGCCGCCGCAAAGCAAGCAGGATGTTGCTAAGATGTTGATCGGCCGCATCGCCGCCGAAATCGCAGCGGGAAAATCAACATGACCACTAACGTCCGCATCATGCGGCTGCCGCACGGCAGGGATCTGGCGCTGCCGTCTTATCAAAGCGCGCTCGCCGCCGGCCTCGATCTGATGGCCGCCGTGCCGCAGGACGCTGCCATCGACATTGCGCCGGGCGCACGCGCGCTCATTCCAACCGGCATCGCCATCGCGCTACCCGCGGGCACTGAAGGTCAGGTGCGGCCACGCTCCGGCCTTGCCGCGCGCCACGGCATCACGGTGCTGAACGCGCCGGGCACGATCGACGCCGATTATCGCGGCGAAGTGCAAGTCCTGATCGTCAACCACGGTGCCGAATCGGTAAAAATTACGCGCGGCATGCGGATCGCCCAGTTCGTCATTGCAGCTATCGCGCGTGCCGAACTTAACGAGGTTTCTTCGCTCGACGAAACAACGCGTGGAGCCGGTGGATTTGGCTCCACCGGAGGTTGAATAACTAGTTTGCTGTTTGCGGCTAGACGGCGTGACTGTAGCCTATTACCACTGCGTTAGTTGCAAGTGGTGCCGATCATGCCGCTGGTGTCTCGCAAGGGCATCCTTGCCATTGCCGCCGTAATAGATGTCGCCATCCACGCCGAGGGGCGGCCGGTGTCGGCGAAGGCGTTAGCGGTTCGCCACAAACTTCCACCGCGTCATCTCGAACCCGTTCTGCAAGCTCTGGTGCGCGACGGCATTCTCAAAGGCGTGCGCGGCCCGCATGGCGGCTACGAACTGGCGCGCGAGCGCAAGCGCATCACCGCCGAAGATATTCTGCGCGCCGCCGGCAGCGCCGAAGAAGCCGGCGAGCCGCCTTTGCCGGAATCACCGCTGGTCAGCGGCGTGGTACAGCCGGCGCTGGCCGAAGCCGAGCGGACGTTCTCCACCGCGCTGGGCCGCATCAACGTCGAAGACATGGCCAAGCAGGCGCAAACCCTGAAATAGTTTCTATATTCCTGCCGGAATGACTCGTTCACGGTCTGGACTCTTTCGGCGCGAGTCCCCACGGGGTAAAGTCCTGCGATTCGTGGACGGTGTGGCGCACACGGTCCCCCTCATCCCTGGGGCAAGCCTGAATGCCGGAGACACTCCGGACGGCGAACGAGAGGCTGCGTTCTCGTCCGTGGCAACGCGGATTCCGCGGCTTTGCACTCGCAAGTCTTTGCGCAACGTCGGGCATCGCGCTTTGCGCGGAAGCGCGCGCCGAAGCAGGCGCGGCGCTCAGCGTCGTCGATGCGCTTCACGATGCAGCCGCGGCCTTCGGCCAGCGCGAGATCGCCACCCTCGCCTTGACGCTCGGCCTGGTGTTCTTCGCCGTGCTCGCCGCTGTTGCCCTGCTGCGCACCCGCAATGCCGCCAATCGCATCGAAGCCGCTTCCCATGAAGAAGCGATGGAGCAGCAGGCCGAGATCGACCGGCTCAAGACGCTGCTGATGTCGGAACCGCAAGTGCTGGTGGCCTGGGCCGCGGCGACCGACGACACGGACATTCTCGGCGACACCAGTTTGATCGCTGCCGGCGGCGTGCCGGAACGCGTGCTGGCCTTCGGCAGCTGGCTGGAGCCGGCGGCGGCGCAGCGCATGGAGCAGGCGGTCGAGACGCTGCGCAGCGAAGGCCGCGGCTTCGTCATGACGCTGACCACCACCGCCGGGCGCCCGATCGAAGCGGAAGGCCGCGCGTCGGCGGCCGCGCCATCCTGCGGCTGCGCGACGTCAGCGGCATCGAGCGCGAACTGATCGATCTCGCCGCGCGGCACGACCGGCTGCAAGGCGACGTCGAAACCATGAAGGGCGTTCTGGATTCGCTGCCGGTGCCGGTATGGGCGCGCGACCCCCGACGGCCATCTGATTTTCGTGAACTCGGCCTATGCCCGCGCCGTCGAAGCCGCCGATTCCACCGATGCGGTGGCGCGCGAACTCGAACTGCTCGATCGTGCCGCGCGCGGCGAACTCAACCGCGCGCGGACCGCCGGCGAGGCCTTCGCCGGGCGGCTGCCGGCCATCGTCGCCGGCGAGCGCCGCATCTTCGACGTGCTCGATGCCCCGAACGGCGCCGGCAGCGCCGGCATGGCCATCGACCGCACCGAAGTCGAGGCCATGCGCGCCGAACTCGCGCGCATGATCGAGGCGCACCGCCGCGTGCTCGACCAACTCGCCACCGGCGTCGCCATCTTCAATGTCGACCGCAAGCTCATCTTCTACAATTCGGCGTTCCGCTCGCTGTTCGAGCTCGACGCCGGCATGCTGGACCAAACGCCGACCGATACCGCGGTGCTCGACACCTTGCGTTCCGCCCGCAAGCTGCCGGAAGAGCAGGACTTCCGGCAATGGAAGCAGCAACTCTATGAAGCCTATCGCGCCGTCGAGCCGAAGGAACATATGTGGCATCTGCCGGACGGCCGCACGCTGCGCGTCGTCACCACGCCCAACCCGGAGGGCGGCGTCACCTATCTTTACGACGACGTTACCGAGCGCCTGGCGTTGCATCGCCGCTACGACGCGCTCATCAAGGTGCAGAGCGAGACGCTCGATCATCTCGCCGAAGCGGTGGCGGTGTTCGGCAGCGACGGCCGCGTGCGCCTACATAATCCGGCGTTCCAGCGCATGTGGAAGCTCACCCCCGAGGCGCTCGACGCCCATCCGCATATCGAGGCGGTGACCGCCTGGGCCCAGGCGCTGCATGACGACAACATTATCTGGCGCAATCTGCGCGGCGCCGTGACCGCGATCGACAACCGCGAGCCGATCGTCGGGCGCCTTGAGCGCCGCGACGGCGTCACCATCGACATGACGACGATGCCGCTGCCGGACGGCGCCACGCTGGTGACGTTCCAGGACGTCAGCGACACCGTGAACGTCGAGCGCGCGCTACTCGAGCGCAACGAGGCGCTGGTCGCCGCCGACGGCATCAAGATCGATTTCGTGCACCACGTGTCGTATGAATTGCGCTCGCCGCTCACCAACATCATCGGCTTTGCGCATTTCCTCGGCGATCCGGCCTTCGGTCCGCTCACCGACAAGCAGCGCGAATATCTCGCCTACATCACCACTTCGACCAACGCGCTGCTGGCGCTGATCAACAACATTCTCGACCTCGCCACCATCGATGCCGGCGCCATGTCGCTGACGCTCAGCGACGTCGACATCCGCGCCAGCATGGAAGCGGCGTCCGAAGGATTGCTCGACCGCCTGGTCAACAACAACATCACGCTCGATATCAAGGCCGCGCCGAATGTCGGCAGCTTCATCGCCGACGAGCGCAGGCTGCGGCAGATTCTGTTCAACTTGCTGTCGAACGCGGTCGGCTTCTCGCCGGCGGGCGGCACCGTCACCTTCGCCGCCGAGCGCCGCCCGGACGCGGTGGTGTTCACGGTCACCGATCGCGGCCCGGGCATTCCGCCGGATAACAAAGACAAAGTGTTCGAGTGGTTCGAGACCGACTCGATGGGGTCGGAGCATCGCGGCACGGGCCTGGGCCTGTCGTTGGTGCGCTCATTCGTCGAATTGCACGGCGGAACCGTGGCCATCGATTCGACGCTGGGCAAAGGCACCACGGTGACCTGTGTCTTCCCGACCGCCCACGCCGCCAAGCAAAGCGCAGCCTGATCAGTTCGGCTTTAGCCCGCCTGGGAACAGGCATCGGCAATCAGCCTCTGCCGGGTGACATCGTCGTAGCTCGAAATCGCCAGCGGCCGGCCGGTCAAGTAGCCCTGCACTTCATTGCAGCCTTCTCGCGCAAGCAGCGCATACTGCGCTTGCGTCTCGACGCCTTCGGCAAGGATAGGAATGCCAAGACTCCAGCCAAGTCCAATTATGGAGCGCACAATCGCGACTGAAAGATGATTGCTTTCAAGGTCGAAAACAAAGGAGCGGTCGATCTTTATTTTGTCGAACGGGAATGCCTGCAAATAGGACAGCGATGAATATCCTGTGCCGAAATCGTCCAGCGCAATTCGTACGCCGAGCGATTTAAGTCTGCGCAGGATCGAGACAGCCCGTGAAAAATCATCGATCAACACGCCCTCGGTGATTTCGAGTTCGAGCCGGCCCGGCGCGAGGCCGGTTTCGAGCAGAACCGCATGAACCAGACGCGGCAGGTCGCCGTGGCGGAATTGGATCGGCGACACGTTGATGGCGATGCTCAGGGGCCGGTCCCATGACGCGGCCTCGCGGCACGCTTCGCGCAGCACCCATTCGCCCAATTCCAGGATGAGGCAGCTTTCCTCGGCCAGCGGGATAAACTCGCCGGGCGGCACCACGCCCCGGGTCGGGGAATGCCAGCGCGCCAGCGCCTCAAACCCGATTACTCCGCCGGCCATTTTCAACTGCGGCTGATAGTGCAAGCGAAGTTCGCCCAGCTGGATTGCCGATCTCAAATCGGCCTGCAACGCCGCCCGCTCGCGTAAACGCTGGGCCATTTCAGCCTTGAAGAATCGCACGGAACCGGAGCTATCGGCTTTGGCGCGATACAGCGCGGCGTCGGCATTATTCAACAGCGTCTTGGCGTCGGTTCCATCGAGCGGGTAATTCGCGATGCCGATACTCAATGGCTGCTGCAGATAATGACCCTCGACTTGAAAGTCATCGACAAACGCCGCCAACAGGCGATCGGCGAGCATCGCGACGCTCGAGGCTTCGTCATTAGCGGCGATAATCGTAAATTCATCGCCGCCCAGCCGCGCGACGAAGGTTTCGCCGGCAACCGCACGAAGACGCTCGGCAATCTGGCACAGCTACAGATCGCCGACGGCGTGCCCATAGATATCGTTGACCTCCTTGAAGCCATCGAGATCTATGCACAGGACTGCGAAGCTTCGTCCTTCCCTCTCGGCCAAGGACAAGGTGTCGTTGAGACATTTGTTGAAAGCCGCTCTGTTTGGCAGGTCGGTCAGCGGGTCGCTGTGTGCCATATGCGCGATGCGCATCTCCGATTCCCGCCGCTCGGTGACGTCGTCGATCACGCTCAGGATATATTCGGGCCGCCCGTCGAGTCCTCGAATGGCGACCTTCTTTGAGATGACACGGCGAACGCCTCGCGCCGGCGTCATGATATCGTGGTCTGGACTAACGATTGGCTTACCCGTGCGCAATACGATCTTGTCTTGCCGAACGATGTCATCGGCGAGCACTTGCGCGTAGACATCGTGAGGGGTCTTTCCGAGCACGTGCTCCCGGGAATAGGAAAAGAGTTCTTCGCAGGCCTTATTGAGCAGTGTGAAGCGGCTGTCTTTTGCGGTCTTCACGAGGATCGGCATCGGAATATTTTCGATCACGGCGTTGAGAAAGATTTTGGCGCGCTTAAGCTCGGCTTCGGCCAACTTACGCGCGGTGATGTCCGTAATTGCCGCCAGCCGCACCTCGCGGCCCTGGTAATTCATGATTCTGGAGTGGATGCCGGCGTGAAATATCGTGCCGTCGGCCCGACGATGTTGCCCAACGTCATCGTCTTTCTGGATTGGCGGCAGACCGCGAAGAAATGCCGTAGCCGTGGCTTCATCCTCGTTGCGAGTTTGCGTGGCCTTCATCGTCAGAAATTGTTCGCGGCTGTAACCGTAGCAGTCTATGGCCGCGTCATTGACCGCGATGAAGCGAAGGGTGTTGCGGTCGAAAAGCCACATAGCGACCGGGTTGTCGTCGAACAGCAGCCGGAATGACTGTTCGCGACGCCGTAGCTCCGTGCGGTCCTCATGGGTCACGACCCATCCGCCGTCCGCCATCGGATAATACGTGTGCGCAATTTCGCGCCCGGACGACGTTTCGACGATCTGATCGACGGGCTTCTTCTGGGCTAGCAGCTTCAGCACGCTCCTGTAATATTCTTCCGGATCGCGCTTGAGCGACCCGGTGTCGGCGCGGTGCTGGATCAAACCGCGCAGCAGCACACCCGGCTTTACGATATCGCCCGAAAGACCGTACATCTTCACGTAGTAGTCGTTGCAGATGACGAGACGCTCGGCCGCGTCGAACATCAATATGCCTTGCGAGACATTATCGAAGACCGTCGCCAGAAGCTTGGCTCGATCGCGGGCGCTTTTTTCGGCGTCATGACGCTTGTGGATTTCAAGCTTTAGATCTTGAGCGCGCCTGAGCGCGTAGAACACCATCACGGCGCCGAATACGATCGTCACGACGAAAATGTCGTCAGCCTCAAAATTGCGATAGCGCTTCGCTATCTCGACAATCTCGTCAAAAATATCGGTCGTGCTCGCGGCAATATAAGTGGCAACGCAGATAGCAGCGACCGCCAACGCGTCACGAACGCTGCGCCGGTGCAAGCTCAGGGCGTATTTCCATCTTTTCATCATCTGCAAGACCCGGACGGAGCCCTGCAACCCTAAGGGTCATTGATAATGGAAGAGTGAGGCGGGGGTGCCTAATCGCCTTCGTGCTTAACCGTCTCTGCGGCAAATGAGCCCAAATGTCGCCGTCTGGAACACCGGCGGCATCGAGCTACCTGACCACGGCCAGGATGCGAGTTCCATCCCGCTTTTCAAAGCGCTGCGGCCGCCGTATAACCTCACCAAACAAAACAATTCTGTCGCGACAACCGCGATAGGTAGGGGAAACATGAAACGCATTCGTATCGCCCTACTGGGCGCCGCCGCGCTGCTGGCAACCGCAACCGCCGTCATGGCGCAGACCTATCCGAGCCGCCAGGTGACTATTATCAACCCGTTCACCGCGGGCAGCGTCAGCGATCTCTTGGCGCGCATCCTGGCGGAAAAGCTCGGCGGGGTGTGGAAGCAAAACGTCATCGTCGAAAACAAGCCGGGCATCGCCGGCACTATCGCCGTCGCCAACGCGAATCCCGACGGCTACACGCTGATGTCGGGATCGAATGGCCACACCATCATCAGTTCGCTGAACAAGGATCTGCCGATCGATCCGGTGAAGAGCTTTGCCGGCATCACCCAGATCGCCTCGGTGCCGGTGGTGCTGATCGTGGCGAACAACGTGCCGGCCAACAGCCAGAAGGAACTGATAGCGCTCGCCAAGGAAAAGCCGGGCACCCTGAACTTCACCTCGGCGGGACCTGCGAGCTCGAACTATCTCGCCGGCGAGCTATTCAAACAGACTGCGAAGATCGACATCGTGCATGTGCCGTTCCGCGGCACACCGGAGCAGCTCACCAGCCTGATGCGCGGCGACTCACAGATGAGTCTCGCGTTCCTCGGCAACGCGCTGCCGTTCATCAAGGACGGCAAGGTGAAGGCATTGTCGATCGCCACCGAAAAACGCAGCCCGTCGTTGCCGGATATTCCGACCGTCGCCGAGGCCGGACTGCCGGACTATCACTATGATTCCTGGTTCGGTTTCATGGCGCCGGCCGGTACGCCGAAGCCGATCCTCAAGAAGGTCAGCGAGGACATCGCGACGGTGCTGCAATTGCCCGACGTTCAGGCGCGCTTGCAGACCATCGGCGCGGTCGCCGTCACCAACACGCCGGAGCAGTTCGACGCCATTATCCGCGCCGACGTCGACCGCTACAGCAAGATGCTCAAGGCCGCGGGCATCGAGCCGAAGTGACCCGGATTGCGCGGCCTAAGGCCGCGCGTCCGTTTCACAGCACCGCCCGCGCCGTTTATAAGGGCCTTGCCCTTGAACGGATGATTCGATGTTCCCTACGTCGGCCGGCGGCTTCAGCTTTACGGTGGCGCTCGAGGACGAGCAGGCCACGCGGCGGCTGATGATGGACATCGCCGCGCTGATCGAGCCCGGCGACCTCATCACGCTGTCGGGCGACCTCGGTGCCGGCAAGTCGACCTTCGCCCGCGCCCTCATCCGCCACCTCGCCAATGACGAGAGCGTCGAGGTGCCGAGCCCGACTTTCACGCTGATGCAAGCCTATGAGCTGCCGCGCTTCAACCTAGTGCATGCCGACCTCTACCGGCTGTCGGGGCCCGGCGAACTGATCGAGCTCGGCTTCGAGGACGCCGCCGACGACGCTGTGACCTTGCTGGAGTGGCCGGACCGCGCCGGCGGCCATCTGCCGCCGAACCGGATCGACGTCGCGCTGACCCTGTCGCCGGGGCAAAGCGAGACCTTCCGCCATGCCCGCGTCACCGGCTATGGCAGCCATGCCGCCAAGGTCGAGCGGATCGCCGCCATGCGCCGCTTCCTCGAGCGCTCGGGGCTCGGCCAGGCCGAGCGCCGCCACATGCAGGGCGACGCCTCGACGCGAGCCTATGAGCGGCTCACGCTCGGCGGAAACAGCTACATCCTGATGAATTCGCCGCGGCGGTCGGACGGCCCGATCGTGCGCGACGGCAAGCCTTACAGCGCCATCGCGCATCTGGCCGAGGACGTGACACCGTTTGTCGCCATGGCGCAGGCGCTGCGCGGCCACGGTTTCTCGGCGCCGGCGGTGATCGCCGCCGACCGCGCCGCGGGGCTGCTGATCATCGAAGACCTCGGCAACGAAACCGTGGTGGCGGGCGATCCGCCGGCGCCGATCGAGGCGCGTTATGAGATTGCCGTCGACGTGCTGGCGGCGCTGCATCGCCAGCGCACGCCGGACGTGCTGCCGGTCGAGACCGGCGTCGATTACGAATTGCCGCGCTACGACATGGAAGCGCTGATGATCGAGGTCGAGCTGTTGCCCGACTGGTATCTGCCCAAGCTCAACGCCAGGATTTCCGACGCCAAACGCGACGTCTATTTGTCGCTGTGGCGCGACGCGCTGACGCCGGTGATGGCTGGCCAGCCGACCTGGGTGCTACGCGATTATCATTCGCCTAATCTCTTGTGGCTGCCGCAGCGCGACGGGCTGGCGCGCGTCGGCATTCTCGATTTCCAAGACGCGGTGATGGGCTCGCCGGCCTACGACGTCGCCTCGCTGCTGCAGGACGCGCGCGTCGACGTGCCGGAGTTGATGGAGATTTCATTGCTGTCGCGCTACTCCCGCGCGCGCATGCTGGCCGATCCGAGTTTCGACGCGCCGGCGTTTGTGCGCGCTTACGCGACCTTTGCCGCGCAACGCGCCTCGAAAATCCTCGGCATCTTCGCGCGGCTCGAGAAGCGCGACGGCAAGCCGCAATATTTGCGTCACATACCGCGCGTATGGGGCTATCTCCAACGCTCATTGGCGCATCCGTCGCTCAGTGCGCTCAACGCTTGGTATCGCCTCAGTGTGCCGGCCTTGAATACATGAGCGCAACGCCCAAGAGCGCGATGGTGCTGGCCGCCGGCTTCGGCGCGCGCATGCGGCCTTTGACCGACACCATGCCGAAGCCGCTGGTGAAGGTCACAGGCAAGGCGCTGCTCGATCACGTGCTCGATCGGTTAGCGGACACGGGCGTCGAGCGCGCGGTGGTCAATGTGCATTACCTCGCCGAGCAGATCATCGCGCATGTGGCCGGCCGGGCGCGGCCGCAGATCGTGATCTCCGACGAGCGCGGCGTGCTGCTCGATACCGGCGGCGGCGTGGTCAAGGCGCTGCCCGAATTGGGCGCCGCGCCGTTCTTCCACCTCAATGCCGACACCATCTGGATCGACGGCGTGCGGCCGAACCTGACGCGGCTCGCCGAGGCTTTCGATCCGGCGACCATGGATGCGCTGCTGCTACTGGCGCCCACCGCCGGCAGCATCGGCTATGCCGGGCGCGGCGATTTCGTCATGGCCGCGGACGGACGGCTGGTGCCCCGGGCCGAGCGCGATATCGCGCCCTTCGTCTACGCCGGCGCCGCGATCCTGACGCCCGCGCTGTTTGCCGATGCACCGCAAGGCAAGTTCTCGCTGACCGCGCTGTTCATGCGCGCCGCCAGCGCCGGGCGCCTGTCCGGGCTGCGGCTGGAAGGCCTGTGGATGCATGTCGGCACGCCGGAGGCCATCGGCGCCGCCGAAGCGGCGATTGCCGACAGCGCGGAATAATTTACTGGATCGCCCGGTCAAGCCGGGCGATGACTCTGAGCCATGCCGGCCGCCAAATCCAATGTCTTCAACATTCCCGCCTCGGCGCCGTTTCTCGCGGTGCTGATCGACGCGTTGCGTGCCGGGAAACTGGTGGAAGGATTTCCGGCGAGCGGCGATCCGCTGGAACTCGCCAAGGCCACTCTCTATTTGCCGACGCGGCGCGCCTGCCGGCTGGCCCGTGACGTGTTCCTCGAGTGCATCGGCGACGCCGCGATTTTGCCGCGCATTGTCGCCATCGGCGACCTCGACGAGGATGAAATCGCCTTCGCGGAAGCCGCCACCGGCGAACTTGCCGCCACGGCGCTGGCGCTGCCGGAAGCGATCAGTGGGCTTGAGCGCACCATGCCGCTCGCGGCGCTGATTTTGCGCTGGGCCGACACCATCGCGCCGCGCGAGCGCGGCGAGACCCCGCTGGTCGCCAACAATCCGGTCACCGCCTTCATGCTGGCGCAGGATCTGGCGCGACTGATGGACGACATGACGACGCGGCAGGTGGAGTGGAGCCGGCTCGACACCTTGGTGCCGGACGAATTCGACAAATACTGGCAACTCACGCTCAATTTCCTGAAATTCATCCGCGAGCAATGGCCGGCGATCCTCGCCGAAAAAAGGCCGCATCGAACCGGCGCTGCGCCGCGATAAGCTCATCGAGGCGGAAGCGGCGCGGCTCGTGCGCAGCGCCGGCCCTTTTATCGCCGCGGGCTCGACGGGCTCGATTCCGTCCACCGCGACGTTGCTTGCGACCATCGCCAGGCACCGGCACGGCGCCGTGGTGCTGCCCGGCCTCGACACCGATCTCGATGACACGACCTGGGCGCTGATCGGCGACGATGGTGAATCCGCGCATGGCCATCCGCAGTTCGCCATGGCGGCGTTGCTCAAACGCATTGGGGTTCTACGCGGCGATGTCAAAACCTTGGCGGCGCCAGCTACCTATGGCCGCGAACGGCTCGTCTCCGAAGCGTTGCGGCCGGCGGCCGCCAGCGAGCTATGGCGCGAGCGCCTGGGCGAACCGGGCTTTGGCGCGCAGGCCGACGCGGCGATGAGCAAGATCGCGGTGATCGAGGCCGCCAACGCCGAAGAGGAAGCGCTGGCAATCGCCGTGGCGCTGCGCGAAACCGTCGACGATTCAGAAAAGACCGCCGCGCTGGTGACGCCGGACGTGAGCCTCGGGCGGCGCGTCATGGCGCTGCTGGCGCGCTGGAACGTGCCGGTGGAGGATTCCCGCGGCATAACGCTGGCCGACCGGGCGGACGGTGTATTTGCGCGGCTTGCGGTCGAAGCGGCGCTTGAAGGCGCGGCCCCGGTGCCGCTGCTGGCCTTGCTCAAGCATCCTTCGGCCAAGTTCGAAATGGGTGCCGTCACCCGCGCTGGAGCGCGCCATTCTGCGCGGGCCGCGGCCGAAGCACGGCACTGCGGGCCTGGAGAGCGCGCTAGTGACGCTACGCGGCGAACTGGCGAAATTCCGCACCAAGCAAGACTCATCCCTGCATCGTTCCGATCCGCGGCTGGCGCTGACCGACGCCGAACTTGACGGCGCCGCCACTTGGCCGCCCAGCTCAAGGCCGCCCTGGCGCCGCTGGAAAACCTCCCCAAAGGTCCGCAATCGATTGCACAGATGGCGACGCGCCACGCCGAAGTCATGGCCGCGCTCGGCGGCATGACGCCGGAACTGGCCGATACCTTGGGCCAGATCGAACAGGCCGGCGCGCTCGCCGTCAGCCGCTCGGATTATGCCGAACTGTTCCACGCCGTGATCGCGAGCCGCACGCTTTACCGCGCGCCCTCTGCCGCGCGGGTGCGCATCTTCGGCCTGCTCGAAGCGCGCCTTCAATCGGTCGACCGGCTGGTGCTGGGCGGGCTGGTCGAAGGCGTCTGGCCGCCGGAAATGCGCGGCGATCCGTGGCTCAGCCGCCCGATGCGCCACGAACTCGGGCTCGATCTGCCGGAGCGGCGCATCGGCCTATCGGCGCATGATTTCGCGCAGGCGCTCGGCGCGCCCGAGGTGATTTTGAGCCGTGCCGCCAAGCTCGCCGGGGCGCCGACGGTGGCCTCACGCTTCGTGCAGCGGCTCGCCGCCGTCGCGGGCAAAGAACGCTGGGACGCCGCGCTGAAAGAAGGCGCGCGCTACGCCGCGCTGGCGCGCAAGCTCGACGAGACCGACACGCCGAAACCTGCCGAGCGTCCCGCGCCCAAACCGGCCTTCGCGGCGCGGCCACGGCAACTCAGCGTCACCGAGATCGAGGATTTGCTGCGCGACCCGTACACGATCTACGCCAAACACGTCTTGAAGCTGACGCCGCTCAACGGCATCGACACGCCGCCGGGCGCGGCCGACCGCGGCACCGTGATCCACGATTCCATCGCCGAATTCGGCAAGACGTTTCCGCAAAAGTTGCCGGACGATCCGGTGGGCGCCATAATCGACATCGGCGAGCGGCATTTCAAGCCCCTATCGGATTATCCGGAGGCGCGCGCCTTCTGGTGGCCGCGCTTCCAGCGCATCGCGCAATGGTTCGTGCGCTTCGATGCGGGCCGCCGCGCCAATCTCAAAAAATTTGACGTCGAAATCGGCGGCCGCATCCCGATCCCGTTCGGCAACGAAACTTTCACGCTGACGGTACGCGCCGACCGCATCGAGTGCCTTGCGGACGGCCGCTACGCCATTCTCGACTACAAGACCGGCGCGCCGCCGACCGAGCCGCAGGTGCGCACCGGGCTGTCGCCGCAGCTCACGCTCGAAGCCGCCATTTTGCGCAAAGGCGGGTTCGAGGACATTCCCGCAGGCGCGTCGGTCGCCGAATTGCTTAC
>JBBCIM010000019.1:0-70199 GCA_037200245.1 Pseudolabrys sp.
GTGACCCGTTTCGAACAACCGCTTGCCGGGCCCGATGCCGCGGACATTCTCCGCTCGATCGGCGATGTCGCCTATGAATGGCGGCTCGATTCCGATGTTTTGAGCTGGAGCGCTAATGCTGCCGCGGTACTCGGCGTTAACGATATTGCCGATATTGCCAGAGGCAAGAGCTTCGCGCGCGCCGTCGACGCCGAAGGCGGACAGAGCCGGGCTGACGTGGTGCTGCAATCCCGTGCGCGCGATACCGGCGCCGGCGTGCCGTATCAGGTGCAATACGCCCTCAAGCGCGGCGACGATAAAATCTGGCTGGAGGATACCGGCCGCTGGTTTGCCGGTCCCGATGGCACGCCCTTGCGGGCGCACGGCATCGTGCGCGACATCACCGAGCGCCACAGCCGCGACGTCCTGTTGCTCAAGCGGGCCAAGTTCGATCCGCTGACCGGCGAGCTCAATCGCGCCAGCCTGATCGAGGTGCTCGGCGCCACGCTCGACGAGGCGATAAAATTCCGCGGCTCCTGCGGCTTCATGCTGGTTGCCATCGATCACCTCGGCCAGTTGAACGAGGCCTATGGCTTCGACACCACCGAGGAAGTCATCGCCAACGTCGCCAAACGCATTCGCGCGCGCCTGCGCGGCAAGGATCATTTCGGCCGCTTCTCCGGCAACAAATTCGGCGTGGTGCTGACAAGTTGCACGCCCGACGAATTGTCGGTGGCGGCCGAGCGGCTGATGGCCGGCGTCCGCGACGAGACCATCACCACGTCGGCCGGTTCGGTCGCGGTCACCGTGACCGTCGGCGGCGTGACCGCGCCGCGCCATGCCCGCACGTTGTCGGAAGTCTTGAGCCGCGCGCAGGACGCGCTGCACGCCGCGCGTCATAAGCGTTACGGCTCGTTCATTGCCTATCGTCCGAATGTCGAGCGCGACGCGCTGCGTCGCGAAAGCGCGCGCGCCACCGACGAGATCGTCGCGGCGCTGAACGAACGCCGCATCGTGCTGGCCTTCGAACCGGTGGTCGACGCGGTCGGCCGCCAGCCGGCCTTCTACGAATGCCTGATGCGGGTCACCCGCAGCGACGGCACCAATTGCCACGCCAATGAAATCATTCCGGTGGCGGAACGGCTCGGCCTGGTACGCATGCTGGATTACCGCGTGCTCGAGCTGGTGGTCGGCGAACTCGCGGCCGCGCCGACGCTGACAGCCAGCGTCAATGTCTCGCCGGCCTCGACCGTCGATCCGGATTGGTGGGCGGGGCTCGGCGGTCTGCTGCGCGCCAATTCCGGCGTCGCGCAGCGGCTCATTATCGAAATCACCGAGACCGCGGCGATCCAGGATCTCGACGACACGCGCGGCTTCGTCAGCCGCGTCAAGGATCTCGGTTGCCGCATCGCCATCGACGACTTCGGCGCCGGCCATACCTCGTTCCGCAATTTGCGCAAGCTCGGCGTCGATATCGTAAAGATCGACGGCGCCTTCGTGCAGAACATCGTCAAATCGAGCGACGACCGCGCCTTCGTGCACACCATGATCGATCTGTCGCGCCGGCTCGGTCTCAAGACCGTCGCCGAATGGGTGCAGGATGAACCTGCCGCCGAACTGCTGGCGGGGTTCGGCTGCGATTACCTGCAAGGCGCGTTGATCGGGCTGGCGACGCCCGAGCGTCCGTGGCTGATCGGCAAAGACCGCGCCGCGATCGCGTAATTATTCCTTGCCGCCGAGCTTATCGAGCTTCTTCTGCATCTCGTCGAGCTGCTGCTTGAGCGCATCCATCTCGGTGGTGCTCGTCGGCCGCGGCTTATCAGCGGCGGCCTTGTTGGCCTGACCCTGAGCGAAAGGCGCGAACATGGCGAAGGTCTTCTGGAACATCTCCATATTCCGCCGCACCTGGTCTTCCATGGTGCCGAAGCCGCCGGCGCCGAACGCCTGGGTGATCTGCTCGCGGAATTTACCTTGCTGGCTGGAGAGCGATTCCATCGACTGTTCGAGGAAGCTCGGCACCAGCATCTGCATGCTGTTGCCGTAAAAGCGGATCAGTTGCCGCAGGAAAGCGATCGGCAACAGGCTTTGGCCTTCCTTGTTTTCCTGCTCGAAGATGATCTGCGCCAGAACCGAGCGGGTGATGTCCTCGCTGGTCTTGGCATCGAACACCACGAAATTCTCGCCTTCCTTCAGCATGGTGGCGAGGTCTTCGAGGGTAACGTAGGTGCTGGTACCCGTATTGTAGAGACGCCGGTTGGCGTACTTCTTGATCGTGATCGGCTCTTTTTCTTCTGCCATGTGGATCACTGTTCCCTTGCCCAGGCCCCGAGCATAGCCGCATTACCATTGCCTCTGCCACCGTTTTGTGGCGGCGCGGCAGACCTTGGGCGCAGTGCGGCAACCCTTGCGGTATGTCAAAAAAGTGCCAATTCTAGCGCGTTACAGGGGAGCGGGCTGTTATTGACAGGGCTGGCCAAGCTGCCAAGGATGCGGCAGTGCCGTAAAGACGGCCCCAATTCGAACTCGCCCCGCTATCGCCCGCCCATAAGGAGTTTCAGATGAAAGACGACGTCGTCATCGTGAGCGCCGCCCGCACGCCGGTCGGTAGCTTCAACGGGGCATTCGCCAATCTGCCGGCCCATGAGCTCGGCAAGGTCGCCATCCAGGAAGTTTTGAAGCGCGCCGGCGTCGAAGGCGCCCGCGTGTCCGAAGTCATCATGGGCCAGATCCTGACCGCCGGTCAGGGCCAGAACCCGGCGCGTCAGGCCTCGATCGGCGCCGGCATCCCGGTCGAAAGCCCCGCCTGGGGCGTAAACCAGCTATGCGGTTCCGGCCTGCGCGCGGTCGCGCTCGGCTATCAGGCGATCATGAACGGCGACAGCGAGATCGTAGTGGCCGGCGGCCAGGAATCCATGAGCATGGCGCCGCACGCCCAGCATCTGCGCAACGGCGTGAAGATGGGCTCGCTTGAACTGGTCGACACCATGATCAAGGACGGGCTGTGGGACGCCTTCAACGGCTATCACATGGGAAACACCGCCGAGAACGTCGCCAAACAGTGGCAAATCACCCGCCAGCAACAGGACGAATTCGCGGTCAAGTCGCAGAACAAGGCTGAGGCCGCTCAGGCCGCCGGCAAGTTCAAGGACGAGATCGTCGCCGTCACCATCAAGTCGCGCAAGGGCGATACCGTGGTCGACACCGATGAATATCCCAAGAAAGGCGTCACGCTCGAAGCGCTGGCCAAGCTCCGCCCGGCCTTCGACAAGGAAGGTACCGTCACCGCCGCCAGCGCCTCGGGCATCAACGACGGCGCCGCCGCCGTGGTGCTGATGAAGGCGTCGGAAGCCGCCAAACTCGGCAAGACGCCGCTCGCGCGGATCGTGTCGTGGGCGCAGGCCGGCGTCGATCCCTCGATCATGGGGACCGGGCCGATCCCGGCATCGCGCGCCGCGCTCAAGAAGGCCGGCTGGAAGCACGACGACCTCGATCTGATCGAGGCCAACGAGGCCTTCGCCGCACAAGCTTGCGCGGTCAACAAGGACCTCGGCTGGGATACCTCGAAGGTTAACGTCAACGGCGGCGCCATCGCCATCGGCCATCCGATCGGTGCATCGGGCGCGCGCGTGCTGGTGACGCTGCTGCATGAAATGGGCCGCCGCAACGCCAAGAAGGGCCTTGCGACATTGTGCATCGGCGGCGGGATGGGCATCGCCATGTGCGTCGAGCGCGGGTAAACCCGCGACACGTTCAGCGCTAGCGTTGTGCGCTGCACCACTATTTGAGTCTTGTTATGGCCGGCTCGATCCGGCCATAACTATTAAAAGAGGTCTTGGGAGGAGTTAAGTTATGTCTCGCGTGGCATTGGTTACTGGGGGGACCCGTGGCATCGGGGCGGCAATCGCCAAGGCGCTGAAGGCCGCCGGCTATAAAGTCGCGGCAAATTACGGCGGCAACGACGAAGCCGCGCAGAAATTCAAAAGCGAGACCGGCATTCCGGTTTTCAAATGGGACGTTTCGTCCTACGACGCCTGCGTCGAAGGCGTGAAGCAGGTGCAGACCGAACTCGGTCCGGTCGAGGTGCTGGTCAACAATGCCGGCATCACCCGCGACGCCATGTTGCACCGGATGAAGCCGGAGCAATGGACCGCCGTCATCACCACCAATCTCGGCTCGCTGTTCAACATGTCGCGTCAGGTGATCGAGGGCATGCGCGAGCGCAAGTTCGGCCGCATCGTCAACATCTCGTCGATCAACGGCCAGAAAGGCCAGATGGGCCAGACCAATTACTCCGCCGCGAAGGCCGGCGAGATCGGCTTCACCAAGGCGCTGGCGCAGGAAGGCGCGCGCGCCGGCATCACCGTAAATGCGATCGCGCCTGGCTACATTAACACCGAGATGGTGCAGGCGGTGCCGAAGGACGTCCTGGAGAAAAACATCCTGCCGCAGATTCCGATCGGCCGCCTCGGCGAGCCGGAAGAGATTGCGCGCTGCGTGGTGTTCCTTGCGTCCGACGATGCCGGGCTGATCACCGGCGCGACGCTCACCGCCAATGGCGGCCAGTATTTCGCTTAGTTACAACGTCAGGTGTCGCGTGCTTTTCTTTACCTCTCCCATAGGGATCCGGGTGAGGGGTTGCAAACTATCGAGACACTTGGCCCCCTCACCCCGACCCTCTCCCCCGAGGGGAGAGGGAGCGCGCGGTGCCTCAGGCAACGCTGCGATGCAAATTCGAGTGAGGAAAAATTCCATGAGCACCAACCGCGTTCACAGCATCGCCGTCGTTCCCGGCGATGGCATCGGCAAGGAAGTCGTGCCCGAAGGCGTGCGCGTGCTCGAGGCGGCGGCGAAAAAGTTCGGCTTCGAATTGCGGCTCGACAATTTCGATTTCGCCAACTGCGATTACTACGAAAAGCACGGCCGCATGATGCCGGAGGATTGGAAGGAAAAAATCGGCAAGCACGACGCGATCTTCTTCGGCGCTGTCGGCATGCCCGACCGCGTGCCGGATCACGTCTCGCTGTGGGGCTCGCTGATCCTGTTCCGCCGCGAATTCGATCAATACGTCAACCTGCGCCCGGTGCGCCTGATGCCCGGCGTGCCGTGCCCGTTGGCCGGCCGCAAGCCGGGCGATATCGACTTCTGGGTGGTGCGCGAGAACACCGAGGGCGAGTACTCAGCAATCGGCGGCAAGATGTTTCCTGGCACCGACCGCGAGGTCGTGGTGCAGGAAACCGTGATGAGCCGCATCGGCGTCGACCGCGTGCTGAAATTCGCCTTCGAACTGGCGCGCACGACGCCGAAGAAACACCTGACGTCGGCGACCAAGTCGAACGGCATCGCCATCACCATGCCGTATTGGGACGAGCGCGTGAAGGAAATGGCCAAGGCCTATCCGGATGTGAAGTGGAATCAATTTCACATCGATATCCTCACCGCGCATTTCGTGATGAATCCGGACCGCTTCAACGTCGTAGTGGCGTCGAATCTGTTCGGCGATATCCTGTCCGACCTCGGTCCGGCCTGCACCGGCACCATCGGCATCGCGCCGTCCGGCAACATCAATCCCGAGCGGCTGTTCCCGTCCGTGTTCGAGCCGGTGCACGGCTCGGCACCGGATATCTTCGGCCAAGGCATCGCCAATCCGATCGGGCAAATCTGGTCCGGCGCCATGATGCTCGAACATCTCGGCGAGCCAGAGGCCGCCAAGGCCATCGTGGCCGCGATCGAAAAGGTGCTGGCCGAGCCGAAGCTGCGCACCCGCGATCTCAAAGGCCCGGCCGACACCGTCACCTGCGGCAAGGCGGTCGCCGACGCGCTGGCCTAGAGGCAGCCGAGCCCGGCGAGCGTTGCGCGCACGGCTGTATCCAGCGGCGTGTGCGGCTCTTCGCCGAGCGCCGCCTTGAGCTTGGCGTTGTCCATGCGGATTGGCTCGTTCCAGAGATAGCGCATCTCGAGAATCTCGTGGAACAGTGGCACGAACGGCGACAGCAGCCGCATCGCCAGCCACGGCATCTTTCGCACTTTGATGGCCGGCCTGCCGGCCGCCTTGGCGATGGCCGCGATCATTTGGGTGCCGTCGGCGTCCCAATGGCCTTTCATGTGAAACACGGCGAAGGCGTCCAGCGCCTCGGGCTTCTCCAGCAGGCGCACCATCGTCTCCGCCACGTCGGGCAGATAGGCCCATTGATGGCCGACGCCGCGCCTGCCGGGATAGGTGATTGCCGTCACCGGCTTGCCCGGCTTGATGAGGCCTTGCGAGAACCAGTTGTTGGCCGCCTTGGGGCCGAAAAAGTCGCCGGCGCGCACGATCAAGACGCTGGCACCGGCTTCCGACGCCGCACGCAGGCGCTGCTCCATGGCGACGCGGATTTTGCCTTTGAAGGTGACAGGCTGCTGCGGCGATGTTTCGCGCAACACGGGGAAGGCGTCCGGTCCGAAATTATAGACGGTGCCGGGCAGCACGATCCGTGCGCCCTGGGCGCGCGCGGTGGCGATGGTGTTGTCCAGCATCGGCAGCACGAGGGTGCCCCAGTTGCGATAGCCCGCCGGATTCACGGCGTGGACGATAACGGCGGCGCCTTGCGCAGCCGCGGCGACGTCGGCCGCCGACATGGCGTCGCCCTGCTGCCAGGCGGTCCCTGACGTCTTGGCGGCGGCCGGCAGGCTGTCGGGCGCGCGGTGCAGGGCGCGCACGTGCCAGCCCCGCGCCAGCAGCCGCCGGGCGACTTCGCCGCCGATGCCGCCGGTGGCGCCAAGGACGAGGGCAGTACGATTGGCGGTCATGACATTCTCCAAGATTCGATCCATCCGACGACGGGAAAATGGCCTAACTCGGGCCTAAACGGAATTGTCTAAATATGTTCGAACGCTATACTAAAATCGATGAACCGCCCCGAGCCCGATTGGGACCTCTATCGAAGCTTCCTCGCGGTATTGCAGGAAGGCTCGCTATCCGGCGCGGCGCGGCGGCTCGGCCTGACGCAGCCGACCATCACGCGCCATATCGACGCGCTCGAAAGCGCCATAGGCTTCCAGCTCTTCAGGCGCTCGCAGCAGGGGCTGGCGGCGACCGAGGGCGCGCTCGACCTGAAGCCTTATGCCGAGCAGCTCGCGGCCACGACCGCCGCGATGATGCGGGCCGCGTCCGGCCAGGGCCGGGCGGTGAAGGGCGCCGTTCGCGTGACCGCCAGCGAAGTCATGGGCGCGGAGGTGCTGCCGCCAATTCTGACATTGCTGCGTGAGCAGCATCCCGCGCTCGAGATCGAACTGGTGCTGTCGAATACGGTCGACAATCTGCTGCGGCGCGACGCCGATATCGCAGTGCGCATGGTGGAGCCGGCGCAAGAGGCGCTGGTGGTCAAACGCGCCGGCAACGTTACCGTCGGCTTGCATGCCCATAAGCGCTATCTCGCGCGCGCCGGCACGCCGCGCAGCATCAAAGGCCTCGGGGACCACAGCGTGATCGGCTACGACCGCGAGACGCCGGCAATCCGCAGCATGCGGCAGCGGCTGCCGGGTTTCGAATCGATCCGCTTCTCGTTCCGCTCTAACAGCGACATCGCACAACTGATGGCGATCAAGGCCGGCGCCGGTATCGGCATGTGCCAGGTCAGGCTCGCCAAGCGCGACCCCGATCTCGAACGCGTGCTGCCGGCAGCCTTCGACCTCAAACTCGGCGTCTGGATTGCCATGCACGAGAACCTGCGCTCGACGCCGCGCTGTCGCGCGGTGTTCGACGCCCTGGTCGACGGCCTGAAAACGCACGTCGACTGAGGGATCGACCGGCTTTTCGCCGTTACTGGAACACCAAGGCCAGATCGGCCTCGCTGAGAATGCGGTATTCGCCGGCGGGCAGATCGGCCGGCAATTGCAGGCCGCCGACCCGATCGCGATGTAGCGCTACGACGTGATTGCCGACCGCCGCGAACATGCGGCGCACCTGGTGATAGCGGCCTTCGACGAGCGTGACGAAAACCCGCTTGGGCGACACGATTTCCATCGGCACCGGCAGCAACGGCTTGTCTTCGCTTTCCAGCATCAATTCGCCGGACGCGAATATTTTCTCTTCGTCGCCGCGCAAGGGCCGGGCGAGGGTGACGTCATAGCGCTTGGAAACCTCGCTGCGTGGTGAAATGATTTTGTGCAGCAGCTTGCCGTCGTCGGTCATCAACAGCAGGCCCGACGTATCTTTATCGAGGCGGCCGACCGACGAGATCGCAGAGTCGCGGCGTCGCCAGCGTTCCGGCAGCAAATTGTAAACCAGAGGCCCCTGTTCCTTGTGCGAGCAGGTCACGCCAATGGGCTTGTGCAGCATCAGCGCAAAGCCGGGCGACGGGTCGAGCGGCTCGTCGTCGACGGCCATGCGCGACGATAAATCGGGTGTGACCGCAATACGCTGCTCGCTATCGGTCACAGGCTCGCCGTCGAGCGTGACGAGGCCGAGCCAGACAAGTTGCTGCGCCTCGCGCCGCGTGCCGTAGCCGAGGTTAGACAGCAGGCGGTCGAGCCGCAAGGTTGGCGGGCCTTTGCTCACTTCTGCGCCTCGTAAATCTTATAGCCGCCGGTCTCGATCTTCAGCGTCACGTGCTTGAACAGCGGCTGCAAGACCGCCTCATAGGGCAAATGGCGATTGGCGGTCAGCCACAAGACGCCGCCGCCGCGCAGGCTTTCGGCCGCGCGCTTGACGAAGCTTTGCGCCAGCGTCCGGTCCTCGGTGCCGGCGTCGTGGAACGGCGCATTCATCACCACGAAATTAAGCGCCGCGAGTTCCGCATTTGGCTGCCGTATGTCGGCCCATTGAAGGCGCACGCGCGGATCGTCGACATTGCGTTGTGCGGCCCTAATCGCCCGCCGGTCGATATCGATCAGCGTCATGTGTTCAACCTTAGCCGACGCCAGCACCGCGCGGGCCAGAATGCCGATACCGCAGCCGAAGTCGGCGCCGCGTCCGCTCAGCACCGGCAAGAGCTGGATCAGCAGCGCGGTGCCGGGGGTCGATGCGGTCCCAACTGAACACGCCGGGCTGCGACCAGAGGTCTAGTTCTTGGACGATTTGCGGGCCGCCCGCCGCCAGCGCCTCGTCTATTCCGGTTAGATGATCGGGCCTCACGCAAATCGCGATCCGATGATGCCGCCGCGCCGTTTCTTCGACCGTGCAGCCGAACGTTTGCAATTCCTTGCGTAAGCGCGATCCGCCTTGATCTTTCTTCGCCAGGGCCGTGAACGTGCCGCCTGAAGCCACCGCGCGCAGCGCCTGCGCCATGGCGTAACGCCGTTCCAGCGTTCCCGGCGGCGCCAGCATCGTTATGGCGGCAAGGCTGCCTTCGCCCTGCTGCTCAAGGTCTGCGGCGCCGGCCATCAGCGGCGAAAATTGAATCGCATCGGCTGGAATATCCACCACGTCCGGCGATGGCGTGCCGTATATGCCCGTCGCCATCATGCGCTACGGCGTCAAGGCGTCGAGCAGCGCCGGCTTGACGCCAAGCTGGTCGATCAGTCGGTTGAGCTCGCCGCGCGCTTGCGCATTGCCGCGCTGATGCCGCTCGGCAAGGATCAACTCGTTCTTCATCGTATGTTCGAGGCCGGTGAATTCCGTCACACGCACTTTGTAGCCGTGTGACTCTAGAACCAGGCCGCGGATGACATTCGTCACATGCGCGCCGAATTCGCGTCGCTGAATCGGATGTCGCCACAATTGGCGCAACGGCCCCGACTGACCTTCCAGCAATCGCGCCACTTCGGCCTGGCAACAGGGCACCAGCGCAATCGTTTTGGCGTCATGGCGCAGCGCAAAGCGGATGGCGTCGTCGGTCGCGGTGTCGCACGCGTGCAGCGCGGTTACCATGTCGGCGCGGCCGCCGGGCAGGGCCGCTTCCGCGATCGGCGAAGCGATGAATTGCATGCGGTCGAAACCCGATTGCGCGGCGAGCGCGCGCGACGATTCGACAAGCTTTTCCCGCGCCTCGATGCCGACGACGCTGCCGCGGCCGGCCGGGCCCAGCACCAGATCGTACAGAATAAATCCGAGATAGGATTTGCCGGCGCCGACATCGGCGATCACCGGATCGCCATCGTCTTTGAGCAGGTGCTCCAGCGTGGGACGCAGCAATTGCGTCAGGTGCAGCACTTGCGTGAGCTTGCGCCGCGAATCCGCATTCAGCGTCGCCTCGCGCGTCAGAATATGCAGCGCCTGCAGCAGTGGCACTGATTTCTCCGCGTGCTGACTGGGCCACAGCTTCGCCCAAGCCTCCCGCGCTGAAGTCTCCCGCTCCTTGGCTGCTTTGCTGTCGCGCTTCATCTCAGGCTCTCCCGCGCCCTATCTAGCGGCGCACAGGGGCCGTTGCCAGACCGGCAGGCTGTTTGGCCTAGAAAAAGCCGACGGATTCGCAGCCGGTACCGGCCTTAAAGCTCTGTTTGACGCGCCGGCTCGGGATATCGATGACATGCATGGAGCCGTCGCCCTGGCAGCCGACGAACAGCTCATGGCCGCGAAAGGCGAAATCCATCGGCTGCTGGCCGACCGGGATCGCCGACTGCGCGCCGAACGAGGCGTCGATGATGCTCAGCATGTTGCTGTTCAGGCTGCTGATCACCACCAACTTGCCGTCCGGCGAATAGCGCGCGATCTGCGCCGGCTTCGCTACGCCTTCGAGCCGCACCTCGCGGGTGACTTTCTCGGTCGCCGTGTCGATCAGGAACACCACCGGCTGGTCGTCGCTCACCGTGATCACCGTGCGGCCGTCATTGGAGGACGGCGATGCCGGCGAGCGCCTGCGGCGTCTTGATCTGGCCGAGCAGTTTGCGGTTCGGCAGATCGATCACCGATACCGTGGCGTCTTCCTCGTTGTCGGTATAGAGCCGCTGGCCGTCCGGTGCGATGCAGAGCCTGTGGCCGTTGGTCGAACCGGACTTTATGGCGTCAATCATCTTGTTGGTCTTCGGATCGATCACCGCGACCACGGCGCTGTTCTCGCAGGTGATGTAGATCAGCCCGTCGGGCCCGAGCCGTACGGTATGCGGCGCTACATAGGGGGAAAGATCGATGGTGTGGGCGACCTTGCGGTTGATGAGGTCGATGACGTGCAGGACATGACCGGGGTTTGGGTTTCGGCCATGGATGCCGTCGCCGAAAATCGGCACATAGGCCATGCCGATATCCGGCATGACGAGAAGCTCGTGCACGGTCCGCTGAAAGCCTTCGAGCACCGTCTCGGTTTCATAAGTTTTCGGGTTGAGAAAAAGGATTTTGCAGCCGATCTTGTCGACCGCGATCATGCCGCGCACGTCATCTGGGCCTGTCATGTCCGCTGTTCCCCCCCATTCGCCGTTTCTTTTACTTATAGTCAGCGGCGCGGCGACCAGTCCATCGGCGCCAGTTCGAAACTTTCGAAACTGAAGCCGGGCGCCACGGTGCAGCCGACCAGCGTCCAGTCGCCGAGGCTTTCGGCCGCCTGCCAGGCGCGCGCCGGCACGGTCACCTGCGGCGCTTCACCGGCATCGATGTCGGCGCCAAGATGGATGATCTGTTCGCTGACGCCATCTACCAGCGACAGCTTGAGCGGTGCGCCGGCGTAATAGTGCCAGATCTCGACGGCGTCGATGCGGTGCCAGTGCGAACGCTCGCCGCGCGCCAGCAGAAACAAGATCGCGGTCGAGGCGGCGCGGCCGTCGACCAGACGCGTATCGCGGAACGTCTCGCGATAATGCCCGCCCTCCGGATGCGGCTTGAGGTCGAGCTTGGCGATGATCTCGGCGGCGGCGGGGGGCGTCATTAAACTACCTCACTCCGTCATCCTGAGGTGCGAGCAAAGCGAGCCTCAAAGGATGAACGGCCCGGGCTGCCACCCTTCGAGGTCCTCGCTGTGCTCGGGCACCTCAGGGTGACGGTTGTTAAAACTTATTCTTCCTGGCCCTGATCTCGGCAAACACCTGCGCCGGCTGTTTGTCCGACGCACCGATGCCGGCGGCGACTTCCGGCAGGTCGGCGCGCAAGAACGGGTTTTCCTTCTTCTCGTTGCCGATGGTAACGGGAATCGTCGGCTTGCCCTCGGCGATCTGTTGCTTGGCTTCCACTTCGCGGGCGGCCAGCGCTGCGTTGTTCGGCTCGATAGTGCGGGCGAACTTGATATTGGCCAAGGTGTATTCGTGGCCGCAGTAGATCTTGGTGTCGTCCGGCAGATCGCGCAGCTTGAGAAGCGAGCGCCACATCATGCCGGGCGTGCCTTCGATGACACGGCCGCAACCGATCGAGAACAGCGTGTCGCCGACGAAAGCGAGCTTGTCGGCATGAAACCAGTAGGCGATGTGGCCATTGGTGTGGCCCGGCGTTTCGATCACGTTGGCGGTGAGCTTGCCGACCGTGACCTTATCGCCCTCGCGCACGGTGAGGTCGACGCCCGGAATCTTCTCGGCTTCCGCTGCGGGCGCCACCACGCGGCATTTGTACTTTTCCTTCAGCGCCGAGATGCCGTCGGTGTGGTCGGCGTGGTGGTGGGTCACCAGAATGTCCGTGAGCTTCCAGCCGGTGGCCTTGAGCGCGGCCTCGACGGCGGCCGATTCCGGCGCGTCGATGGCGGCGGTGGCGCCGCTCTCCGGGTCATGCAGCAGCACCCCGTAATTGTCCTTGAGGCAGAGAAACAGACGGGTTTCCGCGGGCATTCGATGATCCTCTCATAGGGCCGGTTATGCCATTAACCGTATCATGTTGATGAAGTGCCGGGCATGCCCGGCGTCAAGAGCCGTGCGGTTTGGTCAACGATTTCATGGTAGTTTTGCCGCATGTCGATCGATGTCGTGGACCTGCGCAATTTCTATGGCCAGCGGCTGGGCGTGGTGGCCCGCCGCTTCGTCGGCCGCGGCATTCGCAGCCTGTGGCGCGATACCGCCGGCCAGCGCGTGCTTGGCATCGGTTACACGACGCCCTATCTCGGTCTGTTCCGCGAGGATGCCGAGCGCTGCCTGGCTTTCATGCCGGCTGGGCAGGGCGTGTTGAAATGGCCGACGTCGCGGCCGGCGCTGTCGGCTTTGGTCGACGAAAATGAGCTGCCGCTGGTCGACGCCGCGGTCGACCGCGTGCTGCTGGTGCATGGCCTGGAGATGACGCACGACCCGGCAACGCTGCTGCGCGAAGTGTGGCGCGTGCTGGCGGCCGGCGGGCGGTTGCTGGCGGTGGTACCGAACCGGCGCGGCGTATGGGCGCGCATGGACACGACGCCGTTCGGCCACGGCCGGCCTTATTCGCGCACCCAGATTAATCAGCTTTTGCGCGAGACCTGGTTCACGCCGACCGGCTGGAGCGAAGCTTTGTATGTGCCGCCGGTGGACCGCGGCTGGTTCCTGCGCTCGGCGGTGGCCTGGGAGCGCACTGGCGCGACGCTGTCGGCGCCGTTTGCCGGCGTGCATCTGGTGGAAGCGACCAAGCAGGTCTATCGCGCGATTCCAGCGCGCCGCGAAAAGCGGCGACTGGTGCCGGCGCTCGAACCGGCGCTGGCGCCGTCGCCCGGTGGGGCGGCCCTCACTCCGTCATCCTGAGGTGCAAGGCGCATTTTTGCGCCGGGCCTCGAAGGATGACGGCCTTGCTCAATCCGGCTGGCGCGGTTCGTCGCCGCCTTCGTGCGGCACCGAGGGCGCTGCGCCCTGCGGCGCGACGTTACCGAAATTATCCGGCCGGTTGTTGAAGTTGCTGCCGCTGCGATGACGCCGGCGCCGGCGATGCCCGAAACGATCCTGGCGGTCGCCCTGGTCGTGGCCGTTGGCGCCATCGGCGACCGGCGCGACGTTCGGTTGCGGCTGCGCGCCGCTGCCAGTGATGAAGGCCGGCAGGCCGTTCACGTCCGGTGGCGGGCTGTTGCTCGGCTGCGGCTGCACGTACGGCTGCTGCGCGGGCTGATGGTGCGGACGGTGCTGTTGCTGATCGCGCGGCGGAAACGGCTGCGCGTCGCGCGGCAGATAAGGCTGCGCCTGCGGCATCGGCGGCTGCGGTGCAAAGCCCGGCTCGTTCTGCCCAAACGGCTGGCCGTCATCGTCGTCGTCGAAATTGTCGTCGGCGGCGCCCTGCGGCGTGGCCTGCTGACCCTGCGGGTTCTGCTGGTTGTTGTAATAGGGGTTCTGCTGGCGGAACTGTTCCTGCGCAGCGGCGATCAAGCGGAAATAATGTTCGGCGTGCTGGTAGTAGTTTTCCGCCGCGACCGGATCGCCGGAGCTCTGCGAGTCGCGCGCGAGCTGGATATATTTTTCCGCGATGTGCGAGGCGGTGCCGCGGATTTTGACGTCGGGCCCGTTCGATTCATACACCCGCGTCAACGGATTCTGACTCTTGCGGTGCTGGTTATTGTTGCCACCGCCGCCGCCACCGCTGCGACCCCGCATACGTTTTTGACCGTTTCTCATGATGTGCCCGTTCGCAGACCTTTCGCTTCGCTTCACTGTGGCGATTGCCGCCGATTGCTCACCAGAACCGTTACTTCTCACACCCAAACAAATGCCGCGGCGCGGCCGGGCCCGAATGATCGCCTGCTTGGGGCGTCAATTGTCCGCGCGAATGTTCAAGTGTTTGTCGATCGTTGTGTCGCGATTGCTACAGCAACCCCATTGCCACGGGCCTGCCGCAGCGTTGCCAATCTTTCGTTACGCGCATCTCTTCGCAAGGTTTAAAATTGTGATGCACCCAACGGTGAAGCATCCAAACCCGTATCTGGCGATTTCGATTGCCGTGTTTTTCGGCTCGTCGTCATCGGCTTTTGCACCGCCGCCTCACAGAGCGTCTTGGCTCCGGGGTTTCGTGGCAATGCACCCTCACGGGTCGATTCCGTAACGGGAAGCTAGTCGTTTCCGGCCCACATTCCAAGAGGTTTTTTGGCTCAAAAGACAGCCCTGCGTTTTCGCCTCGTGGCAATGCGGCTTGTTCATGGCGCGATCGAGACCCCAAGGACACGCGATATTCCGGCCAAATCCTTGCGGGCTGCTCCCACGGTCAATCCGGCATCGGTAAACAGCGCACGAACCGCGGATTCCTGTCCGGCGCCCAATTCCACGAACAGCCGGCCGCCCGGCGCCAGCAGGCGGCGGGCGTCATGGGCAATGGCGCGGTAACCATTCAGGCCATCGCTGCCGCCGTCGAGCGCCAGCATCGGATCGTAGTCGCGAACCTCCGGCGCCAGCGTCGCGATCTCGTCATGCGCGATATAGGGCGGATTGGACACGATGAGGTCGAAGGGGCCGGCGAGGCCTTCGGCGATATCGCATTCGACGAAGGTGCATCGTAGGGCGAGGCCGAGGCGCTCGGCATTGGTTCTCGCTATAGCCAAGGCTGCGGCGCTGATCTCGGTTCCGGTGCCGAGCGAACGCGGGATTTCGGTGAGCAACGCCAGCAGCAGGGCGCCGGAGCCGGTGCCGATGTCGAGAATGCGCAAGGCCTCCATCCTCTGGCCGCCGCGCACGATGAAGTCGAGCGCCGCCTCGACCACGGTTTCGGTGTCGGGTCGCGGCACCAGCACCGCTTCGCTGACGTGCAGCGACAGGCTCCAGAATTCCTTGACGCCGAAGATGCGCGCCCACCGGCTCATGCTTGAGCCGGCGCGCCGCCAGTGCGTTCACCGCATCGGCTTCGCGAGCCTCAAGAATGCGATCGGCTTGCGAGAGCAAGCCGCTGCGGTCGAGCCGCAGCGTGTGGCCGAGCAGCAGCCGTGCATCGGTCTCCGCCGACTCGATGCCGGCGGCTTGAAACGATTGCGCGATCAGCCGCAATGCGTCGGAAACGGCGACACCGGCTTTGAGGCCGGGCACCAGCCTCACGTCGCGCCTTCGGCCGCGAGCAGTTCGGCCTGATGCTCGGTCACCAGCGCGTCGATCAACTCGTGCAAGGCCTCGCCTTCCATGACCTGCGGCAGCTTATAGAGCGTCAGATTGATGCGGTGATCGGTGACGCGCCCTTGCGGGTAATTATAGGTGCGGATGCGCTCGGAGCGGTCGCCCGATCCGACCTGGCCGCGCCGGTCGGCCGCGCGCTCGGCATCGAGCTTGCTGCGCTGCGCGTCGTACAATTTGGCGCGCAGCATCTTGAGCGCCTTGGCTTTGTTTTTTATGCTGCGAGCGGTCTTCCTGCACGAACACGATGATGCCGCTCGGCAGATGGGTGATGCGGATCGCCGATTCGGTCTTGTTGACGTGCTGGCCGCCGGCGCCTTGCGCCCGCATGGTGTCGATCTTCAAATCGTCGTCGTTGATCTTGATGTCGACGTCCTCGACCTCGGGCAGCACGGCGACGGTCGCCGCCGAGGTGTGGATGCGGCCCTGCGCCTCGGTGTCCGGCACGCGCTGCACGCGATGCACGCCGGATTCGAATTTCAGCTTGGCGAAGACGCCGCGGCCATGCACTTCGGCGATGACTTCCTTGAGCCCGCCTTTGGTGCCCTCGCTCATCGACAGCACTTCGGTCCTCCAGCCCTGCTGGGCGGCATAGCGCTCGTACATGCGGAACAGATCGCCGGCAAACAAAGCCGCCTCGTCGCCGCCGGTGCCGGCCCGGATTTCCAAGATGGCGTCGTGGTCGTCCATGGCGTCTTTGGGGATCAAGGCGAGCCTTATCTGGTGCTCGAGCTGATCCTTGCGCGCCTCCAAGGCCGGCTTCTCGGCCTCGACCATCTTGCGCATCTCGGCATCGGTCGATGCATCGGCTGCCATGGCATTGAGATCGTCGAGTTCGGCGGAGACCGCGCGATAAGCCTTGATCGCCTCGATGACGGGGCCGAGATCGGAGAATTCGCGCGATAGTTTAACGTAATCGTCGCGGCTCAAATTGGTCGCGAGTTCGCTTTCCACCATGGCATGGCGGTGGAGCAGGGCGTCCAGCCGATGCTGCGGAAGAGAAATCAAAGCTGCAGGCCCTCGGCCGCCGCGAAGCCCTCGAGCTTGTGGCGGATCGATACACTGCCGACCGGCTGCGCCAGGAAGGGCAGGATGGCCTGTTCGCCTTTGCGGCAATCGAGGTCGAGCATCAGCGCCTTGACGGGGCCGACCGCGGAGGGCGACAGCGACAGCGAGCGATAACCGAGAATGGCCAGCGCCAGCGCGCCGATCGGCTGCGACGCCAACTCGCCGCACACCGCAACCGGTTTGCCGTGCTTGCTGCCTTTGTCGGCGATTTCCTTGAGCGCGCGCAGCACCGGCGTCGACAGCGGATCGAAGCGGTGCGACACGCGGTTGTTGCCGCGGTCGGCGGCGTAGAGGAACTGCATCAGATCGTTGGAGCCGACCGACAGGAAATCCACACGCTCGAACAACTCGTCGAGCTGGAACAGCAGCGACGGCACCTCCAGCATGGTGCCGATATGCACGCGCTCCGGCAGCGCATGGCCGTGGCGGCGCAGATGCGTCAGCTCGACCTCGACCAGCGCCTTGGCCTTGTCGAATTCCTCGACCATCGCGATCATCGGAAACATCAGGCGCAATTCGCGGCCACCGGCGGCGCGCAGCATCGCGCGCACCTGGCTGCGCAGCAGGCCGGGGCGGTCGAGGCCGAGGCGGATCGCGCGCCAGCCCAGCGCCGGGTTTTCTTCCTCGAAATTGCGCATGTAGGGCAGCACTTTGTCGCCGCCGATATCGAGGGTGCGGAACGTTACCGGCCGCTTGTCGGCGGCGTCGAGCACGGTGCGATAGAGCGTGAGCTGCTCGCCCGTGCGCGGCAGCGTGTCCGCCACCATGAACTGCAATTCGGTGCGGAACAGCCCGATGCCGGCGGCGCCGGTTTCGTTGAGATGCGGCAAGTCGATGGTCAGGCCGGCGTTGATCATCAACGCCATCTTGTGGCCGTCCTTGGTGATGCAAGGCCGGTCGCGCAGCGCGCGATACTGCGCTTGCCGCCGCGCGCGCAATTTGACGCGCTCGCCATAGGCCGCCTCGATGTCCTGCGGCGGCCGCATATGCACATGGCCGGTCGATCCGTCGACGATGATGGCGTCGCCTGGCTCCACGAGGCCGGTGGCGTTGGAGATTTCGCCGACCGCCGGAATGCCGAGCGCGCGCGCCACGATCGAGACATGCGACGTCGGGCCGCCTTCCTCCAAAATCAGGCCGCGCAGTTTCTTGCGGTCGTAATCGAGCAGCGCGGCGGGGCCCATCGAGCGCGCCACCACGATAGCGTTGTCCGGCAATTGCTCACGGCCCGGGGCATGGTCCTGGCCCATCAGCACGCGCATCAGGCGGTTGGCGAGGTCGTCGAGGTCGTGCAGCCGGTCGCGAAGATAAGGATCCGAGGCCCGTAGCATGCGCGCGCGGGTATCGGACTGCACGCGCTCGACCCCGGCTTCGGCGGTCAGGCCGGTCGAGACCGCTTCGCGCATCTTATGCAGCCAGCCTTGGTCGTAGGAGAACATGCGATAGGCTTCGAGCACGTCGCGATGCTCGCCGCCGTCGGCGACGTCGCGGTGCTCGACCATGCGGTCGAGGTCGGCGCGCAAGGCCGCGACCGCGGCGTCGAGGCGCTTGAGTTCGCGCGGCACGTCGTCGGCGATGACGTTGGTGATGACGACGCGCGGCTCGTGCAATACGACGTGGCCGAGCGCGATGCCGTCCGACAGCGACATGCCATGAACATGCATGGTATGGCGCGCGACCGGCTCGGCGCCGGGCTTGGCGATCGAGGACAGCTCGCCCGAGGCGATCATTTCGGCGAGCACCATCGCCGTGGTTTGCAGGGCCTCTTCTTCTTCCTCGGTATAGGTCCGGCGCGCGCGGTTCTGCACCGTCAAGACGCCAAGCGTATTGCCGGCGCGCAGCACCGGCACGCCGAGGAATGAGTGATAGATTTCTTCGCCGGTTTCCGGGCGGAACGAGAAGGCCGGGTGGGTGTGGGCTTCCGACAGATTGATCGGATTAGCCTCGCTGGCGACCAGGCCGACCAGGCCTTCGTCGGACTTCAGCACGGTTTCGTGGACCGCTTCGCGTTTCAAGCCCTCGGTGGCGTATAGCTCGAGGGTTCCGTCCACGCGCAATACGTAGACAGAGCACACCTCCGCCACCATGTTGGCGGCGATCAGAACGACCACCTTGTCGAGACGATCCTGCGCGCTGACCGGCTCCGCCATGACTTCGCGGAGACGGCGCAACAGCACGCGTGGACCGCCAAGCGCGCCACGCATATCGAGGTCCTTTAAAGCCGCGGCCGTGGGTCCGGAGCCCACGCCCGCGCGTGCCTCAGGCTATAGCGAATGGGGGAGGTGAGGGGCAAGCAACTCGTTATAGGGGCTGCCGGTGGCCTCTATCTGTCATCCTGAGGTGCGAGCGGAGCAAGCCTCGAAGGATGAACGGGCACAGAATCGCGGGCCGTCGCCCTTCGAGGGCTGCCTTCGGCGGCCACCTCAGGGTGACGGATTAAGCCTTATCCAGCCCATACAGCGTATGCAGCGTGCGCACTGCCAGGTCGGTCTGGTTGGCGTGGATCAGCACCGAAAACTTGATCTCGGAGGTGGTAATAGCGAGGATGTTGATCTTCTGCTCGGACAGCGCTTTGAAGGCCATGGCGGCGACGCCGGCATGGCTGCGCATGCCGATGCCGATCACCGAGACCTTGGCGACGTCGGTGGCGCCGTCCATGCGGGCGAAGCCGATGGTGCTTTTGGCCTTCTCGACGGTGGCGCGGGCGCGCTCGTAGTCGGCCGACGGCACCGTAAACGTCAGGTCGGTGGTCGAGCCGTCCGACGAGACGTTCTGCACGATCATGTCCACATTGATGCTGGCCGCCGCGAGCGGGCCGAAGATCGCCGCGGCGACCCCGGGCTTGTCCTGCACGCTGCGGACCGAGATTTGCGCCTCGTCCTTGGAGAAGGCGATGCCGGTGACGACCTGCTGTTCCACGATGTCTCCCTCGTCGCAAATGAGTGTACCGGAAGGCTGCTGGCGCGGGTCGATGTCTTCCGGCCGCACGAAACTGGAGCGCACGAAAATGCGCACGTTGTGAACCATGCCCAATTCGACCGAGCGCACCTGCATCACTTTGGCGCCGAGCGAGGCGAGTTCCATCATTTCCTCGAAGGCGATCTTGTCGAGCCTTCGCGCCTGCGGCACCACGCGCGGGTCGGTGGTGTAGACGCCGTCGACGTCGGTGTAGATGTCGCAGCGCTCCGCTTGGATCGCCGCTGCAACCGCCACCGCCGACGTGTCCGAGCCGCCGCGGCCGAGCGTCGTGATGCGGCTGGTCTCCTTGTGCAGGCCCTGGAAGCCGGCGATCACCGCGACTTGCCGGCTCTCCTTGAAGCGCTTGATCAGTTCGGCGCCGTTGACGTCGACGATGCGCGCCGAGGCGTGCGCGTTGTCGGTGAGGATCGGCAATTGCCAGCCCTGCCAGGACCGCGCATTGATGCCCATGCCTTCCAGCACGATCGCCAGCAGCCCGGCGGTGACTTGTTCGCCGGTCGCCACCACGGCGTCGTATTCGCGCGCGTCATGCAGCACGGCGGCCTGGCGGCACCACTCGACCAGTTGGTTGGTAACGCCCGACATGGCCGAGACCACGACGGCAACGTCGTAGCCGGCGTCGACCTCGCGCTTGACGTGGCGCGCGACGTTGCGGATGCGGTCGAGATCGGCGACGGACGTTCCGCCGAATTTCATCACGAGACGGGGCATGACTTCTTGAAACCTGACGTTCCTCGACGCGCCAAAGGCGCTAACACGCGCCCGGCTGCGCCGGCCGCAAAAGGCGCGTATACATACCGGCGGGCCGGTGGCCCTGCAACAAGTGCCCGTAAACACCGAGCAAATTGGTCCGAATGGTGAACAGCAGAGCCTCCAGCGTCGACAACGCCGAAGTCGAGCGGTTTTCCCGCATGGCTTCCGGCTGGTGGGATGCGCGCGGGCCGATGGCGGCGCTGCATAAATTCAATCCGACCCGCATCGGCTATATCCGCGACCAAGCCGCCAGGCGTTTCGACCGTGACGCCAAGAAACTCGGCTGCCTCGAAGGCCTGCGCATCCTCGACATCGGCTGCGGCGGCGGTATTTTGTCGGAGCCGCTGGCGCGGCTTGGCGCGCAGATGGTCGGCGCCGACCCCTCCGAAGAAAACATCGCCGCGGCGAACCTGCATGCGGAAGGTAGCGGGCTGGAGATCGACTATCGCGCGACCACGGCGGAAGACCTCGCTGCTGCGAATGAGCGCTTCGACGTGGTGCTGGCCATGGAGGTGGTCGAGCACGTTTTCGACGTCCCCGCCTTCGTCGCCACCTGCGCCGGCATGGTCAAGCCCGGCGGCCTGATGATCGCGGCGACGCTCAACCGCACGCTCAAGAGCTTCGCGCTCGCCATCGTCGGCGCCGAATACGTGCTGCGCTGGGTGCCGCGCGGCACGCATCAATGGGACAAGTTCGTCACGCCGCAGGAACTCGAACTCGCCTTCGAGCGCGGCGGCCTGCAAGTCACCGGCGAACGCGGCGTGATCTACAATCCGTTTGCCGATCGCTGGCAATTGTCCTCCGACATGGATGTGAATTACATGCTGGTCGGAGAAAGGACCGCCGAGATCAAATCGGCCGCCTGACGCATAGCTGTCGCGTCATGGCCGGGCTTGACCCGGCAATCCATCCTCTCGCAATAACGGTGGATGCGCAGGGCACCCGCGCATGACCAAGGAATTTCCATGCTCTGGGCCGTCTTTACGATCATCGCCGCTGCGGCACAGACCGCGCGCAACGCCATGCAGCGCGAGTTGACCGCATCTCTCGGCACCGTCGGCGCCACGCATGTGCGCTTCCTGTTTGGATTTCCCTTTGCGCTGCTGTTTCTGTTCGGCGTGATGGCGGCGACTGGCGCCCATATCCCGACCATGCCGCAGATCTACTGGCCCTGGATTTTCGGCGGTGCGCTTGGCCAGATCGCCGCCACCGCGCTGATGCTCTCGGCGATGGGCGAGCGCTCGTTCGTGGTGGCTTACGCCTATATCAAGACCGAGCCGGTGCAAGTCGCGCTGTTCGGCCTCGTCTTCCTCGGCGATCATGTCACGCTGCTGTCGGCAGCCGCTATTCTGATCGCGACCGCGGGCGTGATCGCGATATCGCTCAAGCCCGGCGCCGGCAAAGTCGGCACGACGCGTTCGACGATAATCGGGCTCGGTGCCGGCACCATGTTCGCGCTGTCGGCGATCGCCTATCGCGGCGCCATTCTGGCGTTGAATATTCCCGATTTCGTGCTGGCCGCGACCTATACGCTGGCCGTCGGCCTGGTCGTGCAGGCGGTGCTGCTGTCGCTTTATCTCGGGCTGCGCGATCCGCAGGTGCTGCGCGCCATCATGAAGGCCTGGAAGCCGTCGCTGTTCGCCGGCTTCATGGGCGCCTTCGCCTCGCAGTTCTGGTTTCTCGCCTTCGCCATCGCCACCGCCGCCAACGTGCGCACGCTGGCGCTGGTCGAGGTGCTGTTCGCCCAGGTTGTCACCCACTTCGTCTTCAAGCAGCCGACCACCAAGCGCGAATTGACCGGCATCGTGCTGGTCGTGGTCGGAGTCGCCCTTCTGGTGTGGGCGTATTGAAGGTTCACGAATAGCGAATTGGGAGTGGTGAATAGCGAGCAAGCTTTCTACTCGCCACTCGCTACCCACTATTCGCTCTTCAATTCCATTCGTCCGGCAAAATCGGCAGCGGCAGAAACTCGATGCCTTCGTCGGCCAATTCCTTGGCGTCCTTCGGCGAGGCCTCGCCATAGATCGAGCGATGCTCGGTCTCGCCGTAATGCATCTTGCGGGCTTCTTCGGGAAACTTGGTCCCGACGTTGTCCGCGTTCTTGGTGAGATGCTCGCGCAGCTCTTTGAGCTTGGCGCGGAATTCGGTTTCCACCGGCGAGGCGATCATCGCCGCAACCGGCGCATTGTTGGCCGCTTCGGGAGCCGGCGCGGCTGTGGGCGCTTGCGCCGGCGCCTTCAATTTCTTCGACGACGCCAGCCGCGGCGCCATGATGGCCTTCTCGACCTTGATCGAATGGCATCGCGGACAGGCAACGAGGCCGCGCTTGGCCTGCTTTTCGAAGGCCGCGGAATCCTGAAACCAGCTTTCGAAGTCATGGCCTTTGTCGCAGACCAGCGCGTAACGGATCATTCGGCGCTCCGCACTAGTGCCGCCGATTTGAAGTTCCTACACGGCCGGCAGAAAGCTCGATCAGGAACTTCAAATCGAAAAGCGGCACTAGAATCGTAAGACTTGCTAGTGCCCTTTGCTTTCCGAAATTCGTACATGAGTATGCTGCCGCGTTTCACGAATTTCGGAAAGCGGGCACTAGATGCAGATGCGTCGGCTCGGCCATCGGCTCGACCAGTTCGAAACGGCGGCCGTGTTGCAACGATGGAATCCGCGCGCGTGCCTTGGCGACTTCGGCGAGGTCGATCTCGGCCATCACCACGCCGGGCTCGGTGCCGCCTTCGGCCAGAATGCGGCCCCACGGATCGACGATCAGCGAATGGCCGTAGGTCTCGCGGCCGTTCTCGTGTTTGCCGCCTTGCGCCGCCGCGAATACGAAACAGGTGTTTTCGATGGCGCGGGCGCGGTTTAGGATGTGCCAGTGCGCTTCACCGGTCTGCTTCGTGAAGGCGGACGGAATCGCCAGCATGGTGGCGCCGGCTTCAGCCAGCGCGCGATACAGCGCCGGGAAACGCAGGTCGTAGCAAACCGTCAACCCGAGCCGGCCCCATGGCAGATCGGACAGCACCGCGCTCTCGCCCGGCGCATAGCTGCGCGACTCGCGATAGCTTTCGCCATTGCCGAGATCGACGTCGAACATATGGATTTTATCGTAGCGCGCGGCGACATCGCCCTTGGGCGTAATCAGGAAGCCGCGGTTGGCGGCCTTGTCCGGCGACACTTTGATCGCCAGCGAACCGGCATGAACGTAGATGCCGAGCTTGCGCGCCAGATCGCGCAGCGCCGCCAGCGAGGGGTCTTTGTCTTCCTCGGAGATCGTGGCGAACAACCGTTCGCGCTTGACCTCCATGATGTTGGTCATCTCGGGCGTCTGCACATAATCGGCGCCGGAGGCTTTGGCCTCGCCGATCAGGCGCACCGCGGCATCGATGTTGACGGCGGGCGTCACCCCGGCGCGCATCTGGATCATCGCCGCTTTGAAAGTGCCGGCGCTCATGCAGAGGCCTCGCCGGCAAGCAAGGCGTCGAGCTTGCCGGTGCGTTCCAGGGCATGCAGGTCGTCGCTGCCGCCGACATGCACCGCGCCGATGAAAATCTGCGGCACGGTCATACGTCCATTGGCGCGTTTGATCATTTCGTCACGTTGCGCCCAATCGCCGCCTAAGTCGATTTCCTTGTAGTCGACGCCCTTGCGCTTGAGCAGGGCCTTGGCGGCGCTGCAGTAGGGGCAATAGGACGTGGTGTAGATTTCGACCGGGGGCATGGCAGTTCCACTGGTACTGGGTTCTTGATTTATATGGTGGCGCGCAGCGGCGCCACAACCCGGGCGAAAACCAGCACATCGACATGGGCGCAGCCCGCCCGCAGCAGGGCCCGGGCGCAGGTGTCGACCGTGGCTCCGGAGGTCAAAACGTCGTCGATCAGCACCAGCCTTTTGCCCTTGATGTCGGCCTTGCGTTCGGGCGGCACCTGGAAGGCGCCCTGCACGTTGCTGGCCCGTTCGGGCCGCGACAGGCCGACCTGCTGCGGCGTTGCCCGCACGCGCGCGAGCGCGCCGTGCAACACCGGCACGCCGGCCAGGCCCGAAATGGTGCCGGCCAAGGTCGCCGCCTGATTGAATCGCCGCGCCCAAAGCCTGCGCCAGTGAAGCGGCACCGGCACCAATGCATCGGCCTCGGCCAGCAATTCGCCGCCGGCGCGCGCCATCCAGCGGCCCATCATGGGGCCGAGATCGAGCCGGTCGCTGTATTTGAAGCGCTGCACCAGTTCCCGCGCGACGTCATCGTAGCGCACTGCCGCGCGCGCGCGGTCGTAAGCCGGCGGATTGGCCATCGCTTCCATCGACAGCAGGCCGGGACCCGGATCGTAGGTGAAGGGAATGCCGAGCCGCGCGCAGTACGGCTTCTCGATCAGCGACAGTTTCGACCAGCACGCAGCGCAAAGGCCGGCGCCGTCGCCGAGCGGTTCGCGGCACGACGGACACAGTGGCGGCAGCGCGACATCCAGCGCCAGCAGCAGCGCGTGGCGCAAACCGTTGCGGACGGACCTGAGGCGCGGCGTAGCCTCAGCCGGCTCACCTTCCTGGCTTGCCGAGACAAGCTGGTTCATGCTGCAAAGGTTACCAGATGTCTTCGAGCCCGACCATCTTCGACCGCAAGCTGTTGCGCGCGCGCCAGCGCCGCGCCCGTGCGCTTGGGGCCGAAACATTCCTGCTCGACCGCGTCGCCGAAGAGCTCGGCGAGCGGCTGGCCCCCGTGCTGCGCAGCTTCGAACGCGCCGCCGATATCGGCACGCCGACGGATGCCGTGCGGCGGGGGCTGGCCGCGAGCGGCAAGATCGGCAACATCGTCGGCTCCGGCAGCATTATCATTGACGAGGAGGCGCTGCCGTTTGCCGACGCTTCGCTCGACCTGGCGGTGTCGGCTCTGTCGCTGCAATTCGTCAACGATCTGCCCGGCACGCTGATCCAGATTCGCCGCGCCTTGAAGCCGGACGGCTTGCTGCTCGCGGCGCTTATCGGCGGCGACAGCCTCACCGAGCTGCGCGAAGCCTTCGCCGAGGCCGAGAGCGAAATCGAAGGCGGCGTGTCGCCGCGGGTTGCGCCTTTCGCCGACGTGCGCGAGCTCGGCGCGCTGCTGCAACGCGCCGGCTTTGCCTTGCCGGTGGTCGACAGCGACCGCCTCACGGTGCGCTATCCGAACGTGTTTGCGCTGATGAACGATCTGCGCCGCATGGGCGCGACCAATATTCTGGTCGATCGGCGGCGCACGCCGCTCAAGCGCGCGACTTTGGCGAAGATGGTGGAGATTTATACGCGCCGGTTTGCCGACGCCGACGGCCGCTTGCGCGCGACATTCGAGATCGCCTGGCTGTCGGGCTGGACGCCGCACGAGAGCCAGCAGAAGCCGCTCAGGCCCGGCTCGGCCACGCACCGGCTCGCCGACGCGCTCGGCGCCAAGGAAATATCGACGGGCGAGAAGCCGGGAGAGTCTTGAGATTAATGCAGCGCGGTGGCGACGCTGCCCCACATCGTATTCACTTTGGTGCCGAGCGAAGCGACGATGGCGACCAGCGCCATGGCGACGCCGGTCGCGATCAAGGCATATTCAATCGCCGTCGCGCCGCGTTGCGCTGCAATAAATCGCCGCACTGCACTGGGAATCAAATGGCGCATTGGAATGCCTTTCCAAGCCGCGATTGGCGCCATCACAGCAGCGCCATCAGGTGAGCCACGAGCGGAACGTCCGCCGGCGGCATCTTATAGTCGCGCAAGCGATTCGGCTTCACCCAGGCAAGTTGTTGCCCCTCATTCGCGGCGACGGTTCCTTGCCAGCGCCGGCAGACGTAAAGTGGCATCAACAAGTGAAAATCCGGATAACTATGGCTGGCGAAAGTCAGCGGCGCGAGACAGGCTTCGCTGACGACGATGCCGAGTTCCTCGTTAAGTTCCCGGATCAAACTTTGTTCCGGAAGTTCCCCGTTCTCGATCTTGCCGCCGGGGAACTCCCACAAGCCCGCCATCGCCTTGCCTTCGGGCCGCTGCGCCAGCAGCACGCGGCCGTCGGCATCGACCAGCGCGCAGGCGGCAACCAAAACGATTTTGGCGCTGGGCGGCGTCATGCGCCTACGATACCAGCGCGGTGCATTCGGGGGCAGGTCCCGGCCGCTGGCGTTCGAGTCCGAATCCGGCATTCGGTGCCGCGGGCGCGCCGGCCGGCGCGTGAACTTTGATACCGACGTTGTAGGATTGCTCGACGCGAGGAAATTTCAGTGTATAGGCAACGCTATCCGCGCCATCAAAGCCTGGACGGGAGCGATACACGATTTGCGCACCCTGCATCGGAACACGGAGGCAATGGTCGGCATTGCCGCGCAGTATGCTGTGCGGCTTGACCGCGCCGAGCCGGATGCAGATGAAGCCATTGGCCGGCGGGCTATCGAGAATGATCGCCGGAAAGCCGATGCTTTGGCAGGCTTTATTCCAGCGCACGCCGACGCCGATGATGGTTTCGACATTGCTCACGGCTTGGCGCCGGCAGGCTCGAGTGTCGGCATGTGCGAGGGGCAGCGCTACGATCCCGGCAAGGGCAGCCGTCAGGGCCATCGCGCCAGCCCGCGTCACGACCGATAGTCGCCGTTGATGGCGATGTATTCCTTGGTGAGGTCGCAGGTCAGCACCCGGTCGCGGCCTTTGCCGAGGCCGAGCGCGACCTTCAAGAAGATTTCCGGCTTCTTCATCTCGGCGCTCACGGCGGCCTCGTCATAGCCGGGATCGCGCGCACCCCTGTGCGCCACGCGGATGCCGGCAAACCATATCGAGAGCTTGTCGCGGTCGGCTGGCTCGCCGGCCTTGCCGACGGCCATCACCACGCGGCCCCAATTGGCGTCCTCGCCGGCAATCGCGGTCTTCACCAGCGGCGAATTGGCGATCGACATGGCGATACGCCGCGCCGAGTGCTTCGACACCGCGCCCTCGACCACGATCTCGACAAGCTTGCGCGCGCCTTCGCCGTCGCGCGCGACCTGCTCGGACAGATCGGCGAGCACCGCTTGCAGCGCCTTCTTGAACGCCTTCAGCCGCGGATCGTTGGCGCGCGCGATGCGCGGGCAGTCTTTGGCTTTGCCGGTCGCAAACATCATCAGCGTGTCGGAGGTCGAGGTGTCGCCGTCGATGGTCACCGCGTTGAAGGTGTCGAGGGTGCCGTCCTTGAGCAAAGTCTGCAGCGCCTGCGGTGAAATAGCGGCGTCGGTGAAGATGAAAGACAGCATCGTCGCCATGTCGGGCGCGATCATGCCGGCGCCTTTGGCAATGCCGTTGATCGTGACCTTTGCCTTGCCGATCTTGGCGGTCGCGGTTGCGACTTTCGCAAACGTGTCGGTGGTCATGATCGCCTTGGCGGCGGCGGCGAATTCGCCCGGCTGCGCGCGCGCGACCAGACTGTCCATGACGCCGTCAAAAGCTTGCGCTTTCAACGGCTCGCCGATCACGCCGGTCGAGGCGAGGAAAATGTCGGCCGGCTTGCAGCCGATGGCGCGCGAGGCGATCTGCGCCGTGAACTTGCAGGCGTCGCGGCCGTTCTTGCCGGTGAAAGCATTGGCGTTGCCGGAATTGACCACCAGCGCGCGGGCTTTGCCGCCCTTGAGATTGGCGCGGCACCATTCGACCGGCGCCGACGGGCATTTGGATTTGGTGAACACCCCCGAGACGGTGGTGCCTTCGTCGAACAGCGCCAGCAGCACGTCGGTGCGGTTGGCATAGCGGATGCCGGCTTCGGCGGTCGCCATGCGCACGCCGGCAATCGGCGGCAGCGCGGGGACGTTGGTCGGGGCGAGGGGGGAGACTGAGGTGGACATGTTTAGCCCTTGTCATCACCGGGCCGGCGCGCAGCGCCGAGACCCGGTGATCTCGATTGATGAGGCAATGACGTGCCTACCTAAGCGAAATGGCCGGCACAAGGGCCGGCCACCACGAATTCATTTGATGAGTAAGGTCGGTCTTACTTCTTCGCCGGAGCAGCCGGTGCCGCGGGCTTCGCGTCCGTCTTGGCCGGTTCGGCCGGCGCCGCCGGCTTGTCGAGCCGCTCGATCTTGGCCTCGGCGCGCAGCTTGGTCACCATCTCGGCCTGCGCCTTGCGCGTCACGTATTGCTCGATTTGCGCCTTGACGTCTTCGAACTTCGGCGCCGGTTTGGTGCGTTTTTCTTCGAGCTTGATGACGTGCCAGCCGAACTGGGTCTTGACCGGACCGGAAATCTTGCCCGGCTCCAGGCCGAAGGCGGTATCGGAGAATTCCGGCACCATCTGCTCCTTGCTGAAGAAGCCGAGATCGCCGCCATTGGCCTTGCCCGACGGATCCTCGGTCACTTCGCCCGCGACCTTGGCGAAGTCCTCGCCTTTGTTGAGGCGAACGATGACGGCCTTGATCTTGTCCTCGGCTTCCTTGCTGGCCTTTTCGTCGCCGGCGGCGGCGCGGACCAGGATATGGCGGGCGTGGGCTTCCTTTTCGTCGCCCATCTGCTTGAGCGCGTCCTCATAGACCTTGTGCATCTCGGCATCGGTCAGTGCGTCCTTGCCGGTCTTTTGCAGCAGCGCTTCCATCAGCAGCTTGTTGCGGGCAAAGGCGACCTTGCGCTTGAACTCATCGCCGTCGCCGAGCTTCTGGTTCTCGGCGGCTTTCGACACCAAGATCATGTCGGCAACGAACTGCACCAGGTAATCCTGCTTGGCTTCCGGCGCCATCGGCGGCAGCTGGCCGGCTTCCTCCTCGGCGACGGCGAGGTCGCTCTGGTGGATTTCCGTGCCGTTCACCTTGGCGACGACCGGGTCCTTGTCCTGGGCGAAAAGCGAGGCGGCAGGCACCATCAGCAGCGCCAATGTGGCGGCGACGATACCGGCGCGGCGAAAGGGTGCCGGGGCGGCGGCGGGGAGGGAATTGGTCATGGGCTGTCCTTGGAAATCGGGGGCCCGCTACACCGCGGGCGGCGGCGGACTTGTCACCCAACAACCGTGGCTTTGCAATGGCGGATCAATGACCCGTTCTTAACGTCCCTGTGACCGATTAAGTCCTTGAAAGGCCGCGGCAAGCCGCCAATTGACAATAAACCGACCCCCTCCTATCTCTCGGCTAGGCGCGAGCAAAAGCCGCTAATCGCGTCGAAATTACCCGAAAAGTGCTGTATTTCCGGAGCGCCGGAAGCAACTTCCGGCCGCGGCGGCGTAATAAAAGCGCCCCGGCATAATTGAGGAGCTCCCCGATGATCGGCGCCGTTGCCCGCAAGCTGTTTGGTTCTGCCAATGAGCGGCGGATTCGCAGCTATCAGCCGCGGGTGGATGCCATCAACGCCCTGGAGCCCGAAGTCGCGGCGCTGTCCGACGAGGCGCTGCGCGCCCGTACCGCCGAATTCAAGAAGCAGGTCGCCGACGGCGCCTCGCTCGACGACATCCTGGTGCCGGCCTTCGCCACCGTGCGCGAGGCCGCCAAGCGCGTCATCGGCCAGCGCCATTTCGACGTCCAGTTGATCGGCGGCATGATCCTGCACGAAGGCAAGATCGCCGAGATGAAGACCGGCGAAGGCAAGACCTTGGTCGCGACGCTGGCGGTCTATCTCAACGCGATTTCCGGCCGCGGCGTCCACGTCGTTACCGTCAACGACTACCTCGCCAAACGCGACTCCGAGTGGATGGGGCAGATCTATAATTTCCTCGGCCTGACCACCGGCGTGATCGTGCACGGGCTCGACGACGAGCAGCGCAAGAAGGCCTACGACTGCGACGTCACCTACGGCACCAATAACGAGCTAGGCTTCGATTATCTGCGCGACAACATGAAGTACCGCATGGAGGACATGGTCCAGCGCGGCCACATCTATGCGATCGTCGACGAAGTCGACTCGATCCTCATCGACGAAGCGCGCACGCCGCTGATCATCTCCGGCCCGCTCGACGACCGTTCCGAGTTCTACAACACCATCGACAGCTATATCCCGCTGCTCGACAAAGGCGACTTCGAGGTCGACGAGAAGCAGCGCACGGTCACCTTGACCGAAGCCGGCATGGAGAAGCTGGAGCAGCGCCTGCGCGACGCCGGCGAGCTCAAGGGCGAGTCGCTCTACGACGTCGAGAATGTCTCCGTCGTCCATCACGTCAATCAGGCGCTGCGCGCCCACAAGCTGTTCCAGCGCGACAAGGACTACATCGTGCGCAACGGCGAGGTCGTCATCATCGACGAATTCACCGGCCGCATGATGCCGGGCCGCCGCTATTCGGAAGGCCTGCACCAGGCGCTCGAAGCCAAGGAACACCAGCCGATCCAGCCGGAAAACCAGACGCTGGCTTCGATCACCTTCCAGAACTACTTCCGCATGTACGAAAAGCTCTCGGGCATGACCGGCACGGCGCTGACCGAAGCCGACGAGTTCATGGACATCTACGAACTCGAAGTGCTGGAAGTGCCTACCAACAAGCCGTTGGTCCGTATCGACGACGACGACGAGGTCTATCGCACGGCAAAAGAAAAATACCGCTCGATCATCACGCTGATCGAGGACTGCAAGTTGCGCGGCCAGCCGGTGCTGGTCGGCACCACGTCGATCGAGAAATCCGAGCAGCTCGCCGAGATGCTGCGCGAAGCCGGCTGGGAAGCGCACGATTTCAGCGACCCGAACGCCTTCGCCGCGCTCTATTCCGGCGACGACGGCGCCACCAAGACCAAGGTCTTCGCCATCCTCAACGCCCGTTATCACGAGCAGGAAGCCTTCATCGTCTCGCAGGCCGGTGTGCCGGGCGCCATCACCATCGCCACCAATATGGCCGGCCGCGGCACCGACATTCAGCTCGGCGGCAACGCCGACATGCGCATCCGCCAGGAAATCACCGACGTTACGGATTGGCGGCGCGCGACAAAGATCCTCGCGCCGACGCGATCCGCGCGCAAGTCGCGCGGCTGAAAGAAAAGGCGCTCGCCGCCGGCGGCCTGTTCGTGCTCGGCACCGAGCGCCACGAGAGCCGGCGCATCGACAACCAGTTGCGCGGCCGCTCCGGCCGCCAGGGCGATCCGGGCCATTCCAAGTTCTTCCTGTCGCTCGAAGACGACCTGATGCGCATCTTCGGCTCCGACAAGCTCGACGGCATGCTGACCAAGCTGGGCTTGAAGGAAAACGAAGCCATCATCCATCCGTGGATCAACAAAGCGCTGGAAAAGGCGCAGCAGAAGGTCGAGGCACGCAACTTCGACATCCGCAAGAATTTGCTGAAATACGACGACGTCATGAACGACCAGCGCAAGGTGATCTTCGAGCAGCGGCTCGACCTGATGCGCGACGAGAACGTCGACGAGACCGTCGCCGACATGCGCCATAACGTCATCGACGAGATGGTCGCCAAATATATTCCGGCCAACGCCTATGCCGAGCAGTGGGACGTCAAGGGTCTCGATACCGCGTTGCGCGAAGTGCTCACTTTGGCCCTGCCGGTCGAGGAATGGGCGAAGGAAGAAGGCATCGCCGACGAGGAAATGCGCGAGCGCATCGAGCGCCGCGCCGACGAATGGATGGCGGCCAAGGCCGCCAAATGGACGCCGGACGTAATGCGCTATGTCGAGAAGTCGATATTGCTGCAGACGCTCGACCATCTGTGGCGCGAGCATCTCGTCATGCTCGAGCATCTGCGTCAGGTGATCGGCCTGCGCGGCTACGGCCAGCGCGATCCGCTCAACGAATACAAGGCGGAAGCCTTCAGCCTGTTCGAGGCGATGGTCGACAACCTGCGCGAAGCGGTGACCGGGCAGTTGATGCGCGTCGAAATCGTGCAGCAGCCGCCGGCCGAAGACCAAAGCCAGCTTCCTTATATGGAAGCCCACAAGGTCGATCCGACGACCGGCGAGGACGAATTGGCGCTGGCCGCGGCGCCGCTGGCGCCGGCGTTCGCCGGCAATGGCGGCCAGGCCGCGTCGCGCAACCCGAAAGACCCCACGACCTGGGGCAAGGTCGGACGCAACGAAGAATGCCCGTGCGGCTCCGGCAAGAAATACAAGCACTGCCACGGCAAGTTCGGCTGAGCGCGTATGCGCGAAGGAAGTAGCAGTCTGTGATCGCTTTATTGCTCAACCTGCTGTGGATTCTGGTCGGCGGCTTCTGGATGGCGGTCGGCTGGGCCATCGCCGGCGTCATCATGGCGATCACGATCATCGGCCTGCCCTGGGCGCGGGCGGCCTTCACCATCGCCGCCTACACGCTGCTGCCGTTCGGCCAGAAGGCCGTGTCGCGCGAGGAATATTTCGGCCGGGAAGACATCGGCACCGGACCGCTCGGCCTTCTCGGCAACGTCATATGGTTCGTGCTCGCGGGCTGGTGGCTGGCGCTCGGTCATGTCGTCACCGCGATACTCTTGGCGATTACCATCGTCGGCATTCCCTTCGCGTGGGCGCATCTGAAACTGGCGGGGATCGCGCTATGGCCCATCGGCAAGGTCATCGTTCCCGCCTAGCGAACTCTTAAGCGAGACGTTGAAATGGCGACCAAACTCAACGACATGAAAGCGCGGCTCGCCGCGCTGAGCAACGAGCGCGAAAAGCTCGACGTAACGATCGACGAGATGATCGCCAACATGGCCGAGGTGCCGCCGGACAAGCGTTCGGCGGGCGACTGGGCGCCCGACGGCGCGCTGACCCGCAAATATCTGGAACTGACCAAACGGCAGGCCGCGGTCGAAACGGAAATCATCGCGCTCGGCCGTGCCATCGTCGAGACCGACGAGCCGGCCTCGTCGCTGCATTAGCGCGCATGCTGACGCGCGAGGTCTTGAAAAGCTATCTGCTCGACATGCCAAGCGGGCATATCTTCGACCTCACCTATAAATTATTCGCGGACGTTTTTCCGCCGGGCGAACCCGATGCGGCCGCGCGGGAGAAACTTCGCGCGCTCGCCGAGGAATGCAACTACGGCGTCGTCAATAACGAGACCGAAGGCCGCTTCGAGCTGACGCGGCGCTGAGGCTGGGCATTCTATGCAAACCGTAGCGGTTGCGATCGTTTGCAAGACGCCGATGGCGGGTCAATCGAAGACCCGGCTGTCGCCGCCATTGAAGCCGGAAGAGTGCGCAGCGATTTCCAGTTGCTTCATCCGCGATGTTTCCGCCACGATCCAATCGCTGGCCGATGACGGCGGCGTCGCCGCCTACGCCGTCTACACGCCGGCCGGCTCGGAACCCATGCTGCGCACCCTCTTGCCCGAACCCTTCGCGCTGATGCTGCAAGGCGAGGGCGATCTCGGCGCCCGCCTGGTGAAATGCACGGCCGATCTGCTCGAGGCCGGCCACGCCGGCGCCATTCTGGTCAATTCGGATACGCCGACTTTGCCGAAGGCCATCCTGCGCGCCGCGGTCAACGCCGTGCGCCGCGGCGACAATGTCACGCTGAGCCCGGCGTTCGACGGCGGCTACACGCTGATCGGATTATCGAAGCCGCATCCGCGGCTGTTCGCCGACATTCCCTGGAGCACCGCCGACGTATTCCGGCTGACGCTGGAGCGCGCGCGAGAGATCGGTTTGCCGGTCGAGACCGTGCCGGGCTGGTACGACGTCGACGACGGCGCGTCGCTCCGGATGCTCGAGGATGAAGTCGCCGGCACGTCTCCGGGCTTCGCGGCGCCGCATCTGGCCGGCGCCAATGCGCCTGCGACACGGCAATTCCTGCGCGACCGCGACTAGCCCCGTTTGGCCTTGAGCTGCGTCAGCAGTTTCTTGCGGAAGGCGCGGTCGCGCTTCAAATGCCACTCGCGGCTCATGGCCTCGCGCTTGGTCGGAAACCATTCCGAATGCAGCAAGACCCAGGCGCGCCCGCGCGTCGTGCGCGCGCCGGTGCCGGCATTATGCTTGGCGAGGCGGCGTTCGATGTCGTTGGTCCAGCCGACATACGTCAGCGCGCGGGTCTTGGCGTTGCTGCCCAGCACGTAGACAAAGCAATCCATGGCACGGCGGCCTGAAACTCAGGTGGCAACAATCAGCGCAGTCCGGAGAAGCGGGCGTCGAAGGAGCCGGCCGGGACCACCGGCTGCGCGCCCAGCAGCAAGCCGCTCGTGGCCGACGGCGGTGCCGAGAAAGCGGTGCGCATTTCGGGCTCGCGTCCGCGCGGCGCTGAAGGCTGCTTCTCGGCAGGCTTCGGCGCAGGCGCTGCCTCGGCGACAGCCTTCGGCGGCGCGGCCGCTTGTGGCTTGGCCGGCGCGTGCGCCGCTGCCGTGCGGACCGCAGGGCTCGGCTTGGACTTGGCCGAGGCGACCTCGCTCTTGCTGCCGCGCAGAACCGGTTCGCTGTCGGTATCGGCTGGCGTGGCAGCCTTGGCTTCGTCGAACGGGCCGTCGAACAGGCCGCCCAGCAACGAGGCAATCGATTTCGGTTTCTCGGGCGGCGCTTCGCCGACTTTCGGCTGCGGGGCCGGCGTCGGCATCCGCACGCTCGCCAGCACGACCTGGCCGGTCTCGGCCTGCTGCGTCTGCTGGGCTTGCGGCGGCGTCTCGGCGGTGGTTACCGGCGCAACGGGCGTGCGCGGCAACGAGCCCGGCGCCTGCGTGTTGCCGGCAAGCTGATAGCTGCGGCCGTTATTGTCGAATTCGCTGTGACTCGCGAGCTTGGAAGCAAACACCGGGTTCATGCCGCCGTCGAGGCCGTGACGGTCCGGCACAGTCGAAACGTTGCGCGCGATGTACTCGGCCATCTGGAACTGCTCGGCGCGGCGCTTTTCGAGCACCGCGTCGGCGACGTTCTTGTCGAGCTGATAGACCGGGCACTTGCCCTTGGCGTCGAACTTCAGCGGCTTGGAGGCATTCTCAGGCTGCGCCGGATCGAACACGTAGCGCTTCTCGCAGACCGCGACCTTCGGCTCCTGCTTGGTGGCTTCGAAATTGTCGTAGCCTTCCTTGAGCATCTTCCAGAACGCGAAGTTCTGGTTGTTGCGGTGCTTGGCCATGTTCAACGCCGTCATGCGGAATGGAAAGGCCTGTAGTTGGAACGCACTCTGGCCGCCGAAGAACGACTCGCGGGCCAGCGCATAGATTTCCTGGATCTGCTCGTCGGTCATCGCGTAGCAGCCGCGCGACGAGCAATCGCCATGCACCATCAACTCGGAGCCGGTGTAGCCCCAGGCGCGGTCGTAGGTGTTGGGAAAGCCGGTGTTGAAGGCGAGGTAGTAGTTGGAGGCCGGATTCATCTGCCCCGGCGTAATCGTATAGAAGCCCTCGGGCGCCTGTCGGTCGCCTTCCTTCTTCTTCGGGCCGAGATCGCCCGACCAGCGGCAGATCGGATAGGTCTTGAGCAGCGCGTATTCGCCGTCGCGATTTTTCTTCCAGACCTCAAGCTCCGACTCTTCCTTGAAGATGCGGGCGAGGATCGGCGATTCTTTGTCCATGTTCTTGGACGAAATCTCGGAGAGCATTTTTTCCGAGAGCGGCGCCTGCGCGCGGCCGTTGGTCGGCATGTCGCTGGGATTGCAGCCGGCCAGCGCAACGGCGGCGGCGACAGCCGCAGAGGCCAGCAGCGCTCGTAGGTACGGTCGTTTCAAACGCGGTACTCCCCGAACGGGCGGGATCATTGAGATATCGTTATCCATAAGATGTGGCATCTGCAAGGCAAACCACGCCACCGGAGATTGGCGGTAACCCCATGGTAAACCACCGGTAAAGGCGTCGGCTTCTGTGCAAAAAGGCACACCGGCGGCAGCCGGTTACCCGCCCAGCCGGCTCATGCTGCGGCCCATGGCCAGGAACTTCTCCCGGCGCTGCTTGCGCACGGCGTCGCGGCTGAGCGGCTTGAGCTCGGCGAGCGCGTTGGCGATGGCCTCGCCGGTGGCGGCAATGGCGGCTTTGGGGTCGCGATGGGCGCCGCCGGTCGGCTCGGTCACCACGGTGTCGATCACGCCGAAGCGCACCATGTCCTGGGCGGTGATCTTCATATTGGTCGCGGGGAAATTCGCCGCGCGCGCCGGATGCAGCCAGATCGGCTTGTTGAGTTCGTTCATGGCGGCAAAGAACGGCTCGAAGGCCGGATCGTCGAGCGGCCGGCCGGCAATGTTGGTGTAGATCTGCACGCCGAGCGCGCCGTTGTCGAGCGCGCGCTTCGCCTCGCGCACGCCGGCATCCGGCGCGGTCATTGCGCCTTGCGCCACCCAGCCGGGGAAGTAGTCCGGATATTTCGCGCAAATCTCGACGAAACCGTCATTGATCATCTTAGCGTCTTGCTCAACCTCGCCGGTTTGGAGAACACCTCGAGCGGCGGCATGGCATAGGAAATGATCTGCGCGTAATTGTCGAACTGGTCGACGACCTTGCGGCGGATTTCGAGATCGTAGATGCACGGCACTTCGCGGACACGTTTGCCGATATCGCCGTAGCCGCTCGTCACCAGTTTGTCGAAAAATTTTTGCGGGATGAAATGGGTGTAGGCGTCGATACGCATCGGGCTTCCTTCCGTGGCAGGCGGTGTTTCTTGGAGAGTTATCGTTTCAATAGGGCGTGATGACGTTGAGCAGCGCCTGCCGTTTGCCGTTGACCACGGCGTCGCGGGCGCGCGCCAGGGCGTCGGGCAGGTCGGCCGGCTTTTCCACGCGCTCGGCATGGGCACCCTGCGCCTTCGCCATCTCGTCATAAGGCGGCGGCGGGCCGAGGTCGGCGAGCGTGTTGCCGTCGTTCTCGCCGGCGGCGCCTTCCTTGAACATCGACAGCGTGGAATTGCGCACCGCGCCGTAGCGGGTGTTGTTGAACACGATGGTCAGGATCGGCAGGTCGTTTTTGGCCGAAACCCAATGGCCGACCATCGGATTGGCGAACATATAGGCGCCGTCGCCGAGCGTCGCGACGACGAATTTGTCGGGCGCGGCAAGCTTGCCGCCCAAGGCCGCGCCCAAGCCCCAGCCGAGCCGCCGGCGGGGCCGAGCGCGAACAGCGTATTGGGCAGTTCGCGTGGGCAGTGGTCGGCGCGCAGCGGATATTCGTTGAAGATCACGGCGTCGTCGCCGACCGCCTCGCCGATGGCGCGCGACAGGTAAGCCGGCGAGATGCGCTCGCCGGCAACGGAATCCTTGGCGAGCTGCGCGCGCCTGTTGCGCATGCGCTCGGTGAGCTTCGCGCGGCGCGCGGCAATGCGTGCTTCGGCCATTTGCACGCGCGGCTCGACGGCTTCCACCAGCGCCTTCAGCGCCGGGACGATGCCGGCCTGCACTGCGAGGTCGCTCGGAAACGAGCGCATCGGATAGCGCACATAGAACGGCTCGACACCCATGTGGACGATGCGGCAGCCGCCCGGCGGATGCTGGAGGTGCGGAATCCAGGGCACATCGGATTCCAGCACGATCACCAGATCGGCGTCGGTCAGCAGCCCGCCCGGCTCGTAGCCGAAATGCATCGGATGGCTCGACGGCAGGCACACGCTGCGCGGATTGTGCGCGACCACGGGGATCGCACAACGCTCAGCCAAAGCCGTCAAAAGTGCCACGGAATCGCCGGGCGTCGCACCGGCGATGATCAGCGGCCGTTCGGCGGTGGCGATCCATTCGGCCAGCGTGGCGATCGAGCGCGGATCGGGATGGGTTGCGGCTGCTTGCGGCCGTGGCTTCATCGGCGCGATCGGCTCGGTCACCGGGCCCGACAGCGGCTCGCGCGGCAACACCATGTAGACCGGCCCGCGCGGATGCGACATCGCCACCTCGACGCCGCGCGCCACCACATCGCCGATCTGGTTCGGCATGCGCAATTCGTAATCCCACTTCACCAGTTCGCGCAGCATGCCGGCCTGGTCGAACATCTCCTGCGCCCAATGGATCGGCCGCGAGCGCGAGCCGAATTGGCCTTTCTCCGTGATAGGCGTCCGCCCCGCGGCGAGGATCATCGGCACGCGGTCGCGCGATGCGTTGGTCAGGTTGTTGATGGTGTTGGCGGTGCCGACGTTGACATGCACCATCACCGCCTGCGGGCGGCCGGTCATCAGATAGGCGCCATGCGCCATCGCCACCGCGAGGTTCTCGTGCGGCACCAGCACCGGCTTGGGGATTTTGGCGTTGGTCTTCTTGGCGCGGTCGAAAGCTTCGACAATCGGCGGGAAATCGGTGCCTGGATTGGCGAAGAAATATTCGACGCCGTGATCGGCGAGCGCGCGTAAGAATGCCTCGGCGGCAATCGCAGGCCGTTGTCCGGCAGGTTGAGCGGCCATGCGTCTCGTCCCTGGCGCGTCCTTTTGGATCCCCGGCGGGAACTGGACGGCCCTTCTTATGGGAGTGTTTTACGCGACGGGCGAATTGCTGACAATAAAGCCCAAATATGGGCCTGTTATTTAGCCGTGAGGCGAAAAGCGGCCGGACCGTCGATTTCGGCCAGGCATTTGGCAAGGCTGTCGCCGTCGGGATCGACCAAAGCCGGGCCTCGTCCGGCGTGACGAAGCCCGTTGGCCACGGTGCGGCCTGCTTCCAGCAATTCGCTCGCCACCGCGATGTCGATATCGCCGACACCGGGGTTCAGCGCCAGCACCGGCCGCCTGCCGCCAAGTTCGGCCGATTTCACCGGGAATATCTCGATGTAATAAGTGGTGCCGCCGGTGCGCTGCGCCACGCCGGGGATCGACGTGCTCTGCACCGGGTAGCCGGCGCCTTCCGCGGCGCTGACGAGCCAGCCGGTCAGCACGCCGCCCAGCCAGCCGACACGATTTGCCGGACACGATGCAGCGCGCGGTCGCGCCACGTCGCGTTGCGCACGATTTCGGCGCGATAGAACCATGGGCACAGCGCCGCGGTGTGCGCGATCCCGCCGCACAGACCGCAGCCGACGCAAGACTCGACGACGGTCGCCACCGGATCGGTGCGCAGCGGATCGGGCGAGGGCTTCACCGTCAGCGACGGACAGCCCGACAGCCGGATGCAGGAATGATCGCCGGTGCAGATCTCGTCGTCGACGCCGTAACGCGCCCGGGTGACGCGCTCGCCGCGTTCGAGCTTGACGGCGTCATCGGCGCGGACGCGGCGCTGCCGCGCCAGCATGCATTCGCCGTCGGCGATGATCTCCTTCAAGCCGCGCTCGGCGGTGTCGGCTGGACCAAGCAGCGCCGTCGCGGCGGCGGCGTAGGCACATGCGGGCGAAACGGAGTTTCATGGTTTCCCTCCCTCGGTTGGGTGTTGGTTCGCGCCAACTTTTCCTTTATTCAGGCGAACGTCCGCGGCGTTGTAAAATTATCGTTTGATATCAAACCAACTGGCAGCCGCGGGAACAAAGGTCGAGCAGAGGTGGGGCGGGTGCGAGGCAAGAACGGGCTTAACGGCAACGCCGGGCGCGGCAAGGCGGGCGGCAGGAAAAGCGGCAAGACGGCTGAAGCCGGCGCGGAATCGATCAACTTCGGCCCGCTGGCTTATTGGGTCGGCTTCAATTTGCGCATGGCGCAGGAATCCGCCTTCCAGGCATTTTCCCGCCGTTCGCTGGAGATCGGCGAAAGCCCGGGGCGCTTTGCGACCTTGACCATCATTGCCCGCAACCCGGGCATAAGTCAGACCGAACTGAGCCAGGCGGCGGGCCGCGATAAGTCCAGCCTGACGCCGGTGGTGGAAGATTTGGTGCGGCGCGGCTTGGTCGAACGCCAGCGCATGCGCGACGACCGCCGCGCCTATCGCTTGAAGGTCACCGCCGCCGGCAAGAAGACGTTGAACCAGTTGACGCGTTGCGCCCGCCAGCACGAGCGCATCCTCGACGACATCATCGGCCTGCGCGACCGCAACCGGTTCATTCAGATCTTGAAGAAGATCGCGGCGGAAATTGAGTAACGCTTAGGCGTTAAACTTCGCCAGCACTGCGTCCGGCACCGGATGCGGCTTGAGATGGCCTTGCGGGCCGCGCACGATCCACACCCGCTTTTCCGAACACTCGGCGCATAGCTCGCCGTTCAGGCTGAGCTTGTGCTCGATCTCGAAGCTGGTGCGGCCGAATTTTATCGTGCTTTGCACCGTCACGTCGTCGCCGAAGCGCGTGGGTTTGTGAAACCGCGCTTGCGTGCGTACCAGCGGCCAGCCGGTGAATTCGAGTGTCTTGAGCATCTGGAATTTGGTGATGCCGAGCGCGTGCTCGAACAGCGCCGCGGTCGAGGCGTCGAATATCTCGAAGTAGCGCGGGTAGAAAATGATCCCGGCGGGGTCGCAGTCGCCCCACTCGATGCGCACAATGCGGGTATTGCTGAGCGTCGCCACTCAACTCACCGCGGCGCCATGCGCAGCGCGCCGTCGAGGCGGATCACCTCGCCGTTGAGATAGCCGTTGCGCACGATGTGCATGACCAGCGCGGCGAATTCGCGCGGCTCGCCGAGGCGTTTGGGGAACGGCACCGAGGCGCCGAGCGAGTCCTGCGCCTCCTGCGGCAGCGCACGCAGCATCGGCGTGCCGAAAATGCCGGGCGCAATCGCCATCACGCGCACGCCGAACTGGGCGAACTCGCGCGCCGCCGGAATGGTCAGCGCGGCGACGCCGCCTTTCGACGAGGAGTAGGCGGCTTGCCCGATCTGGCCTTCGAATGCCGCGACCGAAGCGGTGGACACGATGACGCCGCGCTCGCCGTCGGCGAAGGCTTCCAGCGGCTGCATCGCTGCCGCCGCGAGCCGTATCATGTTGAAGGTGCCGGTCAGGTTGACAAGTATGACGCGCTCGTAATCGGCCAACGGCATGGGGCCGTCGCGGCCGACGATGCGCTTGGCGGGGCCGACGCCGGCGCAATTGACGAGGATGCGCGCGGGGCCATGCGCGGCGGCTGCTTTCTTGATCGCTGCTTCGCCGGAGGCCGAATCCGCGACGTCGCAGGTCACCGCAAGCCCGCCAATGTCGGCGGCGACTTCGGCAGCGGCTTTTTCGTTGACGTCGAAGATCGCGACCTTGGCGCCTGCCGCGGCCAGCGCGCGGGCGGTGGCGGCGCCAAGCCCCGATGCCCCGCCCGTGACGATCGCCGCTTGTCCCTTGATTTCCATCAACGCCTTCCTTCGACTGCAATGATCCGCGACGATACCGGCGAAGCATAGAGTTCGTCCACCAGCGCCGCGCGATCGGCCGCGCGCCCAGCATGGCTGTCATTTATTGGAGCTTCAACTTATCGCGATTTGGCCATTTGACCCTGTCCGTGGCGGGCCCTAAATACGGGGCCAAACCGGGAAGCACTCTTTATGGCGCGTATTTCGTCCCTCGCCGAAGCCATCGAATCGAGCGTCCGCGACGGCGATACACTGGCGCTGGAAGGCTTCACCCACCTCATTCCGCATGCGGCCTGCCATGAGATCATCCGGCAGGGCCGCAAGCACCTGACTTTGATCCGCATGACGCCGGACCTGGTCTACGACCAGCTCATCGGCATGGGCTGCGTCGACAAGCTGATCTTCTCCTGGGGCGGCAATCCGGGCGTTGGCTCCTTGCATCGCTTCCGCGACGCGATTGAGAACGGCTGGCCGCACAAACTCGAGGTCGAGGAACATTCGCACGCGGCCATGGCCAATGCCTACGAAGCGGGCGCGGCCGACCTGCCTTGCGCGATCTTCGCGGCTATATCGGCGGCGACCTGCCGAAAGTGAATCCCAACATCAAGCGTATCACCTGTCCGTTCACCGGCGAGGAACTCGCCGCGATCCCGTCACACCGGCCCGACGTTGCCGTGATTCACGCGCAGCGCGCCGACAAGGCCGGCAACGTGATGATCGAAGGCGTGCTCGGCGTGCAGAAGGAAGCGGTGCTGGCCTCTAAGCGTTCGGTGGTCACCGTGGAAGAGATCGTCGAGGATTTCGGGCCGCGCAGCCTCAACGCGGTGATATTGCCGCATTGGACCGTCGGTCATGTCGTCGAGGTGCCGGGCGGCGCATTCCCGTCCTATGCCCAGGGCTACTACCCGCGCAACAATAACTTTTACAAGCAGTGGGACGAAGTGTCGCGCGAGCGCGAGGGCTTCCATGCCTGGATCAAAGAAAATGTCATGGCGAAAGGCCCCGAGGCCTTCGCCAAATACGCGCGCAAGCACCGCGTTGCGGCGGAGTGAGCAGCATGGCCGATTACAAACCCGCTGAAATCATGACGGTGGCGGCGGCGCGGGCGTTGAAGAACGACGACATCTGCTTCGTCGGCATCGGCCAGCCGTCGGCCGCCTGCAATCTCGCGCGCCTCACGCACGCGCCCGGCATCACGCTGATCTACGAATCCGGCACGCTGGCCACCAAGCCGAGCATCCTGCCGCTGTCGATCGGCGATGGCGAATTGTGCGACACCGCGCTGACCACCGTGTCTGTGCCGGAAATGTTCCGTTATTGGCTGCAAGGCGGCCGCATCAAGGTCGGCTTCCTCGGCGGCGCGCAGATCGACAAATACGCCAACCTCAACACCACCGTGGTCGGCCCTTACGACAAGCCGAAGGTGCGGCTGCCCGGCGGCGGCGGCGCGCCGGAGATCGCCACCTCGTGCGGCGAGATTTTCATCATCATGGCGCAAGGCAAGCGCAGCTTCGTCGACAAGCTCGATTTCGTCACCTCGATCGGCCACGTTACCGGCGGCGATAGCCGCGCCAAACTCGGCGTCAAGACCAAAGGCCCGACCAAGCTGATCACCGACATGGCCATGTTCGAACCCGATCCGGTAACCAAGGAGATGATCGTCACCTCGATTCATCCCGGCGTCACTCGCGAACAGATTCAGGAAAACACCGGCTGGAAGGTGCGTTTCGCCGACAAGATCGCCGAGACATCGCCGCCGACCGCCAAGGAGCTCGAAGTGTTGCGCGACCTTCATGCCCGTACCAACCGCGCCCATAGTGAGGCCGCTTAAATGGCTACCCGTGACGTATTTCTCTGCGACGCCGTTCGTACCCCGATCGGCCGTTTTGCCGGTTCGCTCGCCAAAGTGCGCACCGACGATCTCGGCGCCGTGCCGTTGAAGGCGCTGATGGCGCGCCATCCCAAGATCGACTGGGAAAAGCTGGACGACGTGTTCCTCGGCTGCGCCAACCAGGCCGGCGAGGACAACCGCAACGTCGCGCGCATGGCGCTGCTGTTAGCCGGCCTGCCGGTCAGCGTGCCGGGCGTGACGCTCAACCGTCTCTGCGCCTCCGGGCTCGATGCGGTCGGCACCGCCGCCCGCGCGATCCGCGCCGGTGAGATGGAATTCGCCATCGCCGGTGGCGTCGAATCCATGACGCGCGCGCCCTTCGTTCAGGGCAAGGCGCAGGAAGCTTTCTCGCGCAGCGTCGAAATCTACGACACCACCATCGGCTGGCGCTTCATTAACCCGCTGATGAAGCAGCAATACGGCGTCGACGCCATGCCGGAAACCGGCGAGAACGTGGCCGAGGATTTCCAGGTCACGCGCGCCGATCAGGACGCCTTTGCGGTGCGCTCGCAGCAGCGCGCCGGCAAGGCGATTGCGGCGGGCTATTTCGCTAAGGAGATCGTGCCGGTCGAGATCGCCGGCCGCAAAGGCGAGACCGTCAAGGTCGACAAAGACGAGCATCCGCGACCCGAGACGACGCTGGAGCAACTCGCCAAGCTCAAGACCCCGTTCCGCACTCCCGGCACGGTGACGGCCGGCAATGCCTCCGGCGTCAATGACGGTGCCGCCGCCATGATCCTGGCCTCGGAAGCCGCGGTGAAGGCGCACGGTCTGACACCGCGCGCGCGCATTCTCGGCATGGCCTCGGCCGCGGTGCCGCCGCGCATCATGGGCATCGGCCCGGTGCCGTCGACCCGTAAGCTGATGGCGCGGCTCAATCAGAAAATAGGCGACTATGATTTGATCGAGATCAACGAAGCCTTCGCTTCGCAGTCGCTAGCATGCCTGCGGCAGCTCGGACTTGCCGATGACGCGGACCACGTCAATCCGCATGGCGGTGCCATCGCGCTCGGTCATCCGTTGGGCATGTCGGGCGCGCGGCTGGCGCTGACGGCGGCGCACGGGCTGGAAGAAAGCGGCGGCAAGCTCGCGCTCGCGACGATGTGCGTCGGCGTCGGGCAGGGCGTGTCGCTGGCGCTGGAGCGGATTGTCTAATACGAAGGATAAAATAATGTCGCTGATCTATCCGAAGGAAAGTCTCAGCGTTTATCCGAAGCATTTGAGCCCGGAATATCGCAGCACGGCGAAGCGTTCGCCGTCGAAGCCGCTGGTTATCGTGCCGCATACTTTGTCCGAACTGACCGGACCGGCCTTCGGCCACGACGCGGTGCAGGAAGGCGACGCCGACCTCACCAAACAGCACAAAGGCGAGCCTTTGGGCGAGCGCATCATCGTGCACGGCCAAGTGCTCGATGAGGACAAGCGTCCGGTGCCGGATACGCTGGTGGAAATCTGGCAGGCCAATGCCTGCGGCCGTTATGTGCATATCGTCGATCAGCATCCGGCGCCGCTCGATCCGAACTTCACCGGCGCGGGGCGCACGATCACCGACAGGAACGGCTATTACAAATTCATCACCGTGAAGCCCGGCGCCTATCCTTGGGGCAACCACCACAATGCCTGGCGTCCCAATCACATCCATTTCTCGGTGTTCGGCCAGTCGTTCTTAACGCGGCTGGTGACGCAGATGTATTTCCCGGGCGACCCGCTGTTTCCGTTCGATCCGATCTTCAATTCGGTGACCGACGAGAAGGCGCGCCTGCGCATGGTGTCGAGTTTTGATCTGGAAAACACCGTCCCGGACTGGGCGTTGTGTTTCCGCTTCAACATCGTGCTGCGCGGCCGCGAACAGACGCCTCTCGATACGGATAAGCACTGATGTCCGAAATCACACCGTCCCAAACCGTCGGCCCGTTCTTTGCCTACGGCCTGACGCCGGAAGGCCGCAACAAATGGGATCCGAACGGCAGCTATAGCTGGAAGGAAACCGTCGGCGACAACCTGATCACGCCGGACGCTACGGGCCAGAAGATCCGCATCGAGGGCCGCATCACCGACGGCGACGGCGCGGCGATCAATGACGCCATGCTCGAGATCTGGCAGGCCGACTCCCAGGGCCGCTATGCCCACGCGCGCGGCGAGACGCCGCGGCCGAACGCCAAGTTCACCGGCTTCGGCCGCTCCGCCACCGACAAAGACGGCGTCTTCAGCTTCGATACCGTCAAGCCGGGCGCGGTGCCGGGTCCGAACGGCAAACCGCAGGCGCCGCACATCGTGTTCTGTATCTTCTCGCGCGGGATGTTGCGGCAGGTTTACACGCGGCTGTATTTCTCCGACGAGACGGCGAATGGGACCGATCCCATTCTCAACATCGTGCCGGCGGATCGGCGCGGCACGCTGATTGCCCACAAAGAAGCGCGCGGCGACGTGTCCGTCTACCGCTTCGATATCCGCGTGCAGGGCGATAACGAGACGGTTTTCTTTGACATCTAAAATTCCGCGGGGTGCCCACTAAGCCCACCCACTTGGGTCGGGTAGTGGGCAAAACCCCGCCCGTAGCATCAAAATATATTTTTTGGCTTTGTCTTGGCCTATTTTGGCTCCAATAAGCCGGCTTTACACCAATGTGCGCAACCCACCCACTCTGCCCATCTTTCCCAATGTGCCGAGTATGGTTGACGAATACTGGGCGTCTTGGTTCGCTTTCGATCTGACCGGCCTCAAAGAGCCGGCGGGGAAACGCGAAGCAAGGCACGCCGGCATGAACGAACAAATCCTCCTGGAGATCAGCGAATTCTGCCGCGAGCGGGGATTGGCCGAATCCACCTTCGGCCGCCGCGCCGTCAACGACGGCAAGCTCGCCAGCCGGCTGCGCAACGGCGGCCGCATCACCACCGACACCCTCGAGCGCATCCGCAGCTTCATGTCGCGCAATGCCGACGTGGCGCCGGGCCGCCGCCGCGTGCTGTTCGATGCGCCGCCGAGCGCGCTGCCGGTGCTTAAGCCCGCCGCGCCGCCGGTCGCCTCCGGCCAGGCCAGCGACGACCCGCAGCGCAATTTCCGTTTCTTCGACAACCGGCAGAAATATCTGCTGTTCGTGAATACCTGCAGCGAGAAGTGGGAGACCGCGCAGCGCGTCGGGCTCGAACTCGCCAATATCCATCCGCGCCCGCCGGCGGTGCGCGTATTCGACGCCGGCATCGGCGACGGCACGGTGCTGGCGCGGGTCATGCGCTCGATGCACGACCGTTTTCCGACCATGCCGTTTTATGTCGTCGGCAAGGAAATCAGCCTCGAAGACGTGCGCCTGGCGCTGCACAAGATGGCGGACCGTTTCATCGAGCATCCCTCGACCGTGCTGGTGCTCACCAATCTCGCTTATGCCGAAGCGCCGTGGCTGGCCGTGAAGTCGCTGAGCGCCGCGGCCAGCATGGTGTGGAAGGAACTGCCGATGGAAGGCAGCACCGCGCACTCCTTCGAGGAGCAGATCACCGCGCTCGAACCGTTTTTGTCGGAGAACTGGAAAGCGCGCGTGTCGCCGAAAAGCGGCAACCCGGTCTATGAGCGGCCGGTCGTGCTCGTGCTCTATCGCAACGATCACAAATTTCTGCTCGATCAGGTGATCCCCAAGCCCGGCGGCACCGTCGCCGACTACGATCTGGTCATCGCCTCGCAGCCTTACCGCGCCCGCGCCTCGTTGGAATTCAAGGCCAAGCGCGTGCTGGCGCCGCTCGCCCGCGCGCTCGGCTCCGGCGGCCGCATGATTGCGATGCATTCCTATGGCCACGATCCGGGCATGGAGATCATCCACAAAGTGTGGCCGAACGATCATCCGTTCATGCACAACCGCCACGATCTGCTGAAGGCGGTGAAACAGGAGCTCGGTCCCGCCGGCCGCGACCTCAACTTCAATACTTATTCCGATCAGCGCTCGCTGTTCCGCTACGACATGCATACGCTGCCGTCGGAAATTTCCTCCTCGATCGGCACCTCGACGCTGCTCGCCGCCTGGAACGCGGCGATCTATGTGGCGCAGATCGAGGATGATCGCTTGTCGGACGTCAACAGCGACCGCCGCTACATCGATGCGACGCGCGAGGTGCTGCAGGAGTATGGCGGCCTGTGGTTCTACGACGAGTCTTTCGTGATCTCGCGCCGGCGGGAGTAGGGCGCATGGTCCCTGCCTTCGCCGGCAATTTTTCGCTGGAAGCAACGCGGCCCACTTCAGCCGAGATCGCGGCGCTCGCCGCCATCCTGCCGCCCGCGACGCCGGTCTACCTCACCGCGGTGCCGACGGTCGGTCCTCAAGAGGTGGTGACGGCCGCGGCCGGATTGCGGCGCGCCGGACTCGAACCGGTCGTTCATGTCGCGGCGCGGCGGCTTTCCAGCACCGCGCAGTTGAGCGAAATGCTTGCTGGGCTGCGGAGTGAAGCCGATGTCCGGCGGCTTCTGGTCATCGGCGGCGATGTCGATGCGTCGGGGCCGTTCGCGGACGCGCTGGCGGTGATCCAGAAGGGCCGTTTGCGCGAAGCCGGCATCGAGGAAATCGGCGTCGGCGGCTATCCTGAAGGCCATCCGCGCATCGCGCCGGACCGGCTCGAAGCCGCCCTCGACCAGAAGATCGCCACGGCGCGGGCCCTGGGTCTCCGCGCCGTCATCGTCAGCCAGTTCTCGTTTTCGCCGGAGCGCATTCGCACCTGGCTGCGGCAATTGCGCGCCTGCGGCATCAATGTGCCCGTCAAAGTCGGCATGGCCGGACCGGCCAGCGTCCCGGCTCTGTTGCGCTATGCCCGTCGCTGCGGGGTTTCCGCCTCGCTGCGCGGCCTGATGTCCGGCGCCGCGGCAGGCCTGCTCGGCAATGCCGGGCCGGATCGCATCATCGAGGCGCTGGCCGATGCCGGCGACCTCAACGCCACGCCGCATTATTTTTCATTCGGCGGGGCAGTTGAAACCGCCCGCTATGCATGCGAAGCCGCCGCGGGACGAGTTGCCGCCGGCCATGCTATGGCTCGCTAAACTTTAGCCCTGCGCTTTTCCGGGCAGCCGGCCGCTCTAGGAGGAAATCATGACGCAACGAAGCAAGCCGCCATTCCGCGCCGACCACGTCGGCAGCATTCTGCGCACCGCCCCGGTCAAGCAGGCGCGCGCCCAGCGCGAGAAAGGCGAGATCACGCCGGCTCAACTCAAGGAAGTCGAGGATCGCGAGATCGAGAAGATCATCAAGAAGCAGGAGGATATCGGCCTGCAACTCACTACCGACGGCGAATTCCGCCGCTCGTGGTGGCACTTCGATTTCTTCAGCATGCTCGACGGCGTCGAACTCTATGAGCTCGACCACGGCATCCAGTTCCAGGGCGTGCAGACCAAGATGCAGAGCATCAAGGTCACCGGCAAGATCGGTTTCTCCAACCATCCGATGCTGGAGCATTTCAAGTTCTTAAAGGCGCACACCAAGGTGACGCCGAAGATGACGATCCCCGCGCCGAGCGTGATGCATTTTCGGCTTGAGCCTGGTGCGGTGGCAAAGTCCGCCTATCCCGACCGCGACGCCATTTTCGAAGATCTCGCCACGGCCTATCAAAAGGCAATCAAGGCTTTCTACGACGCCGGCTGCCGCTATCTGCAGTTCGACGACACCGCCTGGGCTTATCTCTGCTCCAAAGAGGAATTGCAGAAGGCGCGCGACCGCGGCCTCGACATCGATCATCTCCAGGAGACCTACACCAAGACCATCAACAAGGCGCTGGAAGCCAAGCCCGCCGATATGACGATCACGACGCACGTCTGCCGCGGCAATTTCCGCTCGACCTTCATCTCGTCCGGCGGCTACGAGCCGGTGGCCGAAAGCCTGCTCGCCAAGTGCAATTACGACGGCTACTTCCTGGAATACGATACCGACCGCGCCGGCGGTTTCGAGCCGCTCCGCTTCCTGCCGAAGGGCAACAAGATCGTGGTGCTTGGCCTCGTCACCTCGAAGTCCGGGCGCCTTGAGCCGCGCGAGGACATCAAAAAGCGCATCCAGGAAGCTACCAAGTTCGTCGCGCTCGAACAGCTTTGCCTGTCGCCGCAATGCGGCTTCGCTTCGACCGAGGAAGGCAACGTCTTGGCCGAGGACGAGCAGTGGGCGAAGCTGAAGATGATCGTGGAATTGAGCAAGGAAGTTTGGGGTTGAGGTTTGTCATGGCCGGCCTTGTCCCGGCCATCCCGCTTAGGTAGTCACAGGCTCTGCCTTCCTAAGCGGGATCACCGGATCACGCGCTTCGCGCGGCCCGGTGATGACAAGTGGAGAAATTCCCCATGCCTTCAATCGTCTCCGGCAAAACCGCCATCGTCACCGGCGGCGGGCGCGGCATCGGCCGCGGCATCGCCATGTTGCTGGCGGCCGAAGGCGCGCGCGTCGTGGTGTGCGATATCGGCGCTAGCCTCGAAGGCGCAGGTTTGGACGCCGGTCCGGCGCAGGACACCGTCGCCGCGATCAAGAAAGCCGGCGGCGAAGCGATTGCCTCGACGCTCTCGATTGTCGAGCCGAAAAATGCCGAGGCGATCGTCAAATCCGCGATCGATGCCTTTGGCCGCGTCGACATCCTCGTGAACAATGCCGGCATTTTGCGCGACGTCATCTTCCACAAGATGAGCTGGTCGGACTGGACCGACGTCATCAATGTGCACCTCAACGGCGCCTTCAACATGAGCCGCGCGGTGGCGACGCATTTCCGTGAGCAGCAGTCCGGCGCCTACGTGCACATGACCTCGACCTCGGGTCTGGTCGGCAATTTCGGCCAGGCCAACTACATGGCGGCCAAGATGGGCATCGTCGGCCTGTCGCGCGGCATCGCGCTCGACATGGCGCGCTTCAACGTGCGTTCGAACTGCATCGCACCCTTCGCCTGGACGCGCATGATCGAGTCGATCCCGGCGCAGACCGAAGAGGAAAAGCGCCGCATCGACGCCTTCCGCGCGATGACGCCGGAAAAGATCGCGCCGCTGGCGGTCTATCTCGCCTCCGATGCCGCCGCCGGCATCTCCGGGCAGATCATGTCGGTGCGCAACAACGAGATCTTCCTGTTCGACCAGCCGCGCCCGATCCGCACCATTCACCGCTCCGACGGCTGGACGCCGGAAAAGATTGCGGCCCAGCTCAAGGGCGCCTTTGCCGCCTCGTTCACGCCGCCGGATCGCTCGGAAGACTATTTCGACTGGGACCCGATTTGACGGCCACTTGTCAGCCCCTGGCTTGGCCTGCTTTAGAATAGTGCCATGACCAAACACCCTGCCGATACCGATGAATATGCCGACATTCGCGAAAGCGTGCGCGCGCTCTGTGCCAAGTTTCCCGGCGAATATTGGCGCGAGTTGGACCGCGTTCGCGGCTATCCGACGGAATTCGTCGGCGCGCTGACCGAGGCCGGCTATCTGGCGGCTTTGATCCCGGAAGAATACGGCGGTAGCGGACTGACCATCAGCGCGGCCGCGGCAATCTTGGAAGAAGTGCACGCCTCCGGCTGCAACGGCGCCGCCTGCCACGCCCAGATGTATACGATGGGCACCATCCTGCGGCACGGCAACGCCGAGCAGAAGGCGATGTACCTCCCGAAGATCGCCACCGGCGAACTGCGCCTGCAAGCCTTCGGTGTCACCGAGCCGACCTCGGGCACCGACACGCTGTCGCTGCGCACCACGGCAAAGCGCGAAGGCAACGATCATTACGTCGTCAACGGCCAGAAGATCTGGACGTCACGCGCCGAACATTCCGATCTGATGCTGCTGTTGGCGCGCACCACGCCGAAGGAGCAGGCCAAGAAACGCACCGACGGGCTGTCAGTGTTCCTGGTCGACATGCGCGAGGCCAAGGCGAGCAAGAGTCTCGCGATCAAGCCGATCCGCACCATGATGAACCACGCCACCACCGAAGTTTTTTTCGACAACCTGAAGGTGCCGGCGGAAAATCTGATAGGCGAGGAAGGCAAGGGCTTCCGCTACATTCTCTCGGGCATGAATGCCGAGCGCATTCTGATCGCGGCGGAATGCATCGGCGACGCCAAATGGTTCATTGCCAAGGCGACGGCTTACGCCAAGGACCGCAATTTGTTCGGCCGTCCGATCGGGCAGAATCAGGGCGTGCAGTTCCCGATCGCGCGCGCCTATGCGCAGATGCGCGCCGCCGAGCTGATGGTGCATGAGGCCGCGCGCAAATACGAAGCGGGTGCCGATATCGGCCCGGAAGCCAACATGGCAAAGCTGCTCGCCGCCGACGCCGCATGGTTTGCCGCCGACATGTGCGTGCAGACGCATGGCGGCTTCGGCTTTGCCGAGGAATACGACGTCGAGCGCAAATTCCGCGAGAGCCGGCTCTACCAAGTGGCGCCGATCTCGACCAACATGATCTTGTCTTATCTCGCCGAGCACGTGCTGGGATTGCCGAGGTCGTATTGAAATAAGGCCGTGCGCGCGGCACTCTTTACCTCTCCCCGCGCGCGGGGAGAGGTCGATCCGCCGGAGCTTTAGCGAAGGCGGGTCGGGTGAGGGGGCGTATCGTTATGCGCAGCGTCAATAAAGCTAGGACAAGGTTCGCGCGGCGTTTGCGGCGAGATTCGACTAGCGCGGAATTGCGACTCTGGAATCGTCTGCGTTCCCGTTCCATAGAGGGACAAAAATTTGTGCGGCAAGAGCCGATCGGACGATACATCGTGGATTTTCTCTGTCGTGAAACACGATTAGTAATCGAAGTTGATGGCGGCCAACATGCGGCAAACCCGCGTGACACCGTGCGCGATAAATGGCTTCAGGCACATAATTACCGCGTTCTTCGATTCTGGAATAACGACATCATGAGCAACATGGACGGTGTGTTGGAAACGATAGCTAACGCTCTTAACGTCGAGGCGCCCCCTCACCCGGTTTCCGCCTTCGGCGGAAACCGACCTCTCCCCGCGCGCGGGGAGAGGTAAGGATGCTGCCGCTCCAAGGCCTCCTCGTCGTCTCGGTCGAACAAGCCGTCGCCGCGCCGCAGTGCACGTGCCGGCTGGCGGATGCCGGCGCGCGGGTTATCAAGGTCGAGCGGCCGGAAGGCGATTTCGCTCGCACCTACGATCACGTCGTCCATGGCGAGAGCGCCAATTTCGTCTGGCTCAATCGCGGCAAGCAGTCGGTGGTGCTTGACCTCGGCAAGGCCGAGGATAAGGCGCTGCTCGAAGCCATGCTCGCCAAGGCCGATGTGTTTGTGCAGAACCTCAAGCCCGGCGCGCTGGCCAAGCTCGGCTTTCCGGTCGTGCGGCTGCGCAAGGATTATCCGCGGCTGATCTGCTGCTCGATTTCCGGCTACGGCGAGACCGGCCCTTACGCCCAGCGCAAGGCCTATGATTTGCTGATCCAGGCCGAGTCCGGCGTGTCGTCGGTGACCGGCGGACCGGAAGGCCCGGCGCGGGTCGGCGTCTCCATCGTCGATATCGGTGCCGGCCTGAACGCCTACGAGGCGATTCTCGAAGCCCTGATCGCGCGCGGCCGCACCGGCGAGGGCGCCGAGATCTCGATTTCGATGTTCGACGCCATGGCGGAATGGATGACGGTGCCGCTGCTGCATGGTGAGAACGGCAATCCGTTCAAGCGGCTGGGTCTCGCGCACGCCACCATCGCGCCCTACGGCGTGTTCAAGGCGCGCGACGGCGGCGAAATTCTCATCGCTATACAGAATGACCGCGAATGGCGGGGTGCTGGCGGAAAAAGTGCTCGGCGACTCCTCGCTGGCGCACGATCCGCGCTTCGTCAGCGTCACCAAGCGCGCTGAGCATCGCGCCGACACAAACGCCAAGGTTGCCGCTGGATTCGCTCGGCACGATGTCGCCGAGTTGACGGAAAAGCTGGCCGCCAACGACATCGCCTTCGGCCGTCTCAACGACAGCATGACGCTGAGCCAGCATCCGCATCTGCGGCGGATCACGGTCGGCACGCCGACCGGTCCGGTCAGCATGCCGGCGCCGGCGCCCTTGCGTGCCGGGGAAGAGCGGACCTATGGCGCGATCCCGGCATTGGGCGAGCACAGCGAGACGATACGCCGGGAATTTGCGAAAGCCTGAACCCGTCATCCTTCGAGGCTCGGCGCGTTGCGCCTCGCACCTCAGGATGACGATTCGGCTAATCCATCGCGTGGATCGGCTCGTCCATCTTCGCCGCGCCCGGCACTTTCTTCGCTGTGCCGATCAGCATCACCAGCGGCACCATGGCCAGCGTCAAGAACATCAAGAGCTTGAAGTCGTTGAGATAGGCGATCATCGACGCCTGCTGCGTGACGATGCCGTCGAGCATCGCCTTGCCGACGTCGCTGTCCAGATTCAGGTTCGACGCGATATCCGGCATCTGCAACGCATTGTTGAACGGCGTCACGGCTTCGGTGATGCGCGCATGCATGATGGTCGTCGTGCTGGTGAGCTGCGCGATCATCATCGAGATGCCGATCGAGGAGCCGATATTGCGCACTAGCGTGGTGATCGAGGTCGCGCCGTTACGCATGTGGCCGGGCAGCGTCAGGAACGCCACCGCCGTGATCGGCACGAACAGCAGGCCAAGGCCGACGCCTTGCCCGATACTCGTCACCACGATCGTCGTCTGCGTGACGTCGAGCGACCACCCGGTCATTTCGTAAAGCGTACCGGCGGTAATCAGCAGGCCGCACAGAATAAGATAACGCGGTTCGACTAATTTCATCAGCCGCGGCGCCGCCATCATGGTCAGCAGCGTGCCGACGCCGCGCGTGCCGAGCAGGAAGCCCGCGGTCTGGATCGGATAGCCGAGCAAATTCTGCATGAACGGCGTTACCAGCGCCATGGTGCCGAACAGCACCACGCCGATCACCAGCATGAACACGCAGCCGGACACGAAATTGCGATCCTTGAACATTTCGAAGCGCACGAAGGGCTCATCGGTGGTGAGCGAATGCGCGAAGAAGTAATAAAAGCCGGCCGCCGAGACGATGGCCTCAATCCAGATCTCGGTGGCGCCGAACCAGCTCACTTGTTCGCCGCGGTCAAGCAGCAATTGTAGCGACCCGATGCCTACGGCGAGCGCGAGAAAGCCGAACCAGTCGAAGCGCAGATGCGATTGCTGCTTGGTCTCGTGCATGAACACCCACATGCCGGCGACGGTGGCGATGCCGATCGGCAGGTTGATCAAAAACACCCAGTGCCAGGAGTAGTTGTCGGTCAGCCAGGCGCCGATGGTCGGGCCCATGATCGGACCCAGCATGACGCCGACGCCCCACATGGCCATCGCCGAGCCGCGCTCTTCGAGCGAATAGGCGTCGAGCAGCACCGACTGCGACAGCGGCACCAATGCCGCGCCCGCCATGCCTTGCAGCAGGCGAAACACGACCATTTGCTCGATGTTTTGCGCCAGCGCGCACAGCAACGAAGCGACGGTGAACCCAGCCACGCAGGCGATGAACACCGCCTTGCGGCCGAAGCGGTCGGCAAGCCAGCCGACCGGCGCGGTCATGATCGCGGCGGCGACGATGTAGGAGGTCAGCACCCAGTTGATCTGGTCGAGCGAGGCCGACAGCGAGCCCTGCATGTAAGGCAGCGCCACGTTGGCGATGGTGGTGTCCAGTGCCTGCATGATGGTCGCCGTCATGGCGCACACCGTGATCAGCGTGCGCCGCAGCTTGGGGTCCATCGATGCGACGGCGGCGCTCATCGCGCGTCGCTGAGCTTGCCCGACATGAACGGGATGCGGCTGTGGCCGGTGTCGATCTCGACGTTCACGCTCATGCCGGAGCGCAGCAGACGCGTGTCCTCGTCCTTGTCGAAGGCGATGCGCAGCGGCACGCGCTGCACGACCTTGACCCAGTTGCCGGTCGCGTTCTGCGCCGGCAGGATCGAGAATTGCGCGCCGGTGCCGGGGCTCACGGCGATGACGGTACCCTTGAAGGTATGGTTCGGGAAGCTGTCGACATCGAGCGTCGCCTTCTGGCCGACGCGCAGATAGGTGATGTCGGTTTCCCTTCGGGTTGGCCTCGACCCATGGCGCCTGATCGTCGATGACGCTGAGGATGGGTCCGCCGGCGGCGACGAAACGGCCGAGCTGGATGTTGTCGACCTGCGTGGCGGTGCCGGCGATCGGCGCGCGCAGCACCGTGTGATCGAGGTCGCGCTGCGCCTGATCGAGCGCGGCTTTCGCTTGCGCATATTCAGGGAACCGCTCCAGCGGCAAATTCGGATCGCCGAGCAAGGAGCTGAGCGTGGGTGTCGCGCTGCTGTTCGGTGAACTGCTCGAGTTGCTGGGCCGTAACCAGGGCGCCGATCGATGTGTCGAGATCGGCCTGCGACCCGGCCATCGACTGCACCAGCTTTGTCTTGCGGTCGACGTCGCGCTGCTTGAGTTCGGCGTTCTTTTTGCCCAGATCCACCATCGACGTGAGAGTGACGAGATTGGCCTTCGCTTTATCGAAATCGCTGTGCGCGGTGGCGAGCTTGGCTTTCGCCTGGTCGAGCGCGAGTTGGAACGGCTGACTGTCGAGCGTGAGCAATTCGTCGCCGGCATTGACGTGCTGGCCTTCGCGCACCGCGATGCGCACCACCTTGCCGGAGATATCCGGAGTGATGAGCACTTTCTGCGCGCCGACATAGGCGTTGTCGGTGGAAATGTACCGCCCGCCCATGATGTAGATCGCAAAGCCGATCACCACCGCGGCGACCGGCAGCCCGATCAGCAGCGTCCTGCGCAGCCGCTTGCGATCAATGCGCGCGAACAGGCCGGATTTCGCCGGCGCTTCGGATTTGGCGTCGGGCGTGGTTTTCGCTTCCGGCGCGGGGGACGACTTTCAGGACCTTCTCACTCATGGCTTAACCGTTCGCAGCTTGTTGTTGTGTCGCGTTACGTTGGATGGCTGCGCGCAGGTTGTCTTTCATCACCCCGAGATCGTGCAGCAGACGCTCGTTCGCCTTCGGGTCCACCCCGTCGGAGAACGGTCGCCATCATGTCGGTGCCGAGCGCGGCCAGCTTATCGAGCAGCGGGCGCGCGGCCGGCTTGAGGAATAACCGGTTGGCCCGCCGATCGTTCGGATCGGCGCGGCGTTCGATCAGCCCGCTCTCGGCCAGGCGGTCGAGCAGGCGGGGTCAGCGAAATCGGTTGCAGGTCCAGGATGTCGGCGAGTTCCGACTGCTTGAGGCCTTCCTGGCGATCGAGGGCGGACCAGCACGGTCCACTGCGCGCGGGAGATGCCGAACTGGCGCGCACGCTGGTCGGCATAGGTCCGCAGCATTCGGGCTACGTCCATGACAATAAAGGCGGTTTCGCGCTGGATCGGCAGTTTCGGCATGTCTCGAACCTTGATTACGCAGCTTATTATAAGGACGCTTATTATATTTTTCAAGGGAGTTTTTGGCGAGACTTTCCGGTGACGCCGGCGATGGCCTCGGGCAAAGTCGCGGACCTTACCGCCGGGGGAAAAATTCATGAGCGACGATATCCACGAGGTCTACGCCATCGCCTATGGCACCCATCCGCGGCTCAAATCGGAAAATTACATTTTCGGCGATCCGCACGACGAGATGACGTCGCTGACCTATTACGTCTGGGCGATCAAAGGGCCGCACGGCACGTTCGTCGTCGACACCGGCTTCGACGAAGCCGCCGCCAAGGAACGCGCCCGCACGATTCTCCATCCGGTCGGCGAGGGGTTGAAGGCGATCGGTGTCGAACCGGCGAGCGTCACGGACGTCATCGCCACGCACCTGCACTGGGATCACGCCGGCAATTACGACCTGTTCCCCAACGCGCGCTATCACATCCAGGACGACGAGATGGCTTACGCCACCGGCCGCTGCATGTGCCACAAGACGCTGCGCATTCCCTTCAGCGAGAGCGACGTGCTGGCGATGGTGAAAAAGGTCTTCGCCTATCGCTGCGAATTCCACGACGGCGACGAGGAACTGGCGCCCGGCATCACCCTCCACAAGATCGGCGGCCACTCCAAGGGCCTGCAATGCGTGCGCGTGAAGACCAAGCGCGGCTACGTCGTGGTGGCGTCGGACTGCTGCCACCTTTATTCGCATCTCGACGAAGGCCGCATATTCCCGATCACCTACAATGTCGGCGACACGCTCGAAGGCTACCGCCGGCTGAAGAAGCTCGCCTCGTCGCGCCAGCACATCGTGCCGGGCCACGATCCGGATGTGGTGAAGCTCTATCCGGCGGCGAGGCCTGGGCTTGAGGATTGGATCGTGCGGCTGGATGAGGCGCCGAAAATATAACTTGTCATGGTCGGGCTTGACCCGGCCATCTCGGTTAGGGACGCAGTGCCTTTCTAAGCGGGGACAAGCCCGGCGACGACAAGCGTCTCACCCCCGCTCCGAATACACTTCCATCTTGAGATCGATGCTGCTCTTGACGCCGATGTCGTCGAAATGCGTGTCGAGGAAGCGCCGCGCCGCGCGCTGGCCGAGCTTGCGCAGCAGCTCGAACGACTCGTAATCGTTGCGCAGCTTGCCGGCCTGGGCGAAGCGCTCGCCCAGGCCGTCCATCACGATGCGATGCACCTTGATGTGGCGATATTCGTTCGGCCCGGTGCCGTGAGGCACACGGCCCTGCTCGATCAGCCGGTTGACGAATTCGATGGCGCGCAATTCGCCCATCAGCGAGGAATTGAACGTGATCTCGCTGACCCGCGCCATGATCTCGCGTGTCGAGTGCGGGGTTTTCTTTCGCATCAACGGATTGATCTGCACGATCACCACGTCTTCGGAGTCGGTCGAGCGGAAGAACGGGTACAGCACCGGATTGCCGAGATAGCCGCCGTCCCAATAGGGCACGCCGTCGATCTCGACCGCGCGGAACACGGCGGGCAGGCAGGCCGATGCCCATCACCGCTTCGGCGGAAATTTTCTCATGCGGGAAAATATGCAGCCGCCCGGTCTGCACATTGGTGGCGGCGATGAAGATCTGCCTTGAGTCCGCGCGCAGGCCCTCGAAATCGACAAAGCGTTCGATGATGTCCTTGAGTGGATTGATGTTAAGCGGATTGAGATCGTAGGGCGAAAGATACTGCGACCACGCCGACAGCCAATTGAACGAGGGCGAACCCTCGCTCGGCAACAGCGAGAACAGGCGGTCGGTCACGGCGGCGCTGCACGGCGGGCAGCTCGCCGCCGAGGCTCGCGGCGCGCCAGAAATCGGCGAGCCGCTTGCGCGCTTCCTCGGGCCCGCCGCGCTTGAGCCCGTCCGCCAGCATCACCGCGTTGACCGCGCCGGCCGAGGTGCCGGAAATGCCTTCGACCGTCAGCCGCCCGTCTTCGAGCAGATGATCGATCACGCCCCATGTGAAGGCGCCGTGCGCGCCGCCGCCTTGCAGCGCCAGATTGATGCGCTTGGGAGCCTTCGGGCAGATCCGGCTTCTTGTCTGCTTTGTCGCCGCCAAATGCGATCATTGACCGCGCATCACTGCGCCACCCCAGCCGCCGTCGATGGAATAGGCCGAGCCGGTAATGGTCGCGGCGGCGTCGCTTGCCAGGAATACCGCCAGCGCGCCGATGCTTTCCGGCTTGGTGAACTGGTGCATCGGCTGCTTCTCCGCCAGCAGCGCGATTTCCTCGTCGCGCACCGATTTGCGGACGCCTTGGCGCGGTCGTCGATCTGCTTCTGCACCAGCGGCGTGAGTACCCAGCCGGGGCAGATGGCGTTGCAGGTCACGCCGTCATTGGCGGCTTCGATCGCAACCACTTTGGTCATGCCGACGAGCCCATGCTTGGCCCGCGACATAGGCAACTTTTTGTTCGCTGGCGACCAGGCCATGCGCCGAGGCGATGTTGATGATGCGGCCCCCATTGCGCTTCTTCATGCCGGGCATGGCCGCGCGAATGCCATGGAATGACGACGACAGATTGATGGCGATCACCGCGTCCCATTTCTCGATCGGGAAATCTTCGATGTTGGCGACGAACTGAATGCCGGCGTTGTTCACCAGCACGTCGAGCGAGCCGAAGGTTATTTCCGTGGTCGCGATCATTTCGGCGATCTCGGCCGGCTTGCTCATGTCGGCGCCCGAGTAGATTGCCTTGATGCCGAAATCCTTCTCCAGCCCGGCGCGTTCAGTCTCGATCGCGGCCTTGTCGCCGAAGCCGTTGATGACGATATTCCGCGCCATCCTGAGCAAGCGCTCGGGCGGTCGCGAGCCCGATGCCGGAGGTGGAGCCGGTAACCAGCGCAGTCTTGCCTTTGAGCATGGCGGTCCTCGTTTTGACGGATGGGGCAGGCGGTGGAACCTGCCTTTAATTTTATTGCAGTGCAATATCTATGGCAGCAATTTCGCGTTACAACCGCAGTCGCGTTAGACTTGCGGATGAAGGTGAATCGATCCTTTGAGTAAAGCCTTGGCCAAAAAAGCGCACGCCCACGCTGTGTTTCCGACGCCCGGTCATGACCATGACCGCTGCGCCAGCGACGCTATCGCGCATGCCGAGGCGATCTGCGCCGCGCGCAAGGAACGCCTGACGCCGATTCGCCGCCGCGTGCTGGAAGGCGTTGTTGGCGAGGCCATTCGCCGCTCGGCGCCTATTGAACTGATCGACCGGCTGGCGGTGCGGGGGCGCGCGGCCGGCACCGATCACGATCTATCGCGCGCTGGATTTTCTGCGCGAGCAGGGGCCTCGTGCATCGCATCGAAAGCCGCAACGCCTTCATCGCCTGCGTGCACAATCACGCCAGCGGCGATCCGGTGGTATTTTTGATCTGCGAGAAAATGCGGCGCGGTCGGCGAGGCGGCGTCCGCCCGCCGTGGCGGATACCATCAGACGGCGTCGCGCGCGGCAGGCTTCACGCCCAAGACGCCGGTCATCGAGATCAGCGGCATCTGCGCGCATTGCAAATAAATCTTGTCATCACCGGGCTTGACACCCAAGTCGGGTTTACCCGACTTGGGTATGTAGAGTGCGGAAGTCGGGCAGGCCCGACTTCCGGTGTGATCCCGCTTAGGTGAGCAAGTGCGTCCCTAAGCGAGATGGCCGGGACAAGCCCGGCCATGACAGAAATTCGGAAATCCTGCCGCATGTCTTCTCCGCCAACGTCCCACGTCACGCGCCCGCTCGATCCGATCGCCGCGGCGATCGTGGTCGTGCTGTGCCTGTCCTGGGGCTTCAACCAGGTCGCGGTGAAGCTCGCCATCCACGACATCCCGCCGCTGATCCAGGCGACCGTGCGCTCCGTGGTCGCCTCGCTAATCGTCGCCGGCTGGTGCAGGCTGCGCGGCATCCGGCTGTTGTCGCGCGACGGCTCGCTGATCCCGGGGCTCGCCGCCGGGCGCCTTCTTCGGCCTCGAATTCATTTTCATCTTCCAGGGCCTCGCCTACACCACGGCGACGCGCGCGGTGCTGTTCATCTATCTCGCGCCGTTCTTCGTCGTGCTCGGCGGCACGCATCTTCCTGCCGGCCGACCCGCTTCGGGCTTTCGCAATGGCTCGAGCTTTCGCAATGGCTCGGCCTGCTGCTGTCCTTTGCCGGCATGGTGGTCGCCTTCGGTCTGCCGACGCCGGCGCTCGATCCGCGCCAGGCCATCGGTGATCTGATGATGGTGGCCGGCGCATTGTTCTGGGCGGCGACCACGCTGATCATCAAGGCAAGTTCGCTCAACCGGGTGCCGGCCGAAAAAACCATGCTCTATCAACTCGTGGTTTCGGTGCCGATGCTGGCGCTGGTGGCATTCGTATTCGACGAGCGCATGACCGCGATGCCGTCGGCGCTGTCGCTGGGCGCGCTGGCATACCAGACCGTGTGGGTGGTCAGTGTCACTTTCGTGGTCTGGTTTGCCATCATGGCGCGCTATTCGGCGAGCCGGCTGTCGGTTTTCTCGTTCCTGACGCCATTATTCGGCGTTGCGGCCGGCCATCTGGTGCTGGGCGAACCTTTGACCCCGGCGTTTGCCGCCGCGGTGGTACTGGTGGCCGCCGGTCTGGTACTGGTGAACCGGACACGTTGACCGCATATTATAACTCTGGCACTCCGGTTCACGAGAGCACCCGATGAGCACATCGACACAAGAACGTCATAAATCGATCGCCGTGGATGTCGGCGGCGTCCTGGTGGGCGGCGGTGCCCCCATCGTCGTGCAGTCGATGACCAACACCGACACGGCGGACGTCGACAGCACCGTCCGCCAGGTCGCGGCCTTGGCCGGCGCCGGCTCGGAACTTGTGCGCATCACCGTCGACCGCGACGAGGCGGCAGCCGCGGTGCCGAAGATCAAGGAGCGGCTGCTCAAGATCGGCGTCAACGTGCCGATCGTCGGCGACTTCCACTACATCGGCCATAAGCTTTTGGCCGACCATCCCGGCTGCGCTGAGGCGCTGGACAAGTACCGCATCAATCCGGGCAATGTCGGCTTCAAGAACAAGCGCGACCCGCAATTCACCCAGATCGTCGAGATGGCGATCAAGCACGGCAAGCCGGTGCGCATCGGCGTCAATTGGGGCTCGCTGGATCAGGAACTGCTCACCAAGCTGATGGATGAGAATTCCAAGTCGTCGGCGCCCTTGGGCGCCCGCGAGGTGATGCACGAGGCGATGGTGCAGTCGGCACTGCATTCCGCCGAACGTGCGCAGGAAATCGGCCTGCCGAAAAACCGCATCATCCTGTCGGCCAAGGTCTCGGCGGTGCAGGATCTGATCGCCTGCTACACCGAACTGGCGCGCCGGTCGGACTATGCTTTGCACCTCGGCCTCACCGAAGCCGGCATGGGCTCCAAGGGCATCGTTGCCTCGTCCGCCGCGATGGGCGTGCTCTTGCAGCAAGGCATCGGCGACACCATCCGCGTCTCGCTGACGCCCGAGCCGAACGGCGACCGCACGCTCGAAGTTCAAGTCGCGCAGGAACTCCTGCAAACCATGGGCCTGCGCACCTTCGTGCCGCTGGTCGCGGCCTGTCCGGGTTGCGGCCGCACGACGTCCACCACATTCCAGGAACTGGCCGCCGACATCCAGGGCTTCATCCGCTCCTCGATGCCCGAATGGAAGAAGCAATATCCCGGCGTCGAGACGCTCAACGTCGCGGTGATGGGCTGCATCGTCAACGGCCCGGGCGAATCCAAGCACGCCGACATCGGCATTTCATTGCCCGGCACCGGCGAGCAGCCGACGGCGCCCGTCTTCGTCGATGGTAAGAAGGTCGCCACCTTGCGCGGCGCCACGCTCACCACCGACTTCAAGCAGATGGTCGTCGACTACATCGAGCGCCGCTTCGGATCCGGCCAGCACGCGGCGGAGTGAAAGCCAAGACCTTCATCGCCGGGTTTTTCGGGGTGGTCGCCGTTGTGGCCGCCGCCTCGATCTATTTCAGCGCCACTACCGACAAGGCCAAGAAGTCCGTCGCCGCGCTGGCCTCGCCGGACGGCAGGTTCAAGGCGGTGAAGATCACGCTGTCCGAAGACGGCGCCAAGCCGTTCTGCTTCGACAGCGTGTCGGTGATGCTCGCCGCCTATCCGGACGAATTCGCCCAGCGCGAGAAGGCCTACGAAGTCTATGCCGCGCCCTGCGCCAGTTTCGCCGGCGGCGCGGCTTCACCGAAGATCGAATGGCAGTCGGCTACCGCCTTGCAGATCGTCTACGCCGCCGCGCCCGGCGCCAAGCCCCCGCGCACCAAGGACATCGACGTCACCAAGGCGGTGCATGTGACGGTCGTCGCGCGGGATTGATTTAACGATGGTCATCGCCGGGCCGCGCCTTCGCGCCTGCTCCCGGTAAAGAAGAACTCACATCCACCCGCCGCCGTCTTTGCCGCGGTTGGCGACGCTGGCTTCTTCCAGATCCAATTCGTATTCGATGCGGCGGCGCGCTTCGTCGGTGATCTTGCCGTCGCGCAGCAGTTCGTAGATGAAATCGCGCTCGGCATCGATCAGCTCTTTTTTCAGCGTCGCGGTTTGCCGAACCTGCTCGAGTCCCTCGGTCAAATTCGGCGGCAGCACCTGGAAGCGGCTTTGATTGCGCGTGCGCAAATGCTTGACGACGTCGTCCGGCAATTCGTGATCCGCGATAGCCTTCTCCAGCCGCTTGGTCACTTCGAGCAGCGCGGCCTTGCGCGCGTCGAGTTCGTCATTGATCTCTTTTTTGCGTTCTTCCTTGCCGATCTTGTTCAGTCCAAGCCATCGGACCAGCGCCGGCAGCATCATGCCTTGCCCGACCAGTGTGATAATGATGACGCCGAAGGTGATGAACAGAATGAGGTCGCGGTGCGGGAACGGCTCGCCGTTTGCGACGGTGTAGGGAATGGCCAAGGCCGCCGCCAACGACACCACGCCGCGCACGCCGGTAAATGCCAGGAAAAACGGTCCTTGCCACGGCGGCGACGGATCGCGTTTGGCGAGCGATGGAATGAGCAGCGCGGCAGATAGGTTGCCGGAAACACCCAGATGAAACGCGCGGCAATCGTGATCAGCGTCACCCAGGCGGTGGCGATGAGAAGTTCACGCAGCGAGAACGCGTGCGCCTGCTCGATCAGCGCGCGCGATTGCAGGCCGGTCAGCAGGAACACCAGGCCTTCGATCAGATAGACGATCAGGTCCCAGAAGAAGATGCCTTGCAGCCGCGTGTCGGATGGGATCAGCCGCGGTCCGACCCAGCTCACATAGAGTCCGCAGGCAAACGGTCGCGAGCACGCCGGAACCGCCGAAATGTTCGGGCACCCAATAAGCCAGATACGGCGTCATCAGCGACAGCGTGATCTCGACGCGCGGCTCCTTCGCCCATTTGCGCAGGCGCAGGCTGAGCAAGCCGACGGCGATGCCGTAGACGATCTCACCGACGACGATGGCCGCGAAGGTGCCGGCTGCCTGGCCCAGTGAAAACGCGCCGCTGCTCACCGCGACGACGGCGAAACGATAAAGGATCAACGCGGTGGCGTCGTTGGCCAGGCCTTCGCCTTCCAGCACGACCATCACGCGGCGTGGCAGTCCGAGCCGTCGCGCAATCGCCAGCGGCGCCACGACGTCGGGCGGCGCGATAATGGCGCCGAGCAGGAAGCCGGCCGCCCAGTCGAACTTCAGCAGATAATGCGCGGCGGTCGCGACCGCGCAAGTGGTGAAGATGACGCAGCCGAAGGCGAGCAGCGCAATCGGACGCAAGTTGAAGCGGAATTCGCGCCAGCTCATCGAGACGCCGGCCGAATAGATCAGCGGCGGCAGGATCACCAGCAGCACGAGTTCGGGCGCGAGGCGCACTTCCGGCAAGCCGGGCACCAGCGCCATGCCGAAACCGGCGATCACCAGCAGGATTGACGGCGCGATGTGTAGCCGTTTGGCCGCGACCGCGACCGCGGCCAGCACCGCAAGCATGAACAGAATGGTCTGAGCAATCGCGGTCATTTTATTTTCCGCTCGTCCCCACGAAAGCGGGGATCCAGGGCAGTATATCGCTGACGCTCAATTGTGGCTCCTGGATTCCCGCTTGTGCGGGAATGAGCGCAGTGTGGATTTGCAGGTGCGGGCCATATCCTAGATTAAATTCGAAATCATGTTCACGGTCAGCGCCAGCACCGTCAGATTGAAGAAGAACGACAGCACGCCGTGAACCGTAGCCAGGCGGCGAATGACCTTGCTGGTGATATTGACGTCGGAGACCTGCGAGGTCATCGCGATGACCATCGAGAAATACAGGAAGTCCCAATAGTCCGGCACCTTGTCGCCGGGAAACTCCAGGCCGCCAATAATGCCGTCGCGGCGTTCGCCGTAGTATTCGTGAGCATAGTGCAAAGTGAAGATAGTGTGGACGAAGGCCCACGACACCAGGATGGTCACCATCGCCAGCAGCGAATGGGCGGCCGCGTCCGTCGGCACCGCCTGCTTCAGCCGCCAAGCTCGAATACAATGGCGACGAGGCTCGCCATCGTCGCCGCGGCCGACAACAGCAGAATGAAGAACTCGCCTTCGTCTTCTTCGGCGGCGCGTTTGCGAATTTGTTCGACTGTACAGGTGCTCATCGTTGTGTAGGTCAGGCAGAGATAGAGCGCCAGGCCAACATCCCAGCCGACGATCAGACGCGTCGGCCAACGCCAGTCGCCCGGCAGAAACCCGATCACGGTAAGGCCGAGCATGGCCGCAATAATCAATTTGGCGTGCAGCTTGGCGACACGCACCGGCAGCGGCAGCACGCGGGGGATCGGCGCTGCGGGTTTTTTCTTGGCCATGGCTCGATCCGATCTGCGTTTTAGGTTCGGCGCTGGGCAATGAAGCGTGCGCAGGCACGCAACGTATCGGCCTTGGCGCCGAACGGCGCCAGCGCCGCGTCGGCCTCCGCGATCAACTCGTCGAGCCGCGCCCGTGCGCCGGCGATGCCGAGCGTCGCCACCAAGGTGGCCTTGCCTGCGGCGGCGTCTTTGCCGGCGGCCTTGCCGAGCGTCGCGGTGTCGCCCTTCGACGTCGAGCAGATCGTCGGCGATCTGGAACGCCTGGCCGATCGCCACGCCGTAACGGTCCATATTGGCGAGCGCGGCCTTGTCGGCCTTGCCGAGGATGGCGCCGGCGCGGCAGGCAAAGCGGATCAGCGCGCCGGTCTTCATCGCCTGCAAGGTCGCGATTTCGCTCGGCATCTGGGTGCGTTTGGCCTCGAAGCGGCCTTCGGCGGCGAGATCGAGCATCTGTCCGCCGGCCATACCGCCAAGACCCGACGCGCGCGCCAGCTCCGATACCAGCGCGATGCGCACGTTCGCATCGGTATGTACCTGAGGACGCGAGGCCGCGTCGAAGGCGATGGTCAGCAGCGCGTCGCCGGCCAAGATAGCGGTGGCCTCGTCGAAGGCCTTGTGCACGGTCGGCTGGCCGCGTCGCAGGTCGTCATTGTCCATCGCCGGAAGATCGTCGTGCACCAGCGAATAGCAATGCACGAACTCGAGCGCCGCGCCCCGCGAGCAGCGCGCCGTCGCGCGTGGCGCCGAACAAGGCCGCGGTCTCGACCACCAGGAAGGGCCGCAGCCGTTTGCCGCCGCCGAGCACGGCGTGGCGCATGGCGGCGAGCAGTCGTTGCGGCCGTGCCAGTTCGCCCTCGGCGGGCGAATCGGCCAGTAGGCTTTGCAGTTGGGTTTCGGTCTCGGCGGCGACAGCCGCCAGGCGTTTGTTGAAGTCTGTGTTGCTCATGGGCGCTTATTAGCCTCAGGCACGTGCCCACCGCAATTGGCGGCCGAAAATCGGTTAAGGTCCGCCCGCCATGGTTCGTCCGACAATCGTCCCGGCCACAGACTCAGCGTCGCTTATGACATTCTGCGGCTGCCGCGGGTGGCGCGACCGTTGCGCGCGGTTGCCTTGGCGGTGCTGGCGATCCTGGTTCTGCCCTACCTGCTGACGCCGCTTTATGCCGTGGTCGACCCAGTTTCGACCGTGATGCTGTGGCGCCGCATCGGCGGCGAGCGGGTCGAGCGGCAATACGTCTCCATCGACCGTATTTCCCCGGCACTGACCTTGGCCGTGATCATCGCGGAGGACGGCCGGTTTTGCAGCCATCATGGCGTCGATTTTGCGGAAATCCGCGGCGCCATCGCCGATGCCGACGATCTGGACGACCTGCGCGGCGGTTCCACCATCACCCAGCAGGTGGCCAAGAACCTGTTTTTGTGGGGCGGCCGCAGTTTCGTGCGCAAGGCGCTGGAATTCCCGCTGGCGCTCTGGATCGACCTGGTGTTGTCCAAGCGGCGGGTGATGGAAATCTACCTCAATATCGCCGAATGGGGCCCGGACGGCGAGTTCGGGGTCGAGGCGGGCAGCCGTCGCGCCTTCGGCCGTCCGGCCCGCGATCTGTCCCGCTATCAGGCGGCTCTTTTGGCGGCCTCGCTGCCGAATCCGGCCAAACGCGACGCCAAGGCGCCTGGACCGGGCCTGAGGCGGCTGGCGGGCCTCTATGTGGGCCGGTCCGAGCGCTCGCCCGAGGCCGCCAATTGCCTGCGCCAGAAGCGTTAATTCGGTGCAGATTCGGGCCTAGCCTTACGCGGTGCCTTCCTCTATAAGCCCGGCTTCAAATCGACAATTTGCTGATCTTTTGGAGTTCTTCCCATGGCTGTGCCGAAAAGAAAAACCTCGCCGTCGCGCCGCGGCATGCGCCGTTCCGCCGACGCGCTCAAGCGGCCGACCTACGTCGAGGACAAGGATTCGGGCGAACTGCGCCGTCCGCACCACATCGACCTGAAGACCGGCATGTACAAAGGCCGCCAGGTTCTGAAAGCGAAGACGGAAGCTTAAGCGCAAGTATCCTGGGAGAGCCGCATGTCCCTTGTTGGCTTTCCTCTGCTGCTGATCCCGTTCGCGATCTACAACATCGTCGCCTTCCTGATGCCGGGCGTGAGTTGGACCGGGGCGCTGACCACCGTGCACATGGTGTCGGGCGCTGACTGGTCGATGTCGCCGGGCGACATGCTGGTCGCGCTGTCGATTCTGCTGCTGTTCGGCGAGATGATGAAATCGACCCGCATCGGCATCCGCTCGGTGGTCGATCACGGGCTGTCGTTGGTGCTTTTCCTTGCCATCATGGTCGAGTTCCTGCTCGTTAAGCAGGGCGGCCACCGCGACCTTCTTCCTGCTGCTGACGATCAGCTTCGTCGATGTGCTCGGGGGCTTCGCCGTGACGCTGCGCACCGCGCAACGCGATCTGACGGTTGAGAGCACGCTGCCGAACGTCACCTCCTGACACCTAGAATAATATCGGACTTGCCATGAGCCGCGATTTTCAGCTCCCCGGCCGCTCGCCCGTCATTGCCTGCGACGGCATGGCGGCGACCTCGCATCCGCTGGCCACGCTTGCCGCGATCGACGCGCTGCGCGCCGGCGGCACGGCGGCCGATGCCGCGGTGGCTGCCGTTGCCACCTTGTGCGTGGTCGAGCCGGCGATGACCGGCATCGGTGGCGACTGTTACGCGCTGGTCTCGCAGCCCGGCAAGCCGGTGTGGGGCTATAACGGCTCCGGCCGCTCCGGCGCCAAGGCTTCGTATGAGGCGCTGCTCGCCAAGGGCCTGAAAGAGATCGGCACCTCTATCCACGCCGTCACCGTGCCGGGCGCCATCGACGCCTGGGAAGCGATCCTGAAAGCGCATGGCCGCTTCGGCCTCGACCGCGCGCTGCGCTCGGCAATCCATTACGCCGAAGGCGGCTTCCCGGTGGCTGCGCGCGTGGCATGGGACTGGACGCGCTATCTGACCAAGCTGCAGGCCAATCCGGCGGCTTCCAAGCATTATCTGTTTAACGGCGGGCCGCCCAAGGAAGGCGATGTCATCCGTTTTCCCGCGCTGGCGCAGACGCTGAAGACCATCGCCGCTAGGGGCGCGCGCGGTTTCTATGAAGGCGAGATCGGCGCGGAGATGGCGGCGACGGTCGCCGCGCGCGGCTCGTTCCTGACCGAAGAGGATTTCGCCCGTCATCGCGGTGACGCGGTGACGCCGATCTCGACCAATTATCGCGGCCTCGATCTGGTCGAGATTCCGCCGAACGGGCAGGGCCTCACAGCGCTGGTGATGCTCAACATCCTGGAGAATTTCGACCTCAAGTCGCTCGATCCGTTCGGACCGGAACGCTTTCATCTGGTGCTGGAAGCGGCGCGCTTGGGGTTTGCCGTGCGCGACACGCATATCGCCGACGAGGCGCACATGCGCACGCCGGTGTCGGACCTGCTCGACAAGGCCTGGGGCAAGAAACTCGCGTCGCTGATCGACATGAACAAGCGCGTCAAGCTGCCGCCCAATCCCGCGCCCGGCAGCAACACGGTCTATCTCACCGTGGTCGACCGCGACCGCATGGCGGTGTCGTTCATCAATTCGCTGTACTCGGGCTTCGGCACCGGCATCTGCACCGAGAAGTCCGGCGTGCTGCTGACCAACCGCGGCGCCTGCTTCACGCTTCAAGCCGATCATCCGAACACCTTCGGCCCCGGCAAGCGTCCGATGCACACGATCATTCCGGCGCTGGCCATGAAGAACGGCCGCTGCGACATGAGCTTCGGCGTCATGGGCGCGCATTATCAGCCGATGGGTCACGTGCAGATCGTGCTCAACATGCTCGATTACGGCATGGACGTGCAGCAGGCGATCGATTGCCCGCGCTTCTTCTATGAAGGCGAACAAACCGTCGTCGAGAACGGCACGCCGGCGGCGACCATCGAAGGCCTCAAGGCGCGCGGTCACGACGTGGCGATGGCGGGCTCGCCTTGGGGCGGCGCGCAGACCATCAAGATCGATTGGGATCGCGGTGTGCTAATTGCGGGCTCGGAGCCGCGCAAAGACGGCTGCGCGCTCGGCTATTGAAACTTAATTGTGATCGGTAAGCGCGCCGGCGGCGGTATAGGCGGCGATCGCCTCGGCCGGATCGGCGCGGCGGCGCTCGCGGGTTTGCGGCAGGCGATCCTTGGTCGCGATCAGATGCGCCAGGAATTGCGCCTCGCGGTAGCTGGTCGGAATTTCGACGGCATCCGGCGCTTCAAGGACCAGCACGGCGCGTCCCGCCCTCGTCCTGAACAGGCTGCACGACGAACTCGGGTTGTTTCGCCCCGGCGCGGCGCTGTGCCGCTTGTCTGGTTCGTTCGACTCGCATACTCGTCACCTGTTTCAATTCGGGACAAAGCGCCTTGCTTGCCTTGAAATTCGCAAGGGGCATGCCGTTAACCGAACCAGCGTCCGCTGGAGCCGAAATCCCTGTGTTTTTTCGAATTGTTTAGGGATGGGAACTAGCGTCGGCTCCACATCCAGTCACCCAAGGCAACGCCGCACGTGTCGCGGCGTTCCAAAAAGGGGCGAGC
>JBBCIM010000020.1:0-70549 GCA_037200245.1 Pseudolabrys sp.
ATGAAGCTCTATGATAGCCGCACCGCGCCCAATCCGCGCCGGGCCCGCATTTTCCTGGCCGAGAAGGGCATCAGCCTGCCGGCCGAGCAGGTCGACATCATGACCTTCCAGCACAAGACTCCGGAATACACCGCGATCAATCCGTTCCAGCGCATGCCGGCACTGGTGCTCGACGACGGCACGGTCATCACCGAGTCCATGGCGATCTGCCGCTATTTCGAAGTGCTGCAGCCTGAGCCCGCTTTGTTCGGCACGGGGGCCAAAGAAATCGCGCTGGTCGAGATGTGGAACAGGCGGGCCGAGATCAATTTCTTCTCCAACGTCGCGGCGGTGTTCCGCCATCTGCATCCGGCGATGAAGGAATTGGAGGTGCCGCAGGTGCCGGCCTATGCCGAGGCGATGCGGCCGCGCGCCATCTGGTTTCTCGAATTGCTCGACCGCGAACTCGCCAACCGCGAATTCGTCGCCGGCGCGCATTATTCGGTCGCCGATATCACGACACTGGTCGCCGTCGACTTCATGAAGCCGGCGCGGCTGGCGATGCCGGACAATCTCGCCAACGTCAAACGCTGGCACGCCGCCGTGTCGGCGCGGCCGAGCGCGAGGGCGTAATCTCTATCGATCCAGCAGCGCGATCAGGCTCGACGTATCCCAGCGCTTGCCGCCCATCTTCTGCACTTGGGAATAGAACTGGTCGACCAGCGCCGTGACCGGCAGATGCGCACCGCTCTTGCGCGCTTCGCCAAGGCAGATGGACAGGTCCTTGCGCATCCAATCGACGGCGAAGCCGAAATCGAACTTGTCGGCCGCCATGGTCTTGTAGCGGTTTTCCATCTGCCAGGACTGCGCCGCGCCTTTTGAAATGGTGGCGATCAGCTTCTCGATGTCGAGGCCGGATTTCTTGGCGAAGTGCAGTCCTTCGGCGAGGCCTTGCACGATACCGGCGATGCAAATCTGGTTGACCATTTTGGCGAGCTGGCCGGAGCCCGGCTGGCCCAAGAGATTGCAGGCGCGGGCGTACGCCGCGATCACCTTCTCGGCGCTGGCGAAGGAGCCTTCATCGCCGCCACACATCACCGTGAGCACGCCGTTCTCGGCGCCGGCCTGTCCGCCGGACACCGGCGCATCCACGAAATCGAAGCCGCCTTTTTTCGCCGCCGCGTATAGCTCGCGGGCGATCTCGGCCGAGGCGGTGGTGTGATCGACGAAGATCTTGCCTTTGGCCATGCCGGCGAAAGCGCCGTCGGCGCCGAGCGTGACCGCACGCAGGTCGTTGTCGTTGCCGACGCAGCACATGACGTAGTCCTGGCCGGCGGCCGCGGCCTTGGGGGTAGGGGCGGACTTGCCGCCGAACTGCGCCACCCATTTCTCGGCCTTGGCGGCAGTGCGATTATAAACCGTCACCTCGTGCCCGCCTTTGGTCTTGAGATGCCCGGCCATGGGGTAGCCCATGACGCCCAAGCCCAGAAATGCCACCTTCGCCATCGCCGCTCTCCCTTAACGATAAGCCTTATGCCTTGGCCGCTGCCGGCCGGAACTTATCCCGCAATAGGTCATTTTGCATCCGCACGCGTCAACCACCCCCACGCGAAAAGCTCCAAATGATCTTGTGCCCTCCCTCCCGTCCCTTGCTCCAAGTCCGGAAAGCTACGGGGCTCATGGAACTCGCGAAAACACTGCTTCCGTGCGCAAAAACAGGCTAGCCTGACGGGCTTCTTTCAGTACGGATTATGCGTTCAATGAATCCTTATCCGAACTCCATCGCGACCGTATCGCTGCCGGAAAGGTCCCCGGCGATGACGCGGAGCGAACGCGTTCTTGGCGGCTGACCTGTGAAAGATATCTCGTCGACATTCGTTGCCAGCGAGGCGGTCGAGCTTCTCGCCCTGGCCGAGCAGATCGGCCGCATCGGGATTATCGACTGGCAGATATCGACAGGGGTCGTGCGCCTGTCGTCCGTCGCGCGGGCGATGTACGGGCTCACCGAATTCGATGGCAGTTACGAAAACTGGATTGGCACGGTCTACAGCGAAGACGTGGCGCGGGTGCGCGACACCGTTAATTCCTCGCTTGAACAAAAGGCCAAGGAGTTCGAACTCGATTTCCGCATCGTCCGGCCAAGCGACAAAGAGTTGCGCTGGATCCATGCGCGCCGCCTGCCGTTTTACGACGAGGCCGGAAAGCCGGTTCGCGTGGTCGGCGTCAGTATCGACGTCACCGACCGCAAACGCGAGATGGTCGAACTGCGCAATTTCACCGAGACGCTCGAGACCGCGGTCCGGGAACGCACGCTCGAACTCGAGGCCGAGAACAAGGCGCGCCAGCGCGCCGAAGAGGCGCTTCGCCAGGCGCAGAAAATGGAAGCCATCGGCCAGCTTACCGGTGGAGTGGCGCATGATTTCAACAATCTCTTGACCATCGTCCTGGGCGGCCTCGATCTCATCAGCAAGCATCTGCCGGAACTGCCGTCGTCGCCGGCGACCGCCCGCATCGCGCGCGCCCGCGACATGGCCATGCAAGGGGCACAGCGCGCGGCGACGTTGACGAACCGGTTGCTGGCTTTCTCGCGCCAGCAGGCGCTGTCGCCACGCCCGCTCAACGCCAACAAGCTGGTGGCAGGGGTATGCGATTTCCTGCGCAGTTCGCTGGGCGGCGCTGTCGAACTGGAGACCGTCTTGGCCGCCGGTCTTTGGCGGACCTCCGCCGACGTCAATCAGCTTGAAAACGCGCTGCTGAATTTGAGTCTCAATGCCCGCGACGCCATGCCGAACGGGGGCAAGGTCACCATCGAAACCGCCAACTGCTACCTCGATGACGCCTATGTCGGCTCGCTGTCCGAACCGGTTGAGCCCGGCCAATACGTGATGATTGCGGTGGCGGACACCGGCTTGGGCATGGACAAGGCCACGCGCGAGCGCGCCTTTGATCCATTCTTCACCACCAAGGCTGTCGGCAAGGGCACCGGTCTGGGCCTGAGCCAGGTCTACGGCTTCGTCCGGCAGTCCGGCGGCCACGTCAAAATCTATAGCGAGATCGGCGAGGGCACGACGGTCAAGATCTACCTGCCGCGTTCCAGCGACGAGGAAGACGAAGATGCCGCTCTCAACAAATCGCGCGCCATGTCGGGCGCGATCGGCGCCGAGACCATTCTGGTCGTCGAAGACGATGAGGCGTTGCGCAACTACACCGTGGAGGGTTCTGGCAGAGCTCGGCTACCGCGTCCTGGGCGCGGGCAATGGCGCCGCTGCGCTCAATCTTCTGGCCGAGCATCAGGTCGATCTGCTGTTCACCGACATCGTGATGCCGGGCGCATGAACGGCCGCGAACTTGCCGACGAGGCCGCCCGGCGCTGGCCGAAGCTCAAAGTGCTGTTCACCACGGGCTACACCCGCAACGCCATCGTGCACCACGGCCGGCTCGACGCCGGCGTCCATATGATCGGCAAGCCGTATTCGCTCACGGAGGTGAGCCTCAAAGTGCGCGAGCTGTTGGACAGCTAAGGCTTCCGGCCTGCGGCATTTTCGCGGAGCGGCTCAACGCATAGGCGCTAGCATCTTTGCAGCGCGCGCCGCTATACTGCGGTTATAATCGCTGCCCACGCTGCCCAAAAACCAAAAGCGGCGTGTGAAAACAATAAAATTGTGGAGGAGGACGTCATGAAAAAAATCGTTGCCTTGCTGGCACTCGCGGCGCTGGCGTCGATGCCGTTGCCGGCCAAGGCCGAAACCAGCGAGTTGCGCGTGCCGCTCGGCGCCGGCGGCTTCGGCTTCCTGCCGCTGCACATGATGAAGCAATACGGGCTGGTCGAGAAGAAGGCGGCCGAGGCCGGCCTCAAGCTCACCGTCAACTGGGCCAATGTCGGCGGCCCCGCGGTGATGAACGACGCGCTGCTCGCCGGTTCCGCCGATTTTATTTCCGCAGGCCCCCCGGCATTTCTCATTCTGTGGGATCGCACCAAGGGCAACGCCGGGGTCAAAGGCGTCGCGGCGATGAGTTCGATACCGATGTATCTCAACACCAGCGACGAGAAGCTCAAGTCGCTCGACGACATCCGCGAGGATGAGAAGATCGCCGTCACCGCGGTCAAGGTGTCGATTCCGGCTATCATCATGCAGATGTACGCCCGGCAAAAATTCGGGGCCGCCGATACCTTCAAGTTCGACCGCTATACGGTTTCCATGCAGCATCCCGACGGCGTGGTGGCGCTGCTGACCGGCAACAAGCAGATCACCTCACATTACGCCTCGGCGCCGTTTCATCAGCGCGAGCTCAAGGAAGCCAATATCCGGACCATCCAGAACTCGGACGACGTGATGGGCGGCGCCACCACTTTCACGATGATTTCGACGACCACCAAATTCCACGACGAAAATCCAAAGGCCTATGCGGCCTTCGTCGCGGCGCTCAAGCAATCCTTCGAGATGATCCGCGCCGACAAGAAAGCCGCGGCACAAGTGCTGCTGGATTCGATGGGCGGCAAAGGCTGGAGCGTGGACGAACTGGCCGAAATGCTCAACGATCCGAAAATCAACTACACCACCAAGCCCGAAAACGTCATGAAGTACGCGACCTTCATGCACGAGATCGGTTCGCTCAAGAACCAGCCGGCGTCGCTCAAGGATCTCTTCTTCACCGACACCGATCTGGGCGGAGGCAACTGATTTCAAGCTAGTTGAGCTTGATATCGAACTCCTTCACTAGGCGGGCCGCGGTTGGGACGCGGCTTGAGGACTTCGTTCAATAGGGCAGCGCCGTTAATGGGCGAGACCGCGCAATCCCGCGAGGGGGACGTCGAGCTGGTAGGCGACGCCTTGGGGCGCGTAAGTTAGCCGCGCTTCGCCATGAAGCTGGTCGGCCAGCCGGTTGATCAGCCGCGTGCCGAAACTACGTCGCTTCGGTTCTTCGACCGCCGGGCCGTCGCTTTCCGTCCAGGCCAGTTTAAAGCGCTCGGCCTTTTCGTCGACCGACATGGCAATCTTCACGCGCCCTTTGGGAACCGAAAGCGCGCCATATTTGACCGCGTTGGTGCAAAGCTCGTTCAGCGACATCGTCAGCGGCAGCACCGCGGCGGCGCCGATGTCGAGGGAAATGTCGTCGACCGAAAATCGCGAAACCTGGCTATCCTCGAACGGCTCGATGGCGGCGCGAATGACGTCGCGCAAGGGCGCGCTGGCCCAATTCGCTTGCAGCAAAAGATCGTGGGCACGGCCCAGCGCTACCAGGCGATTTTCGACGGCAAAGCGGCCTTGCTCAAGCGTCTCGGCGTTTCGCAAGCTTTGCGAGGTGATGGCGATGACGGTCGCCAGCGTGTTCTTGACGCGGTGATGCAGTTCTTCCAGCAACAAGCGTTGCAATTGCTTAGCGGCTTCGTTGTCGGAGGCATCGATGCCGGCCTGCTTGAGCAGACGCGCCGCGTCGATGCCGGCCTGCGTCAGCAACTCGCGCAGGCCGATATTTTCGGCCTCGAGGGCGTCTTCTTTGTCGCTGGTCGCCGTCATAGCGCTCTTGGATGAAAATCCCATTGCTCGCTTTACAGCAATTAGCGCCGGGATTCGCGAAAATAAAGCATGGCTACGGGGAGTTAATGTTGCGCGCCGCCTGAAATCGGCCTGAACGGGGGGCCTTCGCGGCCTATTTTGACGTCTTGCTGGACCGCGACCGACATTGACGGCTGGGCGGGCTTGCCTATGTTGACGACGCGAGCGGGCAGGCGGCTAAGGATCGTTGCGATGGCGGTGACCAAAGAACAGGTGATGGCGGCGCTGGCGCGGGTGCCGGTGCCTGGCGGATCGCATCTGACCGAAGCGCGGGTTCTGTCCGATATCGTCGTCGGTGACGGCAAGGTGTTCTTCTCGATCACCGTCGACGCGGCCGCGGTGAAAGACTGGGAAGGGGTGCGCAAAGATGCCGAAGCGGCGGTGCGTGCCATCCCGGGCGTGCAATCGGCGCTGGTGGCTTTGACGGCGGAACGCTCCGCCGGCAGTGCCTCGCGCGGTCCGCAGCCGGCGCACGTCGCCAACCAGCCCGGCGCTGCCGGCAAGCCAGCGGCGGCGCCTGCACACCCGGCCGACAAGGTGCAGCCCGGCATTCCCGGCGTCGACGCCATCATCGCGGTTGCCTCCGGCAAAGGCGGCGTCGGCAAATCCACCACCGCGGTCAATCTGGCGCTGGGCTTGCGCGATCTCGGCCTTAAGGTCGGCATTCTGGACGCGGATATTTACGGACCGTCGCTGCCCAAGCTGCTGGCCATCAAAGAGAAGCCGCAGACCATCGGCGGCACAAGGCTCAAGCCGATCGACCGTTATGGCCTGACCGTGATGTCGATCGGTTTTCTGATCGACGAAGAGACGCCGATGATCTGGCGTGGGCCGATGGTGATGTCGGCCATCACGCAGATGCTGCGTGAAGTGGAGTGGGGCAAGCTCGACGTCATGGTGGTGGACATGCCGCCCGGCACCGGTGACGCGCAACTCACCATGGCGCAGCAGGTGCCGCTCAAAGGCGCGGTCATCGTTTCGACGCCGCAGGATCTGGCGCTGATCGACGCGCGGCGTGGCGTCGCGATGTTCAAGCGCGTCAATGTGCCGGTGCTCGGCGTGGTCGAGAACATGAGCTATTTCCTTTGCCCGGAATGCGGCACGCGTTCCGATATCTTCAGTCATGGCGGCGCGCGTCACGAGGCGGAACGCCTCGGCGTGCCGTTCCTCGGCGAAGTGCCGCTGCACATGACGATCCGCGAGAAATCGGATGCCGGCCTGCCGGTGGTCGCGACCGAGCCGGATGGTCCGCACGCAAAGATCTACCGCGACATCGCGGCGCGCGTACTGGAGCAGATCAGGGGCGGCGCGTCGTCCGGGCGCACCGCGCCGAAGATTGTGATCGAGGCTTAGTCTTAATCGGCGGGTGGACGATGAAGGCACGCACCGCATTCTGGCTGGCCTTCGCTGTGTGGATCGCCGCCGTCGCGATGCCGATGGTGGTTCGTGCACAACCGGCGCCGCCGCCGATCGTAAAAACGCCGGCCTTGCCGCCGGACGTTGCCTTCGGCCGCTTTATCGCGCTCATTCGCGGTCATCTGCTCACCGGCGACGAATTGGTCGCGCGTCGCGAATGGGAAGGACGCCAGCCGGCATTTCGGTTTTCCGCGCGAGGAAATCTACGGCGTTATTCGCGAGGATCTGCGCGGCTACAGGACGCCGCCGTTCGACGAGGCGCTTAAAAGCCTGGTGCGCACGGTGAAGGCGCGCAATGCCAAGCAGTTTCCGAAGGCGCGGGAGAAGGTCGAGGTGGCGCTTGCTGCGGCCGATGCCGGTCTCAAGGCGCGCCAGCAAAATTGGCCGCGCTTCACGGTGACCGTTGCCATGGCCGTGCTCAAGACCCGCGCCGGACGAATACGACGACGCCGTGGCCAAAGGCCGCATCGCGCGTCCGATCGGCTATCAGACGGCGCGCGGTTTCGTTTTGCAGGCCGAGCGCATGGTTGAAAGCGCGGCGGTGGAACTCTCACCCGACAACGCAGCGGCGCTCGGCACCATCCGCGCCGGATTCGGGGAGCTCAAACAGGCATTTCCGAGCGTCAATGCCCCCAAACAAGCAGTTATGGGCCAGGCGACGATGCTCGATGCCATCGGCCGGATCGACGCCGCTGCCGCCTCGTTGAATTGACGTATCGGCGTACCGCAATTCTTTAACCAATCGAAACTACGTCTTGGCTCGCTTGTGCAAAACCACGTCGTTCGCGGCGCGGCGCTATTCTGCATTGCGTGCATGCAAGTGATGCAACCGTGACGCTGGTCACATCGGCGCCAACCTGCTTTGCCCAGGCCTCGAACCGTCAATCCTGACGGGAACGTTCCTAAAAAATAACCGGAGTGAAAATCGAATGAAAACGCCGACAATTTCTTGGCGCGGCAGGCGGTGGTCTGGCTGTCGCCGCGATTGCAAAGCCTGCGATTGCCCAATCGAGCCCCGAAGTGAAATGGCGCCTGACGTCGAGCTTCCCCAAATCGCTCGACACCATCTATGGCGCCTCCGAAGTGTTCATCAAGGCGGTCGCCGAAGCGACCGATAACAAGTTCCAGATTCAGGGCTTTGCCGCCGGCGAAATCGTTCCGGGCCTTCAGGCCGCGGACGCGGTCGGCAACGGCACCGTCGAGATGTGCCACACCGCCTCTTACTACTATGTCGGCAAGGACCCGACCTTCGCGCTGTTCACGGCGCAGCCGTTCGGGCCTCAACGCGCGCATGCAGTCGGCGTGGATGCATTTCGGCGGTGCGCTCGACCTCGCCAATGAGTTCTACAAGAAATATAACTTCATGGCGCTGCCGGCCGGCAATACCGGCACGCAGATGGGCGGTTGGTTCCGCAAGGAGATCAAGGAAGTCGCCGACCTCAACGGGTTGAAATTCCGTATCGCCGGATTCGCCGGGCAGATTTTCAGCAAGATGGGCGCGGTGCCGCAGCAAGTCGCCGGCGGCGACATCTATCAGTCGCTGGAGAAGGGCACCATCGACGCGGCCGAATGGGTCGGTCCTTACGACGACGAGAAGCTCGGCTTCAACAAAGTCGCGAAGTTCTACTATTACCCGGGCTGGTGGGAAGGCGGCGCCATGCTGCACAACTTCATCAACCTGGCGAAGTGGAACGAACTGCCGAAAAGCTATCAGTCGATCGTCATGTCGGCGTCCGAACGCGCGCATAACTGGATGCTGGCGAAGTACGATGCCGTCAATCCGGCGGCACTTAAGCGCCTGGTCGCGGGCGGCGCGCAGCTTCGCCCGTTCCCGCCGGCGGTGATGGAGGCGAGCTACAAGGCCGCCACCGACACCTACAACGAAGTCGGCGCCAAGAACGCTGACTTCAAGAAGGCCTACGACAGCATGGTCGCGTTCCGCGGCGACGAATATCTGTGGTGGCAGGTGGCGGAGCTCGGCTTCGATTCGTTCATGGTGCGCATGCGTTCGCGCGGCTAAACGAAGCCATTTTCAAGCGTCGGCAGCCCCCGTCCGGCCCTCCGGGCGGGGGCTTTCTTTTGCGCGAAACGGCTGGATTTTCGCGCGATAAACCGTCATCTTTAGTGGGGGAACGCCAATCAAGACTCTCAAATATCAATCCATCGGAGGAGGATACCCGCATGAAACGCCGTCAATTCATCAAGGCTGCCGGCCTCGGAGTGGCCGCGTCCGCTATCGCCGCACCGGCCATCGCCCAGTCGATGCCCGAGCTTAAATGGCGTCTGACCGCAAGCTGGCCGAAGTCGCTCGATACGTTGTTCGGCTCGTGCGAAGCGTTTTCGAAATACGTATCCGAGGCGACCGATGGAAAATTCCAGATCCAGACATTCGCCGCCGGCGAAATCGTCCCTGCCTTGCAGACGCTAGACGCGGTGCAGAACGGCACCGTCGAGATGGGCCACACCGCCTACTATTATTACATCGGCAAGGACCCGACCTGGGCGCTGTTCTGCGCCGTACCGTTCGGCCTCAATGCCCGCCAGCAGAACGCCTGGTTCTACGAGGGCGAAGGCCAGAAGCTGATGGATGAGTTCGGCAAGAAATTCAACACCTACAATCTCCTGATGGGCAACACCGGCTGTCAGATGGGCGGCTGGTTCAATAAGGAGATCAAGGAGGCGAGCGACTTCAACGGCATCAAGATGCGCATCGGCGGCTGGGCCGGCAAGACGCTCAGCAAACTTGGTCTCATTCCGCAGCAGCTCGGCGCCGGCGATATCTATCCGGCGCTCGAGAAAGGCACCATCGATGCCGCCGAATGGGTCGGCCCTTACGACGATGAGAAGCTTGGATTCTACAAGGTGGCGAAAGTTCTACTATTACCCGGGCTGGTGGGAAGGCGGCACCACCAACCATCTGCAAATCAATCTCGATAAGTGGAATTCGCTGCCGAAGAACTATCAGGCCATCGTCCGCGCCGCCGCAGGCGCGGTGAACTGCGAGCAGACGGCGCGCTACGACGCCCGCAATCCGCAGGCCCTCAAGCGGCTGGTGGCGAACGGCGTCCAACTGCGGCCGTTCCCGCAGTCGGTGATGGAGGCCTGCCTCAAAGCATCCAACGAAGTGAATGCAGAGACCTCCGCCGTCAACGCCGATTACAAGAAGGTCTTGGAATCGATGCAGGCGTTCCGTAGCGACGAGTATCTCTGGTGGCAGGTCGCCGAATACGGCTTCGACAGTTTCATGATCCGCAGCCGCGCGAAGTTCTAAGCGGGCAAACCGCATTCTGAAACGGGGCCGGCCTAACAGCCGGCCCCGCTGCTATGTAGTGCAGTTTTTCGGCCTAAATCCCACTTACAAGTTTCTAGGAACCGGTGCAGACTAGCCGTGCGATTGAGGAATCGCCGTGGTTCCGGCACGTCCAAAGGGTAAAAACCGGGTGCAAGCGAACGTGGGGGCTTGCGCAACAAAAAACCAATGGGAGGACTCTAGGAATGAAACGTCGTCAATTTATCAAGGCTGCGGGCTTAGGCGCCGCAGCCAGTGCCATTGCTGCGCCGGCGATCGCGCAATCGTCGCCGGAAATGAAATGGCGCATGACGTGTAGCTGGCCGAAGTCGCTCGAAACGCTTTACGGCGCGGCGGAAACAATGGCCAAGGCGGTTTCCGAGGCCACCGACGGCAAATTCCAAATCCAGGTTTTTGCCGCTGGCGAGATCGTGCCGGCCCTTCAAGTCGTCGACGCCGTGCAGAACGGCACCGTCGAATGCGGCCATACCGCGTCGTACTATTACTTCGGCAAGGACCCGACCTTCGCGTTCGGCACCTCGGTAGGCTTCGGCCCCAGCGCCCGGCTGAACCAGGGCTGGTGGACGCACGGTGGCGGTTCCGAAGTGCTTAACGCGTTCTACAAAAAATATAACGCAATCGCGATCCTCGCCGGCAACACCGGCTGCCAGATGGGCGGCTGGTTCCGCAAGGAGATTAATTCCGTCGACGATCTCAAGGGCCTTAAGTTTCGCATCGGCGGCTTCACCGGCCGCGTGCTGCAGCGGCTCGGCGTGGTGCCGCAGCAGATTGGCGCGCCGGATATTTACCCGGCGCTGGAGAAGGGCACCATCGACGCCGCCGAATGGGTCGGGCCCTACGACGACGAGAAGCTCGGCTTCTATAAGGTCGCGCCGCATTATTACTATCCGGGATGGTGGGAAGGCGGCTCAATGCTCCATGCCTTCTTCAATCTGGACAAATACAACGCGCTGCCGAAGCATTATCAGGCCATCCTTCAACACGCTGGCGCCTACGCCAATACATCGTGCCTGGCGAAATACGACCAGTTGAATCCGCCGGCGCTACGCCGTCTCCTTGCCAATGGCGTGAAGTTGCACGGCTTCTCGCCGGCGATCATGGAAGCCTGCTACAAGGAAACGATGGCGCTGCATGGCGAGATTTCGAAGGAAAACGCGGTCTTCAAGCAGGTCAACGAGTCGATGATGGACTTCAGCAAGAACGGCTACCAGTGGCATCAGGTCGCCGAGCTCGGCTACGACAGTTACATGGTCCGTCAAATGCGCGGCTGATCGCCGCGGCCGAACGCGATTAACCCCGGAGCTTGGCTCCGGGGTTATTTTTTGTCCGATGGCGCTACCGGTTTTTGGGCTGGCTGAAATCGAGCGGTGGCAAATCGATCTGCGGGATATCGATCCTGACCTTCGAAGGATCGACATTAGAGGCTTTGTCGATCCAATAGGTCACCGAGGCCGGCCAGATGATGACGATGGCGACGAGGATCACCATGGTTCCGATCCAGGGAATGGCGCCCCAATATATCTCCGACGTTTTGATCGATTTCGGCGCTATTCCGCGTAAATAAAACAGAGCAAATCCGAACGGCGGATGCATGAAGCTCGTCTGGATGTTGGCGCAGATCAGAACGCCGAACCAGATCAAGTCTATCCCGAGTTTGTCGGCCGCCGGCGTCAGCAGCGGTATGATGATGAACGCGATCTCGAAGAAATCGAGGAAGAAAGCGATAAAGAAAACAAACAGATTGGAGAAGATCAGGAAGCCGATTTGCCCGCCGGGCAACGACGTCAGCATGTCTTCGATCCAGACCTTGCCGCCGACACCCTGGAATACCAGGCTGAAGACGCGCGCGCCGATCAGAATGAAAACCACCATGGCGGTGATGCGCATCGTCGATGCCATGCCCTGATAGAGCAGGGGCCACGTCAGCGAGCCGTAGAACCAGGCGAGGGCAATGGCCCCGACGGCGCCCATGGCGCCGGCCTCGGTCGGGGTGGCGAGACCCATGAAGATCGTTCCCAGCACCAGGAAGATAAGTCCCAGTGAGGGGATCATGCCGCGCATGCATCGCTTCCAGAGAGCCCAGCCCTGAAGCGTGCGCGCTTCTTTCGGCAGTGCCGGCACATCTTCCGGCCAAATGATGCTGACGACAAAGACCCAGCTGCAGAACAGCGCCACCTGAATGATGCTCGGGCCGATGGCGCCGGCGTACATGTCGCCGACCGACTTGCCCATTTGATCGGCCAGCACGACCAGCACGAGTGAAGGCGGAATGAGTTGAGTGATTGTGCCAGACGCTGCGATCACGCCCATGGTATGACGTGTCGAATAGCCATATTTGAGCATCGGCGTCATCGAGATGACGCCCATCGCGATAACCGAAGCCGCAACCGTGCCGGTAATCGCGCCGAGAATGGCGCCCACGAATATCACGGCATATGACAGCCCGCCGCGCACGGGCCCGAACAACTGGCCGAACGAATCGAGAAGGTCTTCCGCCAAACCGCATCGTTCCAGCACCGCGCCCATGAAAGTGAAAAACGGAATCGCCAGCAGCAGGTCATTCGACATGATGCCGAAGAGCTGGTACGTGAGATTGCCGAGAAAATCCGATGTGATCAGGCCGAATTCGATTCCGATAAAGCCGAAAAACAGTCCCGTCGCCGCAAGACAGAAGGCCGCCGGATATCCGAATAGCATGAAAAAAAACCATGCCGCCGAACATGAGGGCGGGCATGTTGTGTTTGATGAACATCATTGTAATGGCTTTTCGTATTTGAATTCGATGTCGATGACGTGTTCGAGCGCTGCGATCCGTTTGATGATTTCGGAAACGCCTTGAATCGCCATCATGCAGAAGCCGACCGGCAGAAGGAGCTTGATCGGCCAGCGCACCAGCCCGCCCGCGTTCGAAGATTGCTCGTTATGAATCCAGGAATCGACGAACCAAGGCCAGGTGAAATAAGTGAGGATGATGCAAATCGGGAGAAGAAATAAAACGCCGCCAATAATGTCGATCCAGATTTGAGTCCGTTCGGACACCATGCCGTAAACGAGATCGACGCGGACGTGCTCGTTCATCTTCAGCGTGTAGGGTGCGCCGAGCAGCACCATTCCGGCAAACATGTACCACTGGATTTCGAGCCAGCCGTTCGAGCTTTCGCTGAAAACATAGCGGCTCGCGGCGTTGCCGGCGCTCACGACCGCCGCAAGCAACACCAGCCAATTTGCGATGACGGCCACGCGGGTACTAAACCAGTCGACCGCGCGACTGAAGGCAAGCAACCCTCTCACGTCCCCCTCCCGATTGCCGGTTGGACCGGCACTATAATTTTTGTCGTCCCCGGGGCCACTTAATCCAATCCCGATATGGCCCGTCAATGGAGAAGTTGGTGGGAAAGGGGAGAATCGGCGCCGTTCCCGGCCGGTTTTGGGCCGGAAACCCATGGTTAATGATCTCTAAACCGTCGGTTAACTAGCCGCGACTACAAATACTGCCGTTCAGCCCTTGGGGGGCCCTGGCCGCGCCATGTCCGGTGACCTTCCGGGCAGCGCTCGCGGCGGGAAGGAAGAGCATGCGGCAGTTCACCATCGCCGAGCGGCTGATAGCGGCTGTGCTGCTGCCGGTCGCCGCGCTTTGGGCCGCGCCGTACGTCGCCGGCCCAGTGACGACGTTGCTGGGCGAGGCCTATGCCCTTTACGCCCACATTGCCATCGGGCTTGCCGCCGCCGCACTGGGTGGGGCAGGGGTCATGGCTATCGCCCGCGGCATATCCCGACCGCTCGCCGAAGCCGCCGACACGCTCGACGCCATTGCTTACGCGGAACTGCATTCGACCACGCTTGCGCCGGCCAACCGGGGCGAACTGGCCCGCCTTGCCGCCACCACCGAACGTCTGGCGGAGGTGCTGGGCGAGCGTCAGCGCCGCGAATTGGTGCATAACGACCTCGACCGGACCTGGCAGGCCGCGCGCCGCGTGAACCTGTCGAACCTGGCGCACCACGTCGAAATGGCGACCGAGGGCGGCATCGAGCCCATCGTCTCGGGCGCGTCGACCTTGCAGTTCAAGGCCGAAGAAATGATGGCGGCGCTCGATGCGGTGCGGGCCGCTTTCGACGAGACCGCCAATGCCGCGGAAGGCTCACGCGCCATGAACCAGGCGGCGGGTCTATTGTCCGATCAGGGGATGCGGGCGATCTGCGAAATCTCGGAGCAGGTACAGCGCGGCAGTCAGTTCGGCCGCGAAGCGGTGGCTCGCGCCAATACCTCGCGCGCCACTATCGATGCGCTGACCAAGGCCGCCAACCAGATCGGCGATATCGTTTCGGTCATCGACCGGATCGCGGCGCAGACCAATCTGCTGGCGCTCAACGCCACCATCGAGGCGGCGCGCGCCGGCGAAGCCGGACGCGGCTTCTCGGTCGTGGCGTCCGAGGTCAAAACACTGGCGACGCAGACCGGGCAATCGACTGAGCGGATCGGCGCCAAAGTCGCGGAAATCCAGTCGACCACGCGGGAAGTGGCGGCCTCGCTCGCCGGCGTTGCCGAAGCGATCGATCAGCTTTCCGGCGTTACTCAATCGGTCTCAGTGGCGGTGGAACAACAACGCGCCGCCACCGAGGATTTCGCCAACAGTGCGCGCGAGACTAGTGCCGCGGTGTCCGATGTTGCCGGCCGTATGATCGGCATCTCCGAGATGGTGGAGCGTTCGCGCGCGACCGCGCTCGACGTGTCCACCGTCGCCGCCGCCATGCAGGCGACGTCGCACACGCTATGCCGCGAGATTCCCGATATCGTGCGCACCGCGGTGAAGGCCGATCTGCGCGAATTTCCCCGTTACGAAGTGCAATTTACCGCGCGGCTGGATCATGGCGGCAGGAGCATGGAAATTCCCGTCCAGGACATCAGCGAAGGCGGCAGCCGTATCGGCCTCGTCGAGCATCTCAAGGTCAACGATCAAGTCGCGCTGACATTCCCCGGTATGAAGCCGATTGCCGGCACCATTGTGCGGCATGGCGGCGATAATCTGGGCGTATGTTTCATGCCCTCGCGGCTGCGGCCGGAAGAATTGCGAGATCTGGTGACGGCCTTGGGGCGCGCGGCTTAGTGCCGCGGAACACGAGGGTGACCTCGGGATTATTCGAGGGCGCGCGCATGCGCCCGGAGACCGCGCATGATGCGAAGTGTTTGGTGGCAGCATGGCGTCGTCTACCAAATTTATCCGCGCTCGTTTCAAGACAGCAATGGCGACGGCGTCGGCGACCTCGACGGCATCGCAGGGCGGCTGGACTACCTGGCGTGGCTCGGCGTTGACGCAATCTGGATCTCGCCGATCTACCCGTCGCCGATGTCCGATTTTGGCTACGACGTCGCCGATTATTGCGATGTCGACCCGCTGTTCGGATCGCTCGCGGACTTCGCCTGCCTGATCGCGGCGGCCCATGCGCGGGGAATCAAAGTCATTCTCGACTTCGTGCCCAATCACACGTCCGAACGCCATCCCTGGTTTTTGGAAAGCCGCGCGAGCCGCGATAACGCCAAGCGTGACTGGTATATCTGGCGCGACGGCCGCGACGGAGGGCCGCCCAACAATTGGCTATCGCAATTCGGCGGCCCGGCTTGGACCCGCGATGACGCGACGGGCCAGTATTATCTGCACAGCTTCCTGCGCGAGCAGCCGGATCTGAACTGGCGCAACCCGGACGTTCGCGCGGGCGATGTACGACGCTTTGCGGTTCTGGCTCGATCGCGGCGTCGATGGCTTTCGCGTCGACGTCATCTGGCTGCTTATCAAAGAGGAAGGCCTCCGTGACAACCCGCCAAACCCCGGCTACCGGCCGACGCAAGCCGCGATCAACCGTTTCGTGCAACTCAACAACGCCGACCAACCCGAAGTGCACGGCGTGATCGCGGAAATGCGATCCGTGCTAGACCGTTATAAAGAGCGAGTGTTGATCGGCGAAATATATCTGCCGGTCGAACGATTGGTCGCCTATTACGGCAAGGATCTTGGCGGCGCGCATCTGCCGTTCAACTTCCAGCTTATCGACGCGGCCTGGACGGCGCCCGCCATCGCCAAGCTGGTCTCGGAATACGAGGCCGCGCTGCCGGTGGGGGGCTGGCCGAACTGGGTGCTCGGCAATCACGACCGACCTCGCATTGCCGCGCGCGTTGGGCAAGCGCAGGCACGCGTTGCCGCCATGCTTCTGCTGACGCTGCGCGGGACGCCGACAATGTATTACGGCGACGAACTCGGTATCGGCCGCGTCGCCGTTCCGGCCGAGGCTGTGCGCGATCCTTGGGAGAAAAACGAACCGGGTCTGGGCCTCGGCCGCGATCCGGAGCGCACGCCGATGCCATGGGACGCCGGCCTGTACGCCGGTTTCAGCAAGACGCGGCCATGGTTGCCGCTCAACGCAGACTTCCAGGCGCGCAATGTGGCGACGCTCGGCGCAGAGCCCGACTCCATTCTCGGCCTGTACCGCCGCCTACTGGCGTTGCGGCGTGAACATAGGGCGCTGAGCGTTGGGGACGTTTCACTTGATCGGCGTGCAGGGCCACGCGCTCCTGTACTTGCGCGAATATGGCGGCGAACGCGTTCTGGTTTGTCTGAATTTCGGCGATGCCGAACAGGAGGTTGTGTTTGAGGGGGGCAGCCGCGCGCATGTGGTTGCATCGACGCATATGGATCGCTCCGGTGCGCTGACACATGCCATGCTGCGCGCGAACGAAGGCCTCGTGGTCCTGCTCGCCTAGAATGTCGTGATCATCCAGCCCGCCAAAGCGGTACGGCCTAGCCGCCGGTCACGCTCATGTGGCGCGACAGCGCCGGACGCTGCTGCCGGCGATCGATCACGAAATCATGGCCTCTCGGCTTGCGCGTGATGGCCTCGTCGATGGCGGCGTGGATCAGGTCGTCGCTTTCCGACGCGCGCAACGGCATGCGCAAATCGGCGGCGTCTTCCTGGCCGAGGCACATATAAAGCGTGCCGGTGCAGGTGATGCGCACGCGGTTGCAGGATTCGCAGAAATTATGGGTCATCGGCGTGATGAAGCCGAGGCGCCCGCCGGTTTCCTTGACGCGCACATAGCGCGCGGGGCCGCCGGTGTCGTAGTCGATGTTCTCGAGCGTGAAGCGTTCGGCCAGCCGTGCGCGCACCATCGACAGCGGCAGATACTGGTCGAGACGGTTCTCCCCGGTCTCGCCGAGCGGCATCACCTCGATCACAGTGAGGTCCATGCCGCGGCCATGCGCCCATTCAACCATGCCGGCGATCTCGTCTTCGTTGACGCCCTTGAGCGCCACCGCGTTGATCTTGACCTGGAGGCCGGCGGTTTGCGCCGCATCGATGCCGGCCATCACCTTGGAAAGATCGCCCCAGCGCGTGATGGCGCGGAATTTATCCGGGTCGAGCGTGTCGAGCGAGACGTTGATGCGTTCGACGCCATAACCTTTAAGTTCTGCGGCGAATTTTTCGAGTTGCGAGCCGTTGGTGGTGAGCGTGAGTTCCTTGAGCGCGCCGCTCTTGAGATGGCGCGACAGCGACGACACCAAGGTCATGATGCCGCGCCGCACCAGCGGCTCGCCGCCGGTCAGACGCAGCTTGCTCACGCCCTTGGCGACAAAGGCGCCGCACAGGCGGTCGAGTTCCTCGAGGCTCAGCAGATCCTGCTTCGGCAGGAACGTCATGTGTTCCGACATGCAATAGACGCAGCGGAAATCGCAGCGGTCGGTCACCGAGACTCGGAGATAGGTGATTGCGCGCGCGAACGGATCGATCAACGCACGCCGACGCGACGTCGTGCGGTCGAGCTCGATCAAGGAGGGGCCGTTCGCCAATGTCATGTCACTTCCCGGCGGAGCGGTGATTATAGAGCGCTCGGGACATATAGGGACTCTGGCCGATATTCACCATAGCGTCCAGGCACGCGCGAAAACGCCGCGGGTTTGGCCTGCGACGCTTCAATTCGATATTGGCTCGGAACGCCTCAGCGGGGCGGATTCGAAGGCCAGGGCGCCGGCGCTTGCTGCTGGCCAGGGGCTGAGCTCATCGCGGCCGGCGGCGGCGCCGTGGTGGCGGCGGCCGGCTTCGGCTTGGCCGCTACTGGCTTCTTCTTCGCTGGCGTGGCAGCAGGCTTCTTTACCGGCTTCGCAGCCGACGGAGGCGCCGGAGTAAGTTCGACGGTGACCGGATTGGGCCGTAGCTGCGTCGGGTTGCCGGTGACCGAAATCGGATCGATGGTTTCGGTTTCCGGATTGTAACCGTTGAGGGCGAAGGTGACAGTGAGCGACGAATTGACCGGCAGCGCGAGTGCGCACGGCGTGCGGCAGCTTTGACCGTTCGATGTCTTGGCTTCGGCACCAGGCGGCTCGGATTCGAAACGCACGGTGTCCATGATCGGTGCCGGCTTGAGCGCGTCCATGCTCATCCAGTCGGGGGTCGAGGAACACGCGGCAAGCGCAAGCGCGCCGCTAACGATAAATAATACTCGGTACATCGTTTGAATCCGTCCACTCGAGCGACATGATGGCCGCCCGCCCAGTTAACAGGATAAGGGCGTGGTCAGGGTGAAGGCAACATGTCGCACGCCGTTAACCTTACCGCGTTAACCATAAGCATTTTAGTACGTTCACTTCGGTACCATCATTATGCGGGAAAAAAGGCAGCCACGGCCTTTGGCAATTGTTCGAAGTGGCTGATCACGCGATCTGGCCCAAATTCGGACACCGGACGCTCGCTGTAACCGAAGTCGACCGCAATCACGGGAATTCCGGCCGCACGCGCCGTGCGGATGTCGGTCACTGAATCGCCGATCATGATGGCGCGCGCCGGGTCGCCGCCGGCCGCGGCAATGGTACGGCGCAGAATTTCCGGGTCCGGCTTCAGGACGCGAAACGTATCCTGTCCGCAGATCGCCTCGAAGCGGTCGGCGAGCTTTAATTTTTGGAGCAGCAGCACCGATAGACCTTCGAGCTTGTTGGTGCAGACGGCAAAGCGATGGCCGGTGTCGGCGAGCGCATCGAGTGCTTCGACCAGTCCGGGAAACGGCTGCGAGCGATCGGCGATATGCGCGGAATAATGCGCGATGAAGTCGTTGAACATTTCCTCGAGTTTGGCCGGTCCGACGTCGCGGCCGTCGGCCTCCACGCCGCGCGCGATCATGCCCTTGGCGCCGCCGCCGATCAGATTGCGCGCGACCTTGTAGTCGACCAGCGGCAAGCCCTCGCGCGCGAACACCACGTTAAGGGTGTCGATGAGGTCGGGCGCGGTGTCGATCAACGTGCCGTCGAGGTCGAAAACGATCATGGGAGCGGGCATAGCGGTCAGCTAACGCGCGCTCGCGATCCTTGCAAGGGCCCATGCGAACGCCATAACGCTGCGGTGAATCGCTGGCAATTTCGGCTGTTCAGGCGGGGCGAACGGCGCTAGATAGGCGTTGCAGAATCCCCTCGATCCACATTCGAAATATCAGCCGATCACGATGAACGCCGATGCTCAAAAACGCGCAGCCGCCGCTCGCGCCGTAGAATTTGTGCGTCCCGGCATGCGTCTCGGGCTCGGCACCGGTTCGACCGCGAAGCATTTCGTCGAACTGGTCGGCGAGCGCGTGCGCGCCGGTCTCGATATCGTCGCTGTCCCGACCTCCGAAGCCACCGGTGCCGACGCCGCACGCTGCGGTATTCGCCTGACGACGTTGGACGAGACACCCGAGCTGGATCTTACAGTGGACGGCGCCGACGAGGGTCGCCCCCGACCTCAGCCTGATCAAAGGCGGCGGCGGCGCGCTGCTGCGGGAGAAGATCGTTGCTGCGGCATCGGCGCGCATGATCGTGATCGCCGATCAGAGCAAATGGGTGGACCGGCTGGGCCGATTTCCGCTGCCCATCGAGGTGACTTCGTTCGGCTTTTTGGCCACAAAGCGCGCTGTGGAGAAGGCTATTAGCGCAATCCAACGGTGCGGCCCGCTGACGCTGCGCCGGGGCAAAGACGGCCATGCTTTCGTCACGGATGGCGGCCATTGGATTATCGACGCCGCCCTGGGCCGGATTGACGATCCTGGGGCGATGGCGCATGCGCTCTCGACTATACCGGGGGTCATGGAGCATGGTTTGTTTGTCGATCTTGCGCAGATGGTCATTCTTGGCGGGCCGGACGGCATAAAGGTCATCGAGCGGCCCTGAGAATTCGAGCCAAAACGGAGTTATGACGATGCAGTTCTTGCAAGCCATCCGCTACGGCGCGCGCTTGGGTTTGGTCGCCGCCACGCTTGCTGCGGCAAGCCCCGCAGCCTACGCACAGCAACCTTCGGCGGCGGCGCTGGCAACCGGCAAGGAAATCGTTGGCGTCACCGGTGCCACCTCCCTGTTCACGCCTTTGATCGCGGGTGTGGTCGAACAGGCAAAGCTTTTGTTGCTCCAGCAGAATCCGAATTTGAACCGGGAACTGACCGACATCGGCGATAAGCTCCGTGTCGAACTTGCGCCACGCTTCGATGAGTTGAGCAACGAGATGGGCCGGCTCTATGCCACCCGTTTCAGCGAGCAGGAGCTCAAGGACTTGCTGGTCTTCTACAAATCGCCGCTGGGCAAGAAGGTTGTTGTCGAGCAGCCGGTGATCGTCGACAGCAGTCTGAAATTTGCGCAGGCTTGGGCGAATACCCTCTCCGACGAAGTCATTGCGAAAATGCGCGCCGAATTGAAGAAGCGTGGCCACGCACTCTGATCGGTATCGTCCGGTCGCCGTGCGGCGGGCTTTCGGAATAACAGGGCGATAGCGGCCGATGGCGGACCACGACGTCGATCTCTTTGTCATCGGGGCGGGCTCCGGCGGTGTGCGCGCCGCGCGCATTGCATCGAACTACGGCGCGCGGGTCATGGTGGCGGAGGAATTCCGCGTCGGCGGCACTTGCGTCATTCGCGGCTGCGTACCCAAGAAGCTGCTGGTCTATGCCTCGCGTTTTTCCGCCGAATTCGAAGACGCGGTCGGTTACGGCTGGACCGTCGGCGAGCCGACATTCGATTGGCCGACGCTGATTGCCAACAAAGATCGCGAAATCACGCGGCTGGAAGCGGCCTATGTCAGCACGCTGGAACGCTACAAAGTTCAATTGGTCAGAAGCCGTGCCGTGCTGGAAGACGCCCACACCGTGCGTCTTGCGACCGGCGCACGCGTACATGCCGAGACAGTCTTGATTGCGACGGGCGGCTGGCCGCATCTGGGCCCCAAAATTCCGGGCATCGAGCACGCGATCTCGTCGAACGAGGCGTTTCATCTCAAGCAGTTTCCCAGGCGCATCGTGATCCAGGGCGGCGGCTACATCGCAGTGGAATTCGCCTGCATCTTTGCCGGCCTCGGCAGCAAAGTGACGCTGGTCTATCGCGGCGAGAATATCCTGCGCGGTTTCGACGACGATCTTCGCGAGCACCTCCGCTCGGAAATGCAGACGCGCGGCATTACCGTCACGTGCGGCCACACCGTCGATGCGATCGAGCAGGCCGGCGACGAATACGTGACGCGGCTGTCCGACGGCAGCACGGTCGCCTCGGACAAGGTGATGTTCGCGATCGGCCGCCGTCCCAATGTCATGGGGCTTGGTTGTGAGGCGTTGAAAATGGAATGCCACGAACACGGCGGCATCGAAGTCGATGAATATTCGCGCACCTCGGTGCCGAACATCTATGCCGTCGGCGACGTCACCAACCGCATCAATCTCACGCCGGTGGCGATCCGCGAAGGTCATGCCTTCGCCGACACGATGTACGGCGGCAAGCCGACCCGGGTCGACCACAACAACGTGCCGACGGCAGTGTTCTCGGAGCCCGAACTGGGCGTGATCGGCCTGACCGAAGCGCAGGCACGCGAACAGCTGGAGAAGGTCGACGTCTACAAGACCTCCTTCCGGCCCATGAAGGCGACGCTGTCCGGCCGCAACACCCGGTCTTTCATGAAGCTCCTGGTCGATGGCACGACCGACCGGGTGGTCGGCTGCCATATTGCGGGGCCCGATGCCGGCGAACTGATCCAGATCATCGGCGTGGCGGTAAAAATGGGGGCTACCAAGGCCGATTTCGACGCGACTATGGCCGTCCATCCCACGGCGGCCGAGGAACTCGTGACCATGCGCGAGAAGGCCATGAGCTATGTCCGTGGCGCCCTGGAATAACCAACCCCTTAGCTTGCGCTAACGAATATCTGGCCTTGGCGGGGGGCGGTCGTGTATAAGGCGCGCAATTCGTTGGAGATTTGCGATGCCTGAGCGTTGGACGCCCGATAGTTGGCGCAAAAAAGCCGATCATGCAGGTTCCGGACTATCCGGACCGGCAGGCCCTGGCCGATGTCGAAAAGCAGTTGGCGACGTTTCCGCCGCTGGTGTTTGCCGGCGAGGCGCGCAACCTGAAAAAGCAGTTGGCGCGCGTCGCCAATGGCCAGGCTTTCCTGCTGCAAGGCGGCGACTGTGCCGAGAGTTTCGCCGAGCACGGCGCCAACAACATCCGCGACTTCTTCCGCATGTTCCTGCAGATGGCGGTGGTGCTCACGTATGCCGCCGCGTCGCCGGTGGTGAAGGTCGGCCGCATCGCCGGGCAGTTCGCCAAGCCGCGCTCGTCGCCGATGGAAAAGCGCGACGGCGTGGAATTGCCGAGCTACCGCGGCGACATTATCAACGACAACGCTTTCACGGTGGAAGCGCGCACGCCCGACCCGCGCCGCCAGCTTGCCGCCTACCGCCAGTCGGCGGCGACGCTCAATCTGCTGCGCGCTTTCGCGCAAGGCGGCTATGCCAACTTGGGCAGCGTTCGGCAGTGGATGCTTGGCTTCGTCAAAGACAGCCCGCAGTCGCGCCGTTACGTCGAGTTGTCCGATCGCATTTCCGAGGCGCTCGGCTTCATGCAGGCCTGCGGCCTCGATCTCGAGAGCCATCCCGAACTGCGCACCACCGATTTCTATACGAGCCATGAAGCGCTGCTGCTCGGCTTCGAAGAAGCCTTCACCCGCGTCGATTCGACGACCGGCGATTGGTACGCCACGTCGGGTCACATGATCTGGATCGGCGACCGGACCCGCCAGTTCGATCATGCGCATATCGAATACGCCCGCGGCATCAAGAATCCGATCGGGCTCAAGTGCGGTCCGTCGCTTAAGACGGACGATCTATTGCGGTTGATCGACATTCTCAATCCGGACAACGAGGCCGGCCGGTTGACGTTGATCGTGCGCGTCGGCGCGGAGAAGGTCGGGGAGCAATTGCCAGCGATGGTTCGCGCCGTCAAACGCGAAGGCAAGGTCGTGGTCTGGTCGTCCGATCCGATGCACGGCAACACCATCACGTCGGCTTCGGGCTACAAAACCCGGCCGTTCGACCTGATCCTCAAGGAAGTACGCGGCTTCTTCGACGTGCACGCGGCGGAAGGCACTCACGCCGGTGGCGTGCATCTGGAGATGACCGGCCAAAACGTCACCGAATGCACTGGCGGCGCCCGCGCGATTTCCGATGCGGACCTCAACGACCGCTATCACACGGTCTGCGACCCGCGGCTCAATGCCGAGCAGGCGATCGATCTCGCCTTCCTCTTGGCCGACCAGCTCAAGAAGGTGCGCTCGGCGCAGGCCAAGCCGATGCCGGCGGTGGCGGGGCTGTAAAGCGCGGCCGGGCATGGCGGCTATACGCCGTGCCCGGCACCTGATTGCCGTAGGCCTGGGCAGGCGCTAGATCATGGCGATGAACGTGCGCCCTTCCGATAAGCTTGCGATTGCCGTTGCGCAGCTCAATCCGACGCTGGGCGACATCGCCGGCAACGCTGAGAAGGTGCGACGGGCGCGGGTCGAGGGCCAACGCCAGGGCGCGGACCTTGTGGTGTTCCCGGAATTGTTCATTGCCGGCTACCCGCCGGAAGACCTCGTCCTCAAGCCCGCCTTCCAGGCCGCATGCCGGGCGGCGATCGAGGAGTTGGCGCGCGAGACCGCGGCGCCGGGGCCGGCCTTGCTGGTCGGCAGCCCTTGGGTCGATGGCGGCAAGCTCTACAACGCGGTGGCGCTGCTCGATGGCGGCGCGATCACCGCGCTGCGTTACAAAGTCGACCTGCCGAATTACGGCGTGTTCGACGAAAAGCGCGTGTTCGCGCCTGGCCCGCTGCCGGGGCCAGTGAGTTTCCGCGGCGTGCGCCTCGGCATTCCGATCTGCGAGGACATCTGGGGCTCGGAGATCGTCGAGTGCCTGGCCGAAACTGGCGCCGAACTCCTGGTGGTGCCGAACGGGTCGCCCTATTGGCGACAGAAGGGCGATGTGCGGCTCAACATCGCGGTCGCGCGCGTCACCGAGCAGGGCCTTCCCACCATTTACGTCAATCAAGTCGGCGCGCAGGACGAATTGGTGTTCGACGGCGTTTCGTTCGGGCTGCACGCCGACTGCTCGCCGGCTTTCCAGCTTGCCGCGTTCCAGGAAGCCATCGTCACCACGAAATGGGCGCGCCAAGGCAATACCTGGCGCTGCGAGAACGGGCCGATGGTGGCGCCCGTCGAAGCCGAACGCGCCGACTATGCGGCCTGCGTGCTGGGCTTGCGCGATTACGTCAACAAGAACGGATTTCCCGGCGTCGTGCTTGGCCTGTCGGGTGGCATCGACTCCGCTCTTTGTGCGGCGATGGCGGTCGACGCGCTGGGGCCGGATCGCGTTCGCTGCATCATGTTGCCCTATCGTTTCACCGCACAGGTGTCGCTCGACGATGCGCAAGCCTGCGCCAAGGCGCTCGGCGTGCGCTATCAGGTGCTGCCGATCGCATCCGCTGTCGAAGGCATCGAGGCGGCGCTTGGCCCCGCCTTCGCCGGCCTGCCGCGCGACGTCACCGAGGAAAATCTGCAAGCGCGGGCGCGGGGCACGATCCTGATGGCGATCTCCAACAAGTTCAATCTGATGGTGGTTACGACGGGCAACAAGTCGGAAATGTCGGTCGGCTACGCCACGCTTTACGGCGACATGAACGGCGGCTTCAACCCGATCAAGGATCTATACAAGACCGAAGTGTTCCGTTTGTCGCGGCTGCGCAATGGCTGGAAGCCGGATGGCGCTATGGGTCCTGACGGTCTGGTGATCCCGGAGAACATCATCACGCGGCCCCCGACTGCCGAATTGCGCGAGAACCAGAAGGATGAGGATTCGCTGCCGCCTTATTCGGTGCTCGATTCGATCCTGGAACGGCTTGTGGAACGCGAGGAGCCGATCTCGACCATTGTCGCCGCCGGCTTCGACCGCGACACCGTGGTGCGGATCGAGCGCATGCTCAACATCGCCGAGTATAAGCGCCGCCAGGCGGCGCCCGGCGTGAAGGTCACGCTGAAGAATTTTGGTCGCGACCGGCGCTATCCGATCACCAACCGTTTCCGCGATCCCGGCACGCCGCTGCCGTCGCCGGATGTGTCGCTGATCACCGGCATGCCGGTGAAGACCGAAGCCTTCGATTTCTAGATTATCTTGCCGGCATGAACGACGGCCCCACCGTGCGCACCGTGCGCTTGGTGGGGTCGACTTCGCCGGGCGCGTCGACCAGTGCCGCCGTCGGATTGGCGGACGCCGGCGCCTTGGCGTTAGGCGCGGGCCGGGTCGGCTTGCCGTCGGCGCCGGTGCGCGGCTGCGATAATTGCTTTGAATTCTTTTCCGTTACGACGACGTCGCCGGGTGCCACCGTGTCATCCGGTCCGCTAGTTTTCAGCGCGTCGTTCCAGCTTTCGCCCGGCTTGCGGCAGCTACACGCCGGATTGAGCGCCTTGCGATAGCTGAAGGCCGTCGGCAGTTCGGTATAAGGCTTGCCGGCAAGCGACCACCGCCTGCTGAACTTCCTCGCCGGGATTGTGGTACATATAGAGAGAGACTTCGGAAGCTGGACACATGCGCTGGCAGGTCTGTTCGTCGTCGCGAAAACGATCCGGCGAAGTCGAATATGAAATCGGATAATAGAAGCCGTCGCAGCTGCGCACGCAGATGGTGCGGTAGGTGCCGCCCATCGGTCCCGGCGTGCTCGAGAAGATGCCGCCGTTATTATTATTGCCGAACAAGCGATCGAAGAAGCCGCTTTGCTGCCCGGCAAGCGCCGCCTGCCGGTATTGCGCGCCGCATCCTTGATTGCCGAGCGCGATCAGCAGCGATTGGCGCTGCGCGGCGCGCTCCGTGGTGCCGCCGTTGAGCTGCTCGTAGTCGTTCTGGAGGCGTTCGAGTGCGGTTCGCTGCTGGTCGATCTGCTTGTTGAGCGAACCGCATTGTGCCGGCGGATTGCTGAAAATCGAGAAGAAGCCCGAACTCTCGCAACCCAGACGCCGCGCCTGCGACACCAACTTGTCGATTTCGAACTGCTGACGGTTGATCGCGTCTTCGCCCTTGCGAATTTGATCGGCGCGCGCCGGGTCGCTGTTGCCGCGGTCGAGCGAGGTGAGCTGCGCCTCCAGCCGCTGGCACGCAGAATTCGGCGCTTGCGCGAAGGCGGCAGACGCCGACAAAATCGCGGCGGCAAAGCTGAGCTTGGTGGCGTAACGCGTCATAGGCGGCACTCTATCGTATCGTCGCAAAGGGTGGGAACCCGGTTTCTGCGGCATCGTGCCCCACGAGCCAGACGATTATGGCGAGGCGAGGCCGTTAATGGGCATTTCTGCTTTCGGACGCAAATTCCAGGAGCACGCTCCGCGATGATGATCAGCGCCCCGAGAAGCACGAAAATATCAAGCCGTTCGCCGTAAAACGCCCAGCCGACTACCGCAATCAGCGGGATGCGCATGAAATCCAGCGGAACCACCAGCGTGGCGTCGCCCGAGCGGAACGCGTTGCTGAGGCAATAGTGCGACGTTAAGCCCGCGACGCCGACACCGATTGCCGGGAGAATGTGACGGAGTTCGAGGTGGAAAAACACCGTCGGATCGCTGCCGATCAGCGACAGCGGAAGCTGAATTACCGCCATCCAGAAGATGATTGCCGAATGTGGTTTCGGTCATGGTCAGCTTCTTGGTGGCGATCATGGTGATTGCATAGCCAAAGGCCGCCGCTAGCACGAGCATCGCCCCCGGATTGAAGCTGGCGAGGCCCGGCCGCAGGATCACCAGAACGCCGATAAAGCCCGAGCACCACGACGCCGAAGCGGCTTGGCGTCATCTTCTCGCTGAGCAGCCAGACGGCGAGCAGCGCGGTCCAGGCTGCATGGTGAATTCCAGCGCGAACACCATGGCCAGCGGCAGCATGGTGAGGCTGAGCGCCCAGCAGGAACTGGGAGGCGTAGTGCACGGTATTGCGCAGCAGATTGAGGCCCATGCGCCGTGGCCGAATGTAGATGCGCAGCTCGGGGCGCAGCACACAGTAATATCAGCAGCACCAGCAGCGCCACGCCGCTACGGATAGCGAGAATTTCGAAAATGCTCAAACCATTATTGGCCAATTGGCGGATCGATACCGCCATGACCGAGAACGAGAGCAGAGCACCGACCATCCAGAGGACGACGCGGGCGAGTTTGTTGGTGGCCACGAGTGAATTCGCAAAATGAGGAAGGGAGGGGGCGTCGAGCGGCGCGGTCTAGCAGGCCCACCGGCCTGCGTCAACTCCGCATCCGGCTGTTTCTCAGGCTGCGCTTTATCGAACGCCGCAAGTTTCAGGCAGGCGGCGTCGGCCGCCACAATTTTCGGGAATTTGTCGAGCGGCGTCTTCAAACGGCGGGCATTGAAACACCTGCGGTACCAGGCAAAGGTCGGCAAGCGTTACGTGCGCGCCGCAGTGTAAGGTCCCGGGGCGATCATGGCTTCGATGGCCGTGAAGCCCTCAGTGACCCAGTGGCGATACCATTCGTCGAGTTCAGGCTGCTCGTGTTTGAACTGGCGCTTGAGATATTGCAGCGCAATCAGATTATTCAGCGGATGAATGTCGCAAGCGATTATCTGCGCGATCGCAGCGCACCTTGGCGCGTTCGAGCGCGTCGGCCGGCAACAGCGGCGGCTCGGGCTCGATGTCGTCGAGATATTCGATGATCGCCAGCGATTGCGTGAGCACCTCGCCGCTGGACAGTTCCAGCGCCGGCACCCGCATCTGCGGATTGACGGCACGGAATTCCGGTTTGCGCTGGTAGCCGCCATCCTTGGTCAAATGGATGGCCACCATTTCGTAAGGCAAGTTCTTGATGTTGAGCGCGATCCGCACACGATAAGCGGCGGACGAGCGGAAATAGGAATAGAGCTTCACGATGATGCACCCCGGCTGGGACAAAGCTGAGGGCAGTCTAGCGCCTGTGCGCTCCCGCCTAGGGGGCCAACTGGGGCCGCCCCGCTCGATCAGGCTTTTTCAAAGCGCGATCCAATGCCGGACGATCGGCGACGTCGACCGCGTCCATCAATTGCCGGACAAAATCCAATGCCATAGGCGCGAGTTCGTCATAGATGGCGCGGCCTGCGGGCGTCAGCGACAGAAAGGCCTCGCGCATATCCTCGCGGTTTGGCGCGCCGACTCACCAATTTGCGGCGCTCCAGCATGGCGACCGCCCGCGATTACCTTGGTTTTGTGCATGTGGCTGTGGCCGCCGATCGCCTTGGCGGTCATCATGCCGTATTCGCCGAGGGTCACCAGAACGCGCCATTCCGGCACGCCGATCTTGTGGCGCTCGCCATAAATGCGGGAGAGCGCATGCGATACCGAATTGGCGCAGACATTGAGCCGGTATGGCAGGAATTCTTCGAGCTTGAGCGCCGCTGATTTCGGCGTGAACGGGGAGGCCAGACGCTCGCTGAACACTCTCGTCGGACATCGCCACGCTTGCCAAGCTCCCTCGCCGCGGATCACGGAGAATCCGCATTTATGCGGTGTGGAACTTTGGCCGAAGTTGCGATCCCGTGCAACTAGATTGGAAGTATTCTAAGTTATTGACCGAGCACGTAGCGATCGCAAATTCAATGCGGCGAGCCGCGCGGATAACTGGCGCCGGTTCGGCGGCTCGATACGGCCCATAAAGAGGATGGTGCCGAGGACCAGATGGAGAATCACGATTTTCATGGCTGCGTCGTCCTCTTTGGCGCTGCCCCACCAACCTGAAACAACGACGCGGCACCCGAGGCGTTCCAGCCGGGCCGGCACCGTTTTATCGATAGTTGCGATTGGTAACGAAAAATTGAAAACGGCCACGCGATCCGATTGCGCCTAACACCGAGGCGTCGGGCATCGATCTCGAAACCGAGCGGGTTGGGGGCCTCGGCGATTTGTCGGAGGGGCGCCACGCTCGAGCGGCTGCAGTGGCGTTCACAGTGGTACGCTATTCCTTCGGCCAGGAGGTGTGACGCATGAACGCCAAAGGTTTTGCTTCGACCGAAGACGTCGGCGAGAAGAAGGTCTCGTTCGATCAGATCGGCAGCGGCCTTTACGCCTACACCGCCGAAGGCGATCCGAATTCTGGCGTTATCGTCGGCGACGACGGCGTCATGGTCATCGACGCGCAGCCAACGCCGGCGATGCGGGGTGAATTGATCGCGCGCGTCGCCAAGGTCACCGACAAGCCGATCAAATACGTCTTGCTCACGCATTACCACGCGGTGCGAGTGCTGGGTGCGTCGCCTTCAAGGGCGCGGAGATTCTTGCGTCCGACACCACGCGCGGGCTGATCGCCGAGCGCGGCAAGCAGGATATGGATTCCGAGATCGGCCGTTTCCCGCGGCTGTTCCGTGCCGTCGAATCGGTCCCCGGCCTGACCTGGCCGACGCTTACTTTTCCCGACGAGATTTCCGTTTGGCTCGGCCGCCGCGAAGTGCGGATCATGCATATAGGACGCGGCCACACGGCTGGCGATGTGATCGCGCTGGTGCCGGGACGCCGGCGTGGTGTTCTCGGGCGATCTCGTTGAATATAAATCCGCCTGCTACTGCGGCGATGCGCATTTCACCGACTGGCCGGCGACGCTCGATGTCTTGGCCGAATTGCAGGCAAACGCGATCGTGCCCGGCCGTGGTGCGGCGTTGCCGACACCGGCATTGGTGAAAGAGGGCATCGAGATGACATCCGATTTCCTCTCCACGCTTTATGAATCGGTGAAAGACAGCGTCGCCAAGGGCCGTTCTCTCAAGGACGCCTTCGACTTCGCGCGCCTCGCGATGGACCCGAAATTCAAGAGCTTCGCGATCTACGAACACTGTCTGCCGTTCAACGTGTCGCGTGCCTACGACGAGGCGCGCGGCATCGAATGGCCGGTGATCTGGACGGCCGAACGCGACCGCGAAATGTGGGCGGCGCTACAGGGCTGACGATGAGCGCGCCGGCGCACGGAATTGCGCAATGTGTCCTTAAGACACAGCCTCGGAGGAGCGGACTGTTTCTAGCGCGTGCAGACGATGGCGACGAAGTCGTCGCATTTCGCACCCTTGCAGCCCAGGCCGCCGCCGGTCGGAATGGCGCCGGTAATGTCGTCGCGGATCAACCTTATTATAGGTCGCCGCTTCGGCAAAGTTTTGCGACTTGCAATAGGAGTTTGCCGCCGCCGCGCCGCACTTTGCGCCCGCTGGCGAGGCAACGGTCGACGCCGTAGCCGCCGGCGTCGTTGGCGATAATGAACATGCGTCGTTCGGCCTGCGCGGCCGTCGCAAGACCGATGCAGAGAACGGCTAAGAGACTGACGAGGATTGTCCGCATGACAAGCGCCCACTTTCTGGTGCGCCTGCTACGGCGCCAATGAAGATCAAGGCGCCAGCCCGGCACCGTCGGCGAGAATGTGAGCAAATCGTTAAGACCTGCTTAACCGTGCCAGGCCGCGCGATGGCTGGCCTGTTTAGACCCCGGCCGGCGGGCCTTGACGGAATTGGCCCGAAAAAAGCATTGTGCCGCCCATGAACGGCCTTAACCATAGCTGCGGCATTCGCCGCGAGATTATTAGCTAGCGCCCAACGCTGGCTGCGGCCGTCTTTTCTCAAGTTCGAGATATCAAGGACGCCCCGCCAGCGCGGCCGACGGATGTCTGACGTATGGACTTGAAGCTCTACGATACGCTGACGCGTGAAAAGCGGGTGTTCACCCCGATCGATCCGGCACGCGTGCGTATGTATGTGTGCGGGCCGACGGTCTATGACTTTGCCCATATCGGCAATGCGCGGCCGGTCATCGTTTTTGACGTGCTGTTTCGGCTGCTACGGCTTATCTACGGCGCCGGCCATGTCACGTATGTCCGCAACATCACCGACGTCGACGACAAGATCAACGCACGCGCGGCCGAGCGCGGCATCCCGATCCGCGAATTGACCGACGAGACCTACAAGAACTTCAAGGCCGACGTGGCGGCACTCGGCTGCCTGCCGCCGACCGTCGAGCCGCGCGCGACCGACCATATCGAAGAGATGAAGACGCTGATCGAGCGGCTGGTGGCCGGCGGCCACGCCTATGTCGCGGAAGACAACGTTCTGTTCAACGTGCCGTCGATGCGGGACTACGGCAAATTGTCGGGCCGCCCGCTCGACGAGATGATTGCCGGCGCCCGCGTTGAAGTCGCGCCGTACAAGAAAGATCCGACCGACTTCGTGTTGTGGAAGCCGTCGAAGCCGGGCGAGCCGGGCTGGCCGTCGCCCGCGGGCATCAAGGGACTTGGGCGTCCGGGGTGGCACATCGAATGCTCGGCCATGGCCTGGAAGCATCTCGGCGAGACCTTCGATATCCATGGCGGCGGCATCGATCTGTGTTTCCGCACCACGAGAACGAAATCGCGCAATCGCGCTGCGCCTTTCATACCCGCGTGATGGCGAATTACTGGATGCACAATGGCTTCTTGCAGGTCGAAGGCGAGAAGATGAGCAAGAGCCTCGGCAACTTTTTTACCATCCGCGACTTGCTCGCCGACTGGCCGGGCGAAGTGCTGCGCTTCAACATGTTGCGCACGCATTACCGGCAGCCGATCGATTGGACCGTGAAAGGGCTGGAAGAAAGCTGGAAGACGCTGGATGATTGGTATTGGGTTGTCGGCGATGCGGCCGGGTGTACTTCGATCCCGGACAAAGTGCTTGAGGCGCTTGGCGACGATCTCAACACCCATCAGGTCATTACCGCGCTGCATGGCATTCGGAATTTGGCGCAGAATGGCGACGCCAAGGCGCGCGGCGAATTAGCCGCATCGTTGCGTCTGCTCGGTTCCTCCGCGAGACCGCCGCGCAATGGGCGGCGCGACGGCAGTCGAGTGCCGACGTTGACGGATCGAAGGTGCAGTCGCTGATCGACGCCCGGACTGCCGCGCGCAAGGCCAAGGACTTCAAGGAATCCGACCGCATCCGCGACGAACTCGCCGCCATGGGCGTCGTGCTCAAGGACTCCAAGGACGGCACCACCTGGGAGATCGCGCGATGATGGCCATGGCGCATCCCAAGCTGGCGCTGCGGCCCTTCCTGCCGGACGATCTGCCGGTGCTGGCCGAAATCTTCCGCGCCAGCATTCAGGAATTGACCGCCGACGACTACAGCGAGGCGCAGCAGCAGGCCCTGGGCCGCGACCGCGCCGATGACGAAGCTGCATTCGGCAAGAAGCTCGCCAATGCCTTGACGCTGGTCGCGACGTTGGAAGGCTCGCCGGTCGGCTTCGCCTCGCTCGCCGGGGGCGGCAAGATCGACATGCTTTATGTGCATCCTGCGGCAACCGGGCAGGGCGTCGGCGCCATGCTGGTCGACGCGCTGGAGAAACTCGCCGGCTCCCGCGGCGCCGAGAAACTCATCGTCGATGCCAGCGACACCGCGCGCGGTTTTTCGAGAAGCGCGGCTACATCGCTCAGCAACGTAATTCCGTGATGTCTGGCGACGAGTGGCTCGCCAACACCACGATGCATAAGCAACTCGCGGCCAAACCGGAGGTCTCACATGACCAAGCCTGACACGCCGTTCCCGCGCCACTGGCTCTATTACATCGTGCTCAAGTACGGCGTGATGGCCGCCGCCGTGATCCTGGCTTTCTACGTCGTCTATAGGCTGACCTGAGGCCCTTATGGCGAAAGAGCGCCTCTATCTGTTCGACAACCACGCTGCGCGATGGCGCGCAGACCAATGGCGTCGACTTTACGCTGGCCGACAAACTGGCCATCGCCGGCATGCTCGACGATCTCGGCATCGATTATGTCGAGGGCGGCTATCCCGGCGCTAATCCGACCGACACGCGAACTGTTCGCAGCCGACCGCGATTTCGACACGACATTCACTGCCTTCGGCATGACGCGGCGGCCGGCCGCTCGGCGTCGAACGATCCAGGTCTCGCGCAACTACTCGACGCCAAGGCCGATGCGATCTGCTTTGTCGCCAAGGCCTGGGACTATCACGTCCGCGTGGCGCTGGAGACGACCAACGAGGAAAACATCGCCTCGATCCGCGACAGCGTGAAGGCGGGCAAAGGCCAAGGGTCGCGAAGTGCTGCTCGATTGCGAGCATTTTTTCGATGGCTACAAGGCCAATCCGAAATATGCGCTGGCTTGCGCCAAGGCGGCCTATGATGAAGGTGGGCGCTGGGTCGTGCTGTGCGACACCAATGGCGGCACGCTGCCGCATGAAATCGAAAAGATCGTCGGCGAAGTTGTGCGGACGATCCCCGGCGGTCACGTCGGCATCCACGCCCATAACGACACCGAACAGGCGGTGGCGAATTCCTTCGCCGCGGTGCGTGCCGGTGCGCGCCATGATTCAAGGCACGCTCAATGGCCTCGGCGAGCGTTGCGGCAATGCCAATCTTGTGTCGATCATTCCGACACTCAAACTGAAGCCTGAGTTCTCCGATGCATTCGACATCGGCGTTTCCGGCGCCCAACTCCACAAGCTGACGCAGGTGTCGCACGCGCTCGATGAGCGGCTCAACCGGGGCGCCAATCGCCATGCGCCCTATGTCGGTGAGAGTGCCTTTGCGACCAAGGCCGGCATTCACGCCTCGGCCATCGCCAAGGACCCGGCGACCTATGAGCACGTCGCGCCGGACGCAGTCGGTAACAAGCGTAAGGTACTGGGTGTCCGAGCAGGCCGGCAAATCCAACGTGCTCGCCGAACTCGACCGCATCGGCATAAAAGTCGATAAGGACGATCCGCGCATCGCCGGCTCTTGGAACTGTGAAGGAGCGCGAGACTATCGGCTACGCCTACGAGGCAGCGGACGCATCGTTCGAATTGCTGGCGCGGCGCACGCTCGGCAAGGTGCCGAATTATTTCAAGGTCAGGCAGTTCGATGTGAATGTCGAGCAGCGCTACAACGCGATCGGCGAACTCGTCACCGTGACGATGGCGACGGTCGAGGTCGAAATCGAGCCGGGCGTCGAAACCGTTGCTGTCGGTTGCCAAGGGCAACGGCCCGGTCAACGCGCTCGATCTGGCGCTGCGCAAGGACCTCGGCAAGTATCAGAAATACATCGACGGGCTGAAGTTGACCGATTTCCGCGTGCGCATCCTCAATTCCGGCACCGAAGCCGTGACGCGGGTGCTAATCGAAAGCGAGGATGACGCCGGCGAGCGCTGGACCACCATCGGCGTGTCTCCGAACATCATCGACGCGTCGTTCCAGGCTTTGATGGATTCGATTATCTACAAGCTGGTGAAATCCGGCGCGCCGGCGTGAGCTAGCAAGCCATGATCGATCATGTCTCCGTTCCCGTACGCGACCTAGCGGCTTCGGCGCGGTTCTACGCCGCAGTGCTGGGAACGCTTGGTTTTACGCAACTGGAGACACGGCCGGCCACCGTCGGCTTCGGCAAGGAATATCCTGAGTTCTGGATCAATCTGCGCGATGGTTTGCAAGCGATGCCTGCAAACAGCGGCGCCCATGTCTGCTTTCGGGCGCGCTCGACGGAACTGGTCGATGCCTTTCACGCGACGGCGCTTGCAGCGGGCGGCAGCAGCGATGGCGCGCCCGGTCTTCGGCCGCATCATGGCAAGGGATACTATGCCGCCTTCGTCCGCGATCTCGACGGCAACCGTCTCGAAGCGGTGACCTTTGTCGCCTCCAAATAATTAGAGCTTGTCGCTGTCCGCCGCGGCCATTTCCTTGGCAGCTTTCGGCACCGCTTCAGCCGCCTTCTGCAACATCGGCAGGATGTCGGCGACTTTGTCTGCGACCAGCAGGTCGAAATCCAGATCGCCACGGATAAATTGCAGTTGCTTCATGTGGTCGAGAAGCGCGCAAAGCGGTTGCCAGAATAAATTCGGTGACGAAGTCGTAAGCGGTCAGCCAGTTCTGCCGCACGATGATCGGATCGACCGGAATCGAACGCACCTGCTCGATGAAGCGCGCCAGATGCCAGGCGATCTGGCCGTCGGTCGGTTTGTAGTCGGCGACCGCCGGCGCCACCGCCTGCGCCTGGCCGAGCTGGTCGACCTGCACCACCCACGGCACCACGGTGCCGCGCATGGCGTGCCAGACCAGACCGCCGGCAAGTCCGGCGGCGAGCGCCAGATTGCCGAACGCGATCAGCCGCCAGTTTCGCGCCTGCACCCGCGCCGAGCCGATACGCTCATCCCAGACTTGAGCGGCTTTCTGATACGGCGTCTCGGGCGCCGGCGTCTTACCGTAGCGGACGCTGGGTCTGCGGAAGGGATTCATGCGCGGTCATCCTGATTGAGGGGAACGGAATTCGAGCCGCCGCCATGATCGCCGGAGCGGACCGCATGGGCAGCGGTCGACGCCCCATGCGTCATGGCTTGTGCGCGTGCCTGGCGCTGCGCCCAAGCGGGCGGTCCGCTTGCCGTAGACGCGGACGACGAGGGCGATAATCCTGCGGCCGATGCGACGCCACGGGCGCCCGCACCCATCGCGCTGCCGGCGATACCCGCGGCGGAGCGCGCACCCATCGCGCCGGCGACACCGAGACCGCCGGCGGCAAGCGCCGTGCCGACCGCGGCTCCGGCGCCGAGCTGCGGCGCCCCCGAGACGAGGCCGCTGGCGATCGATGGCGCGAAGATGCCGAGCCCGAACAGCGACAGCGCCGCCAGCATGATCGCGAGCGCGTCCTCGATGGTCGGCTGATTGCCGTTGAAGCCTTGGGTGAACTCGGAGAACAGCGAGGTGCCGATGCCGACGATGACGGCGAGCACCAGGATCTTGACGCCGGAGGCGACGACGTTCCCGAGGACTTTCTCGGCAGGAACGACGTCTTGTTGAACAGCGCGAACGGGATCAGCACGAAGCCGGCGAGCGTCGTAAGCTTGAATTCGATCAGCGTGATGAAGAGCTGCACAGCCAGGATGAAGAAGGCGACGACGACGATGACCCAGGCGGTCAGCAGCACGAAGATCTGCACGAAGTTCGTGAAGAACGAGACGTAGCCCATCAACCCGCTGGCCGCTTCGAGCAACGGCTTGCCGGCATCGACGCCGACCTGGGCGAGCTTGCCCGGCCGCAGAAAGTCGGCCGACGAGAGCGCCGAGCCGGCCGCCTTCAATCCCAGACCGGAGAAGCTCTCGAACACCACGCGACAGAGCGAATTGAAGTTGCCGATGATGAAGGCGAAGAACCCGATATAGAGCGTCTTCTTGATCAGCCGCGCGATGACATCCTCATCCGCGGACATCGCCCAGAACAGCCCGGCCAGCGTGATGTCGATTCCAATGAGCGTCGCGCTCAGGAACTGCACGTCGCCGCCGACCAAGCCGAAGCCGGAATCGATGTAGCGGGTGAACACGTCGAGGAAGTGATCGATGACGCCGGTGTTATTCATGTGCTCACTTCCCCAGGGATGGCGGCTGGATGCGCCCTCGGGCTTCCGCCCAGGCGCTTTGGCAATCGGCATCGTCGGCGGCAGCCTTTGGACCCAGCGCGCTGCAGCGCTGGAGGCGGGCATCGAGCGGATCGCTCGCCGGCGGCGGCGCTTCGTCGCGCGCCTGCCGCAACGGGATGGTGCAGCCGCTCGCAGCGAGGGCGATCAAGGCGAGGGCTGCGGCGCGTACAAATGTCATCGCGGCGCCCCTCAATGAAACATCTGCACGAATTGCGGCTGATAGCCCTGGCCGTTGGTGAGGAACCGGCGCACCTGTTCGCGCGCCTGGTCCTCTCCGGCGGTCTGCCGCGCCTGTTCGATCGACTGCGCCCGGCCTTGCGCGGCGACCAGCGCGGTCAGATCGGCCATCTGCCGGGCCTGCACCGCGAGCAACTGGTTGCCGGCTTGGCCGACCTGCAACGCGCCGACCGCGGATTGGCTGGCGCTGACCAGCGTGTCGGTATGTGCCTGGGTGGAGGGGAGGTTGTTGACGGTGGTCGCGCCGACGCTCATCGCGTGCTGAAACGCCGATACTGAATTCTGCCAGCGGTCGCGCGCGCCGTTGATCAATTGCTGATCCGACTGCGAGACGCTGAAGTTCTGGTATTGCTGGAATGTCTGCTCGATCGCCTGGACGTCGTAGGCGATCTTGTCGACCTGCTTCAGCAGGTTGAGGGTCTGGGTAAACGTGCGGTCGATGTCGTTGAGCAGCGAGGTCGGCAGGCTGGTGAGATGGCGCGTTTGATTGAGCAGCATCTGGGTCTGGTTCTGCAGCGCGGTAAGCTGGTTATCGATCTGCTTCAGCGTATTCGCTGCCGTCATCAGGTTCTGGCTGTAGTTCGACGGATCGAACACGGCGAGCTGCGCCGAGGCCGGTGTGGCAAACGCGAGCGCGATGGTGAAGGCTCCAAGTGTCAGGAAGGATGCAATCCGTTTCATGTCGATGGCTCCATGATGAAGGTGTGCAGGAGGTCGGCGGCCCAGGTCGCGTCCTTGCGGCGAAGCCAGGCGGCGGCGAAACCTTCGCTTCCGTGCGCGGCGACGAGTTCGGCGATGGTGACCTGGTCGGTCTTCGAGGAGGCGGCGGTGAAGGCCAGCGCGGCCTCGCCAAGGCCGAGTTCGAACAGGCGATTACCGCGCCGTGACTGGCAGTAGTAATCGCGTTTCGGTGTCGCCCGGCTGATGATCTCGATCTGGCGGTCGTTGAGCCCGAACCGGCGATAGACCGTCATGATCTGCGGCTCGATGGCGCGCTCGTTCGGCAGGAACAGCCGCGTCGGGCAGCTCTCGACGATGGCGGCCGCAATCGCGCTGCCCTCGATATCGGCGAGCGACTGGGTGGCGAACACCACTGAGGCGTTCTTCTTGCGCAGGGTCTTGAGCCATTCGCGCAGTTGCTGCGCGAAGCCGATGTCGTCGAGCGCGAGCCAACCCTCGTCGATGATCAACAGTGTCGGTGAACCGTCGAGCCGGCCTTCGATGCGGTGGAAGAGATAAGAGAGCGTGGCGGACGCGGCCGCGCTGCCGATCAGGCCCTCGGTCTCGAACGCCTGCACCGGCGCGTCGCCGAGACGCTCGGCCTCGGCATCAAGCAAGCGGCCGAACGACCCGCCAAGACAATAGGGACGGAGTGCTTGTTTCAGGGCGCTCGATTGAAGGAGGACGGACAATCCCGTCAGCGTCCGCTCGCCAGCGGGTGCCGAGGCCAGCGAGGTCAGCGCCGTCCACAGATGCTCCTTTGCCTCTGGCGTGACGGTGATGCCTTCACGGGCGAGGATCGACGCAATCCATTCCGCCGCCCAGCCGCGCTCGGCCGCATCGTCGATCGCGGCCAGCGGCTGCAATGTCACGGAGGTCGCACTGTCGTCGGACAAAGCGCCGCCGAGATCGTGCCAGTCGCCGCCCATCGCGATTGCCGCGGCCCGGATCGAGCCGCCGAAGTCGAAGGCGAAGATCTGGCTCTGGTCATAACGGCGGAACTGCAGCGCCATCAGCGCCAGCAGCACCGACTTGCCGGCGCCGGTCGGACCGACGATCAACGTGTGGCCGACGTCGCCGACGTGAATAGAGAACCGGAACGGGGTCGCGCCTTCGGTCTTTGCGAAGAACAGCGGGGGTGCACCGAGGTGCTCGTCCCGTTCCGGCCCCGCCCATACCGCGGAGAGCGGAATCATATGGGCGAGATTGAGGGTGGAGACCGGCGGCTGCCGGACATTGGCGTAGACATGACCGGGCAGGGAGCCGAGCCAGGCCTCGATCGCATTCACGGTCTCGACGATGCAGGTGAAGTCGCGGCCCTGGATCACCTTCTCGACCAGCCGCAATTTCTCGTCGGCGGTGCGCGGATCGGCGTCCCACACCGTAATCGTCGCGGTGACATAGGCCTGGCCGATCATGTCGCTGCCGAGCTCCTGCAAAGCGGCGTCGGCATCGGCGGCCTTGTTGGCCGCATCGGTGTCCAGCAGCGTCGAGGCCTCGTTGGTCATCACCTCCTTCAGGATGGCCGCGACACTCTTTCGCTTGGCGAACCACTGCCGGCGAATTTTGGTGAGCAGCTTGGTGGCGTCGGTCTTGTCGAGCATGATCGCGCGGGTCGACCAGCGGTAGGGAAACGCGAGCTGGTTCAACTCATCGAGCACGCCGGGATATGTCGCGGTCGGGAATCCGATCACGCTGAGCGTGCGCAGATGTTGCGAGCCCAGCCGCGGCTCGAGACCGCCCGCCATCGGCTCATCGACCAGCAGCGCGTCGAGCTGCATCGGGATTTCGGGGACACGGACGCGATGGCGCTTGGTCGAGATGCAGGCGTGGAGATAAGTGAGTGTTTCGCTATCATCGAGCCAGGCCGCGTCCGGCACGAAGCCTTCGATCAGTTGCAGCACCCGGCCGGTGCGGTCGACGAAGCCGCGCAAGACTTCATGCCCATCGACGCCGCCGCGCTCGCGTCCCTCATAGAGCCAGGCCTCGGCGCGCGCGGCGTCTTCCGCCGGCGGCAGCCAGCACAGCGTTAGATAGTACGCGCTCTCGAAGTGCGCCTCCTGTTCTTCGAACTGCGCCCGGCGTTCGGCGTCGACCAGGGCCGAGACGGGGTCGGGGAAGCGGCTGTCGGGATAGCGGTTGGCGGCGTTGCGCTGCGCCTCGACGAAGATCGCCCAGCCTGAGCCCAGCCGCCGCAGCGCGTTGTTCAACCGCGCGGTGGTGCCGACGAGTTCTGAAGGTGTGGCGCTGTCGAGATCGGGACCGCGAAACCGCGCGGTGCGCTGGAAGCTGCCGTCCTTGTTGAGCACGACGCCGGGTGCGATCAGGGCTGCCCAGGGCAGGAAGTCCGCCAGGAGAGCAGGGCGCTTGCGATATTCGGCGAGGTTCATCATGTTCACTCACCCTCCGAAATGCGCGGGGTAGCGCAGGTGACGGCGCACCACGTCGACGAATTGGGCGTCGCGCTTCGCCGCCCAGACCGCGGCCGCGTGTCCGATCGCCCACAGCAGGATTCCGGGGATCCAGAGCCGCAGCCCGAGACCGATCGCGGCCGCGAGCGTGCCGTTGGCGATGGCGACCGTGCGTGGCGCGCCGCCGAGCAGGATCGGATCGCTGAGGGAGCGATGCACGGGCGCGTAGAAGCCGGGGACGGGTTCGACGATGTCAGCCATCAGATCACCGCCCCGCCGCCGAACGAGAAGAACGACAGGAAGAAGCTCGACGCCGCGAACGCGATCGACAGCCCGAACACGATCTGGATCAGCCGCCGGAAGCCGCCGGAGGTGTCACCGAAGGCGAGCGTCAGCCCGGTCGTCACGATGATGATCACCGCGATGATCTTGGAGACCGGCCCCTCGACCGATTGCAGGATCTGATTGAGCGGTTGCTCCCACGGCATGTTGGAGCCGGCCGCGTGCGCGGGCGTGGTCAATGCAGCGAACCAAACGATCGCGGAGGCAGCAGCGAGCTGACGCGCAGGAGGAACGAGACGTTGAATCATGACCGGTCACTTTCAGGAATGGTTTCGGGGGTGCTGGACAGCAGGACGTAGTCGCCGGCGGGCGAGAGCTCGCGGACCGCGGCTAGTTCGGCGACGCGCCGTTGCGAGCCCCGGCCTTCGAGGACGACAATGAGATTGATCGTCTCCGCGATCAGCGCGCGCGGCACGGTGATGACCGCTTCCTGGATCAGTTGCTCGAGACGGCGCAGCGCGCCGATCGCGGAGCCGGCATGAATGGTGCCGATGCCGCCGGGGTGGCCCGTACCCCAGGCTTTCAGCAGCTCCAGCGCTTCGGCGCCGCGGACTTCGCCGACCGGAATCCGGTCAGGCCGCAGCCGCAGTGACGACCGCACGAGGTCGGAGAGCGAGGCGACGCCATCCTTGGTGCGCAGCGCCACCAGGTTCGGCGCCGCGCATTGCAGTTCGCGCGTATCCTCGATCAGCACCACGCGGTCGGAGGTCTTGGCGACCTCGGCGAGCAGTGCGTTGACCAGCGTCGTCTTGCCGGTCGAGGTGCCGCCGGCCACCAGGACGTTCCGGCGCTTTTGAACCGCGAGCCGCAGCAGATCGGCTTGTCGCGAATGCATGATGCCGGCGGCGACATAATCGTCGAGCGTGAACACTGCGACCGCCGGCTTGCGGATTGCAAATGTGGGGGCGGCGACGACCGGCGGGATCAAGCCTTCGAAACGCTCGCCGGTCTCCGGCAACTCGGCGGAGACGCGCGGCGAACCCGGGTGAACCTCTGCGCCGACATGATGTGCGACCAGACGTACGATGCGCTCGCCATCGGCGGGCGACAGCCGCTCGCCGGTATCTTCAAGGCCGCCCTTGAGCCGGTCGATCCATAGCCGGCCATCGGGGTTGAGCATCACCTCGACGACGGAGGCATCCTGCAGGAAAGTCGCGATGGCTGGGCCAAGCGCGGTTCGCAGCATCCGCGCACCGCGCGAGGCGGAATCCTTGTTGTGTCCGGTCCCAGCCATCGCGTCCCCCAAGCGGTCCGGTCGCGAATGCACCGAACGTCGGGGACAAGTAGAAAAGGCATGAACGCCCCCTCCGCAACAAGCCAATGCTGTCGGGCGAAGGATGGCGAAGACAAACTTGCGATCGGCGGAATCGACGGGCCGCCGTCAAGCAAAGATCGTCGTTAGGAGGGGACTACGCTGCGCGCGTGCCGGCCGATGATCGGCCCGAGATCAGCCGCGCGACGCGATCTGGACCGACCGGTACGACGGAGAGGAAGGTCTCATCTTCGCGGAGGCGCTCCGACCGAGTTCGTCGCATTCCCGCGCGTAGGTTTCCAGCATCGCCGCGTCGGGACCGAGTAGCATGCTGGCGATGCGCCGCGCCTGCGCGGCGCGGGCCTGCCAGACCGATGGATCAGACGATTGAATTTCGGCCATGGCGCGACTCAGTCGACGGCGACTATTGGCGATTTTGGCGCGAGAAAATGCGAAGTACAGTCCTTGCGATTTCCTCTGTTTCGAGTCCGATCCGATTCGGGGAGGTGTTTGGCGCCGTCTAGACAATTCCGGAGCCAGCGAAAACTGCGTCGACACCGGAAATTCTATTAACTCCGGCATGCCGATGGTACTGCTTGTGTCGGCAGGCGACCGCGTCGAAGGGATATGCCCGGCGCAAGAAAGCACAGAGGCACCATTGCGCGGAATTGATTTCAGCTCTTGGCAAAGCCTTCTCATAACGCTGATCGGCCTGGCGCTGTTCACGCTCATCAGCATCGGCATCCGCCTGTTGATGATGTTCACGATCCAGCAACGGCGCGAACGCATGAACCGGCAGATCAATGAGCGCCTGCGCACGCTGGTCGCAGCCTACAAGACACTTGGGGGATCTTTCACCGGTAATTTGGCTGTCGATCCAACGCATCTGCGCGATCTTCATGGACGAGATCAGCAGGTTGAGGAGAACGAGGAGCCGGAACCTGATGAGAAGGATCCACCCGGCTGAGCGCCGGGCGGGTTCGGACCGCAGGCGCCCGTATCCGTGACGCGGTCGAGGCTGCCTTGTCGGACATCATCTTGCTCGGGACGGAGGAGCAAGTCCGCCTGGCCGAGCGCGCGGTACGCGAACTGATTGCGGGACACCCCGTGCGCACGGATGAACTCGTCGTCTCGCTCCGGAATTTCATTCGCGAAGCACTCGACATCGGTCCGATTCCGTCCGACGTCATGATCCCCAAGCAAGGGCCGACTCGCCCCTCGAGCTCGGCAGCACGCGGCAAAGGTGACGCCGGCCGCGAGGGCACGGGAAAAGGCGCCGGCGGCGGGATGGGCGGTGGAATGGGAATGGGTGGCGGAATGGGCGGAGGCTTGGGAACCAATGCGGACGAGCAATCCCCGGACGAACATCGCCCATAGCTGAGGATGGGGCGCGCCGAACCGCGGATATTGATTTTACAGGAAGCCCAGATCCACCTCTCGCTGCCCTTCAGGGCGAGCTAAAGAAACGGTTGCTAGCGCTGTGAAATCAAAAGCTCTATTTTGCATGAAATACGGGGCCGCTAAGTTACGGCCGGGGGCGACGATTTAAGACGAGGCAGTAAGCAGGCCAAGGGACGTCGATTGCCCCATCGCAAAGAAATCAGCGACCGCACTATCGAAGCGCTCACTGGCTCGGTGCTGGATGCCGTCGTCGCGGTGGATGCGGAGGGCATCATTGTTGCTTGGAATGACTTGGCGATCGAAATGTTCGGCTGGGAAGCCGACGAGGCGATCGGACAGCCGCTGGGCGAGCGTATCGTACCCCCGCAACATCGCGAAGCTCACCAGCAGGGCATGCATCGTTACGCACGCACCGGTGTGGCAAGCGTCATCGGCCGCCGCATTGAGATTTCGGCGATCCATAAGTCTGGCCGGGAGTTTCCAATTGAGCTTTCGATTATCCCGGCGCCTGACGGCGGCAGGGCTGCATTCGTTGGATTCATCCGCGACATCACCGAACGGTGGGCTTGGCAAACGCGTTTGATGCTAAGCGAGGAATCGCTACGACTCGCGACAGAAGCCGCCGAGGTCGGGACGTGGGATCTCGATCTGCAGACGGAAGAATTGACCTGTCCGATCGCACCAAAGCGATGTTCGGTATCTCACCCGGCGTGCCATGTAGCATGGACGATTTCTACAATGGCCTGCATCCGGAGGATCGCGAACTGACAAGCGGGCATTCGCCTCCGCGCTCGATCCAGTAGCTCGCGCAACCTACGATGTGAAGTACCGTACAATCGGCAAGGAAGACCAACGCATTCGATGGGTCGCTGCCAAGGGGAGAGGCATTTTCGATGCGAATGGGCGCTGCGTCCGTGCGGTCGGCACGGCCATCGATATTACAGCGCAAAAAATGGCCGAAGCTCGCCACGCGGTGATGCTGGAATTGACCGATCTCCTTCGAAGCGGTGACACGGCTGCGGCCTTGCACGCAGCCTGCGCGTTGATCGGTCGGCATTTCGCTGTTTCTCGCGTCGGCCTGGGACAGCTGGAGGCGACCCGGGACGTCTTCAGCTATACCGTATGCTGGACCGATGGGCAGGTTACGCCGCTGCTCGTGACTATCCCGCTCATGCGTTCGGAGCGAAAATTGTTGGGAAGCTAAGTGCCGGCGGCACCGTCGTCGTCGATAATCTCTTCAATAGCGCGATCAGCGACGAGGCGGAGACGCTGCAAACGGCGAGCAAAGTCGACACCCGCGCTATTCTTGTGGTGCCTTTTCTTCGTGCAGGTCGCTTGCGTACCATCGTCTATCTCAACGCCCGCCAAGAGCGTCATTGGAGTGCCGAGGAAGTCGACTCCATGGAGGAGATCGCCGAACGGATACGACAATTGATCGAACGGGCGGAGGCGGAAGCGGCCATCGCCGCAAGCGAGGCAGAATTTCGCACATTTGCCCAAGCTATGCCAAACCACGTCTGGGCAGCGGCGCCAGATGGTCTTCTCAATTGGTTCAACGAGAGAACCTACACCTACAGCGGTGCCAAGCCAGGCGAGCTTGACGGCACCGCCTGGACAAAGATTGTGCATCATCCTGAGGATGTGTCGGCGGCGGGGTTGGCATGGCAAGGCGCATTGGCCGCAGGCAAGACGTATGAGGCCGAGTTTCGGATCCGCAGCGTCGACGGCGTCTATCGTTGGCATATCGCCCGGGCGCTTCCCATTCGTGGTGCCAACGGCAAGGTGATCCGGTGGATCGGGACCAATACCGATATTCATGATCAGAAAATCGCAATCGACGCACTCGCGGTCTTGAATGTCACGCTTGAAGACCGAGTGGCCGAGCGCACAGCCGATCGCGACCGCGTGTGGCGCAACTCGCAGGACATGTTGGCGATCGTGGACGCGAGCGGAGTGTTCCGTGCGGTTAGCCCGTCAGTAACAAAATTCTGGGTTGGCGGCCCGAAGAGTTGGTTGGGCGCCGCTTGAGCGACTTCGTGGTGGCTGACGACGACGCGCGGACGGCGCTTGCCCTCGAGCATGCGGTGGCCGGTACGCTTCAGAACTTCGAGAATCGTTACAGACATAAGGACGGCGGGTTTCGATGGCTTTCTTGGCTGGCTGCGCCCGAAAAAGGCATGGTCTACGGGGCCGGCCGAGATATTACGGTCGAACGCGAGGCGGCTGAAGAGCTCGCGCGGGCCCAGGATGCGCTGAGACAGAGCCAGAAGATGGAAGCGGTCGGCCAGTTGACCGGCGGGATCGCGCACGACTTCAATAACATGTTGGGTGTCGTTATCGGCTCCCTGGATATGCTTCGACGTCGCATGGGTGAAAATGAGGATCGTTATAAGCGCTACCTCGACGCGGCCATGGATGGCGCCAAGCGTGCAACCGTACTGACCCAACGGCTGCTCGCGTTTTCGCGGCAGCAACCCCTCAACCCTGCATCCGCGGATTTAAACAAGGTGGTAGCGGGAATGTCGGATCTGCTTCGCCATTCGCTTGGCAGTGCCGTGCGGCTTGAGACGGTGCTCGCGGGTGGGCTGTGGCGAACACATATCGACATTAATCAATTTGAGAATGTCGTTCTCAATCTCGCCGTCAACGCGCGCGATGCGATGCCGGACGGAGGGCACCTGACGATTGAAACGCAAAACGCTCACCTCGATGATCGATATGCCTTGAGTGAACCCGGATTGACCGCTGGCCCAGTATGTACTGTTCGCGGTCACAGATACGGGATCAGGCATGCCTGCCGACGTGGTCGCGAAAGCATTCGACCCATTCTACACGACGAAAGAAGTGGGGAAGGGAACCGGTCTCGGGCTGAGCCAAGTGTACGGTTTCGTCAAGCAGTCCGGCGGACACGTTCGTATCTACTCCGAACCCGGCGAGGGAACGACCGTGAAATTGTATTTGCCACGGCTGTTCACGGAAGGCGCGATCGAGAACATCGCCGTGGGCGCCGACGTTCTGGCGCGTGGCGATCCCCAAGAGATTATCCTGGTCGTGGAGGACGAAGCAGCCGTCCGTCAATTTAGTGTCGATGCCCTGACTGAACTTGGCTATCACGTCCTCGAAGCCGACAGCGCGCAGACGGCGCTACAGATACTGGATGCACGCGCGGATATCGTTCTCCTCTTTACAGATATCGTCATGCCGCACGTCAATGGCCGCAAGCTTGCCGACGAAGCAAGAAAGAGACGGTCGAAGCTGAAGGTGCTTTTTACAACCGGCTATACGCGCAATGCGGTCGTTCACAACGGCATCGTCGATGGTGGCGTTCAATTGATCGGTAAGCCTTTCACGATCGACGAACTTGCGGCCAAGGTCAGGGAGGTTTTGGACATGCGGGAGTGACCGTTTCGATAGGTCGGTCATGGGACGATGCCGCCGCGCAGTTCCGATCTGGGAGAGGCCGGGCATAACCAGGCTGGATCACGTCGCCGCCCCCTCCCGTGCAATTCAGGTCCGAAAAAGTCTGTTTGGAACCTCGCGCTGTGGCGTGCGTCAATATTAAATGGATTTGCGGACAGATGATGTGACCATGATTGCGCGCGGACGCCTTTCGTCCTCCGGCACCCCAGATCTCAGTGAATGCGTCTGTGTGCGCGGCGCGCGCGAACATAATCTGAAGAACGTTTCCCTCCGCATCCCGCGCAATGCCCTGGTTGTATTCACCGGCGTCTCGGGTTCAGGGAAATCGTCCCTGGCTTTCGGCACCCTTTATGCGGAAGCGCAGCGCCGATATCTGGAATCGGTCTCTCCCTACGCGCGGCGGCTGTTTCATCAAATGGCTGTGCCGGAGGTGGACGAGATAGTAGGGTTGCCGCCGGCCGTCGCGCTGCAGCAACAGCGCGGCTCTCCCACCACGCGATCATCGGTCGGCAGCGTCACCACATTGTCGAACCTGCTTCGCATGCTTTATTCGCGGGCCGGCGACTACCCGCCGCATCAAACCGCTGCTCTACGCGGAATCATTCTCGCCCAATACCCCCGAAGGCGCCTGTCCGCACTGCCATGGCCTGGGCAGGGTGCACGAGGTCACCGAGCGCTCATTGGTTCCGGACGAGAGCCTCACCATACGGGAGCGGGCGATTGCAGCGTGGCCGACGGCGTGGCAGGGCCAGAACTTGCGCGATATCTTGGTCACGCTCGGGTACGATGTGGACACCCCGTGGCGGAAGCTTCCGAAAAAGGACCGTAACTGGATTCTGTTCACCGACGAGCAGCCGACCGTGCCGGTCTACGCCGGCTACACCCCCGCTGAAGTAAAGCGCGCGCTCAAGCGTAAGGAAGAGGCAAGCTATCAAGGGACGTTTACAGGCGCCCGGAAATACGTACTGCAGACGTTTGCCACGACGCAGAGCGCAATGATGAAGCGCAGGGTGGCCCAATTCCTGACGAGCAGCGACTGCCCTGTGTGTCAGGGCAAACGGCTGCGTCCTGACGCATTGGCCGTGACGTTCGGCGGTATGGATATTGCCGACATCTCGCGCCTGCCGTTGAAACGGCTCCACGAACTCCTTCGTCATTACCTTCGCGAAAAGAACACGGCCTCAGCGGCGCACCCGGAAAAAGTTATCGTGGTCCGCCGCATCGTCGAGGATATGCTCGCGCGGCTGGAGGTTCTGCTTGATCTTGGGCTCGGCTACCTCACGGCCGAGAGAAGCACTCCGACGCTTTCGCCGGGGGAGTTACAGCGGCTGCGGTTGGCGACGCAGGTGCGGTCCAACTTGTTCGGCGTCGTCTACGTGCTGGACGAACCCTCTGCCGGACTGCATCCGGCGGACACCGAGGCGCTGTTGCGCGCATTGAACCGTCTGAAGGCTGCCGGCAATTCGCTGTTCGTGGTCGAGCATGAACTCGATGTTGTCAGGCGCGCCGACTGGATCGTCGACGTCGGCCCGGGGGCCCGGCGATCAGGGCGGCGAGATCCTGTACAGTGGCCCGCCCCAGGGGCTCGCCGAAGTTGCCGCCTCCCACACCCGTCGTTATCTGTTCGCCGAAAATAAGCCAATGCCCGAGGCGCGTCGGTCTCCATGCGGCTGGCTGAAGTTGCGGGGCGTCACACGCAATAATCTGGACCACCTCGACGTCGATATTCCGCTTGGCGTTTTTACCAGCGTCACCGGCGTTTCCGGATCGGGCAAATCGACGCTGATCAGCCAATACCTAGTCGAAGCGGTCGCAACCGCGCTTGGGCATCGCAGAGAACCTGGCGAATCCGATAGCGATGGACTGGACGCACCGGTGGAGACCTTCGGCGGCGAAATCATCGCCGGCCTGGATAACATCAAGCGCCTCGTCCTGGTAGATCAGAAGCCGATTGGCCGAACCCCGCGCTCGAACCTTGCCACCTATACCGGCCTGTTCGACCATGTCCGAAAGCTATTCGCTGCCACCAAACAGGCTCGCACCCGGCACTACGATGCGGGACGTTTTTCATTCAATGTCGCAAAGGGACGTTGTGAGACCTGTCAGGGCGAGGGATTTGTCTGCGTTGAGCTTCTATTCCTGCCGAGCGTCTATGCACCTTGCCCGACGTGTAAGGGGGCGCGTTATAATGCCAAGACGCTTGAGATCAAGATTGGCGACAAGTCGATCGCCGACGTGCTGGCGATGACGGTCGATACGGCATATGAATTTTTCGCCGGGGAGCCGTCGCTAAGGCACTCCCTCGGCGTCATTCGCGAGGTCGGTCTCGGCTATATCCGGCTCGGACAATCGGCAACCGAGTTGTCCGGTGGCGAAGCCCAGCGCATCAAGCTGGCGACGGAACTCCAGCGGGCGCAACGCGGATCGACGCTTTACGTGCTGGATGAGCCGACCACGGGTTTGCATCCGTCTGACGTCGCGAAATTGATGAAGCAGTTGCAGGGTCTTGGTGACGTCGGGCAACACGGTTGTCGTCGTCGAGCACGATATGGATGTGATCGCTGGCAGCGACTGGATTGTCGATATCGGACCCGGAGCAGGAGACGAGGGTGGCCAGGTGGTTGCATCAGGGCCGCCGGAGCAAATCGCATCAGTGAAACGAAGCGCCACGGCCAAGTATCTGGCGAGCGTGCTTGTACCGTCGTAACCCCCAAAATTCAGGCTGCGGACGAAGAAAAACGTATGTCGCGAACCTTGCAGAACAGAACAGTTCCCGACATGGGAGCAAACCGTGCTGGCCTACACGATGATCTAGTCTTACTTGAAACGCCTACAACAGATCCACTGGACCGGACCCGCGGTGACAACCGCCAGCATCTTCAGTAACGGTCTCCCATTTGAACCGCTCGGTAAAGGATCGATCGGTATGGCTCGCGAGTCCACCGCAGCGCCGGCCGTATCGGCCGCACCCTAAAACCGAACCATGCCGTCGTCATCTCAGGCGCTGCGGTGGCGCTGTCGTTCGTTTCGCGGCCGAGTTTCTTTGCCCTGTGCAGGAGCTGCGTCACCGGATCCCGCGATGGCATTCTGCAACCCGTCCAGAGCACAACACGCGCGTCCCAGAGGAGGTCTGTCCTCTTATTTTTTTGGCTCTCGCCAGAGACGCCACACAGATGCCCCGGCATTACTTCTTTTTTCCGAGGTTTTGCGCCATCTCCAGATGATGTTGTAGCGCGGGTAGGGTCTTCCCGGCCCAATCTTTCAGCTTCGGATTGTCGCCTCCTTTGGCGTACCGCTCGAACAACGAGACGGCGTCCTTGTGAGCGCTGACTTGCATGGAATCGAAATCGGAGGAGAAGTCTTCCGGCTTTGCATTCTTCAGCTTATCGACCTTGCTTTGCGAACCGTTGTCGAGCGTCGCAGGAATGTCGGCCTTCACATCACCGCTGGCAACAAGGCCCTTGAGTTCGGTGGAGGTTTTGGTGTGATCGGTGATCATCTGTGCGGCGAACGCCTTTTCTTCGGCATTGCCTCGCTCCTGACCGATCTTGCTCGCTGCGATCTCAGTCATGTCGCTTGTCGCGGCCTCCTTGACGAAATCGGCTGTGGTCGGAGCAATACCCAAGGTCGAATTGACGCCGGTTTTCTCTCCGACGGATTGGGCGAATGCTGCTGACGAAAGGACGAGCGATCCGGCGATGGCCAAAATTGTGACGGTTTTCACGATGTCAGTTCCTGTTCTGCTTCAACGTTGACAATGGATTTCGCGAGCTTGGTGAGGGCGGAATCCGTGGCCTCCTCTTCATCAAGCGTCGCCTGCAACAGTTTCGCAGCGTCGGGCATCCCGAGTTCCTCGGCCCATGTGCGAAGCGTGCCGTAACGCGAGATCTCGTAATGCTCGACCGCCTGGGCGGCGGCGAGAGACCGGCATCAAGTGCGGGCATTCCCTTGAAGTCCTTCATGATCTCGGCGCCTTCCTCCGTAATGCCGTTGATCGCGGCGCAGGTCTTACCGCGCGGCGGCTTGCCGATGATCTTGAACACCTGGTTGAGCCTTTTGACCTGGCCCTCAGTCTCCCGAAGGTGCTTGGCAAAGGCCTTCTGCAGATCCTTGGATTGTGCAGCCTTCGCCATCTTGGGAAGCGTCTTGATGATCTTGTTTTCAGCGAAATAAATGTCCTTGAGCGTCTCGTGAAAAAGGTCGCTCAGCAGCTTCGGTTTGGTGGCCATGTTCAAATCACTCCTTGAGGAAAATGGGAGAATTCGGAAGTCTACCTAGGGCATTTTGACATTAGGCTCGCGTCCCCAAACCCGCAGCTTGCCTAGGCTTTCCACGAACGCCTTTGCATCCTTGGCGGCTGCGAGCACGACGCATCCCTCATCGAGATCGTCGCTGGAAATGCCTGCCTTTTGCAGCAGCGGAAGCGCCGCGTCGACGTAGCCGATAAATTTGCAATGCGCGTAGGCGTCCGCAACAAAGTCCCGAGCCGTTGATTCCTGGACAAGATCGTCCATTCCAGCTTCGCCGGGAAGCAGCGCAACGGCATCATAGAGGACCGAAGGACCGCCATCGATCATCTGATCGGCATCAATCCAGCTTCCATCGCTTGCTTCTGCGCCGGTCACCTGTGGGGCGATGATTTCAAATGCCGCGCCGGCCTTCTCCAATGCAGTCTTGAGCGCTTTGAGGATGGCAGCGTCGGTCCCCTCGGTGATCAAGATACCAAGCTTGCGCCCCTCGAATCGCTGCGGTCCTTTTTCGATGATACTGAGGGTGGGCGAGGGATCGAGATCCTGACGCGTCGGTACAGCCGCATCCCGCCGGCTTCGGCATCTTCTTAAGACCGAGCGAAGTGCCCACCTTATTTGCCAGGGTCTCGTCGATGTTCAAAAGATGAGAGACCATCCGCTCGCGGATGACCGGTGTCTTGACCTTGCTGAGCTCAAAGGTCAGTGCCTTGGCGATATGTTGTTGTTCACCCATCGTCTGGCTGATGAAAAACTGTCTCGCTTGGCTGTAGTGGTCGGCGAAGCTCTCGGCACGCAGCCGGAGCTTCGCTCCGTCCTCGACGTCCGCAAATGACGTAAATCCCTTTTGCGGCGATTCGCGCGGTCCTTGGCCAAATGAGTTGGGCTCGTAGTTCACGTGGCCCACGGGATTGCGCATGGCCATATGGCCGTCCTGCTGGAAGTGAGCGAATGGGCATTTCGGCGCATTGATCGGGATATGCGTGAAGTTCGGACTGCCGAGGCGCTTGAGTTGCGTATCGAGATAGGAAAAGTTGCGCCCCTGCAGCAGCGGATCATTAGAGAAGTCGATGCCGGGCGGCACGTTTTGCGTCATGAACGCGACTTGTTCGGTTTCCGCGAAGAAGTTATCCGGCATGCGATCGAGAACCAGACGGCCGACCGGAACCGGCGGCAACAGTTCTTCGGGAATCAGCTTGGTCGGATCGAGGACGTCGAAGTCGAAGGAGTCGGCAAAATCCTGGTCGAACAACTGGAGCTGCAACTCCCATTCCGGGAAGCTTCCCGTTTTGATAGCGGTCCACAGATCACGCCGATGGAAATCCGGATCCGCGCCGTTGATCTTCACCGCTTCGTTCCAGAGCACTGACTGCAGGCCGAGCTTCGGCTTCCAGTGGAATTTCACGAAGGTCGACTCGTTCTTGGCATTGACGAGCCGGAACGTGTGGACGCCGAAACCTTCCATGAAGCGGAACGAACGTGGGATGGCCCGGTCCGACATCACCCACATAATCATGTGCATGCTCTCGGGAGTGAGACTGATGAAGTCCCAGAAATTATCATGGGCTGACTGTGCTTGAGGAAAAGCGCGATCGGGCTCTTCCTTGACCGCGTGGATGACGTCCGGGAATTTAATGGCGTCCTGGATGAAGAAGACCGGAATGTTGTTGCCAACAATGTCCCAATTGCCCTCCTGGGTGTACAGCTTGACGGCGAAGCCACGGACGTCACGCGCAAGGTCAACCGATCCCTTGCTACCCGGCTACCGTCGAGAACCGGACGAACGCCGGCGTCTTTTCGCCTGCGCGTTGAAACAAATCAGCGCGGGTATATTTCGAAAGCGACTTATAGTTTTCGAAAAAGCCGTGCGCCCCCGTAGCCGCGTGCATGGACGACCCGCTCGGGGATGCGCTCGTGATCGAAATGAAAGATTTTCTCTCGAAAGTGGAAGTCTTCGATCAGGGTGGGCCCACGCGGCCCGATCTTGAGGGAGTTCTGGTCGTCCGAAACAGGCCCGCCTTGAGCTGTCGTCAAGACCGGGATATCGCCGGATGCAAATTTGATGAAGCTCGCCGCCTTCACCAAGATCCAGTTTCTGATCGTGAACGGTCGCCACCCCGCCCTTTGAACCGTTGGCCTTCTTGGTTTTCGCCACGGGCAGCCCTCAAATATCGCGAATGAACTGAACACATAATCCGCCTCGGGCAGGTCAGTTCCCGACGGGGTTCAGATGTGGGGATTTCGCGTCGTTGCGACGTCAGCGTCGCCCCAGGACACCAATCGCTACTTGGCTGTGCTGCGGTGCGGCGAGAATGCAGATATGAGCGGCCAAACCAGAACTAAGCCTGCCGACCTAGTGTGTTGTCAGGTGCGGCTTCTGTTGCCTCGCCAAAATCGCGTCAGCGGGCCGTTCTTGCCGTAGACCGGGTCATGGGCCGGCCTGCGGACTTTGGCGATACGCTTGGTCGCTTCAGCCCGGTCGCGCGTGTCGGTGCATTCGTCGTAAGTGCCATCTTCGGGATAAGCCCCGACCACCACAAAATCCCGGCTGGCTTCGATCAGCCGATGCCCGGTCCCTGCGGGCAACACCACCACATCGCCGGGCTTTAGGGTCAATATGCGGCCCCTGATCCCTCCACATTCGACGCGAGCGGTGCCACGCGCAACGCCCATGACTTCGTGGATTTGGGAGTGATAATGGACGAAGTCGTAAACGGTATCGCGCCATGAACGACCCCAGCCATTACTCTCGAATAGCGTATCGATGATCGTCGCGGGATCGAAAGCCTTCCCAGTAAGCGTAACCACGCCTCGGTAGAACAACAACGGAAACCGGGGGTTGTTCGGCACGATGCCGTCGTCCAGAAAACGGACCGTTAGTGGTTTGCGGACCCGGACGAGGGAACGCAGGGCTATCGCGTCCGGGCGGCTCTCGACCAGCTTTTTTGCGTAGTTCTTAATCTGGTCCTTAAGGGGCATGGGGCGGTCGTCCGTTCTGAAGATCTTCCAACGAATGGCCGAGCGCTAAGTTTCCAGGGATGGGAATCGCCTGGCTCATCGTAGCGGCTGATGCCCTGCAAGACCGGTCACGGCGGCAGCGACCAAGGAACAGCGGCGCTTCCTGCGGCTTCACAAGCAGGCCCACCAAAGGCGTCCAGTTGCTTTGCCTTTGGGCAGTTAAATCGAAGCAAACGTCACGACCGAGAACGTCAACGACCAAGATTGATCCACGAATGGAGCGCAACCTGGGAACCGATCCATTGAGCCTCGCAACAATTTTCGTCGCGATCGGCGTTCTTATTCTGCTTACAGCCTGGTTGCCGCTCGCCGTGCGTCGGCTCCCGCTGTCTTTGCCGATCGTCGCCGTCGCGATTGGCATAGCAATCTCCTATGTGCCGGGGACGGAACGCTATGCGGGCGAGCTGTTTCGAGATGCGGTCCTGGAGCATCTGACCGAGTTCGTCATCCTCATTGCCCTGATGGGGGTCGGGCTCCGCATCGAGCGGCCGTTTTCCTGGGCGAGGTGGAATATCACCTTCCGTCTGCTCGTGATCGCGATGCCGCTCACGATCGGTGCAATGACCGTTCTTTGCTTGGCGGTGCCTGGCCTGCCATTGGCTTCCGCGCTTCTCGTCGCCGCCTCCTTGGCTCCGACCGACCCGGTTCTCGCCGCCGACGTGCAAGTCGGACCGCCGGGAGAGGAGGAGGGTGGCGAAATCAGATTCAGCCTTACCTCGGAAGCCGGCCTCAATGACGGTCTGGCGTTTCCTTTCGTGGCACTTGCGTTAGCGTTGACAGCCGCGTCCTTCGACAGCCTGTGGAAGGGCTGGTTGTTGGTCGACGTCGTGTGGAAAATCGGATGCGGCGGACTGGTCGGCTACATCGCCGGCCGTGCCTTCGGTTGGCTGACCTTCAAATTGCCGCGGCTCAAATTGTCCAAGACCGGTGACGGCTTGGTGGCGGTCGGCGTCACCTTGATTTCGTATGGCGCAACAGAGCTCGCTCACGGCTACGGCTTCGTTGCCGTCTTCATCGCCGCCATGACCTTGCGGGCGACCGATCGCGGTCATGGCTTTCATTCGGCGATGGCAGAATTTTCCGAACAGATCGAACGCGTCTTGATGGTCCTCGTGCTCGTCATCTTCGGCGGGGCGATCGCGTCCGGGATCCTCACCGCGCTGCGCTGGGAGGACGTGGTCGCCGGTGCGGCTATGCTGCTCATATCCGCCCCGTCATGGGATGGGTCGCGCTCCTTGGTAGTCCGCTCCCGGTGGCGGGACGCGGCCTCATCGCGTTTTTTGGTATCCGCGGCTTGGGGACATTCTACTACATGGCTTACGCGATGAACCGGGCCCATTTCGCGGAAGCGCCGCGACTATGGGCGATCACCTCACTCGTCGTTCTCGCGTCGGTCCTATTGCACGGCGTGACCTCGACGCCGATCATGAATTGGGTCGATCGCCGTCGCCAGATGCGAGAAAAAGACCATGATCGACGCCAAGAAGAGAACGGCGACCTAACCAACGAACGAGCTGGGGATCGCGACCCATGAAGATGTCCGCCAAACAAATCGAACCCATGGAGGCGCGTTCAGTCAACGCAATTCCGGTCGGCGAGCAATGGCAATATGAGCCCAAATGGGACGGATTCCGCTGTTTGCTCGCGCACGACGGCAAGAGCGTCACGATGACATCGAAATCTGGCCAGGATCTTACGCGATATTTTCCAGAAGTGGCGCAGGCGGCGGCTCAATTGCCCGAACGACGCTTTATTCTCGATGGCGAGCTGGTGGTTCCGATGGGCGATGAATTCTCGTTCGACGCTCTGCTTCAGCGCATCCATCCCGCGGCAAGCCGCATCAAGCGGCTGTCTGAAGAGACGCCGGCGCAGTTTTCTCGCTTTCGATCTCTTGAGGCGTGGCACAACGGACCTCATGTCGCGCCCTCTGCCGAAACGTCGGCATGAGTTGGAAGCTTTCGCAGCCCATTCTTTTCAACAGACGTTATTCCGTCTATCGCCTGCCAGCGTCAAGATCGAGGACGCCAAGAGATGGCTGCAATCGGCCGGCGGCGGAAGCGACGGTGTCATCGCCAAGCGCCTTGATCTGGCTTATCAGGCGGGCAATCGCGACGGCATGCAGAAGATCAAGCGCCACCGCAGCGCCGATTGCGTCATTGGCGGCTTTCGCTACGGCGAGCGAGCTCTGGCCGGGCGCAAAGTCGTCGGATCGCTTCTGCTCGGACTTTATGACGGTGAGGGAAAACTCCATCACGTCGGCTTCACCTCCGGACTCAAGGCGCAAGAAAAGCCGGCGCTGACCGAGCGGCTGGAGGCGATCGCCGCCCAGCATAGCTTTACCGGCAATACGCCCGGCGGTCCGAGCCGCTGGTCGACAAAGCGCTCGTTGGAATGGATGCCGGTCAAACCCAAGCTCGTCGTCGAGATATCCTACGATCATTTTACGGGCGGCCGGTTTCGTCACGGCACCACGCTTCTGCGCTGGCGTCCGGACAAGAAGCCGAAACAATGTACGATGGACCAGTTGCAGCAGAAGTTTGTATCGCCGCAGATGCTACTCGATTGAATCTGTGCTTCAAACTTCGATTGGGCAGTCGCCGATTGAGGCGGCGGCGTGCCTCAGTTCGGATCGCGTATGCGCGCTGGATTGCCGAAGGCCGTCCTCCCAGCCGGCACATCGCGTGTAACCACGCTGCCGGCGCCGATCACTGCATTGTCGCCGATGCTGACGCCGGGCAGGATGGTCGCGCCGCCGCCGATCCAGACGTCGCAACCGATGCGAATGGGACGGCCGAATTCCAAACCGGAGGCGCGGACCGCCGCGTCGCGCGGATGGTCGGCCGCTAGGAGTTGTACGCCGGGACCGATCTGTGTCCGATCGCCGATGCTGACCGCGACGACATCAAGGATCACGCAGCCGAAATTGAGAAAGGCGCCGGCGCCGAGGCTGATATTGGTGCCATAGTCGCAATGAAAGGGCGGACGGATCACCGCGCCTTCGCCGACACAGGCGCAGCGCTCCACCAGAAGCGCTCTCCGCTCGGCTGGGGATGCGCCGAGCGCCGCGTTGTAGTGCACAAGCCAACGATGCGTCGCGGCGAGCTCGGCTTGCAGCTCGGGGTCGCTGGCGTCGTAGAGTTCGCCGGCAAGCATTTTCTCTTTTTCAGTGCGCATCGCCATGTCCGTTCGGTATTATTTGGTCTTCTCGCGCGAGCTACCGGCCATGAGGTCGCTCTCCCAGCCGAAGACAGAGCGGCCGTCGAGCGTCGGCGAGTTGCTTTTTTCCTTGGCGACGAAAGCGTCAAAGGACGGGCCCGTTGCGGATTGCTCAAGGCGGCGCGCCTGGTCGTCGAGCCGCTTCAGCGCCTGCATCTGTTCCTCGCGACCGAGCGAAGCCTGTTGAACCGCCGACTTCAGAACGCGGATGGTTTCGTCATAGACCTTGATCGGAACAGGGTAGGGATGGCGGTCCTTGCCGCCATGAGCGAGCGAAAACCGGGCGGGATCGGCAAAGCGGAACGGCGCCCCGTGAACCACCTCGGCCACCATCGCCAGCGATTGCACGGTGCGGGCGCCGACGCCGGGCGTCAGAAGCAATTCGGGAAAGTCTATCGGGCCCTGTTCGGCCGCGGCTACCAGCGTCCCATGCAGACGGCGCGTGAAGACGTCGCTGGAGCGCACGTCGTGATGTGCGGGCATAATGAGATGCGGTAACTCGGGTTGGCTCACGACCTGGCCGGTTGATCGCCTCATATTCCCGGATGATTCCACCGGGTCCCAAATCGTCGATGAGCTCGATCTGCGCTGCGCGCGAGCGCTCGGCGCGGCGATCGGTGAGATTGACGATCTCGCCCTGGGCGCGACCCTCGATGGCGCTATGTGGCTCGTCGACGAAGCTGCGCAGGCTCTCTGAATGCCAGTGGTACCGCCGCGCCTGACGCGTGTCCCCGTTCATGCCCTGCTGGACGACAGTCCATTTGCCGTCGTCGGTGACGAAGAAGCCATGCAAATAAAGATCGAATCCGTCCTGGATGGCCGCGCTGTCGACCTTGGCGACTAACCGGCTGGCGCGCGTCAGACGAGCGGCGTCGAATCCAATGCGCTCGCCAAGCGAGGCGAGTTCGTCTGGCGTTCTGCGCGAGTGTTTACCGCGGCCGCCGCAGACATGGAGGCCGAGCTCGTGCTGCAGCGGCGCGAGACCACGTTTAAGGGCGCCGATGACGCTCGTGGTGATGCCGGACGAGTGCCAGTCCATGCCCATCACGGCACCGAAGGATTGAAACCAGAATGGATGCGACAGGCGCTCCAGGAATTCGTCTCGGCCGTAGTGATGAACAATCGCTTGGGTGATAATGGCGCCGAGCGACGCCATGCGCACGGAGAGCCATGGCGGAACACGGCCGCCGTGGAGAGGAAGGTCTGCACTGCCTGTCCGGCGCGGCATCGGCTCACGAGTCCAATTGGTCTGAGAGATTGGCTGGATTCGTTGCCATAGTCCGCAAGGTTATTGAATAACGGGTCGCCTCGACCGCTGGAATGCTGTGCTCCCACTCGCGCCTGGCCGACCCCGCCATGACGTAGACCGACCGCGGCGCGACATCGAGGGCGAAGCGCTCCCAGCCCCCGGATACCGCCCGGCGCAGGCGGAACCTGCACGGCGCGCCCAGCGAAACGCCGAAGATCCGCTCGAAGTGCGGTTTGTCTCGGTGCCAGCCAATACCGACGCCGGTTTCGTACTCGGTGCAGAGAACCTGGCCGATCCGCGTGCCCGGACTGCCGAATGCCTCGACCTGTTCGATCAGGGGTGCCAGCCAGTCGGGAATCGCCTCTGCCGGCAGGAGGCGGCGTAGCGAATAATCGTAACGCCAGCCGAAAGACGCCACCCGGCGCTTGCCCTCATATTGGGCCGAACTGGAATGGCTGCAGCGGAAGCGAACGCACACCCGCGATGAGCTCGCGCTCGAACGAGCCGGAGATGAAATCGGGTGCGTACCCAAGGCCTTCGGGAAGGGCGGAATCATGGGCAAAGAGGGCAAGCTGCTCGGCCAAGCCGACGGTCCTTTCGATGGGAGGGGTGATCTTCATATGGTGCTCGATGAGCGGACAGGAAGGTCAGGTTCAAGCGGAACACTTTGGCCCGGCCAGCACTTAAATCCGACCAGCCTTTGGAGCCGTCTCATGCCGTCCAGCCATCCGACACCGCCGTTTCCGGCTCAAAAGCAGCCAATGCCGGGATCGACCGGCAAAATGGACCCGCGGCCGGACCACGGCGAGAACAGCTTACAAGGGCTCGGACAAGCTGCAAGGTCTCAAAGCCATTATTACCGGGGGCGATAGTGGGATCGGCAGGGCGGTTGCGATCGCTTACGCGCGCGAGGGCGCCGATCTCTTGATCGCCTATTTGAATGAGAATGAAGACGCGGAGGAGGTGAAGTCACTGATCGAGACGGGAAGGTCGTAAAGCCATCCTCGTACCAGGTGACCTTCGTGACCCGAACCATTGCAAGGCGATCGTCCAGCGCGCGGTCGACGACCTTGGTGGCATCGACATCCTCGTTAACAACGCCGCGCACCAAGCGACCTTCAGGGACATCGGCGACATCAGCGATGACGAATGGCGGACGACCTTCGAGGTCAACATTCATGCGATGTTCTATCTCGTCAAAGCTGCGGTGCCGCACATGAAGCTGGGCAGTGCGATCATCAACACCGCCTCGGTGAATTCCGACATGCCCAATCCGACATTGCTCGCCTACGCGACGACGAAGGGCGCCATTCAAAACTTTACCGGCGGGCTGGCCCAGATGCTGGCGGAGAAGGGCATCCGCGTGAACGCGGTCGCGCCGGGACCGATCTGGACGCCGTTGATTCCGTCAACGATGCCGGAGGATGCGGTGAAATCATTTGGAAAGCAGGTTCCGATGAAGCGGCCAGGCCAACCCGCCGAACTGGCCACAGCCTATGTGATGCTGGCTGACCCGCTCTCGAGCTACACGTCGGGAACGACGATCGCCGTGACTGGCGGCAAACCCTTCATCTGAGGGGGATACGGCAACACTTCTGGCTAACTTCATGAGCAGAGCTTTTATTCGCGAGCAAGACGCGGAAACCTTCGAGTCGCTACCGGATCGACCCGTCTCGGACCAGCCGAACGATGTCACGCCGGAGGGCATGGTTCAGATCGAAGCCAGGATCAAAGCCGAGCAGGAAGCATTCGCCAAAGCACAGGTCAGCGACGACCGTATTGCAATGGCCACCGCTTCCCGCGAATTACGTTATTGGAACAGTCGTCGGGCCACCGCGCGTGTCATCCCCGCTTCTAATGGTGAGGAGGTTCGCTTCGGCAATACGGTCACGATCGCCCGTGATGACAGCCGGCAGCAGACCTTCCGCATCGTTGGAGAAGATGAAGCCGATCCCTCCAATGGCACGATCTCACACGTCTCTCCGCTCGCGCGTGCTCTCTTCGGCAAGAGAATTGGAGACGTCGGAAAGCTCGCCGGCCGGGACATCAAAGTTTTGAGCATCACATAGACATTTTCAGGCGCGCCTATAATAGGCCTAATTGCGGCTGGCCTCGATCTGCGGCGGTGCTGGCGCCGTGCTATGCCACTGATCATAACGCTGGATGGCTCATGCCGAACGACAACGATGCGATGTCCCAGAAAGGTCCAAGGCCCAGCGACGCCAAGCGGATCGAGCGCCATGCTTTCGACACCGCCAGCCTGTCTGAGGCGGAAGCGCTACAACAATTCCAACACCTTGTCATGGCGCCCGGTTGGATCGAGCCGCAATCGCTGCCGCTTGCAGTACGCGTGGTCACGTATTGGCTGGCGGATTCCCGGTTGCGCGTATTCGAATCGACGCCTTACCGCGTCACGCGCTCAGCCGAGAAGATCGCATCGGACCGCCTCGACCACATCATTGTCACCTATGTGATCGAGGGCAGTGTGCGCGGCGACTGTGACGGGCGAACCTTCGAGGCGCCACCGGGCGCCGTTTATCTCCACGATTTCAGTCGGCCGACATGGGTCGAGGGAGTGCCGGATGCGCGGGTTAAACTCTACCGTTACGCAATGTTCGGGCTGACGCGGCCGATTGCCAGCCGGTGGTTTGGAACTCTCGCTGCGCTGCACGGGGCTGTGTTACTATCTGAACAAGCGCCCGAGCTGTCGCAGTGGATGCGTAGCCTCGTCGCGCGCGTCGAAACGATGACCGTGGCAGAGGCACCGCGCGAACTCGACGCGACGATGGAACGGCTTGCGTTTGCGCTCGCCCCGCAAATAGCGGGCACTCTGCCAGCTGAATACGTCGCAGGCGTTGTTGGAACATGCGCGGCCGCTGATTGAGCAGCATCTGATGTCGCGTGATTTGAACCCCACCTTTGTCGAGCGCGAGCTGCAGGTGTCGCGCAGCCAACTTTACCGCGCGTTCCAGTCGCTCGGCGGCGTGTCACGTTATATTGCGACACGGCGGCTCGCCAGCATCCACGCGGCGCTGCTATCTCCCAATGAGCGGCGAAGCATCGCCGCGCTCGCGCACGATTATGGATTTGTCAGTCCCGTGCACATGAGTCGGATGTTCCGCGAGATTTACGGCCATTCCCCTCGCGCAATCCGCGCCCGCGGCCGCCAGCCGACATAATCCTTCCGATTGGGACTGACAGTCTGCTTTTGGGATGAAGCCCGGCTATTTATGCCGCCTGCCGCTGCCTAAAAACGATGGGCTGTCGTGTTTTCGCGACAGCCGAGAGGGGCGGGCGAATGACAGGGGGTGGACAGACGATTAAGCGCGCGCGCCGCCGATAGCGTGCAACACGCGCGAGATCGCCTGAGACGCGGCACCAGTTTGGCGACACTCGCGTTTGTGGTTTTGCTTTCGGCGCAGCCTGTGTGGGCCGATGGCGGCGCCGGTGGCGACGACACCTTCAACGGTCCCGGAAGCTCTGGTGGTACCGACAATGCAACGGGCGTCGGAGACAACGGCGCCTCGGGCATGGGCGCCGGTGGGGGCGGCGGTGCCGGTGAAACCGGTGGCCGGGGGTGGCAACACTCCCTTTGCGGCCGGTGGCGCTGGCGGCAATGCCCCTGGCGCTTCGGGGGAATACGGCACCTTTACGACATTCGGCGGGGGCGGCGGCGGGGGAGGCGGAGCGCACGGCACGGTTGGCAGCGCGCTGCCAACCGGTACGGCTGTGGGCGGTGACGGCGGATTCGGCGGTGGGGCGACGACCCTTGATTACGGCGGCGGTGGCGGAGGTGGAGCCGGAGGCTACGGTGCCGTGGTTACTGGCACGGGGCTCGCCGGCCAAATCAACTCTGGTGTTTCCGGCGGAGCCGGCGGCGCCGGAGGCTTGGTATTCGCCATGGACGGAGACGCCGGTAGTGGTGGCAGCGGTGGCGTCGGGTTGTTTTTCACACAGGGTGGCGTCGCACTGACCAATAATGCCACAATTCAGGGCGGTGCAGGAGGCGTTGGAGGTTATTTGCTTCGCTCTCCTCAGGACATGGGCGTTGCCGGGCCTCGGCGGCGTCGGCCTCAGCGGAGCAGGCCTGACGATAATCAACGCAGGCACCATCGCCGGGGGCATGGCGGGCGACGGTTTAACTCGGGCTTACGGCATCGTTTTCACGGGCGGCGCTAATTTTCTCGCGAACACCGGCACCATCACTGGTGGCGTCAATGTGCAGGGCGGTTCGTTTGCTCCGGCGCTGGCGGCATCGCCGATTGGCACCGCGCTGAACATCGGCAACGGACCGCTCACGTTCGCGTCTGGCACTTCGTACAATATCCGCCTCTCCCCGAACGCGAACGACAGCGTAATCACCGCCAGTGCGGCAACACTGACTGGTGCGACGGTGAATGCGGCCTTTTCGCCCGGCGCTTATGTGGCGCGGCAATACACCATCCTGAGCGCAGTTACGCTCGGCGGCACCACTTTTGCGGGGCTCAACTCCAATACCCCGGCGAACTTCACGTCGTCACTGAGCTACGGCGCGAGCGATGTATTTCTCGACCTCGTGCTGAACTTCACGCCAGGCCCAGACTTCGGCGGAAGCCTCAACGGCAACCAGCAGAACGTTGCCAATGCACTGGTCACTTATTTTAACACCACCGGTGGCATCCCGGCTGCGTTCTCCTCACTTTCGCCGTCGGGGCTGACGCGGGTGTCTGGCGAAGCGGCATCAGGTTCAACGCAAGCCTCGTTCGACCTGATGAACATGTTTCTCGGCGTGCTGAGTGATCCGTTCATCGCCGGCCGTGGGAGCGAGGGCGGAGTGAGCGCGTTTACCCGCGACGATGAGGCGTTAGGCTACGCCGGCGCGCGCAAGCGTTCCGGCGCGGAACGCGATGCGCAGATCGCGGTAACACCGCGAGACCGGCTAGCCGCCCTCGATCGGCGCTGGAGCGTGTGGGCTTCGGGCTATGGTGGATCGAGCACGGTGGACGGGAGTGCGGCTGCCGGATCGAACTCAACAACAAGCCGCGTCTACGGCACCGCGATCGGCGCCGATTATCGCGTGTCGCCGAACACACTGATCGGTTTTTGCGCTGGGCGGCGCCGGCTTCAATTACGGTGTAGCGAACGGATTGGGCGGCGGCCGCGCGGATGTATTTCAGGCCGGCGTGTTCGGGCGGCATAGTTTTGGTGCGGCTTATGTCTCAGGCGCACTCGCATATGCGTGGCAGGACGTGACGACCGATCGTACGGTGGCGGTTGCTGGGACCGATAGTCTGCGCGGCAATTTCGACGCGCACACGTTCGCCGCGCGAGGCGAAACAGGTTATCGCTTTGCCACCGCCTTCGCCGGTGTGACGCCTTACGCTGCCTTGCAAGCAACCAGTTTCCATCTACCAAGCTATGGCGAAGCTGCTATGTCCGGAAGCAACCAGTTCGCATTGTCGTTCGCGTCGCAGACCACGACGAACCTGCGGAGCGAACTCGGTGCACGAGCGGACAACTCCTTCCTAACGCCCGATGGGGTACTGACGCTGCGCGGCCGCCTTGCCTGGGCACACGACAGCAATACCGATCGTCCGGTCAGCGCGATCTTCCAGGCGCTGCCGGGTACGACCTTCACCGTGAACGGCGCGCGTCCCTCAGCTGATTCCGCGCTGGTCACTGCCGGTGCGGAAATGAAATGGCACAACGGCTTCTCGCTGGGCGGTTCTTTCGAGGGTGAGTTTTCCGACACGACAAGCAGGTACGCCGGCAAAGGCGCTTTGCGCTATCAATGGTAGGACAGGTCCCTGCGCAAACGCGCGCGTGTCGTCGCCTATTCGCGATCGCGGTGGCTATCAGCTTTGTGACCCGGGAACCGAAGTGAGCCGTAGGACAGCCACCATTCTGATAGCGGAAAATTCTGTAATAATCTCAAGGGGTCAAAAGGCTGCAAAATGTCAGGATGGCTCTTGAACCCATTTCGGAAACTTCTGACTTCCAAGCTAAATGCGAGGGTTCGATTCCCCTTTCCCGCACTAGTATTCTCGGTGCCTTAGCGCGAGCGCCGGATTTCGTTCTGACAACCCTGGTGCTTTATTTTAGCCAACGGGAGCCCCTCCCGGTCTGCATACTTTTCGCGTTCTGGCGAAGGTGATCACGATTGCCGACTACACTGACTAGCCGGGGATTTGATTCAGGAATGGCTGTCAAGCAACCTTCACCGAACGAATCGAGTGAAGTGTTTCCGGCTTCAAGTGAGTATATCGGCGCAGCATCTTCCAATCCCTATGTCCGGTGACAAGCGCAACCTGTTCAATGGAAAACCCGGCCTCGAAAAGGCGGCTTGTACCTTCATGGCGTAGATCATGAAAATGGAGGTCTTGTATCTTCAAGTCTTTGCATTGACGGCGAAACGCCGTGCGACGGAGTGTCCGTTATAAGGAAAAATCCTGCCCTCGCGGATGTTTGAAAAGCGTCCTTGTTCTTCAATGATCTTGCACGCGTCGTATCCCGAGACGTCCAGCAGCGGGATGCGTTGATCATTGCCTTTCTTCTTCCGAGGATCCTTGCGATCTCGAATGAGAAGCATCTTGCTTTCGGGATCAAAGTCACGCCACTCGACGCGCGCAATTTCGTCTTGCCGCATTGCCGTTGCGACGGCAAATCGAATGATCCGGTCAACGGGGATTTGTTGCCGATCATTGGCTTCGAGCCTCGCGATGATGAGATCGAGCTCCTTTTGTGTTGGACGACGGTCGCGCTCGTTGCCCTTGCCGACAAGACCAAGGCGTCCGAGAGCAATACGTGCGAGATTGATTGGTTCGATCGAAACGGTCACGCCATGCACAGCAGCGGCATGCGAGAGGATCGTTTTGATGTATCCTAAATCGATGCCAACCGTTACGGGACCTGCACCCTCTTGCGCGCGCTCCTTTCCGAACTTGATGAGACGCTCGCGATCAAGTTCGCCCAAACGGAGAAGCCCGAGCCTCTCGTCAAGGAATTTTAGACTCGCGTCCTTCGACCGCCCGATTTTCTTGCTGACCTCTTCAAGGTCTTGGCGGTGAAGAGCGATGAGATCGCCAAAAAGCTTGGCCTCTCGGGCTCGCGAAGTTGCGGGCTCCTGACGATCAATTCTTCGCTCGATATCCAGTGCCCATTCCTCGGCGTCCTTACGGCGGACGAACGTCTCATTGACGTATTTTCCTTTACGCCGGACCTGGGCACGCCACGAACCCGACTTTAATCTGCTAAAGGTAGCCACGCGTGTGCGCTCCGTGTGCACTGAGGCGTCGAAAAACCGGAAAAAAACGTCGCGTCATGGCGTAAAATGGAGTGCACACGACGCGACCTAACGATTTGAATGTACTCGAAAAATGCAGCTAAATCAATCACATAGATTTGCCGTGGCGCCTATGATGGAATGGACCGACCGGCATTGCCGGTTCTTCCATCGCGGGCTCACACGCCGGGCGCTGATCTACACGGGAAATGCTCACGACGGGCGCCGTGCTCTGCGGCGACCGCGAGCGGCTGCTCGGCTTCGATGCTTTCGAGCATCCGGTGGCCCTGCAACTCGGTGGCAGCGATCCGCAGGCGCTCAGCACTTGCGCCCGCATCGGCGAAGACTTCGGCTACGACGAGATCAACCTCAATGCCGGCTGCCCGTCCGACCGCGTGCAGGAAGGCCGCTTCGGTGCCTGCCTGATGGCGGAGCCGGCACTGGTCGCCGACAGCGTCGCGGCGATGAAGGCCGCGATCAAAATTCCGGTGACCGTCAAATGCCGCATCGGCATCGACGATCAGAACCCGGAAGAGGCATTGTTTTCGTTTACTGAAATGGTCAAGGCCGCCGGCATCGACGCGCTCATCGTCCACGCCCGCAAAGCCTGGCTGAAGGGATTATCGCCGCGTGAAAACCGCGAGGTGCCGCCGCTCGATTATGCCCTCGTCCACCGCCTCAAGGCGGCGCATCCCGAGCTTGAAATCGTCATCAATGGCGGCATTGCCGATCTGGCGCAGGCGCAAGCCCAACTAGCGCATGTCGATGGCGTAATGATGGGCCGCGCCGCCTATCAGGAACCGTGGCGGCTTCTCGCCGTCGATCCGGCGATCTACGGCGAGCCGGCGCCTTTTGCCACGGCCAAAGAAGCCGCGCTGGCGCTCATTCCCTATATCGAGCGCGAACTTGCCAACGGCGTGCGGCTGCATTCCATCACCCGCCATATGCTCGGCCTGTTCCGCGCGGTGCCCGGCGCGCGCGCCTTCCGCCGCCACTTAGCGACCGAGGCGGTCAAGCCCGGGGCAGGTGCGGCAGTCATGGCTGATGCGCTGGCGCTGGTGCTGGACAGCGGCACCGATTTATCGCACATCGCGGCCTAGCGCACTCTATCGGCGCTTCCGGTGCCTCATGCTGCTGGGTTATCCGACCGGCGAGATCGTGCTGCTCGCGCTCTGGATTCTGGGCGCCGGCGTGCTCGTCGGCATTTTCGCCGGCCTGTTCGGCATCGGCGGCGGTGCCGTCATCGTCCCTGTGCTCTATGAGGTCTTCCGCGTGCTTAATGTGCCGGAAGACGTGCGCATGCAGATGTGCATCGGCACCTCACTCGCCATCATCGTGCCGACCACGGTGCGTTCCTATATCGCGCACAAGAAACGCGGCGCGGTCATTCCCGAAGTCGTGAGAACCTGGACGGTCCCGGCGATTGCCGGCGTCGCCATCGGCTCGGTGACCGCCACATATGCGCCCTCGGCGGTGTTCAAGGTGGCCTTCGTGATATTCGCCAGCTTCATTTCCGCGCGGATGCTATTCGGCGCCGACCGCCTTAATCTCGGCGACACTTTGCCGGGCCGCGGGCTAATGCGGTTCTACGGCTTTATCACCGGGCTGTTTTCATCGCTGGTCGGTGTCAGCGGCGGCGCGGTGTCGAATGCGGTGCTCACTCTCTATGGCCAGTCGATGCAGCGCGCGGTCGCGACCTCCGCCGGCGTCGGCGTGCCGATCACGATTGCCGGCACCGTCGGCTATATGCTGGCCGGCTGGCGGCATATGCCGCAATTGCCGCCGCTGTCGATCGGTTTCGTGTCGCTGCTGGGTTTCGTGCTGATGGCGCCGGTGTCGAGCTACACCGCGAGCTACGGCGTGCGCCTGGCGCATGGCGCATTGGCTGCCACGGCGCAAACTCGAAATCGCCTTCGGCATCTTCCTGATGTTTGCGTCGTTGCGGTTTATTATCAGTTTGATTTGAGCATGATCCTGAAAAGTGGGAACCGGTTTTCGGATAAGATCATGCTCGCTTAAATCAATCCAGGTTAAGGATTGCCGCGCATCCGCAATTTGTCGCCGCGCACTTCCCAGCTTTCCAGCCGGTTGAGGAAGCTCATGCCGAGAAGATTCGTCTTAAGCTGTCCGGCCTGCACCACCAGCGCCGGCACGGCGCGTTCGGTCAACGTGCCGACGGCAAGGCGATCGATCGTCACAGACGCTGCGCGGGTATGGCCATTGGCGGTGTCGACATTCACCGTGTAGTTGAGCACTTCGATGGGAAGGCCCGCGGCGCGGGCGGCTTCCTGCGTCAGCACCACCGAGCTTGCACCGGTGTCGAGAACCATCGGAATCTTGGCGCCATTGATGTGGGCGGCCACCGCGAAGTCGCCGCCACTGCCGCGCACGACCTGGACATTGCGGCCATGGCCGGCGACGTGGCCCGGCATCATCTCCGCGATCACCTGGTCGGCAACGTCACGCAGCTCGAAGCGGTAGGTATAGCCGACCACCAGCAGCAGGCCGATCACCGCCCAGAACAAGGTGGCCTCCAGCGCCTTCGACAGCTTCTCCCGGAATAGCACCAGCACCAGGCCGCCGGAAAACACCACCAGCGCAATCTTGAGCATTAGCGAGCCCATATCGTGCCGCAGCAGATGGGCAATGGCGTCCTGGTCGCTGGTGGCGATGAGCGCGGCAAGCGACAGCGCGACGCCGAGCACAAAGACCCAAGTCAGGCGGCGGCTCACGAAATTATCCTGTGGCGGTTTTGGCATTAGCTGATGGACTTTGTGAAAAATTCGCGGCGGCGATACGGTTCGGCAGGTCCTTCATGATGCCGCTACGCTGGGCCGGGCTCATCGAGATCCAGCCGGCGATTTCGGCAACGGTACGGCCGCAGCCGAGACACAGGCCCGAGCGCGCATCGAGCGTGCAGATATTGACGCAGGGGCTCTCGATCATCGTCCGTCTCAATGCCGAATGTTTTCGCGAACATAGATACCCTGGTCAGGAACGCAATCGCACAATTGTCGCAAGGCTTTTGAACTTAAGTCCCGGCGCGGAACAGCGGCCGGCGGCTCAAGCGGCGCCGCTCGTCCGGAGTGAGGATCGGTTCGCCCGGCGCCGGCGCGATCGACGGCGCGTGTTCGGTCATTGGCGCCATCGCCGCAACGACGCGCTCCGGCGGGAATGTGACGATCACCTCGGTGCCGATGCGCAGCTTGGATTTGAACACGAAAGTACCGCCGTGCAGATCGGTCAGGCTCTTGGCGATGGGCAGGCCGAGGCCCGCGCCCTGTTCGGCTGATTTGATCGAATTGGAGCCTTGGCCGAAGGAGGCGAGCACGATCGGGATTTCTTCTTCCGGAATGCCGGGGCCAGTATCTCGCACGCTCATGTATTGACCGCCCGAAGCGGTCCAGCCGACTTTCAGCCAGATCTCGCCGGCCTGCGGCGTGAACTTGATCGCGTTCGACAGCAGATTGAGGCATATCTGGCGGATCGCGCGTTCATCCGCCCACAGCCGCGGCAATTCTTTTTCGAACACCTCGTGCAAGGTGATGCCGCGATTGGTGGCGCGCAGCTTGAGGAGGTGATGGCAATCTTCGACGATGCCGACCAGCGACACCGATTCCTCGTTGAGCTCGTAACGGCCGGCCTCGATGCGCGACAGGTCGAGAATTTCGTTGATGAGGCCGAGCAGATGCACGCCGGAATTATGAATGTCGGCGGAATATTCCTTATACGCGGGCACCGCGTGCTCGCCGAACACTTCCGTTTTCATCACTTCGGAAAAGCCGAGAATGGCGTTGAGCGGCGTGCGTAATTCGTGGCTCATCTGCGCGAGAAAACGCGACTTGGAGATATTGGCGGCCTCGGCGCGCTGGCGCGCTTCATCGGAAATGGCTTTCGCCTGTTCGAGTTCGCCGATCAAGGCGTCTTTTTCGGCGCGCGCGACCAGCGTCGCCAGCGTGGTCGAATAGAGTCGGTAGGCCAGCACGGCGAAGTAGCCCTGCGCGGTGATGGCCATAATGGCAAGAATGTAGGCCCGCAGGGTGCCTTGCAGAGCGAAATCGAGGGCAACGGCCGCGGTGACCGGAAAGGTGGCGGCAAAAACCGCCATCGGCAGGCTCGATGCCAGCATGCTGGAGACGGCCACCACCAGCAGCATGACGAACAGCATGAAGGTGCTGGAGCTTTCGTCGACGCCGACCGGATGGATGAGGATGAACATCCAGGCCAGGCCGTAGAACAGATCCAGCATGATGAAGCGCAGCCGCCAGGCGCGCGCGGCAGCCTCGTTCATCTGCTGGTCGAGGAATTGCCGGCATTTCGTGACCATGACGGCGTGGATGACCAGCACCGAAGCGGTCCAGGCGCCGGCGGTCACGGCGCCCGTCCACAGGCTCGATAGGAAGCCGATGGTGGCGACGAGGAGCAGCATTACAAGCGAGGCAGAAAGCCTGTTCTGCGCGTACTGGCGCAGCAGTTCGTAATCGAAAGCGGGGCGGGTGCCGCTAGATGATGTGAGACGGTCGCGCGCTTCCCGCACATATTGCGCGGCAAGGCGACGTTTCACCGGCGAGGTTTCCGGTGGCAGGGCAGTCAAATCAGGCTGTTCGCCAGGAATCGGCATGAAAAACGACGCTTTTACGCAAGTTCAGGTGGGTCAACCTCCCCCAAAATCCTTAAGACCAAGCTTAAGACCCGCCTAAAATCGCTGGTTAACGATTGCTGGACGGCGAATTGGAGGGCTTAATCGGCCCGATATTCGGATTAGGTAAGGCGTTATTTGGACCGGGGGACGCACTT
>JBBCIM010000021.1:0-74780 GCA_037200245.1 Pseudolabrys sp.
ATGTGGAAATACCACGCTATCCATCACTCCTCCGAAGATCTCGATTGGATCTCCGCGGCGCGGTTTCACCCGGTCAATATCTTCCTCGGCACGGTGCAGGTCGACGTTGCGCTCCTGCTTGCTGGCATCTCGCCGAATGTGATGCTGTGGGTGGGGCCGTTCACCATCGCGACTTCGGCCATGGTCCATGCCAATCTCAACTGGACCTTCGGTCCGTTTCGATACGTGCTCGCCAGCCCGGTCTTCCATCGCTGGCACCACACCGCGGCCGATCGGGGCGGCTCGAGCAATTTTGCCGGCACCTTTCCGATTTGGGATCTGCTGTTCGGTACCTATTACATGCCCGAGAATGAATTGCCGGACGCCTATGGCATCGACGACAAGAGTTTTCCGGAAGGGATTGTCGGCCAGATGTGGTATCCGTTCCGCCACCTGGTCGAAGACTGGCGCATGACGCCGCGTGAAGCGCCTAAGCAATAGCGCGTCTTATCCGGCGCCTTTGCACTTCGTTCACCACCTTTCTTCAGGCGTAGTTCACCAATTTGCAGTCAACTCTTCAAGCGCAGTTCAGCCTGCCGTCGTTGCGCAGGCTGCGTTGGTTGGCGTTAGTCACGTTGGAGAGTGCAATGTCGGCCGTGTTCGGGCGCCATAGGCGACTGGTCGTTTTGGCCTGTGCATTATTGTGCGCTCCCGTCATCGCTCACACCTCGGCGCTGGCCGATACTATTTCGGTCAATGTCGACTCGGCGCAAATCATGAAGCTGCCCGACCGGGTAGCCACCATCGTAATCGGGAATCCGCTGATCGCCGACGCCACGCTGCAAGGTGGCGGCATTCTTGTCGTCACCGGCAAGGGCTTCGGTTCGACCAATCTGCTCGCGCTCGATCGCGCCGGCAAAGTCGTGATGGAAAAGACTCTGGTTGTGACGGGTCCGGACAGCAGCGATCTGGTCGTGGTCTACAAAGGCGTGACCCGCGAATCCTATAGCTGCACGCCGGAATGCTCGCCGCGTATCACGCTGGGCGACGACGCCAAGTTTTTCGGCGACACTTTGGGCCAGAGCGGCACGCGCACCAATGGCGCGCAGGCTGCGCCCGCGAAGTAAGACGGCCGCAAACACGGTTAGCGAAAGCTAAACGCAGGCGCCGTAGTTCTCCACATTGCGCGCAATAATTTACAAACGCCGCTTTGGTAGGGTGTTGGCAACATAAGGCAATTAAAAAGGTTGCCATGCCGAACGTCGCCCGAAACAAGTTTACGCGCCATCTCGCGGGCCGGCTGATCCCGACCCGCCTTGTGCGCCGTTTTTGGCGCCGGCAGGACGGCGCCGCTGCCGTCGAATTTGCCCTGGTCGCCGCGCCGTTTCTGGCGCTCACCTTCGCGATCCTGGAAACCGCGTTTGTATTTTTCGCCAGCCAAACGCTGGAAGCCACCGCCGCCGACGCGGCGCGTTTGATTTTGACGGGGCAGGCGCAGAACGCCGGCTACACCAAAACCGATTTCAAGAACGCGGTATGCGCGCGCGTCTACGGCTTGTTCGATTGCGCGAACGGTATGAGCGTTGATGTTAAGACCTACAGCAGCTTTTCCTCCGTCAACAATACGTCGCCGGTCGTCAATGGCCAGCTCGATACGTCGGGCATGACTTACACGCCGGGCGGTCCCGGCTGCATCGAAGTGGTGAAGCTGTATTACGCGTGGCCGCTTTACGTCACCAGCATGGGCTACAACGTCTCCAACCTCAACGGCGGCAAGCGGCTGCTGGTGGCGACGGCGGTGTTTCGCAACGAACCTTACGGCGGAACCGGCGCATGCACATGATGTCGCGATTTCGTCAGCTTGCGCGCGACCGGCGCGGCGTCTCGGCGGTCGAATTCGCACTGCTAGCGCCGATGATGATCGCGCTTTTGATCGGCACCGCCGAGATCTCGCAAGGTGTCGGCGTGGACCGCAAGGTCAGCCTTGTCACCGCCGCGCTCGCCAACCTGACGGCGCAGGTCAGCACCATCAGTTCGACCGACATGACCAATATTCTCGACGCCTCGAGCGCGATCATCTCGCCTTATTCGGCCAATCTGCTGTCGATGACGGTGACGTGTCTGAAGATCGATGCCAACAAGAACGTTTCGGTGAAATGGAGCGTCGCGCGCGGTGGCACCGCGAACAGCGGAACGATGACGATCCCCACCGCGCTCGCGGTCGCCAATTCGCAATTGATTCTTTCCCAGGTCTCTTATGCCTATACACCGGGCCTTGGCGGCCGGATTACCGGCACGCTGACGCTATCCGACAAGATGTACATGAGCCCGCGCATTTCCGCGCCGACTTACGGCTCCACCACCTGTACCTGATCGCGTCGGCCGCCTAGACGATCGGCAGCGCCGTTGTCGACTTGATCCGCTCCATGGCAAAGCGCGACGTGACGTTCTTCAGCGGCACCGTGGCGATCAGCTTTTTGTAGAACGTGTCATAGCCCGGCATGTCGTGCACCACGACGCGCAGCATGTAGTCGACGTCGCCGGCCATGCGATAGAATTCCATCACCTCCGGCATGGCGCCGACGGTGTCCGCGAATTTCGCAAGCCATTCCTGCGAGTGGTCGCCGGTCTCGATCGAGACGAACACGGTGATGCCAAGGCCGACCTTTTCCGGATCGATCAGCGCGACGCGGCGGATGATGACGCCGTCGGCCTCCAGCCGCTGCAGCCGCTTCCAGCATGGCGTCGATGACAGGCCGACGCGCTGGCCGATTTCGGCGACGGAGAGCGCGGCGTCGGTTTGGACGACGGCGAGGATTTTACGGTCGATGGCATCCATTCTGTTTTTCCTTCAGACTCGGCACAGGCAGCCTAAGAATAGATAGACAATTAGAAGATTATTCTTAATTGTACCCGCCGCATGTTCTTATAGAGAAAAATATTCTATTTCAAGTCTAATCTGACGCCACTTCAGTGGTCTTCGTCTCCGAGAATTCCCAATGGGAAACATTCTTCCCTTAAGCTTCATCCGCAAGCCTATGAGGCCGCGAATATTTCCGGCGCGTCCGCAGCGACTACGACAACGCCGCCTGACGCGGTATCCGCGACGTCGTGTTTTTGTGTCGATGGTCTCGACTTCGGCCCAGCTCCGCGCGTACTGGGCGCTTAAGCTCGCCGGCGCGCCGCCTATGCCCTGGACAATATGATATTGAGTTTTATACGCTGATACTCGTTCCTACAGCCGGAACCCGACCGAAGGTCTCTTGGCCTGCCGCATATAAGCCCCGACGGGGCGGATTTAGGGAGTGAATGATGAGACTCGTGCATAAGCTGTCACCTCTGCTGGTTCTGGCGTCGGTCTGTATGATCGCGCCGCCCGCCTTGGCTCAAACTCCGGTCGTGATGAAGCTTGGCACGGCCTCGCTCAACGACGCCCAGCACGAATTCCTCAGGCGCTACTCCGACGCCATCAACAAGCGCTCCGACGGCCGCATCAAAGCCGAAGTCTATCCGTCGAGCCAACTCGGCCCCATTCCGCGCGAGATCGAAGGCGTGCAACTGGGCGGCATCCAGGGCTTCGCGACGCCGGCCGAATTCTTCGAAGGCGTCGATCCGCGCTTCCAGGTTCTGACCGCGCCCGGCCTGTTCCAGGACATGGATCATGCCAACCGCGTCCTCAAGGATCCAAAATTCCGCGAGGAGTTCTACAAGCTCGGCAGCTCGCGTGGTCTGGTGGTCGGCACCTATTTCCTCAGCGGCCCGACCGCGCTGAATTCGCGCTCGCCGATCAATCATGTCGCCGACATCAAGAATCTGAAGCTGCGCGTCATGGCATCCGCCATGCAGACCAACCCGATCCGCGAGCTCGGCGCCTCGCCGGTGCCGATGGCGCTGGGCGATGTGCTGCCGGCCTTGCAGCAGGGCACGATCGACGGCGCCGCCAGCGTGCTGACCACGCTGACCGGCATGCGCTTCTACGACGCGGCGAAATACATCACCGAGACCGACTTCTCGATGACGGTGAGCGCCTTCGTGCTGAGCAAGGTCTGGCTCGACAAGCTGCCGCCCGATCTCCAGAAGATTGTCGTCGATTCCGCCCGCGAGATCGGCGACGATCTGCAGCCCTGGATCATCACCTATTACGCCGAGCAGCGTAAGGCCTGGCAGGCCGGCGGCGGCACCGTGCTGCGGCTTCCCGATGCCGAACGTCAGAGCGCCATGAAGGAGCTCAGCGTCGTTGCCCAGAAAGTCGTCGATAACAACAAGGCGATCGGCGACATCTACAAAGTCGTCTCCGACGCCGCCGAACGGACGCGCAAATAAAGCCGCCGCGAATAGCGGCATAATCCGGGGCAGGGCATGCGCGACAGGCTTTCTCCGTTCCTGACGACCGTCATCACGGTCGTCGGGCATGTCTCGACCGCGGCGCTGTTGATCGGCGTCGCGATCAACTTCATCAATGTCGTCGGCCGCTATTTCTTCCACCACTCGCTCGAGTGGGCGGAGGAAATCATGATCGACTTGATGCTGACCAGCGTCTTCCTCGGCGGCGCCATGGTCAGCCTCAAGGGCGCGCATATCGCCATGGACATCATGCTCAAGGGATTGCCGCCCCGCCTACAGCTCGCTGCCGAGCTTTTGAACGACGCGATCCAGATCGTGCTTGGCGCGATCATGATCTGGCTTTCGGTACCGGTGGTCTATCAGCTTTTCGAATTCGATCAGCGCAGCGAAGCGCTGCGCATTCCGATCTTCATCCCGCAAATGGTCATTCCGGTCGGCTTCGCGCTGATGATGATCGGCATCGTGCTGCACCGGCGGATCAAGCTCAGGAATCGCGCCGCCACCGGCAAGGCCGTCTAGCGGTGGGCGGAGATGGCTGAAAAAGGAATGCGAGCGTGAGCAGTCAGTCCGAACTCCTTTATCTGCTGCTGCCGGTCGTGCTGCTGTTTGCCGGCGTGCCGATTTTCGCCATTCTGCTGGCAACCGCCTTTGTCGCGCTGTTCCTGTCCGACGTGACGCCGAGCATGGCGCAGACCGTGATGTTCGGCAGCCTTCGGCGCCTTCCCGCTGCTCGCCATTCCGTTTTTCATCCTGGCCGGCGAGATCATGGGCCGCGGCGGCATTGCGCGGCGTCTGGTCGATTGGGTGCTGCGCTGATCGGCGGCATTCGCGGTTCGCTCGGCGTCGCCACCCATCGCCTCGTCGGAATTGTTCGGCGCAATGTCGGGCTCGGCCGTTGGCACGCTCGCGGCGGTAGGCCAACTGCTGTTTCCAGCGCTGCGCAAGAATGGCTATGATGATCGCTTCGCGGTCAGCCTGATCGCATCCTCCGGCGCGATCGCCATCGTCATTCCGCCGTCCATCGCCATGATCATCTACGGCATCACCGCGCAGGTGCCGCTGAAGTCGCTGTTCATCGCCGGCATACTTCCGGCATTCTTCATCGGCGCGGTCGACACCATTTACGTGCTCTATTATGCGCACTCGCATAAAATCTCGATTGTGCCGCAAGAAAGCCGGCCTAACATCTGGCTGGCGACCAAGAACGCCGGCTGGGCGCTGGGCACCATCCTCGTCATCTTCGGCGGCATTTACGGCGGCATCTTCACGGCGACGGAAGCCGCCGGCGTCGCCGTGTTCTATTCGGCTTTTGTCGCCAAGTTCATCTATCGCGAAGTGACGTGGAAACAGCTCTGGGACATCAGTGCCCGGCGCTGCGACCTTGACCGCGCAGATCCTGCTGATCGTCGCCACGGCGGCGTGTTCAGTTGGGTGCTGACCACCAACGGCATCGCCACCCGTGTCGTCGACGGCATTATCGCGTTAAACGCGGGCCCGGCGTTGACACTGCTGTTCATGAACCTCCTGCTGCTTCTGGTCGGCAGTTTTCTGGAGCCGCCGGCGGCGATTCTCATTCTCGTGCCGCTGCTGCTGCCGGTGGCGACCAAGTTCGGCGTCGATCCGATCCACTTCGGCGTCATCTTCGCGGTCAATCTCAGCCTCGGCATGTATATGCCGCCGTTTGGGCTGAATATTTTTGCCGCCAACATGATCTTCAAACGGCCGATCGGCGAGATTTACAGCGGCGTCGTGCCGTTCCTGATCCTCAACTTCCTGGCGTTGATGGTCATCACTTACGTGCCGCAACTCTCGATGGCGCTGGTGCACCTGCTGCGCCTGACCAGACTATGTCCTGAAGGTCTACCAGTATCCGATCTTTGGATTTTCATCGTCCGAGCCTGGCCGCTAGGTCCGCGCCTAAGAAACGCTTAAAGGTAAGAACGTCATGCGCAAGCGGCGGCTATCGATTGCAGTTGCCTTCGCCTGGTTTGCGCTCATAGCGCCCGTGTCTCTGGCACAGGCGGCGTGGCCAGAACGGCCGATCACCATCGTCGTGCCTTACGCCGCGGGCGGTGCCGCCGACGTGGTCGTGCGCGTCGTCGCCGAGCGGATGTCCGCGCAACTCGGCCAGCCGGTCATCATCGTCAATCGGCCGGCAGCGTGGTGGCGACGAGTTCGGTCGCGCGTGCGCCGGCCGATGGCTACACCTTCATGGCCGCGCCGATGTCGCACTCGATGAACACGGCAAAGTACAAGCAGTTGCCCTACGACACGTTCAACGACTTGGCGCCGGTCGCCACCTTCGGCTACTTCAACTATGTCATCGTCGTCAGCAAAGCGCTGGGCGCCACGGACTTGAAAGGCCTGATCGCGCTGCTCAAGGCCAATCCAGGCAAATACAATTTCGGCTCCGGCGGCGTCGGCAGCCCGACGCATCTGGTCGTCGAGTTGTTCAAGTCCATGCTCAAGGTCGAGGCGACGCATGTGCCTTACCGCGCCGACCAGCTCGGCCTGACCGATCTGATGGGCGGCCGTATCGAATTCATGATGCCCTCGACGGTGGCCGGTGGCGCCCAGGTCAAGGCCGGCACCATCCTTGCGCTCGCGGTGCCGTCGCCGAAGCGTTCGGCAACTTTGCCGGACGTGCCGACCACGGCCGAAGCCGGCCTGCCGGAATTCCAGGTCTCGTCGTATTACGTGCTGATCGCGCCAAAGGGCACGCCGGCGCCGATCGTCGAACAGTTGAATGCGGTCGTTAACCGCTCGCTGAAAGACGCCAATGTCCTGCAGCGCCTGGCCGATCTCGACTTCCCGCCGCAGCAGGATTCGACGCCGGCCTTTACGGCGGCGCTGATCCAGAGCGAAGCGGACCGCTGGAAGCCCATCATCCAGGGCGCCGGGATTTCGCTCGATTAACCGCGGAGATTGCCATGCCAGCGCGCAAGAACACGATGAAACAAGCGATGCTCGACGGAAAACTGGCGGTGTCGCTGACGGCGAACCGCTGGCGCAGCGTCGAGATCGCCAGCATCGCCGCTTTGACCGGCTACGAGTGGCTGTTCATCGATCTCGAGCACGGCGTGATGTCGGAAGACCAGGCCTCGCAGATCGCCATCGCCGGCATCCACGCCAATGTCACGCCCATCGTGCGCGTCGGCATCGGCCAGTTCTCGCAAGCCTCGCGGCTCCTGGATGCCGGGATGCAGGGCATCACCTTCCCGCATATCGAGACGCTCGAGGATGCCGAGCGCACCGTCGAGTTCACCAAATACGCCCCCGATGGGCGCACGCGGCGGCTATCATCCGCTGATGCAGGCCTATCACGTCAGCCGCGCCGCGGCGAATTGCTAGAGGAACTCAATACCGAAACGCTCAATCTGGTGATGATCGAATCGCCGTTGGGCGTACGCAACATCGACGACATCGCCAGCGTGCCGGGGCTTGACGGTATTCAGGTCGGCACCAATGACTTGTCCATCAGCATGGGCCTGGCTGGCAACGTCGATCATCCCGATGTCGTGGCGGCCTGCGCCGAAGTCGCCAGGGCGACGCGAAAGCACGGCAAGTTCTTCGGCATGGGCGGCGTCTATACCGCCGAGGCATGGAGAAGTATCTTAAATTGGGCATGAATTTCATGCACGGCGGCGCCGACATCGGCTTCATGATCGACGGCGCCCGCACGCGGCGCGATTTGATCGCCAAACTCGTCGCCGCTGGAAAATAAAGTTCCATCGAAGCGGAGCCATCCGCGCTTCTGTGCATTGTAATGGCGGTGCTTTCAGCACCGTCGAATTTTCCCGTTGCACACAGGACATATAAACGATGGCCAATATGATGCAGACTGCCGAGAAGGCCTTGCATAAGCGCGCGACCAAGGTTTTGGCCGGCGCGACCCAGGCGCTACAAGAAATTCATGCGGCAGGCGGCCAAGGCCGCGAACGAGACCAAACGCGAGCAATACGTCGCGGCAGCCCTCGGCGCGCTAGTCGTCACCGGCGTCGGTCGCCCAACAGTTGATGTCCAAGATGGAAGCGCGCGCCGCCGCGGGCCGTGGCAGTCCGCAAGCCGGCGCGCAAGAAGAAGAAAAAAAAAGGCGAAGCTGTAGGCCGCGCGCTCTTACGCGCTCTGCGTCTTCAAAAACGCATCGACTTCTGCCCGCGTCGGCGCGCCCATCAGGCCGCCGAAGCGGGTGCATTTGATCGCCGCCGTGGCCGCCGCGAAGCGCATGGATTCCACTACATCGCCGTTTCCACCAGCCGGAAGGTGAAGCCGCCGTGAAAGGTATCACCGGCGCCCAAGGTATCGATGGCGTCGACCGGGAACGCATCCATATGCGGATATCGTTGCCGTCGCGCCAGAACACGCCGGCCGGGCCGTCAGTAACGGCGAGGAAGCCGTTGTAGCTTTCGCCGAGCTTGCCAAGCGCCGCCTCCAGGTCCTTCACGCCCGTCGTGCCGCGCGTCGCCTCGGCCGAGGCGATGACGTGGCTGCAGCACTGAAACAGCGGGTCGTCTGCGGGTACCGCCTTGTCGAAATCCAGCACGCGCGGAATACCGCGCGCTGCCGCCGCCTGGCAGATCGGCAGCGTGATGTTCGAATAGCGGTTGTCGAGCAGCACCGCATCGACATCCGCGACGGCTGCCGCCACGTCGCCGGGAACGGCGGCGCTCAAGCCCTGGTCGCGGCGGGTGGCGATCATCTTCTCGCCCGCGGCGTCGATCAGGATCAGCGATACCGACGAGATCGCGCCGGCACGCGGATGGCGCGGCTGACGTCGATGTTCTCGTTCTTGAAGGTCCGCACGATCCGGTTGGCGACGTCGTCGTCGGCGTCGCCGAGCGCGCCGATATAGCCGCATTGGGCGCCGAGCCGCGCCACCGCGACGGCGGCATTACCGGCCTGGCCGCCGCTGGTGATGAGGAATTCCGACGCCTGCACCTTGCTGCCGGCGTCCGGGAATTTCTCGACGCGCATGACGATGTCCTGAACGGCGCCGCCGGCGCACAATATTCTTGGAACCTTGCCCGGCGCGCGATCAGTCAAAACTTATTTCGTCCTCAACCCAGGCGCGGATGATGTGGTGCGCGATGGCCACCGGCGGCGGTGTGGTCAAGCCGTCTTTATGCTTGCGCAACAACATCGCCGCGATCTCGTCTCTATCAAACCAGCGGGCGTCTTGCAGTTCCTCGCGGTCGACCACAATATCCGTACTGGTGGCTTGCGCATGGCAGCCCATCATCAGCGACGACGGGAACGGCCAGGGCTGCGAACGGTAATATTTGACCTGTCCGCAGATGATGCCGGCTTCCTCGCGGGTTTCGCGGCGCACGGGCGTCCTCGATCGCTTCGCCGGGCTCCATGAAGCCGGCAAGGCACGACCACATTGTCGGATTAAATCGCGGCGAACGGCCGAGCAGGCAGCGGTCGCCCTTGCCGTCGATGGCCAGCATGATGACCACCGGGTCGGTGCGCGGGAAGTGCTCGGCCTTGCAGTTCGGACAGTCACGCTTCCAGCCGCCGGCAACCGGCGCGGTCGGCGCGCCGCAATTGGGCAGAAGCGGTGGCGGATGTGCCAGTGCAGGGACGGCCTTGGCCTCGGCGATGGGCGGGAAATGCTCGTCGTCGACCAGGCCATGCACCGCCAGCGTCCGCAGATCCGTGACATGGAGATCGTCGCGGGTCTTGAGCGCTTCGGTGGCCGCCGGCGCGATGCCGTAGCCGAAGCGGCCGACACCGCCGAGATGGCCGAGGAAGATGGTTTCGGTCGCGGTGCCAAGCGCGCGGGGCTTCCGGCAAGCTGAAAAGAGGCTGGTGCAGCGGCGCCCCTTTTTTCATGACGATGAGGGTCGCCGCCGATGACATAGGCGGCGGCGCGGGGATCGTTGGCCAGGGCATCCAGGGCGGCGGCATTGGGACGCAACTCGGCAGCGCGCTCGAGGCGGTTGTCGGTATAGCCGAGGCGGGGTTTCGGGCCGAGGTCGGGGCGAGGGGGCATGCGTGGCGGAAAGTCGCACGGTGAACGGGGGAGTGCAATGCACCACATGGGCCCGCGAACCGGAATCCAGAGGACTTGTGGCGTGTATTTTCCGGCATCCAGCCTAGCGCTAGGCTTATTCCCGCGTAAGCGGGAATCCAGGGTCGCGATCTCAGCGCATATTTTGCTCTGGGTCCCCGCTTTCGCGGGGACGTGCGGTTATTTTCATTTGAAATGCTTTACGCAGCGCGGCGATTAGCCCATCGCACCGCTGGAACGTAAGCGGCCGGCGGGGCAGCGCCCCACACCGGCTTGGGCCAGGGCGGCGTCCGGCGTGCCCGGCGCCCGACTCACATGCACGTGCAATTGCGCCACCACGGTTGCCGAGCGCCGCGACGTTGAGCTTCTCGTATTCGGTCACCGATTTGAGTGGCGCGGGCCGCCGCGTCGATCTCGCCGAGCAGTTGGACCTGCTCGTTGGGATCGAGGTCGGTGATCTCCGTGACGCCCGGGCATGCGCGGCACCAGGATCAGCCACGGGTAGTTGGGCGTCGTTCGCCAACAGCACGCGCGTCAGCGCGAGGTCTCCGACGGGAACCGTGTCGGAACGCAAGTTGGGGGTCGAGGGACCAGGATGATTCGGGCACGGTTTTCACGAAGGCGAGGGCGGTTGTTCTTTCCCTCTCCCCTGGGGGGAGAGGGGTGGCGAGCGCGTAGCGTAAGCGAAGCGCGCGCCGGGTGAGGGGGCAAGTGATTCCCGAGAGGTCCCCGCTCCCCCTCACCCGCCCTCGCTCGGCTTCGCGTCCGCTCGGGCACCCTCTCCCCCCAGGGGAGAGGGAAATGCGGTGCAACGCCTCGCGTTTCCACAGGAGCTCCGTCAGCTTGCTTTTTGCCCCCCATCCGCCCCGATATAGAACCGGGGAGGTTGGCGGTGGACCGAGCCACTCGCCAACCGGGTCAGATCCGGAAGGAAGCAGCCCTAACGAGCCCGGTTCGGGTCGTTGTCAGCCTCCCACCCATTTTCCGCGAATGCAGCGAAATGCCGCCGCCATGCGCGGCGGCCGGTCGGATGGCAGGATGAGTGACTTAACGAAAACCGCCGACCAGACCGCCGCCGAGGGCCCCGGCTACCGGGTCCTTGCCCGCAAGTACCGCCCCCGCCAGCTTCGACGACCTGATCGGCCAGGACGCGATGGTCCGCACCATCTCGAACGCCTTCGAGAGCGGTCGGATTCCGCAGGCCTGGATCCTCACCGGCGTGCGCGGCGTCGGCAAGACCACGACCGCGCGCATTCTGGCCCGCGCCTTGAATTACGAACTGCCCGACGGCTCGGTGAAGGGCCCGACCCATCCACATGCCGGTGATGGGCGTGCCAGGATCAGGCCATCATCGAAAGCCGGCACATCGACGTGCTGGAAATGGACGCGGCCTCGCACAACTCGGTCGACGACGTCCGCCAGATCAACGACGCCGTGCGCTACGCGCCGGTGTCGGCGCGCTACAAGGTCTACATCCTCGACGAAGTGCCACATGCTGTCGGGCGCCGCGTTTAACGCGCTGCTCAAGACGCTGGAAGAGCCGCCGCCGCACGCCAAGTTCATTTTCGCCACCACCGAGATTCGCAAGGTTCCTGTGACGGTGCTGTCGCGCTGCCAGCGCTTCGATTTGCGCCGCGTCGACGCGGCGCTCCTCGTGGAAGCATCTCCGAAAACATCGCCGAAAAGGAAAAGATCGAGACCGAAACCGGCGGCGCTGGCCCTTGATCGCGCGCGCCGCGGAAGGCTCGGTGCGCGACAGCCTGTCGCTGTTCGATCAGGCGATCGCGCACGCCGCGGGTCCCGTGCGTGCCGAAGACGTGCGGCAGATGCTGGGACTGGCCGACCGCGTCCGCGTTGTCGACCTGTTCGAGCATTTGATGAAAGGCGACGTCGCCGCGGCGCTGAAGGAACTGCGCGAGCAATACGACATAGGCGCCGATCCGGCGGTGATCCTGAGCGATCTTGCCGAATTCACGCATTTCGTTACCCGCGTCAAAGTCGTGCCGTCGGTGGCCGACGACGTGTCGCTGTCGGAAGCCGAGCGCGTGCGCGGCCGCAGCTTTGCGGCGCAACTGTCGATGCGCGTGCTGTCGCGCACATGGCAGATGCTGCTCAAGGGCGTTTCCGAGGTGCAGGCCTCCGGCCGCCCGGTCGCCGCCGCCGAAATGGTGCTGGTGCGCATCGCCTATGCCGCCGATCTGCCGACGCCGGACGAAGTGATCCGCTCGCTCGGCGAAGGCGGTGGCTCGGCGCCGGCGCGGCCCGCCGGCAATGGCGGCGGCGCTTCAACGGCGCCGTCGGCATCGCAGAATTTCGCGCCGCGTTACGAGGCGCCGCGCGGCGGTCCGCGCGCGCAGACGGTGATGTCGCCGCGTCCGGCCGAAGACACCGTGGCGCAACTGCAAGAGCCGGCCGATGCCGCGCCGATGCTTTCGATCGGCACCTTTGAAGAAGTCATCGCGCTCGCCGCCGAGAAGCGCGACATCACCATGAAAATGGCGCTGGAACGCGACGTGCGCCTGGTGCGCTGCGAGGACGGCCAGCTCGAGATCGCCATGGAAGCCAGCGCCCCCAAGACGCTGGTGCACGACCTGCAACGCAAGCTCATCGCCTGGACCGGCAAGCGCTGGATCGTGGTGGTGTCCAAGGAGCAGGGCGCGCCGACCGTGCGCGCGCAGGCCGAGGCCCGCCAGGCCGAAATCGAACTGGGCGTGCAGAGCGATCCGCTGGTGCAGGCGGTGCTCAACCGCTTTCCCGGCGCCAAGGTGGTCGGCGTGACGCAGCACGTGCCAGAAGCGGCGCCGGATGCCGCGCCCGCCGAAGACGACGAGGACTAATTTATGGCCGATTTTCTGGGCATGATGAAACAGGCCGCGCAACTGCAATCCAAGATGCAGGCGTTGCAGGCCGAGCTCGACACCATCGAGGTCGAAGGCGTCGCCGGCGGCGGCATGGTCAGCGTGCGGCTCACCGCCAAAGGCGATCTCAAGGGCGTCAAGATCGACGATTCGCTGTTGAAGTCTGCGGAAAAGGAAATCGTCGAGGACCTGCTGGTCGCGGCGCATGCCGACGCGCGGCGCAAGGCCGAGGCGGTGATGCAGGAAAAAATGAAGAGCCTGACCGGCGGTCTGCCGCTGCCACCGGGTTTGGGGCTGGGGTGAAGCAGTAGAAGATGCCCGCCGCCGTCGCCGGACCCGAAATCGAGCGCCTGATCCAGTTGCTGGCGCGGCTGCCCGGCCTTGGGCCGCGCTCGGCGCGCCGCGCGGCGCTGCACCTCATCAAGAAGCGCGAATTGCTGATGGCGCCGCTGACCAACGCCTTGCAGACGGCGATGGACAAGATCGTCATTTGCAAGACCTGCGGCAACATCGACACGCAGGACCCGTGCACCGTCTGCATCGACCCGCGGCGCGACCAATCAATCATTGTCGTGGTGGCGGACGTCGCCGATTTGTGGGCGCTGGAACGGGCGAATGCGGTCAACAGCCGCTATCACGTCCTGGGCGGCACGCTGTCGCCGCTCGACGGCGTCGGCCCGCAGGACATCACCATCGACGCGCTGATTTCGCGCGTGCACGCCGAGCCGATCAAGGAAGTGATCCTGGCGCTCAACGCCACGGTCGATGGCCAGACCACCGCGCACTACATCACCGAGCTGTTGCAGGGCTCGAACGTCAAGGTGACGCGGCTCGCGCACGGCGTGCCGGTCGGCGGCGAACTCGATTACCTCGACGAGGGCACGCTGTCGGCGGCGATCAAGCAGCGGACGTTGTTTTGATTTAGCCGTCATGCCCCGCGAAAGCGGGGCATCCAGCAATTGCCAAACCAGCAACGAAGTGCTGGATCATCCGCCTTCGCGGATGATGACTACCGAGGTTTCGTCTCCAGCCGTTTGAAATGTCCCTTGCGCTGCAGCCAGGCCAGCAGCACGAGGCTTGGCAAGCCGGCGAGCGCGCAGATGACGAAGAACCACACCCAGCCGGTCGACTCGGCGATGAAACCCGCGCCGGACGATAGATACGTGCGGCCGACGGCGGCGAGCGCCGTGAGCAGCGCGTACTGCGTCGCCGTGTGCAGCGGGTTCTGGCACAGCGCCGACAAATAGGCGACGAACATCACGGTGCCGACGGCGCTGGTGAAATTCTCCAGCGTGATGGCAACCGCGAGCGCGGTGGTGTTGGTGCCGACGACTGCCAGCCAACTGAAGCTCAAATTCGCCAGCGCCTGCACGATGGCGCCGATCCAAAGACTGGTGGCCAGCGGAAAGGCGCGAGCGATGAAGCCGCCCGCAAAGCCGCCGGCGAGCAGCGCCGCGAGGCCGACGCCTTTGACGATGGCCGCGTATTCGTTGCGGGTGAATCCGAGATCGATGACGAAGGGCGCGGTCATGGCGCCGGACAATGCGTCGGTGAACTTGAACAGCACCACGAAGGCGAGCATCGCGAAGGCGAGTTCATGGCCGAGGAAGTCCTTGAAGGCGCCGATGGCGGTCTCGACGATGCGCACGAATGGCTTCTGGTGCGCATGCGCCGCTTCGGCAACGCCTGAGCGCTCCGGCTCGGTGGCGATCAGCGCGGTGGCGCTGCCGATGAGCACCAGCGCCGCCATCATCACATAGCCCCAGTGCCACGCCGCCTGCTTGGCGAGGCCCCAGCCTTCCAGCCCGCTGACCAGGAACAGCGCGCCCGCGGTCGAGGCCAGCATGCCGATGCGATAGGCCGCGACGTAAGATGCCATGCCGGCGGCCTGCTCGTTTTTCCGGCAGGCTTTCGACGCGGAAGGCGTCGACCACGATGTCCTGCGTCGCGGAGGCCGCCGCCACGAGCAGCGCGCCGATCGCAACCAGGCCCGGCGCCTGCGCTGGATTGCAGGAGCCGAGGAACACGATCGCCGCCATCAGCAAAATTTGCGTGAACACCAGCCAGCCGCGGCGCCGGCCGAGCCAGCGCGACAGCAGCGGCACGTCGAGCGCGTCGGTCAGCGGCGCCCACAGGAACTTCACCGTGTAAGGCGTTCCCACGAGTGCAAAAAGACCGATGGTGCCGAGATCGACGCCGCTTTCACGCATCCACACCAGAAGCGTCGCGCCCGACAGCGCCAGCGGCAGCCCGGACGAGAAGCCGAGAAACAGCACGATCAGCACGCGCGGTTTCAAGTACACCGCGAGCGCTTCGAGGAAGGAGGGGCGGGGTTGGACGGTGTCAGGCGCGGTGGTCATCACAGGGGCCTAGCCGCGGTCGCGCTTTTCTTCACCTCTCCCCTGGGGGGAGAGGTCGGATCGCGAAGCGATCCGGGTGAGGGGGAATCGTACTCTCGTGAGTCCCTTGCCCCCTCACCCCAGCCCTCTCCCCCGAGGGGAGAGGGAGTTTGCCCGAGATCGCGGCGATTTCTGAGTGCCAAATCAAGCCTCATTCCCCCATCCCGATCTTGCGCGCCATCGGGGCAGGAATGATCTGCGCGGTCGGGGGTTCTTCGCCGAATTCAACGTCCTTGATTCTTTCGCCGCGGGTGAGAATTTTTTCGGCCGAGGTGACGATCTGCTCGATGTCCTTGTTGACGTTGCCGAAGTGCTTGTCGAGATTCTCGACGCGATCCTTGAGCCGCTGCACGTCTTCGATCATCAGCGCGACTTCTTTCAGAATTTTGTCGGCCGCCTCGCGCATGCGGGCGTCTTTCTGGATTTGCTGGACAACCTGGATCGCCAGCATCAGCAATGACGGCGACACGATAATGACGCCGGAGCGGTAGCCCTTCTGCAAGACTTCGTCGAATTCGTCATAGAGTTCGGCGAACATCGACTCCGACGGAATGAACATGAAGGCGACGTCTTGGGTCTCGCCTTTGATCAGATATTTCCCGGCAATGTCGTCGATGTGCTTGCCGAGATTCTGGCGCAGTTGCCGCGTCGCCTGAAGGCGCTCGTCGTCGGTCTTGGCGTTTTCCAGCGCCGTCGTTGCCTCCAGCGGGAATTTGGCGTCGATTATCAAGTGGCGATTGTCCGGCATGTGGATGCAGCAATCCGGCCGCGACTTGTTCGACAGCGTGAACTGGAATTCATAGGCGCCTTGCGGCAGCCCGTCGGCGGACGATGGCCTCCATCCGGCCCTGGCCGAAGGGCGCCGCGCCTTTGCTTGTTGTCGAAGACCTTTTGCAGCGACGTCACCGTCGACGCCAGATCGGTGATGTTCTTCTGCGCCGAGTCGATGACGGCCAGCGGGCATGCAACTGCTGGAGATGGTCGGTGGTGTTTCTTGGTGGTCGTCTTCATCGACTCGCCGAGGTTCTGCGACACCGCGTCGAGGCGCGAATTCACTGTGTGCTGCAGCTGGATGTGCGAGTTCTGCAGCCAGCTTCCCATAGCGTCGAGCCGGGCATTGAGCTCGGCCAGCCGTTGGTCGGCGGCCGGGTCCGCGACGGGGGTGCGCGGGCGCAGCAGCAGCACGATGATGGCGACCACGCCTATGACGATGACCAGGGCGAGCGCGAGGAGCAAGGTTTCGGACATGGACGAGCTTCTAGCGTGATTCGGCGGGCTGTGCGAACGAAGAGCGAACGGTAGGGCGGTTAGGCCCAATGCTCAAGGCTTATGGCTCAAGGGCACATTGACCCCATCGCGCCTTGCCCTTACATCGCCCGCCATGGCGCTGCGCGATATCATCATCATCCCCGACAAACGGTTGCGGCTGAAGTCCGCGCCGGTGACCGCGATCGACAAGTCGATCCGGACGCTGGTCGCCGACATGTTCGAGACAATGTATGCCGCGCCCGGCATCGGCCTGGCGGCGATCCAGATCGGCGTGCCGCAGCGCGTCGTCACCATGGACCTCGCCAAGAAGGACGATCCGCCGGAGCCACGGGTGTTCATCAATCCCGAAGTCGTTGCCAAATCGGACGAGAAATCGACTTACGAGGAAGGCTGCCTGTCGATCCCGGAATATTATGAGGAGGTCGAGCGGCCGCAGGGCGTGCGCGTGAAATATCTCGATCTCGACGGCAAGGAGCACGAGATCGAGGCTACCGGGCTGCTGGCAACATGTCTCCAGCACGAGATCGACCACACCAACGGCGTGCTGTTCATCGACTATATCTCGAAGCTCAAGCGCGACATGGTGATGAAGAAATTCAAGAAGGCGGCCAAGCTCGGCACCGGCAAGCCGCTCGCCGACGACAAAGAGCCGTCGCACCATATTGGGTAAAACTGGCCTCGTTCGCGCTCTTGAATGTCGACGCTATTTCATGATATCATTGATATCAAATATGGGATTGCGATGACCGACCTGCTGATTAGAAAAAATAACACCGAAGCTGAAGCGCGAGCTTGAGAAGCGTGCGCTGGCGAGCGGTCGGAGTCTCTCGGACGAAGCCCAATCCGTGTTGAGCGGCGCGCTATATCCGAGCCGCCCAAAAAGATGGGAACTTGGCTATTCAATTTGTTGCCTGAGGAATATCGCGGTGACGACCTCGTGTTCGAGTATAAAGGCGACTTTCCCAAGCCCCCCGAATTCGATTGATCTTGCTCGACACCAATGTGGTCTCGGAACTCTGGCGACCCAGGCCGGATCACGCCGTACGCTTTTGGTTGGATACTCAAGAACCCCATGCGCTTTTCATTTGCACTCCGGTCTTGGCAGAATTGCACTTTGGCGCCGAGCGATTGGCCAAAGGAAAGCGCAAGGAGATATTGCACGGCCTGATCACTCAAGTTGAGGTCTCGGGCTTTAAGGAACGAATTCTTCCGTTCGACATGGCCTCCGCATCGACCTTTGGCCGGATTGGGGCGCAACGCGAACGCGCCGGCCGGCGCATGGAGCCTGTCGATGCCATGATTGCGGCGATTGCTCTCACCAATGGCCTGAAATTGGCGACGCGGGATACGAGCGGCTTTGCCGACATTGGTCTTGAGGTAGTCAATCCATTTGAAGCTGTCGTAGCGCGCTGAATATTTGCTGTATGGAAACTTAAATGTCCCTTCGCCTCGTCTTCATGGGCACGCCCGATTTCGCGGTTCCGACGCTGCTCGCGCTCGCGGCGCAAGGTCACGACATTGCCGCGGTCTATACGCGCGCGGCCAAGCCGGCCGGCCGCGGCATGGTGTTGCACGTCACGCCGGTCGAGCGCGAGGCGCGGCGGCTTAGCCTGCCGGTGCTGACGCCGAAGACATTCAAGAATGCCGACTCGCAAGCGGCGTTGCGCGCGCATAACGCCGACGCCGCGGTGGTGATCGCCTATGGCTTGATCCTACCTAAGCCCGTCCTCGATGCGCCGCGGCTCGGCTGCTTCAACGTGCACGCTTCGCTGCTGCCGCGCTGGCGCGGCGCTGCGCCCATCAACCGCGCCGTCATGGCCGGCGATGCGGAGAGCGGCGTCACCATCATGCGGATGGACGAGGGCCTCGATACCGGCGCCATGGCCATGATGGAACGCCTCGCGATTGGGCCGGATATGACGGCTGGCGTCCTGCACGACGCGCTGGCGCCGCTCGGCGCCGATCTGATGACGCGGGCGCTGGCGGCGCTGGAGCGCGGCACGCTTTCGTTCACGCCGCAATTGGAACAGGGCGTCACCTATGCGGCAAAGATTGCAAAGGCCGAAACCCGCATCGATTGGAGCAAGCCGTCCACCGACGTGCACAATCACATCCGGGGCCTGTCGCCATTTCCCGGCGCCTGGTTCGAGATGGATGGCGTGCGGGTGAAGGCGTTGCGTTCGACGCTCGCCGCCGGCAAGGGCGCGCCCGGCACGGCGCTAGACGACAAACTGACCATCGCCTGCGGCGACGGCGCCATTCGGCTGGTGCAAGTTCAGCGCGCCGGCAAGCAGCCGATGCAGGCCGATGAATTCCTGCGTGGCACGCCGGTCAAAGCCGCCGCGCAACTGACGTAGACGCTAATCCGCCGCGACCAAAGACCAATGCTGACGCGGCGCGTCGATGACTTCGGGGAAGATTGATGTCGGTGATCCGAACCAGGTCGGTATGCCCGAAGCCTTTCGAGTAATCGAGAAATCGAGACGAGTTCAGGCGTGAATCGGACCAGCGGCATTTCTCCCGCCGCCGGGCTCGGCATGGTCTTGTACTCGGGGTAGCGCTCGAGAAAAATCGCGGCAACGCGCTGCCGTTCGTCGGCGTCCGTGACTTCGGCGGCGCGCGCGGCCATCGAAAGGCCCTTGATTTGCATCGGATCCGGATAGTCCTTGGCGATCGCGATCGACACCCGCGGGTCGCGCAGAATGTTCGTCCACTTCTGGCCGGCGCGCGCAATCAGGCAGTAGACAAACAGCCCGTCATTGGCGTCGGCGCGCGCAATCAGGCAGTAGACAAACAGCCCGTCATTGGCGTAGCCGACCACGGTCGCCTGCGGCCAGCCGTCCCCCGCGGTTGGTGGCAATCGTCATAATGCGATGGCTGTTGAGCAGATCGACGATTTGCTGTTTGTATTCGCGTTTCATGGCCAGGGTCCTCGATTACAAGCTCGATTGTAGAGAAGCCGCCTGCGGGCGTGTTTGAGGTGAATCAATCGTGCCGCGCTACAAACTCATCGTCGAATATGACGGCGCGCCGTTCCGCGGCTGGCAGGTCCAGACCGACCAGCTAACGGTGCAGGGCGTCCTCGCCACGGCCGTCGAGGCGTTGTCGGGCGAGAAAACGCCGGTGCAGGGCGCCGGCCGAACCGATGCCGGTGTGCACGCGCGCGGCCAGGTGGCGCATGTCGATCTGACCAAGGATTGGGGATACCGACACCGTGCGCGACGGGCTCAATGCGCATTTGCGACCGCACCCGGTCGCGGTGCTTGCGGCCGAGCGCGTCGGCGAGGAATTCAATGCGCGCATGTCGGCGGTCAAGCGGCATTATCTCTACCGCATCGCCAACCGCCGCCCCGATCTCACCTTCGATCTGAAATATGCCTGGCGCGTGCCGCGTCCGCTCGATGCCGAAGCCATGCATGACGCCGCGCAGCGCCTCGTCGGCAAGCACGACTTCACCACCTTCCGCTCCACCGAATGCCAGGCGGCGTCGCCGGTGAAGACGCTGGACCGCCTCGATGTCGTGCGCGATGGGCAGGAGGTGCACGTGCTCGCCTCGGCGCGCTCGTTCCTGCACAACCAGGTGCGCTCGATGGTCGGCTCGCTGGTCATGGCCGGTCTCGGCCAATGGAGCGCCGGCGATCTCGCCAAGGCGCTCGAAGCGCGCAACCGCGCATCTTGCGGCCAGGTCGCGCCGCCGGACGGGCTGTATTTGATGCGGGTGGATTATTGAGCGCGGCTGGCATCGCCGCTTCGGCGCCCTATATGCCGAACGCACGCATTTTTCACAGGGAGTATCGGCATGAGCACCTATGGATCGGCTGTCTGGTCAGGCGGCATCAAGGACGGCAAAGGCGCGATCTCGACCAAGAGCGGCGCGCTCAAGGACTACCCTTATGGCTTCGTCAGCCGGTTCGAAGGCAAGCCCGGCACGAACCCCGAGGAACTGATCGGCGCGGCGCATGCCGGCTGCTTCACCATGGCGCTGTCGCTCATCTTGGGCGAGGCCAAGCTGACCGCCGAGAAGATGGAAACCCAGGCCGACGTGACGCTCGAGAAGCAGGCCGACGGCTACGCCATTACCGCCGTGCATCTGACGCTGAAGGCGAAAATTCCCGGCGCCGATAATGCAAAATTTCAGGAACTCGCCGCCAAGGCGAAAGCCGGCTGCCCGGTGTCGAAACTGCTCAAAGCCAACATCACGCTGGATGCGACGCTGGTGAGTTAATCAGCCAAAATACTTATCGATAATCTTGCGATAGATCGTCGTCAGCGCGCGCAGGTCGCCAACCGGCACGCGCTCGTCGATCGCATGCATGGTCTGCCCGACCAGGCCGAACTCCACGACCGGGCAGTAATGCGTGATGAAGCGCGCATCCGACGTGCCGCCGGTGGTCGACAGTTCCGGTTTGCGGCCGGTCACTTCGGCAACCGCGTTCGACACCGTCTCGGTGAACGGTCCCCGGCTTGGTCACGAACACGCCGGCGTTCGACGGCTCGAACTTGAACGTGAATCGGATCTTGCCGTCTGCGGCTTTCGCCGCGCGCGCTTCGAGCAGCGCCTTGAGCGATTCCAGCGTGTGGCAATCGTTGAAGCGGATGTTGAAGCGCGCTCGCGCCTCGCCGGGAATGAGGTTGACGGTCTTATTGCCGACGTCGACCGTGGTGAATTCCAGATGCGACGGCTGGAAATTCGCGTTGCCACTGTCGAGCGGTTCGCTTTGCAGCGCGTCGATCAATTTCACCAGCCCGCGGATCGGATTGTCGGCGCGCTGCGGATAGGCGACATGACCTTGCTTGCCGTGCACGATGAGATGGCCGTTGAGCGAGCCGCGCCGGCCGATCTTGATGGTGTCGCCGAGTTCTTCCTGGTTGCTCGGCTCGCCGAGAACGCAGTGGTCGAATTTCTCGCCGTGCTCGGCCGCCCATTGCAGGAGCTTCGGCGTGCCGTTGACCGCGATGCTTTCCTCGTCGCCGGTGATCAGGAACGAGATCGATCCCTTTGGCTTGCCGCCGTTGGCGGCGAGATGGTCGAGCACGGCGGCGACCGCGCAGCCGATGCCGCCTTTCATGTCGACCGCGCCGCGGCCATAAAGCTGGCCGTTGTCGATCGCGCCGGAAAACGGCGGGTGCGTCCACGCCGTCTCGTCGCCGGTCGGCACCACGTCGGTATGACCGGCGAACACTAGGTTCGGCGCGGCCGTGCCGATGCGGGCGTAGAGATTTTCCACGTCCTCGGCGCCGGGCTCGCTGAAGGTCATGCGATGCACGGTGAAGCCCGCGGCCTTCAGCGTATTCTCTAGAAACGTCAGCGCACCGCCTTCCGCCGGCGTCACCGACGGACAGCGCAGCAGATCGCGGGTAATGGCAACGGGATCGGCGCTCATCAGAATTTCTTTTCAAGTCCGGCTTGTTTAAGAACGTCGTTGGCGGTGTGGCGCGATTTTGTGGTGCGGGGAACCGTCACAGACTTTTTGCTGCTGGGATTAGTCCAGATCTCATGGCTTCCCTTTCCGCTTCTTGAAAGGACGAAACCATTGGCGCGCAGGATCGCGATGAGGTCGCGATAGAAGTCGGCCATCAAGCCCCGGCAAGATTGAGATGCTCTTCGGCTTTAAAGGTCAGCGAGAGAGTTTCCGCGCCTCGGCCGGACAATTCCAGCAGGTCGGGAAGCACGAGCCTGACTTCCTCGATCATCTCCGGCCATGTATTAGCCTCGACCACGAGCCCAGGCACATCGCCGCTGGTGGCGATCCAAACACTGGCGTCGCCATCCCAACGGGCTTGAATGCTTATTTCGCGGCTCATAGGCGGAGAATCTGCCGGTTCGGCAGCGAGGTCAATCCCTCAGCAGCTCATTGATGCTGGTCTTGGAGCGGGTGCGCTCATCGACGCGCTTGACGATCACGGCACAGTACAGGCCCGGCCCCGGCTCGCCGCTCGGCAAAGCCTTGCCGGGCATGGTGCCCGACACGACCACCGAATAAGGCGGCACTTCGCCTTGATAGACCTTACCGGTTTCGCGATCGACGATCTTGGTGGACATGCCGATGTAGACCCCCATGCCGAGCACGGAGCCTTCGCGCACAATCACACCTTCGACGACTTCCGAGCGTGCGCCGATGAAGCAATTGTCCTCGATGACGACCGGGCCGGCTTGCAACGGCTCAAGCACGCCGCCGATGCCGACGCCGCCCGAGAGATGGCAATTCTTTCCGATCTGCGCGCAGGAGCCGACGGTGGCCCAGGCATCGACCATGCTGCCGGTGTCGACATAGGCGCCGAGATTGACGAAAGACGGCATCAGCACGACGTTGGGCGCGATGAAGGCCGAGCGGCGCACGACCGAGCCCGGCACGGCGCGGAAGCCGGCCTTCTTGAACTTGGCGGCATTCCAGCCCTTGAACTTGGAATTGACCTTGTCCCACCAGACCGCCTTGCCCGGTCCGCCCGGAATCACGCTCATATCGTTAAGCCGGAACGAGAGCAGCACGGCCTTTTTCAGCCACTGATTGACCTGCCAGTTGCCATCGGCCTGGCGCTCGGCGACGCGGGCCTCGCCGCGGTCGAGCATATCGAGCGCGGAATTGACTGCCTTGCGCACGGCGCCTTTGGTCTTCGGCCCGATCTTGTCGCGGCCTTCGAAGGCGTCGTCGATGATTTTAGCGAGCTTGTCGTGTGCCATGGCGGGTCCCGGAATGCGTTGCGGGCGTTTTGTCGGGGGCCGGGCAGGGGATGTCAAGTTGCGGCGGGGCGGCTAATCTGTGCGGCGGGGAGGCACGCTCTATGAACATGAACGCAAAAACACTGGGTCTTGCGGTCTTTATCGCTGTTCTGCTGCTGGCCGAGCCGGCCTTGGCCCATCACGTCATGGGTGGCCGGATGCCGGCAAACTTCGGCGAGGGCTTTCTGTCGGGCCTCGGCCATCCGGTGATCGGGATCGACCATTTCGCCGCCGTAGTGGCGGTCGGCTGTCTGGCGGCTGCGCACCGCGCCGCGCCGGCGCTGGCGGTCGGTTTCGTACTGGCGATGATCGCCGGCGTCGCCGTCCACCTCAAAGGCGCAACGGTGTCGGGCGCGGAATCCTGGTGGCGTTGTCGGTGATCGGCCTGGGCGCGGTCATGCTGCTCGGCAGGACCATGGCGGCCGGTGCGGCGCTCGCATTGTTTGCCGCTGTCGGCCTCCTGCACGGCTATGCGCTCGGCGAGTCGATCTACGGCGCCGAACCTGCGCCGCTCTACGCCTATCTGCTGGGCCTGGCCGTCATTCAATGCGCGGTCGCGCTTGGGGCGATGAGCGTCGCGCGCATGTTATTCAGACGCGCCGACGATCATTCGCCGCTGCGGCTGATCGGCGCCGGCATTTGCGGTATCGGCCTCGCGGTGCTGGTGCAGCAGATCGTTCCGGCCGTTTAGCGCGCCAGCACGGTGGCGAGAAATCCCGCCAGATCGTCGGTGACGTGGTCGACATGCGGCTCGTCGCGGCCTTCGAGCTCCCAATCCTCGCGGAAGACTTCGCGGGTGCCGGGCGGCACCACAAGCACTGTCGTCATGCCGAGCGCGTAAGGCGCTTCGAGATTGCGCGCGAGATCCTCGAACATCGCAGCCTTGGCCGGATCGACCGTGTGGCGTTCGAGAAAACGTTCGTAGGTAATCGCTGACGGCTTCGGCTCCAGCTCGGCGGCGACGATATCGAACACGTCCTCGAAATGCTGATGGATTTCCAGCCGCCGCATCACCGCCTCGGCATGTTTCTTGGTGCCGTTGGTCAGGATGAGCTTGCGGCCGGGCAGCTTCTCGATCGCGGCGCCGAGCGCCGGATTGGGCTCGAGCGGCGAATGATCGATCTCGTGGACATATTCGAGATAGTCGTCGGGCTTGAGGTCGTGCTCGGTCATCAGGCCGCGCATCGTGTGCCGTAACGCTTGTAATAATCCTTCTGCACCCGGAACGCCTCGTCCTTCGAGACCTTGAGGAATTCCGCGACATAGGAGCGAATGCGGTCGTCGACCTGCGCCCACAGCAGGTGATGCGGATAGAGCGTGTTGTCGAGGTCGAACACCCAGGTCTCGATCCGGTCGAAACCGCGCGGCGGGCGACGTGCTGATTGGGGCAAACTTTATTCCTTGAAGCGCACGGTGGTGGCGGGCTGCGCGCCCGCATCGATCAGGGCAAAGCCGGCGGAATTCAGACCGCGCACCGCGCAGTCCTTGTGGTCGCTCAGTTCGAACTTGCCGTCGCGTGTGCATAGCGCAACATTGCCGCCCCAAGCCAGCTGCGCGTCGCCTTTTTTGATGGTGCGGCCGTTGGCATCGACCGCCTCGCCATAGCTGTAGAACCGCCGCGGATCGCCGCGCACGTCCGGCCGCAGGCATTGCCCGGCATCGACGCGATACCAGCCGCGCGTCACGATGGCGCCCATCTCGACGAGGCCGAGCGAGGCCATCACGGCGTATTGGGTGTCATTGCACCACGAGAAGCCGGCACCCTGCGGATTGCGCGCGGCGTCGAGCAGCGTTTCAAAAAATTTCCGGGCTGGAGGCGGCGTCCGCCGGCAGCTTGCGGTCGGCGAGGAACTTCGCCAGCGCGGCCTGCGTTTTCGCGCCCTGCACGCCGTCGATCGGGTTGGCGTCATAACCCGCGATCACCAAAAGCCGCTGGATGCCGGCGAGCCGCGCCTGCGCGTCGTCGTAATCGGCTTCCTCGGCGAGGTTGACCGCCGGGCCTTTCGGACTATCGGAAGGCCGCGCCGCGGAAAAATGCGCCTGCTGGCTGGCCGGGCAGCCGCGCGCATTGCCGATCTCGAAACTGCCATCGCGGATGCAGAAATCGGCATTGCCGTTCTGCGGCGCCGGCGCGGTGCCATAGACCGGCGGCGTGCGGGTGTGGACGTAGACCATCTCGGCATCGAGCACGCCGTCGAACACCTGACGGCACTGGCCGGGATCGATGCGGAACCAGCCGCGCGTCGACACATTGGCGCGCTTCTCCAGTGCGTAGGCCGCTTCCATGCGATAGCTGGTGCGGTTGCACAGCGTCAGCTCCGCGTGCGCGGGCACGACTGCGGCGAGCGGCAGGACGGCGATGAGCAGGGCAATGATACGCGCGCGAATCATGGCGCCGATGTTAGCGCGCCGGCTTGATTGCGTATGACTTGAGATTTCCGGCGATCCGCGCTGCGATCGGCTCCGCTGCCGGGCCGGAAGGTTGCGCGGTGATCTGCTCGTACATCTTTATGTAGCGGCGCGACATCTCGTCGACCAGTTCCTGAGGCGCGGGCGGCAGGATTGCGTCGTTGTACGGATCGCATTGCTCCTTGAACCACAGCCTCAGGAATTCCTTGTCGAAATAGGCGGGTTCCTCACCCTTGTCGAAGCGCTCCCGATAGGAATCGATCTCCCAGTAGCGCGACGAATCCGGCGTGTGAATCTCGTCGATCAGCATGAGCCGGCCGTTCTCATCGATGCCGAACTCGTATTTGGTGTCCACCAGGATCAGGCCGCGTCTCTCGGCGATCTCGGTGCCGCGCCGGTAGAGCGCGATGGCGGTGCGCTCGACCAGATCGATCGTCTCGCGTGACACGATACCCTCGGCCACCAGTTCCTGGGGGCTCATCGGCCGGTCGTGCGCGTCCTCTTTCGTCGATGGCGTGAACACCGGTTCCGCCAACTTCTGATTTTTCCTCATGCCGTCGGGCAGGCGGAAATTGCCGAAATCGCGTTTGCCCTTGGCATAGTGCGTCCACAGCGATGTGTCCGTGACGCCGGTGATGTAGCCGCGCACGACCGCCTCGACCGGCACGGTCTTGCACTTCCGGCCAACGGTGACGTTGGGGTCCGGCACCGCGATGACGTGGTTCGGCACGATGTCCTTGGTCTGCTCGAACCAGAAGGTGCTGATCTCGTTGAGCACCTGACCTTTGAGCGGGATATGGGCGATGATGCGGTCGAACGACGAATGGCGGTCGGTCGATATGAGGATCAGCCGATCCGGCTGCTCGTAGACGTCGCGGACCTTGCCGGTGCGCTTCGGCCCGAGGAAGTCGAAATCGGTGCCTTCAAGGATGGCGGCCATTCGCTAGCGATGCATCAGCGTGCCGACGCCGTGGTCGGTCAGAAGTTCGAGCAACACGGCGTGCGGCACCTTGCCGTCCATGATGACCACGCCCTCGACGCCCTGGTCGAGCGCATAGATGCAGGTCTCGACCTTGGGGATCATGCCGCCGGAGATGGTGCCGTCGGCGATCAGGCGGCGCGCATCGGCGACCGACAGTTCGCCGATCAAGCTCTTCGACTTGTCAAGCACGCCCGGCACGTCGTGAGCAGCAGCAGGCGCTTGGCCTTGAGCGCGCCGGCGATGGCGCCCGCGAAGGTGTCGGCATTGACGTTGAAGGTGCCGCCGTTCGCCGAGGTCGCCAGCGGCGCCAGTACCGGGATCATTTCCTTGCCGAGCACGGCGTTGAGCACGAACAAATCGACCTTGTCCGGCTCGCCGACGAAGCCGAGGTCGACGATCTTCTCGATGTTGGAATCCGGATCGACCACGGTGCGGGTCACCTTGCGTGCCTGCACCATGTTGCCGTCCTTGCCGCAGAGGCCGACGGCCTTGCCGCCGGCGGCGTTGATGTAGCTCACGATCTGCTTGTTGATCGAGCCGGCCAGCACCATCTCGACGATCTCGACGGTGGCTGCATCGGTGATGCGCAGGCCCGCGGCGAATTCGGACTTGATGCCGAGCTTCTTGAGCATGGCCGCGATCTGCGGCCCGCCGCCGTGCACCACGACCGGATTGATGGCGGCCTGTTCGAGCAGCACGATGTCGCGGGCGAAGTCGCGCGCGTTCTGCTCGTCGCCCATGGCGTGCCCGCCATATTTCACGACGACGATTTCCTCGTCGTAGCGCTGCATATGCGGCAGCGCCTCGGACAAGATGCGCGCCTGGGTCTGGGGATCGATCTGGGGGGCTTTGCTCATCGCCGGCCTCTTCGTGGAATGCCCGCTTCTAGCCGAAGTCGCAGGCCTGCGCCAACCTTCGCGGCCAAGGTCTTGACCTTGACAGGACCGGCCCGTCTTCTTGCTGTCATGGACCCGCTCTCGCTGTTCGGCCTTTTCGCTGTCTCCGCCATGCTGGTGTTTTACGCTTTGGAGGACCGCAGCGCGTGGTGCGTCCTGGGATTCGCCGCGGCCTGCGCGCTGGGCTCGATCTACGGCTTTTTGCAGGGCGCCTGGCCGTTCGGGCTGGTCGAGGCCATCTGGGCCGTCGTCGCCGTGTGGCGCTGGCGCGCCCGGACGAAGGCCGCCTAGCCTGTTTTGCTCAGCGCTTTCGTTCCGCCAAGAGCCGGGCGATGGCGGCGCGCAATTCTTCCATTCCCGTGCCCTCATGCGACGAAGTGGTGATCACGCCCGGATAGGCGCCCGGATACTTGGCCATCGCGGCCTCGACCTCGGCGATGCGGGCCTTCAGTTCGGACGGCTTGATGGCGTCGGCCTTGGTCAGCACGACCTGGTAGCTGACGGCGGCCTGGCCGAGTTCGTGGAAGATCGGCTCGTCGGTGGGCTTGAGGCCGTGGCGGGCGTCGACCAGCACATAGACGCGGGCGAGATTGGCGCGGCCGCGCAGATAGGCGCCGATCAGCGCCGTCCAGGCCGCGACCTTGACCTTGGCGGCGGCGGCATAGCCGTAGCCCGGCATGTCGACGATGTTGAGGTCGGAACCGCCGTTGAAGAAGATCAGCTCCTGGGTGCGGCCCGGCGTGCGCGAGGTGCGCGCCAGCGCCTTGCGGCCGGTCAGCGCATTGACCAGGCTCGATTTGCCGACGTTGGAGCGGCCGGCAAACGCGATCTCGACGCCGCGCATCGGCGGCAGCGACACGTCGGACGAGGCGGCGGCGACGAAGCTCCAGTCGGCGGCAAAGATTTTCCGGCCGGTCTCGATCTCGTTGCGCGTGTAGCCGCTTTATCGGACATGGTTCGCCCTATCTGTCACGCCCCGGGCCGGGCCGTCCATCGCCGTGGCGGGAGCGTAAGCTCACTTTGCCTGTCGAGCGGAAGCCCCGAGCCCGGCGGCGCAAAATCCTCGTCCGGGCGCGACAGCATGAAAGCGTCGATCCGACGCGCCAGGTCGTCGCGGAAGGCGTCCATATCCTCAGGAGACATCTCCCGGCATTCGCAGCGCATATCGTCCGGCCGCGCATTGTGCTGGGTCAGCAGGGCATTGAGCTCGCGCAAGGTGCGCATCAGCGCGCTCAGCGTCCGGCTGGCGTGCGCCATGTCGCGCGGATGGTGCGCTCCGCCTGCCAGCCGCGCGACGGTCGCGTCGATGGCCGGCAGCACCCGCGCCACAGCGCTTTGCAGGCGCGGCACGATGTCCGCAGGTGCGGCTTCTTCACCCTCCCACCCGGGCCGCGCTTGCGCGCGCCCCGGCGCAGGCTCTGAAGGGGGCGGGGTGGGGTGAACCGGTGCCGCGCAGTTGTAGCCCGGATGGAGCGTAGCGAAATCCGGGGCAAACTCATCCGCCGCTCCGGGGTTACGCTTCGCTTCACCCGGGCTGCTTGCCATCGCGCGCGGTATCGCCGGCACCGCGGCGGTCCATGGCGCGGGATCAGCGGCTTCCGTCTGGTCCACTCCCAGCGCTTCATGCGGTAGCGCATCGTGGGGATGGTGATGCCGTGTTCGGCGCAGATATGCGCGAGCGGCTTGTCGGTGTGTTCGTAGTCGTGACGAATTTGCGCCCAGGCTTCGGGCGAGGGTTCGGGCATGGGATGGTCCTGGTGATGATGGTCGTCTCGATGATGGGATAGTCCGCGCCCCAACCTCCGCTCGTCCCCGCGAAAGCGGGGGCCCAGAGGCCACGATCTGAGACCGTTGCTTTGTGCCACTGGATTCGCGCTTTCGTGGGAATGAGCGGGTGTGGCGGCAGCGCACACTCCGTCATGGCCGGGCTTGTCCCGGCCATCCACGTCTTGCTCGCGGCAAAGACAAAATGCGCGGTGCGAAAAGAGCGCCCGTCAGCATATTCAATTGTCGGAGAATGCGCCTTTTCTAACGGACCAGCGTCACGCTGTCAAGGATTATAGTCCCTAACTTGCAGATCCCTCAAAAACCGGGGCGATTTTCCGATCGCTCCCGGATTGCGTTCGGCATTATTCGGACCGCTTGCTAAACTCGCAATGGTTGCGAATCGCCGTGAGCGGTGTCTGGGTTGCCCACTCAATCTATCGGAAGCGAATATGCCGAATTTCGATTCGATGAACGAAACGGACGTCCGCGAAATTATCGTCCGTCCTTTCCTGGGACGGTTAGGATTTGAACACGGAACGCTCGCTAATATCCGAACTGAAGTCCGGCTCAGATACGACAAAGCCTTTCTTGGGCGAAAGAATCCTTTGAAAGATCCGCCGCTTGTCGGTAGAGCCGACTACATTTGCGAAGCGATTTCATACGGGCGTTGGGCTGTAGAAGTGAAAGCGCCATCGCAAGAATTGACGCAGGATGACGTAGATCAAGCCCATACCTACAGCGCGCACCCTGGCATTGCCGCCATCTATTTTATTCTGACTAATGGTAGGGAATTCAAATTGTATCTGGTGGGTAAGCTAGACGCGCCTTTAATGTCGTGGAAGTACGAAGACCTCGATCAACTAATTCCTGTTCTGATCAATATCCTAGGTTATGACGCAATTAGAAAGCGTACAGAATTTCTGACGCCCGATGTTAATAAGCCGCTAGGTGTGGGTTTGCCCTCAAAGGCACGAATCATCGGTGGCGAAGTACGGTACGGGGAGCACAAGTCAGATCACCCACTGTTTCGTATCGATGCTTTGAAAGGGACTGTCGGGCAAATTACTGGGAAGACCCTGACGAGAGCCGATGATACTCGTTTGCTTGCTGTCGTGAGCGTCCGAAGTCCGTATCAACAGTTGGCCGATCTAAATAAGCTCGCAGGCCTAGAAGATTATGAGTTTTATTGCGCGGAAGAATACATTTCTTCCGATTCGGCGAAGCCGACCATCTTTCAAAACGTGGTTACGGCTAGTCTTCAGCCTGGCGTGATGGCTCAGATATTGCCTGGCGTTCCGCCATTTCCGCTTCCCTTTGGCTTTAACTGCACGGTGTTCACTGAAGCAGTTGGCTACACCGAAGATAACACCTTCAAGGGCGTTCTAAGCTTTCGATATGATTACAAGATTATTCGCGGTAGCCCAATGGGCATCCCGCAGGTTGATATGCTGATAAGGAATTCTCCGCCCACGGCTACATTAGAAGGGCGAAGGTGATTTCGTTATTAATTGGACACGATGGACCTGATCCTTTGGTAATTTTTCCGGTGGTTGCCGCGATTCTGTAGTGGACGAGAATCGCCCCCAGCGAAATCCAGGACAGGCTTCTCTATCGTTCCCGGGTTACGCTTCGCTTCTCCCGGGCTACGACGTTCGTCGTAACCGCGAACCTCTGCCCACAAATAAAATCGCCGGGCGTTCGCCCGGCGACTTGTACAATGCTCGATAGCGAGCCCCTAACCCTACGCCTTCTTCTTCTTCCCGAACATCGCTTTGATGTTGTCGAACAGTTCGATCTTGGCGCGTGCTTGCGCATGATGATGCTCTGCTGCGCCACCGACAGCGAGTTGTTCCAGGCCCAGTAGATCACCAAGCCGGCCGGGAAGCTCGCCAGCATGAACGTGAAGATCAGCGGCATCCAGTTGAAGATCATCGCCTGCGTCGGATCCGGCGGCGCCGGATTGAGCTTCATCTGCGCCCACATGGTGATGCCCATGATGACGCCCCAGGCGCCGACATGCAGGAAGCTGCCGACCACCGGAAGGTGGATCGGATCGAACGGGATCAGGCCGAACAAATTGAAGATGTTGGTCGGGTCCGGCGCCGAAAGATCGTGAATCCAGCCGAAGAACGGCGCGTGGCGCATTTCGATGGTGACGAACAGCACCTTGTACAGCGAGAAGAACACCGGAATCTGCACGGCGATCGGCAGACAGCCGGCCAGCGGGTTGATCTTCTCCTTCTGTACAACTCCATCAGCTCTTGCTGCTGCTTGGCCTTGTCGTCCTTGAAGCGCTCGCGCAGCGCCGTCATCTGCGGCTGCACGGCCTTCATCTTCGCCATCGAAGCGTAGGACTTGTTGGCGAGCGGGAAGAACGCGGCCTTGATCAGCACCGTGACCAGCAGGATGGCGAGGCCGAAATTGCCGACCAGGTGGTAGATGTAGTCGATGACGAAGAACAAAGGCTTGGTGATGAAGTAGAACCAGCCCCAGTCGATCAGCAGGTCGAAATGGTTGAGGCCGAGCTGGCTCTCATAGCCGTTGACGACGCGGACTTCCTTGGCGCCGGCGAACAGCCGCGCGTCGGCCGAACCGGTCGCGCCCGGCGCGACGGAAACCGCATCGAGCAGATAGTCGGTCTGGTAGGTTTTGACGGTGCCTAACCTCGTCGGCCTTGAAATTCGCGATGACGTGGGCATCGTTCTTCGGCAGCAGCACCGCGGCCCAATATTTGTCGGTAATGCCGAGCCAGGCATTGGTGGCGTTGAAGTTGATGAGCTTCTTTTCGTCGATGCTCTTGTAAGTGACCTCTTCCGAGCTCTTGTCGCCGAACTTGCCGATCATGCCTTCGTGCAGGATGTAGTAGCCCAGCGTCACCGGCGTGCCGTGGCGCGAGATCAGCGCGAAGGGATACAGCGTTACCGGCTTGTCGCTCTTGTTCACCACCTCGTCCTTGACGGTGAACAGGTACTTGTCGTCGACCGCGATGGTGCGGCGGAATTCGAGGCCCTGGCCGTTGTCGTAGGTCAGCGTCACCGGATGGCCGACGCTCAGCGCGCCGGTGCCGGACTGCGTCCACACGGTGTCCGCGGTCGGCACAGTCACATTGGCGCCGGCGGCGTTGGTCCAGCCGAATTCGGCATAGAACGGCTCAGGCGCGCCGGACGGCGACAGCAAGACGATCGGGCGGCGATTTCGGGTCGACGGTTTCGCGGAACTTGACCAGAGCAAGATCGTCGATGCGGCCGCCCTTGAGCGCGACCGAGCCTTGAAGGCTTTCCGGTTTCGATCGGCAGGCGCGGCGAGGCCGCCACCGCGGCGGCGCGGGTCGTCGGCGCGGCCACGGCGGCCGGCTTGATCTGGCCCGGAACGGTCGGCGTGCCGGCGGCGTTCGGCGCTGCCGTCGGCTGGCTGCCATCGGCGTTTTTCGGCGCGCGCGCGAGCTGCTGCGCCTGTTCCTGCTGCAGCTTTTTCCTGCCGCGCTTTTCTTGCGGCATGGCGAAGAAGAATTGCCAGGGCGATCAGCACGAGTGCCGACAGAGCGATGGCGAGGATGGTATTCTTGTTATCGGTCATCGGGATCCCGTGTTGCCAGTGCGCCCTGCCTGCAGCCGCCGCAACGCCCCCGCGAAGTCATCGGCGATGCGCTGGAACGGCACCTTGAGCGCCGCCCGCCGGCCGACTAGCACATAATCGTGACCGCTCTGCATGCGATTGTTGTCCGAGAGCCGCACGATTTCCTTCAACCGGCGGCGGACCCGGTTGCGTTCGACGGCGTTGCCGACTTTTTTCGAGACGGTGAATCCGAGGCGCACGGGCCCGTCATCGGCCCGCTTGCGCGCCTGTAGTACGAACGCGGCGGCCGGAACCTTCATCCCGGTCGCCGCGGCTAGAAAATCCGCCCGTTGCCTCAATCGTTCCATTTAAAGCAATGCGCGCGGCCGGATGGCGCGCTAGGCGCTGAGCCGCTTACGCCCGCGCGAGCGACGAGCCGACAGCACCTTACGGCCGCCTTTGGTGCCCATGCGCGCGCGGAATCCGTGACGGCGCTTGCGTACAAGCTTGCTCGGTTGATAGGTCCGCTTCACGTTCAATTCTCCGCAGGTCGCGCCGTGACGGCGAGGCGAAATAGCCGCCCCCTTGATCCGCCATGAAAACCCGATTTCGTCCGGATCGGCACGGGATTTGCGCGGCTTATAAGGGAGGGGGCCGGGGCCGTCAATGCGACTGCTGGGCCTGCGGCCACCCCCCGGCAACCGTGTCACAATGCCTCACAAGGCGGTGACAACGGCCCGATTACGCCTCCGGCTCGTGTATATAGCGCGGATGTCGACAAGTTTGCCTGTCACCGACCGACCGCGCAGCCTGACCCGCCGGCTGACGCCGTTGGCGGCGGTCGTTTTGCTGGCAATCCTGACTTATTACTGGCTCGGCCGCGGCGGGCTTTCCCTGCAGGCCTTGGTCGCGCACCGCGAAGCCATTAACGCTTTTGTCACCGAGCACCAGGTGCTCGCCGTGTTGGCCTATATCGGGCTTTATATTGTCGCCGTCGCGCTGTCGGTGCCGGGGGCGATATTCCTGACCGTCAGCGGTGGTTTTCTGTTCGGACTCGTTATAGGCGCCTCTCGGCCGCGGTGATCGGCGCCACCATCGGCGCCACGCTCATATTCCTGGTGGCGCGCACCGCGCTCGGCGAGCCATTGCTGCGGCGGGCGGGTCCGCGCGCCTGCCATCTTGCGCAAGGCTTTTGCAAGGACGCCTTCAGTTATCTTTTGTTCCTGCGGCTGGTGCCGGCGTTTCCATTCTTCCTGGTCAATCTGGTGCCGGCCTTCGCCGGTGTGCGGCTGCTGCCCTTCATGGCGGCGACCGCGCTCGGCATTATCCCGGCGACATTCGTCTACGCCTTGGCCGGCACCGGGCTCGACAGCGCCATCACGGTGCAGAAGGAATCCTACGAGGCATGCCTCGCCGCCGGCCACGCCGACTGCCATCTCACGTTCGACGCGCGTGACGTGCTGACGCCGCAACTGCTCGGTGCGCTGGTCGCACTGGCTTTGCTCGCTTTGATCCCGGTCGTGGTGCGAAGGCTGCGTTCGCGGCACGCCGCGTCGTCCTGATTTAAGCTATTATTGAACGCGATATTTGGGACGATCTGAAAGCGCCATGACGGAAATCCTTCGACCCGACATTTGCGTGATTGGCGGCGGCTCCGGCGGACTGTCGGGTGGCGGCGGCTGCCGCGGCCTTTGGCGTGCCGACGGTGCTGATCGAAGCGCACAAGATGGGCGGCGATTGTCTCAATACCGGCTGCGTGCCGTCCAAGGCACTGCTGGCCGCTGCCAAACGCGCGGCGGCGATGCGCAACTCCGGCGCCTTCGGCGTCGGCGCGCAAGGCGTGACGGTAGATTTCGCCAAGGTGCAGGCGCATGTGCGCAGTGTGATCGCGGCGATCGCGCCGGCGGATTCGACCGAGCGTTTCACCGGCATGGGCGTGCGCGTCCATCAAGGGCCATGCGACATTCAAGGATCGCCGCACCGTGGCGGTCGGCGACATCGAGATTCGCGCACGGCGTTTCGTCATCGCGACCGGCTCGACGCCGGCGTTGCCGCCGATCCCCGGTCTCGACCAAAGTCCTTATCTCACCAACGAATCCATATTCGATCCCTCGGTCTTGCCGAAGCATTTGATCGTGATCGGCGCCGGCCCGATCGGGCTGGAATTGGCTCAGGCCTTCCGCCGGTTCGGCAGCGACGTGACGGTGCTGGAAGCGGTTGCCCCGCTTGCCAAGGACGATCCGGAATGCGCCGCTATCGTTGTCGATCAGCTCGAGCGCGAAGGCGTCATCATTCGTGCCGGTGTCAAGATTATTCGCGTCGACCATGCCGCCAGCGTGAAGGTCGTGCTCGAAGGCGAGGAGACCATCGAAGGCACGCATCTATTGGTCGCGACCGGGCGCAAAGCCACGACCGACGGTCTGGGTCTGGAGGTCGCGGGAATTAAATACGACGCCACCGGCGTACTTGTGAACAACGGCCTCAAGACGACAAACAGCCGCGTCTATGCCATAGGCGATGTTGCCGCTGGGCAATTGCAGTTTACCCACGCCGCCAACAATCATGCTGGCTTGGTGATCCGCAACGCGCTGTTCCGTCAGCCGGTGCGCGTCAACAACGACGTCATTCCGTGGGTGGACCTATACCGAGCCGGAATTGGCGCAGAGCGGACTGACCGAGGCCGAGGCGCGCAAGCGAGGCTGCAAGATTCGCATTTTGCGCTGGCCATATCATGACAACGACCGCGCCCAGGCCGAGCGCGAGACGCACGGCCACATCAAGGTCGTCACCACGGCGAAAGGTAAGATTTTAGGCACGACTATCGTTGGCGCGCAGGCCGGCGAATTGATCACGGCCTGGACCTTGGCCATCGCGCAAGGCCTCAATATCCGCACATTTGCGGGCATTGTTGTGCCTTATCCGACGTTGTCGGAAATCGGCAGGCGTGCGGCGATTGACTATTTCACACCGAGTTTGACGAGTCCCTGGGTGCGGCGCATCATTACGTGGCTGAGAATCTTCGGTTGAGGCTGGATTGAAACCGGAAACCGAACCATCAAGCGAGCCTGTGAAGGCGGACGCGCCGCGCCGCGTGCACGGCTGGCCTATCGGCCTGTCCGGCAAGCTGCTGTTCCTCACCATCATATTCGTGATGTTGGCGGAAATTCTGATTTACGTTCCGTCGATCGCGAATTTCCGTCTCAACTGGCTCAACGACCGTTTGGCCGCCGCGCACACCGCGGCGCTGGTGCTCGATGCCGCGCCCAGCGGCATGGTGCCGGAAAGCCTGGCAAAGCAGATTCTGGAAAGCATCGGCGCGCGCACCGTGGCGATGAAAATGGGCGATCAGCGCCGCCTGCTCGCCGTGTCCAACGTGCCGGTCAAGATCGAAGCCGATATCGACATGCGCAACGTGTCGTGGTGGCGCGCGATTTACGATGCCTTCGAACTGCTCATCCATGACGACCCAGGGGACCGCGATCCGGGTGCTCGGGCCGGCGCCGATGGGCGGCGAGTTTCTCGAAATCATTCTCGAGGAAGCGCCGCTGCGCATCGCGATGCTGAAATTCTCAGGCAACATTCTGCTGCTGTCGTTGGCGATCTCCGGCATCACGGCGATGCTGGTGTTCTTCGCGCTGCATTATTTGCTGGTGCGCCCGATGGGGCGGCTTACCGCCAACATGGTGGCGTTCCGCGCCGATCCGGAAAATCCGACATTGATCATCGATGCATCGCGGCGCGGCGACGAGATCGGCACGGCGGAGGAGGAACTCGCGGCGATGCAGCGCGAACTCGCCTCGATGCTGCATCAGAAAAGCCGGCTGGCCGCGCTTGGCCTCGCTGTATCGAAAATCAACCACGATCTGCGCAATCTGCTGGCGTCGGCGCAGCTATTTTCCGACCAGTTGTCGAACTTGCCCGACCCAAAGGTGCAGCGTTTTGCGCCCAAGCTGATGCGCGCGCTCGAGCGCGCCATCGCGTTCTGCCAGTCGACATTGTCGTATGGCGCGGCCCAGGAAGCGGCACCCGAGCGCAAGACCATCGAGGTCGAGCCGCTGATCGAAGAAGTGCACGAGGCGCTCGGCCTCGGTCTCGACGTGCCGATCCGCTGGATCGTCGCGGTCGAGCGCGGCCTTACCGTAGAAGCAGACCGCGATCAATTGTTCCGCGTTCTGGTGAATATCGCACGCAATGCCATGCAGGCGTTGGAGGCGCGCGGCAGCCGCGATCCGGCGCGCGATCAGATCCGCATCACCGGCCGGCGCGAAGGCAGCGTGGTGGTGATCGAGGTTTCCGATACCGGTCCGGGCGTTTCCGAGAGGGCACAGGCCCATATGTTCCAGGCGTTTCAGGGCTCGACGCGCTCGGGTGGCGCCCGATCGAAAGCTGATTGGCCAATCCGAAGGCCGAGATGCCGTAGATGATGCCGAAGTTGATGGCCTTGGCGCGCCGGCGGATGTCGGCCGGCATGTCCTTGACTGGCACGCCGAACATTTCCGACGCCGTCATGGCGTGAATGTCGATGCCGTCCTGGAACGCCTTGCGTAGCGCCGGCACTTCGGCGACTTCCGACAGCAGCCGCAGTTCGATCTGCGAGTAATCGGCCGAGACCAGCTTCATGCCGGGCGAGGCGACGAAGGCCTTGCGGATCTTGCGGCCTTCCTCGGTGCGGATTGGGATGTTCTGCAAATTCGGTTCGGACGACGACAGCCGCCCGGTCGAGGTCGCGGCAAGCGCGTAAGAGGTATGTACGCGGTGTGTCGTCGGGTTGACGTAGTTCGGCAGCGCCTCGGTATAGGTCGAGCGCAGCTTGGATACCTGGCGCCAGTCGAGAATCTTGCGCGGCAATTGGTGGCCGGCTTCCGCGAGTTCTTCGAGTTCGCGCGCGCCGGTCGACCATTGCCCGGTCTTGGTCTTGGTGCCGCCGGGAAGCTGCATCTTGCCGAACAGAATATCGCCGAGCTGCTTGGGCGAGCCCGGATTGAGCGGCTCGCCGGCCAGCACTTTGATCTCTTCTTCCAGCGCGCCCTGCTTCTGCGCGAATTCGCCGGACAGCCGCGACAGAACCTGTCTGTCGATCGAGATGCCGCGGCGCTCCATTCGCGCCAGCACTGAAGGGCATGTCGCGCTCCAGCGTCTCGTAGACGGTGGCGACGCGCTCGGCGGCCAGCCGCGGCTTCAGCGCCGACCACAGCCGCAACGTCACGTCGGCGTCCTCGGCGGCATATTCGGACGCCTTGTCGATGGACACGCAATCGAACGACACCTGGGCCTTGCCCTGGCCGGCGACGTGATGGAAATGAATGGTGTCGTGGTTGAGCCAGCGCTTGGCGAGGTCGTCCATGCCGTGGCCGCCTTTGCCGGCGTCCAGCACGTAGGAAATCAGCATGGTGTCGTCATAGCCTTCGATCTGGATGCCGCGCTGCGCGAACACCAGCCAGTCGTATTTCATGTTCTGCGCGACTTTGAGGACGGCTTTGTCCTCCAGGAGCGGCTTGAGCAGCGCGAGCGCCTGGTCCTCGGGGATCTGGTCGGCGCAGAGCTTGGATTCCGGCGCGAACAGATCGGTGCCGTCGGCCGGGCCGCCGTCGCGATGGCCGATCGGCACGTAGCAGGCTTCGTCCGGCGCCACGGCGAGCGAGAATCCGCACAGATGCGCCTGCATCGGATCGAGGCTGGTGGTCTCGGTGTCGACCGCGACGACGCCGATTTCATGCGCGCGCGCGATCCAGGCTTTCAGCCGCGGGATCGTGCGCACGCACTCGTATTTGCTGCGGTCGATCTTGGTGTTGCGGGCCTTCTCGGCGCGCGCGGCGGCGAGAGAAATTGGCGTTAGCGCGCTTTGCGCGGTGCCTGCACTCCCTCCCCCCTTGAGGGGGAGGGGCGGGGAGGGGGGTGAACCGAAATCGAGTTGGCCGTTACCCCCCTCCCGGCCGACTTCGTCGCGTAGCCGATTCTCCGCATCGGCGTTTTCACTTTGAAGAACGGCGTCCGAAGGACGCCTATCGCTCCCCCTCAAGGGGGGAGGTGAGGAAGAAAGACTCGCATCGGCCGTGACCGCCGACGCATCGATGCCCGATTTCTCGGCGACGCGGCGGGTGATGGTCGAAAATTCCATCGCCTTGAGGAACGCGATCAGGTTCTTGTAGTCGGGCTCATGCACGGCGAGCTGGTCGACCGGCACGGCGAGCGGGGACGTTCTGATCGAGCGTCACCAGTCTCTTCGAGATGCGCGCCAGCTCGGCATTGTCGATCAGCGTCTGGCGGCGCTTGTCTTGTTTGATTTCGCCGGCGCGCTTGAGCAGTGTTTCGAGGTCGCCATACTCGCCGATCAACTGCGCGGCGGTCTTGACGCCGATGCCGGGCACGCCCGGTACGTTGTCGGACGAGTCGCCAATCAGCGCCTGCACCTCGATGACCTTGTCCGGCCCGACGCCGAATTTCTCCATCACTTCGGCGGCGCCGATGCGCTTGTCCTTCATGGTGTCGTACATGGTGACGCCGTTGCCGACGAGCTGCATCAGGTCCTTGTCGGAGGAGACGATGGTCGTGGTGGCCTTGGCCTCGCAGGCCAGCCGCGCATAGGTCGCGATCAGGTCGTCGGCCTCGAAGCCGGCCTGCTCCAGGCACGGAATCTCGAAGGCATGCACCGCCTCACGGATCAGCGGGAACTGAGGAATGAGGTCGGCCGGCGCGTCGGGCCGGTGCGCCTTGTAGTCCGGGTACATCTCGGTGCGGAAAGTCTTCTCGGACTTGTCGAATACCACCGCCAGATGGGTCGGCTTGTCGTCCTTTGGCATGTCGGCCAGCAGCTTCCACAGCATGTTGCAGAAGCCGAGCACGGCATTGACCTGGAGCCCGTCAGATTTGCGGGTCAGCGGCGGCAGCGCGTGGTAGGCGCGGAAAATGTAGCCGGACCCGTCGACCAGGAATAAATGGTCGCCCTTTTTCAGCGGGCGCGCGGCCGGATTGGACACGGCGGGGGCGGCTTTAGCTTTGGTTTTTGCGGAGGCTGGCATGGCCTGAATGTGGGCCGTCGGGACGCTTGAATCAATGCGCGATCGCCGGCCTGTGGACGCAATGTCTGTCGCCGTCCTGCAATAAAGTAACCTCATGAATACAACGCCGGACAGGCGGCTCGCGCGCCGGAACCGCCTCTGCTATGGAGGCGCACGGCCGGACTGGATTCACTTAATTCTCGTGACGGATACGAACGATGCGCGTGACCATGATCGGTACTGGCTATGTCGGCCTGGTGTCGGGGGCCTGCTTTGCCGATTTCGGTCACGACGTGACCTGTGTCGACAAGGACAAGGGCAAGATCGCCGCCATCGAGCGGGGCGACATGCCGATCTACGAGCCCGGCCTGTCCGACCTGGTCGGCGCCAACAAGCGCGCTGGCCGCCTGAAATTCACCACCGACCTGCCGAGCGCGGTGAAGGGCGCCGACGCGGTGTTCATCGCGGTCGGCACGCCGTCGCGCCGCGGCGACGGCCATGCCGACCTCACCTTTGTGTTCGACGCCACCCGCGAGATCGCCGCGGCGCTCGACGGCTTCACGGTGGTCATCACCAAATCGACCGTGCCGGTCGGTACCGGCGACGAGGTCGAGCGCATCATCCGGGAGGCAAATCCGAAAGGCCGACTGCGCGGTGGTGTCCAATCCGGAATTCCTGCGCGAAGGCGCCGCCATCCAGGACTTCAAGCATCCCGACCGCATCGTGGTCGGCAGTGAAAACGAGCGCGCGCGCGAGATAATGACGGAAATCTACCGGCCGCTTTATCTCAACCGCTCGCCGATCTTGTTCACCGGCCGGCGTACCGCCGAACTGATCAAATACGCCGCCAATGCTTTTCTTGCCACCAAGATCACTTTTATCAACGAGATTGCCGATCTTGCCGAGAAAGTCGGCGCCGACGTGCAGGAGATCGCGCGCGGCATCGGCCTCGACAATCGCATCGGCTCGAAATTTTTGCACGCCGGTCCCGGCTACGGCGGCTCGTGCTTTCCGAAAGATACCTTGGCGCTGATCAAGACCGGCCAGGACTACGAAGCGCCGCAGCGCATCGTCGAGGCGGTCGCCGCGGTCAACGACCAGCGCAAGCGGGCGATGGCGCGCAAGGTGGCGCATGCGCTGGGCGACGAATTGCGAGGCAAGACCGTGGCGGTGCTGGGGCTGACCTTCAAGCCGAACACCGACGACATGCGCGACTCGCCGTCGATTCCGATTGTCACGGCGCTCCAGGACATGGGCGCCAAGGTGCGCGTTTTCGATCCGGTCGGCATGGAGCAGGCCAAGAACATGATCGGCAACGCCACGTTCTGCGAGGACGCCTATTCCTGCGCCGAAGGCGCCTCGGCGCTGGTGATCGTCACCGAATGGGAGCAGTTCCGCGCCCTCGACTTCAAACGGCTGAAAAGCGCGATGGTGAGCCCGGTGCTGGTCGACCTGCGCAACATCTACCGCGCCGAGGAGATCGTCCGGCATGGCTTCGTTTACGAGAGCATCGGGCGACCGCGCGGCAACGTCGGCGGGCTCAATCTGACCAGCCGGGCGAGCGATAAGTAGAATAATTGCGGTCGCTCTTTCTTCCCCTCTCCACAAGGGGAGAGGGTTTAAAGTGTCCCAAGCGCATGCGCACCTTCGACACATCGCTTCCCATCGACGACGCACTGCCGCGTCTCACCGCCGCGTTGCGCGGCAATAATGCCGCGGTACTGGTGGCGCCGCCCGGCGCCGGCAAGACCACGCGCGTGCCGCTGGTGCTGCTCGACGAGGCCTGGGCCAAAGACAAAAAGATCTTGCTGCTAGAGCCGCGCCGGCTGGCGGCGCGCGCCGCGGCGAGCCGCATGGCCTCGACGCTCGGCGAACAGGTCGGCGATACCGTCGGTTTGCGCGTCCGCTTCGGCTCAAAGATCGGCAAGCGAACCCGCATCGAGGGTGATCACCGAAGGCGTGTTCACGCGGCTGGTGCTCGACGATCCGTCGCTCGACAGCGTCGCCGCCGTGCTGTTCGACGAATTCCACGAACGGTCTCTGGACGCCGATCTCGGTCTGGCGCTGGCCCGGGACGTGCAACTCGGCTTGCGCGACGACCTCAAGGTGCTGGTGATGTCGGCGACGCTCGACGGCGCGCGCGTCGCCGCGCTGCTCAACGAGGCGCCGGTGGTGGCGAGCGAAGGCCGCGCCTTCGACGTCGACACGCGCTATCTCGGGCGCGATCCGCGCGCGCCGATCGAGCGGCAGGTCGCCGATGCCGTCAGCCGCGCGCTGCGCGCCGATACCGGTTCGCTGCTGGTTTTTCTGCCGGGCGCGGCGGAAATCCGCCGCACCGAGACGCAACTCAAGGAACGCGTCGCCGAAGCGAACGTCGACATCGTGACATTATTCGGCGCGCTCGATGCGCGCGAGCAGGACCGTGCGATTTCGCCGGCGCCGGCCGGGCGGCGCAAGGTGGTGCTGGCGACCTCGATTGCGGAAACCTCACTGACCATTGAAGGCGTGCGCGTGGTGATCGACAGCGGCCTGGCTCGCGTGCCGCGCTACGAGCCCGATGTCGGCCTGACCCGGCTGGAAACCGTGCGCGTGTCGCGCGCCGCCGCCGACCAGCGCCGTGGCCGCGCCGGACGTACCGAGCCGGGCGTGTGCTACCGGCTGTGGGACGAGCCGCAGACCGGTTCGCTCGAGCCCTATACGCGTCCGGAAATACTGTCGGCCGATCTGTCTTCCTTCGTGCTCGATCTGGCGCAGTGGGGCACGGCCGATCCCACCACACTGGCGTTTCTCGATTCCCCGCCGGCGGCGGCGCTGAACGAGGCCAAGGCGCTGCTCGCTGAACTCGGCGCCATCGACGTGGCTGGCCGCATCACCGAGGAAGGCCGCAAGCTGCGCGCGCTGCCGCTGCCGCCGCGGCTGGCGCGGATGGTGGTCGACGCCGGCGCGGAAGGTGCGAGCGCGTTAGCCGCGGCCATCGCCGCGGTGCTGACCGAACGAGGATTGGGCGGCGATGACGCCGATTTGCGCCATCGTCTCGACCAGTTTCGCCGCGACCGCTCGCGCCGCGCCGAGGAGGCGAGGGCGATGGTGAAGCGGTGGGTCGATACTTTGGATACGCAGGGCGTGGGTGGCGACGCGTCGCCCGGCTCATTGTTGGCCCTCGCTTACCCCGACCGCCTCGCCAAGAACCGGGGCGGCGGCAGCGGCGCGTTTCTGCTGGCGAGCGGACGCGGCGGTGCGGTCGACGCGGCTTCGTCGCTGGCGCGCGAGCCGTTCCTTGCGGTGGCCGAATTGACCGGCGCGGCGGCGAAAAGCCGCATCGTGCTGGCGGCGCCGATTTCGCTTGAAGAGATCGAGGCGCGCTTTGCCGGCAAGATCGAGGACCGCGACGCGGTGACCTTCGACACAGCCTCGGCGTCGTTGCGCGCGAGGCGCAGCCGCCGCCTCGGCGCGCTGGTGCTGGCCGAGCAGGTCAAGCCGGTAAGCCCCGACGCGGACACCGCGCATATTCTGGCGCAAGGCATCGTCGGTCTCGGCCTCGACCGTCTGCCGTGGAGCAAGGCGGCGCTGCAATTCCGCAATCGCGTGCAGTTCCTGCGCCGTGCTGAAGGAGACGAGTGGCCCGATCTCTCGAATGACGGTCTGGCCCGAAACGCGGCCGAATGGCTGGAGCCGCTGCTGCTCGACAAGACATCGCTCGGCGGCATCGGCCCCGGCGAGTTGTTCGACGCGGTGACCGCTTTGGTGCCGTGGAATTTGCGCCGCCGGCTCGACGCCGAGGCGCCGACGCATCTCACGGCGCCGACCGGCTCGGCGGTGCCGATCGACTATGACGCCGAGCAGGGCCCGACGGTGTCGATCCGCGTCCAGGAATTGTTCGGCCTGGCGCAGCATCCAACGATCGCCGGCGGGCGCATCCCTTTGGTCATCGAACTGCTGTCGCCGGGGCATAAGCCGGTGCAGATCACGCGCGACCTGCCCGGTTTCTGGCGCGGCAGCTATGCCGACGTGCGCACCGACCTGCGCGGCCGTTATCCGCGCCATCCTTGGCCTGAGGACCCCGCCGCCGCGGCGCCGACCCGCCGCGCCAAACCGCGCGGCACGTAAAGTTTTATTCGCCCGCTTAACGGCCCGGATACCATCGGCAAAAGGCCGCCGCCGCGTTAAGCCTGCCTTGGCGAACGCCATGCGAATGTCGCACCCAATTGGTGGGATATCTCATGCGTTCAATTCTGATATTTGCCGCGATGGTGCTGGTCGTGGGCGCCGCGATGGCGCGCTTTGCCGACAAGGCGGTTGAGGTCCATGCCTCGACGCCTAATGCGACCGCGCAGGCGGCCTATGCGCCGCGCGAATCGGCGAGCTCCGGCCGCACCCTGGTTCTCGATTCCGGCCGCGACGGGCACTTCAAGGTCGATGCCCGCATCGAAGGCCGCCACATCGACTTCATGGTCGACACCGGCGCCACGCTGGTCATCATCCGCGAATCCGACGCCGCCCAGATCGGCATCCGGCCAATGCGCAGCGACTACACCCGCACCATCTCGACCGCGAACGGCACCATCAAGGCGGCCCCGGCCAAGCTCGACCGCATCGAGGTCGGCGGCATCACGGTCTATGACGTGCCGGCGCTGGTGCTGCCGGACGAGGCGCTCTGGCGTAATCTGCTCGGCATGACCTTCTTGTCGCGCCTCAAGCGCTACGAAGTCGCCAATGGCCGCATGGTGCTTGAGCAATAAGTCTTACCGACACACTTCCGGCTTAATATCCAAGGAGCGCTTTGCGGCTCCCGGGCGTTAGGCTATGGAGTTTGCCATTAACCGCCGAATTTCGAGGACCTGATGTTTCCCACGCCGAAATCCGCCCTGACGCCCAATACCTACGAATACGAGTCATCGCCGCTGGTGAAGCCGACCGGCTTTCGCGAATACGACGCGCGCTGGCTCCTGGAAAAAGAAATCAACCTGATGGGCGTGCAGGCGCTCGGCATGGGGCTCGGCACGCTGATCGGCGAGATGGGCGTCAAGCGCGAGATCGTCACCGGACACGATTTCCGCAGCTACTCGGCCTCGGTCAAGATGGCGCTGATCTCCGGCCTGCTGGCGTCCGGCTGCAAGGTGCACGACATCGGCCTGGCGATGACGCCGATGGCCTATTTCGCACAGTTCGCCCTCGACGTGCCCTGCGTCGCCATGGTCACCGCCTCGCATAACGACAACGGCTGGACCGGCGTGAAGATGGGCGCCAACCGCCCGCTCACTTTCGGACCCGTTGAAATGAAGCGGCTCAAGGAAATCGTTTTAAGCGCGTCGTTCGATATCAAAGGCGGCGGCAGTTACGTGTTCGTGGAAAATTTCCCGGCGCGCTACATCCGCCGACGTCACCAACCGCGCCAAGATCAGCGCAAGCTCAAAGTTGTCGCGGCCTGCGGCAACGGCACCGCCGGTGCCTTCGCGCCCAAGGTGTTGCAGGCGATCGGCTGCGAGGTGGTGCCGCTCGACTGCAATCTCGATCACACCTTCCCGCGCTACAATCCGAATACCGAAGACATGAAGATGCTGCACGCCATGCGCGACGCGGTGCTGATCAACAAGGCCGACGTCGCGCTCGGCTTCGACGGCGACGGCGACCGCTGCGGCGTGGTGGACAACGAGGGCGAGGAAATCTTCGCCGACAAGGTCGGCGTCATGCTGGCGCGCGACATGTCGTCGATCCACAAGAACGCGACCTTCGTGGTCGACGTGAAGTCGACCGGCCTGTTTCCTCACCGATCCGGTGCTCAAGGCCAACGGCGTCAAGGCCGACTACTGGAAGACCGGGCATTCCTACATCAAGCGCCGCGTCAACGAACTGGGCGCGCTGGCCGGTTTCGAGAAGTCGGGGCACTTCTCTTCAACAAGCCTTACGGCCGCGGTTACGACGACGGCATGATCTTCGCGCTCGCGGTCTGCGACATGCTCGACCGCAACCCGGACAAGACCATGGCCGATCTGCCAAGGCGCTGCCCAAGACCTGGGGCTCGCCGACCATGGCGCCGCATTGCGACGACGAGAAGAAATACGGCGTCGTCGACACGGTGGTAAAGCACTTCGAGGGATTGAAGGCCAAGGGCGAGAAGTTCGACGGCCAGCCGATCCGCGATCTGGTGACGGTCAACGGCGTGCGCGTCACGGTCGAGGACGGTACCTGGGGCCTGGTGCGCGCATCATCGAACAAGCCGGAGCTGGTCGTTGTCGTCGAAAGCCCGGTGTCCGAAGCGCGCATGCGCGAGATGTTCAAATCGGTCGACGCCGTGCTGCGCACGTATCCGGAAGTCGGCGAATATAATCAGACGATTTAGTGGCCTCCTGGTGAGGAGCCGCGCGTAGCGCGGCGTCTCGAACCATGTGGCCGCCCCATCCTTCGAGACGCATTGCTTCGCAATGCTCCTCAGGATGAGGCCGATCAGCCCCAAAACCGCCCGGTGCCGCCGATCGCCACCACGATCAGGCCGAGCGGCAGGTTGATCTGGATGATTTTTGCGATCAAGCCGATGTGGCCGGCGGCGGCCGGCCAGTCCTTGGCATCGACGGCGCGCTTGAACTTGAGCCACGGCCCGTGGAACAGCCAGATAAACAGCGCGACCATCACCAAGCCGAGCGTCTGCATCAGGTTTGATGTAAAGCGGCGCGCCTTTGAAGCCGCCGAAGGTCGTGACCAGCATCCAGTAGCCGCTGCCCAGCAGCAGGATCACTGATACCAGACCCAGGGAAAGAATTTGGCGAAGAACGCCCGCCACAGCGCCAACCGCTGCGGCCCTTCGAGTGCGCCGGCCGCGGGCCGCAGGCATAGATAGGCCGCGAACATGCCGCCCACCCAGACCACGGCGCTGAGGATGTGAAGCGTGAGGAGCAGGGTGACTTGCATCATCGCGTGGGGTCTCGATTGAAAGTGGACCGATGCTAGCACACATTCGGCTGTCATCGCCCGCCAACGGGTCCGGCCAAAGGCCGGCCCGATGACAGGCTCCAGCGGGCGATCCAGCTCTTTATCGCGAGGGCTGGATACCCCGCCTTCGCGGGGTATGACAGACTGAGCCCATGCGCATTGCCATTCTCGGCGCTGGTCCCGCGGTCTTTATCTCGCTTATCTCCTCAAGCGCCGCCGCGCCGGCGCCGAGGTGACGCTCGTCGAGCAGAACCCGGCCGGCGCCACCTTCGGCTTCGGCGTGGTTTTCTCCGACCGCGCGCTGGAATTCCTGCGCGACGACGATCCGGATACCTTCGCCGCCATCACGCCGCAGATGGAATCCTGGAACGACATGACGCCTCGTGCACCGTAACGAGCGCGTGGTCATCGACGGCATCGGCTTTGCCGCCATCGGCCGGCTGAAGCTCTTGCAACTGTTGCAGGCGCGGGTGCAGTCGGTCGGCATAACGCCGCAATTCGGCCGCGCCCGTCGCGTCGCTCGACGAATTGGGCGACGCTGACCTGATCGTCGGCGCCGACGGCGTCAATTCGCTGGTGCGCAAGACCTTCGCCGACGAATTCGGCGCCAGCATCACGTTTCTTGCCAACCGCTTCGCCTGGTTCGGTACCAGCAAACCTTACGATACGCTGACGCAAACCTTCCGCCACACGCCGATCGGAGATTTCAACGCGCATCATTACCGCTATGCGCCGGGGCGTAGCACCTTCATCATCGAGGTCGACGAGGCGACCTTCGCGCGCGCCGGCTTCGAGAAAATCGAGGAAATGGAGTCGCGCGCGCTGTGCGAAAAGGTCTTTGCCGACGCGCTCGACGGCCACCGGCTGATTTCCAACAATTCGATCTGGCGGCGTTTCCCGCAGGTGCGCAACGCGCGCTGGCACCACGGCAAGCACGTGCTGATCGGTGATGCGCTGCACACCGCGCATTTTTCCATCGGCTCGGGCACAAGGCTCGCCATGGAAGACGCCATTGCGCTCGACCGCGCCCTGGCCGCGCACAATGACGACGTCGCCGCGGCCCTGCCGGCCTTCGAGGCGGCGCGGCGGCCGATCGTCGACAAGATCGTCGCCGGCGCCACGGCGAGCGCTTCCTGGTACGAGCATTTCGCCGAGCAAATGGAACTTGCGCCGGCCGAATTCGCCATGAGCTACATCATGCGGTCGGGGCGCGTCGATATCGAGCGATTGCGCAAGCTTTCTCCGCGGTTTGTGGCGCATTACGAGCGGCAACGGCCGGCATGACGCAGATCAAACAGCGCCAGGACGGGATAAGTCATAATTCACTCAGGAAAGGACCCACCCCATGAGCCAGCACCATTTTCACGCCGTCGTCTGGATCGACCATCGCGAGGCGCGGGTATTTCATTTCAGCCCGACCGATGTCGACAAGCTCGTGCTGCACCCGGACCATCCGACCAAGCACATCCATCACAAGGCGAATGAGATCGGCAGCGGCCACGCCGCGGCGGATCATGAGTTCCTGCACGCGGTGGCACAGTCTATTGCTGACGCCGGCGCGGTGCTGATCACGGGCCCAGCCAATGCCAAGAATCAACTGGTCAAGCACATCGACGAGCACGACCCGAAGCTGATGAAGATCATCGCCGGCGTCGAAACCGTCGATCACCCGAGCGACGGCGAACTGGTCTCTTACGCCCGGCACTATCTCAAGGCCGCCGACCGGATGCAGACTTAAGCGGTTCGGCGCATGATCTTCTCCGAAAACCGGCTCCTACTTTTCGGGATGCTAGCCGTTTCGCCCTTCGCTGCGCATGGCGGGCAGCCGATGCCTGTAGCCTCGAAGCCACCGAATTCCCCCGGCCGAATACCAACGACAACGATGCAATAAAGGCGTAGGCTATGTCGTGGCGGCGACACAGCCCCATGTATCAAAGGATTATAGTGTGGAGCTCAATGTTGGCTATGAGTTGATTTACGACTGCCCGCAGCCGACGCCGATGCTCCTGGTGCTGCATATTCATTATACGCGCGCCGCCGATATCCTGATCCCCGATCACATCATCACCGATCCCGTCGTGCCGCTGGTGGCCTACCGCGACGGCTTCGGCAACTGGTGCAGCCGCATCGTCGCGCCGCCGGGCGGCTTTCGCATCGCCACCAATGCTGTCGTGCGGGATTCAGGCCAGCCCGATTCCGTGGTGCGCAGCGCGCACCAGCATTCCATCGAGGATCTGCCCGAGGACACGCTGACCTTCCTGCTGGCCAGCCGCTACTGCGACACCGAACGGTTTTCCGAGATCGCCTGGAATCTGTTCGGCCAGACCCAGCCGGGCTGGGCTCGCGTCCAGGCGATCTGCGATTTCGTGCATAACCGCATCGTCTTCGGTTATGAGCACGCCCGCAACACCCGCACCGCCTGGGAAGCCTATCAGGAGCGGCGCGGCGTCTGCCGCGACTACACCCATCTGGCGATCGCGCTGTGCCGCTCGATGAACATTCCGGCGCGCTACTGCACCGGCTATCTCAGCGACATCGGCACGCCGAAGCCCTGGGCGGTCGGCGACTTCGCCGCCTGGTTCGAAGCCTATATCGGCGGACGTTGGCAGATGTTCGATCCGCGCAACAACGTGCCGCGCATCGGCCGCGTGCTGATGGCGCGGGGCCGCGACGCCATCGACGTCGCCATCACCACGACCTTCGGTATCAACACGCTGGTCAGTTTCAAGGTGGTGACGGACGAAGTGGGGGCGGCGGCCCGGTAAGGCCAACTGACGGTTAGCCTCAGCTCTTGTTGAGCTTTTTTCGGAATTTGTGCGCCGGATAGACGCCGAGGATACGCAACGTTTTTGGCTGACAAACAAAGTTGAGTTCTTCCAGCGCCAGTTCGAGCGCGCGTTCCGATGGATGACCTTCGACGTCGGCGTAAAATTGCGTCGCCGAAAAACTGCCGCCGACCATGTAGCTTTCCAGCTTGGTCATGTTGACGCCGTTGGTGGCGAAGCCGCCGAGCGCCTTGTACAGCGCGGCTGGAATGTTGCGGACCTGGAAGATGAAAGTCGTGACGACGCGACCGCGTTGCGGTTTCGCCCACTGCTTCTTGCGCGACAGCACGATGAAACGTGTCGTGTTGTGCTTCTCGTCTTCGATGTTTCGCGCGAGAATCTTCAGACCGTAAATCTTGCCCGCCAGCGCTGTCGCAATCGAAGCCCGCGTCTTGTCGCCGGCTTCGGCAACCTCGCGCGCCGAGCCCGCGGTGTCGGCGGCAACGATGGCCTTTAGACGCGTTGCGCGAATGAGCTTGCGGCATTGGCCGAGCGCGTGGACATGACTTTCCACGGTCTTGATCGTTTTCAGGCTTGCGCCTTTCACCGCCAGCAACTGATGATGGACCGGCATGAAGTGCTCGCCGATGATATGCACCTTGGCGGTCGGCATCAGATGATGGATGTCGGCGACGCGGCCGGCAACCGAGTTCTCGATCGGGATCATGCCGAGGTCGACATCGCCGTTGCTGATCGCGGAGAAGCAGTCCTCGAAGGTCGGGCAGGGCACCGGCTCGTAGTCCGGATAGGCCTCGCGGCAGGCGAGATCGGAATTCGCCCCCGGTTCGCCCTGGAAGATGATCTTTTTCTTGGCCATAACCCCACCGCCTTTGGGCGTTCGTTACGCAGACCCCCCTCGGGGTGTCAACACGGGCCTCATTGCCGGGTCTGCCGCGTTCGCCGATGCGGGAATCGCCAAATAACGTCCGTGCTCTGGTTACCAAAGCCGAATCTGCTGCCGATTAACGGGCTAGCAACGCCCGCGCCTTGGCCAGTTCTTCTTGCGTGTCGACGCCGAGCGGCACGCCTTTGACGATCGCCGCGTCGATCCGCATGCCGGCGTCAAGTGCGCGTAATTGCTCGAGTCTTTCGCGTTGTTCGTTGGCCGAGGGCGGCAATTTGACGAAGCGTTCCAGCGCCGCGCGGCGGTAGGCGTAAAGCCCGATGTGGTGGTAGTGCGGCCCCGCCCCTGCGGCATAGGCGCGGGTAAAAGTTCCTGCGTGTAAACGGCTGGGCGCGACTATAGGGCCCGACACTTTGACGACATTCGGGTTGGTGCGCTCGGCCGGATCGGTGATGACAGCCGCCAAAGTCGCGATATCGACGGCGGAATCGGCCAAAGGCGCCAGTGCAGCCCGGATATCGGCGGGATCGATCACCGGCAGGTCGCCCTGGACGTTGACGACGATCTTGTAGCGATGCTCGGGGTCAAGTGCTTGCAGCGCCTCATGGATACGATCGGACCCGGAGACGTGGTCGGCGCCGGTCATGACCGCGCGGCCGCCGGACTTTTCCACCGCTGCCTGTATAGCCGCGGAATCGGTGGCGACGACGGCGTCGCCAATATGGGCGGCCTGCGCACGCCGCAATACGTGCACGATCATCGGCAGGCCGGCGATATCCGCCAATGGCTTGCCGGGCAGGCGTGTGGAGGCCAGCCGGGCCGGTATGAGGATAATCGTGTCGCGCATCGGTCACCGGCGCCGGAAAGGCCTGAGCAAGACGAATGTCGGTAGGGTTCGCGCGCTTATACGGGTTGCCAGGGCGCAGGCAAAACGGTATCTGTCCGGCGCTGCCGGGACCCTGGCGGCGTTCAGTCCCGCACCGTTTCGCCCCGCTCCGGGAGCCGTTTTTCCGATGAATTCCTTCGAACTCAACAAGATCCTCGGCGCCATCCTCGGCACCTGCCTGATCACGCTCGCGCTCAATATCGGCGCCGGCGCCATTTTCGCTCCCGAAAAGCCGGCCAAGCCCGGGTACAACATCGCCGTCACGGAGCATGGCGGCGCCGAAGCGGCCGCTCCCAAGGAGCCCGAACAACCGATCGAGACGCTGTTGGCTTCGGCCTCGGCCGAAAAGGGGCAGGCAACCGCCAAGCAATGTCAGGCGTGTCATACCTTCGAAAAAGGCGGCCCCAACCGGGTTGGTCCGAACCTCTGGAACGTGGTCGGCCGTCCGCGGGCCTCGGAAGCTGGCTTTAACTATTCGGCGGCGATGAAGGCCAAGGGCGGCAGCTGGACCTATGACGAACTGAACAAGTTCATCGCCAATCCGCGCGGTTATATCGCCGGCACCAACATGACCTTCGCCGGCCTGTCGCGCGACAGCCAGCGCGCCGATGTGATCGCTTTCCTGCGCACCCAGGCCGACAGCCCGCAGCCGCTGCCGACGGCGGCGGCCGCCGCCCCGGCTCCTGCCGCGGGCGCTGCCCCTGCTGCTGCGCCGGCCAAGCACTAGCCGAAGGCGCCGAACGATCGTTTCGCGGCCGGGTCAAAAGCCCGGCCGTTTTTACGTGCGGCTGCGCGCCGCTGGCGATGGGCCGGAAAACGGACATAATCAGCCGCGATTGCGTTAGGACAGACATTTCCGCGCCGGAGCATTGTTCCATGAAATTGTCCCGCCGATCCGTTCTCCAGGCCACCGCGGCCACGCTGGCCGCGCCCGCTTTGGGGGGGCTCGGCATGGAGGCGCTGACGGACAAGGCCGCGGCGCAGACAAAGACCTGGAAGCACGGCCTGTCGCTGTTCGGCGAGCTGAAATATTCCGAAGGCTTCAAGAATTTCGACTACGTCAATCCGGCAGCCCCTCAAGGCGGCACGGTGCGCCAGATCGCCTTCGGCACCTTCGACAATTTCAACACCGTGGTCGCGGGCGTGAAGGGCAACGTCGCCATGGGCACCGAGTTGTTCATCGAAACTTTGACGACGGCGGCGCTCGACGAAGTTTCCACCGAATACGGGCTGCTGGCGGAAGGTGTCAGCTTTCCCGACGATTTTTCGTCCGTCACCTATCGCCTGCGCGCCAATGCGCGCTGGCACGACGGCAAGCCGGTGACGCCCGACGACGTGATTTTTTCGTTCGATGCCTTCAAGACCAACAGCCCGCAACTCGGCGCTTACTACCGCCACGTCGTTAAGGCGGAGAAGACCGGCGAGCGCGAGATAACCTTCAGCTTCGACGGCCCGGGCAACCGCGAACTGCCGCAGATCGTCGGCCAGTTGCCGGTGCTGGCGAAGCACTGGTGGACCGGCACCGACAAGTCCGGCAACAAGCGCGATGTCGCCGCGACCACGCTGGAGCCGCCGCTCGGCTCCGGCCCTTATCGTCTCAAGGATTTTTCACCGGGCCACTCCATCGTCTACGAGAAGGTCCCAGATTATTGGGGCAAGGACGTCAACGTCGTCATCGGCACGCGGAATTTTCAACAGATCCGCTACGAATATTTCCGCGATTCCACTGTGGCACTGGAGGCCTTCAAGGGCGATCAGGTCGATTGGCGCACCGAAAACAGCGCCAAGAACTGGGCGACCTCTTACGATTTCCCGGCGGTGCGCGACAAGCGCGTGATGTTGGAAGAATTTCCGATCCGCAATTTCGGCGTCATGCAGGCTTTCGCCTTCAATGTCCGCCGCGACAAGTTCAAGGACGCGCGCGTGCGCCGCGCCTTCAACTTTGCCTTCGATTTCGAGGAAATGAACCGCACGATTTTTTTCGGCCAGTACAAACGCATCGGCAGTTATTTCGAAGGCACCGAGCTGGCGTCATCCGGGATTCCGGAAGGCAAGGAGCTGGCGATCCTCGAAACCGTGCGCGACGAGGTGCCGCCCGATCTGTTCACCAAGCCCTACACCAACCCGACCGGCGGCGATCCGCAGAAGGTGCGCGACAATTTCCGCCAGGCCTTGGCGCTGTTCCGCGAGGCCGGCTACGAAATCCGCGACACCAAGCTGGTCAATGCCAAGACCGGTGAGCCGTTCGGCGTCGAATTCCTGGTCGACGATCCGGCGACCGAGCGCTTCGTGCTGTTCTACAAGCCGTCGCTGGAACGCATCGGCATCGCGGTCGGCACGCGCACGGTCGATTCCGCGCAATACGAAAACCGGCTACGGCAATGGGATTACGACATCATCGTCGCGTCGTGGGGCCAATCGCTGTCGCCCGGCAACGAGCAGCGCGGCTTCTGGAGTTCGCAGGCGGCGGACCAGCCCGGCTCGCGCAACCTGATCGGCATCAAGAATCCGGCGATCGATAAATTGATCGACCGCGTCATCTTCACCAAGGACCGCGACGATCTGGTCGCCGCCACCAAGGCGCTCGACCGCGTGCTGCTGTGGAATTTCTACGTCGTGCCGCAATGGACCTACGGCAAAGTCCGTTCGGCGCGCTGGGACCGCTTCGGCCATCCGGAAACGATGCCGAAATACGGGCTTTCGGCGTTCCCGACCATCTGGTGGTGGGATGCCGACAAGGCGGCCAAGGTGCCGCAGCGCTCGTGATCACACGCCGCCACGCCCTGATGTTGTCGGCGGCAGCGTTGGCCGCCACGAAACTCGACACGCCGGTATTCGCACAAGACGTCGAGCGTCACGGCATGTCGGCCTTCGGCGATCTCAATTATCCGGCCGATTTTGCGAGCTTCAATTACGTCAATACCAACGCGCCGAAAGGCGGCACCTATTCGGAATCGGTCAGCAGCCGCGGCTATAACGGCTCGTTCCTCACCTTCAATTCACTCAATCCCTTCATCCTCAAGGGCGAGGGCGCGTTCGGTATGGACCTCACCTTCACCGCGCTGATGTTGCGGTCGGGCGACGAGCCGGATGCGATGTACGGGCTGGCCGCGCGCAGTGTGGCGATTTCCGACAACGGTCTGACCTATCGCTTTGCGTTGCGGCAGCAGGCGAAATTCCACGACGGCACGCCCATCACCGCGCAGGACGTGGCCTGGACCCTCGCGACGCTCAAAGAGAAGGGCCACCCGATCATCGTCCAGCAATTGCGCGACTTCAAAAGCGCGGAGGCGGTCGACGATCGCATGGTGGTGGTGCGGTTTGCGGGAGAAACGCGGTCGCGACGTGCCGCTGCTCGTTGCCGGCCTGCCGATCCTGTCGAAAGCTTATTACGCCAAGCATGAGTTCGACCAATCGACGCTGGAGACGCCGCTCGGCAGCGGGCCCTACAAAGTGGGGCGCTTCGAGGTCGGGCACTTCATTGAGTTCGAGCGCGTCAAGGATTGGTGGGGCGCCGACCTGCCGGTGTGCCGCGGCACGAACAATTTCGACGTCGTTCGCTACGAATATTATCGAGACCGTGAGGTCGGCTTCGAAGGCTTTACCGCCAAGAACTACTTGTTTCGCGAGGAGTTCACGTCCCGCACCTGGGCGACGCGCTATGACTTTCCTGCCTTCAAGGACGGGCGCGTCAAGCGCGACATTATCCCGGACGACACGCCGTCGGGCGCGCAAGGCTGGTTCATCAACACGCGGCGCGAGAAATTCAAGGACCGGCGGGTTCGCGAGGCGCTGATCGATGCCTTCGATTTCGAATGGACCAACAAGAACATCATGTACGGGGCCTACGACCGGACCCATTCGGTGTTTCAGAATTCGCCGATGATGGCCAAAGGCAAGCCGGACGCCGCGGAGTTGGCTCTGCTCGAACAGCTTCGTGGCAAGGTGCCGGACGAAGTGTTCGATGAGCCTTACGTGCCGCCGGTCACCGACGGCAGCGGCCAGGATCGTCGCTCGCTACGTCTGGCGAACCAGCGGTTGACGGAAGCGGGCTGCGTGCTCAAGGACGGCAAGCGATTTTTGCAAAACGGCGACCCAATCAGTATCGAGTTTCTGCTCGACGAGGCGACCTTCACGCCCCACCACATGGGTTACATCAAAACGCTGGGCACGCTCGGCATCGATGCGACCTTGCGCGTCGTCGATCCGGTGCAATACCGCAAGCGCGTCGACGATAACGATTTCGACATCACAGTCGACCGCTTCAGCTTTTCCTCGACGCCCGGCGATTCGCTGCGCACCTATTTCACCTCGCAGGCGGCCGCCATCAAAGGCACTCAGAACCACGCCGGCATTGCCGATCCGGTGGTCGACTCTCTGGTCGACATCATCATTGCCGCCAAGACCCGCGAGGAACTGGTCACCGCCTGCCGGGCGCTCGACCGTGTGGTGCGGGCCGGGCGCTACTGGATTCCGCACTGGTACAAAGCGTCGCACTGGGTCGCGTTCTGGGATGTGTTCGCGAGGCCCGCCGCCAAACCGCGCTACGCACGCGGCATTCCGGAGACCTGGTGGTATGACCGGGACAAGGCGGCCAAGCTGGAACAAAGGGGCTAACGCCGCTATTTCAGTGCTATCGCCACCCGATCGAATGCCATACTGAGAGGGCCATGACCGCCTATATCATCCGCCGCGTGCTGTTCATGGTGCCGACCATGCTCGGGATCATGCTGGTGGCCTTCATCGTGGTGCAGTTCGCGCCCGGCGGCCCCGTCGAGCAGGTGATCGCCCGGCTGTCCGGCAGCGACACCGGCGCGACGTCGCGCATTTCCGGCTCGGCCGGCGGCGACTTCGGCAATCGCGGCCTCGTCCAGGGCGGGTCGCAGGCCGACGCGGTCAGTTCCAAATATCGCGGCGCGCAGGGCCTCGATCCTGAATTCATCAAGAAGCTGGAAAAACAATTCGGCTTCGACAAGCCGGCGCCCGAACGCTTTGCCCTGATGCTGTGGAACTACGCGCGTTTCGATTTCGGCAAGAGCTATTTCCGCGACGTCACCGTGCTGCAATTGATCAAGGAGAAATTGCCGGTGTCGATGTCGCTCGGCATCACCATGACGCTGCTGACGTATCTGATCTCAATTCCGCTCGGCATCAAGAAGGCGGTCGAAGACGGCTCGCGCTTCGACACCTGGACTTCGACGATCATCATCGTCGGCTATGCCATACCGGGCTTTCTGTTCGCCATCCTGCTGATCATCTTGTTTGCCGGCGGTTCGTTCTTCGACTGGTTTCCGTTGCGCGGCTTGTTCTCGGAGAACTGGTCGCAAATGCCGTGGTGGCAGAAAGGTCCTGACTTCGTCTGGCACATGGTGCTGCCTATCCTGTCGATGGGGCTGTCGGCCTTCGCCACCATGACGCTGCTGACCAAGAACTCGTTTCTCGAGGAAATCCGCAAGCAATATGTGCTGACCGCGCGCGCCAAAGGGTGCAGCAGCAATCAGGTGCTGTACGGCCACGTGTTCCGCAACGCCATGCTGATCGTGATCGCCGGATTTCCCTCGGCCTTCGTCCATGCCTTCTTCACCGGCTCGCTGCTGATCGAGACGATCTTCTCACTCGACGGCCTCGGCCTGCTCGGCTTCGAGAGTGTGCTCAACCGCGATTATCCGGTGGTCTTTGCCACGCTCTATATCTTCTCGCTGATCGGCGTGGTGGTGAACCTGCTCTCCGACCTGACCTATACGTGGATCGATCCGCGCATCGACTTCGAGTCGCGGGAGGTCTGAATTGGACGCGCGGACCGGCATCAAGGCGCCCGAACTCACTGCGGTCGGCCCCGGCGGGGTCGTCGTGCCGCCGGAGCGGCGCTGGATCAAGGTGTCGCCGCTTAACAAGCGGCGCTGGGAAAGCTTCAAGGCCAACCGCCGCGGCTATTGGTCGTTGTGGTTGTTCCTGGCGATGTTTTTCATTTCGCTGTTCGCGGAATTCATCGCCAACGACAAGCCGGTGTTCATCCACGTCAACGGCAAGTCGTTCTTTCCGGCGGTGATGACCTATCCCGACGTTGCGTTCGGCGATCCGAAGGACCCCAATCTGTTCGGCACCGCCGCGGATTATCGCGACGACTATCTGATGAGCCTGATCGTCAAGGAAGGCGGCACCATCGTCTGGCCGCTGGTGCGGTTTTCGTACAACACGCAGGTCAGCAAGCCGCCGTCGCCGTTTCCGTCGAAGCCAACCTGGATGCTCAATCAGAAAGACTGCGACTTCGCTGCCAAGAACAATTTTGCCAAATGCGGCGAGCTGGAATCCAACTGGCTCGGCACCGACGATGGCGGCCGCGACGTTGTGGCGCGCCTGATCTACGGCTTCGCATCTCGGTGCTGTTCGGGCTGGCGTTGACCATCGTGTCGTCGGTCGTCGGTGTCGCGGCCGGCGCGGTGCAGGGCTATTTCGGCGGCTGGGTCGATCTCCTGTTCCAGCGTTTCATCGAGATATGGACTTCGATTCCGTCGCTTTATCTCTTGCTGATCATCTCGTCGGTGCTGGTGCCGGGCTTCTTCGTGCTGCTCGGCATATTGCTGCTGTTCTCCTGGGTGGCGCTGGTCGGCCTGGTGCGCGCTGAATTCCTGCGTGGCCGCAATTTCGAATATATACAGGCGGCACGTGCGCTCGGCGTCTCGAACGCGGTCATCATCTTCCGCCATTTACTGCCGAACGCCATGGTGGCGACCATGACGTTTCTGCCGTTCATTTTGTCGTCGTCGGTGATGACGCTGACGGCGCTGGACTTCCTCGGCTTCGGCCTGCCGCCCGGCTCGCCGTCGCTCGGCGAATTGCTCAGCCAGGGCAAGGCCAATGTGCAAGCGCCGTGGCTCGGCCTCACCGGCTTCTTTTCCATCGCCATCATGCTGTCGCTGCTGATCTTCATCGGCGAGGCGGTGCGCGACGCCTTCGACCCGAGGAAGACGTTCAGATGATTATCAAATATATGGTGGACTGATAACAGAATTCTGATATGATGCTTCATGACCAAACACCAATCAGCGTTGCTCAAAGCGATTGAAAGGGCAGGCGGGCAAGAGGCCTTGGCGAAGGCCATCAATGTCCCGCAGTCGACTGTCTCATTTTGGCTGAATAAGGCAAAGAAGGGCGTTGCCGCTGAAAAAGTTGCCGATGTCGAGCGCATCACTCTCGTGCCGCGACATGAACTGCGGCCGGATCTTTTCCCGCTGCCCGTAGCCACGGCGCTACACGATTCGCCGCCGCAGCAGCACGAGGGAAAGCTGGGCCACTTCTCTCGTTATAAGCACCTCCGCCGGGATCGTTTTAAAGCGCCGAGGAAGTCGAAGCGTACATTCGGGCGTTACGTGAAGAATGGTCTCACCGTTGACGGCGCCCCGTATCTATCTTGACGCGAATGTATTCATCTACGCCTACGAGACGCGGGGAACACGGTCTGAGCACGCTTGGCGAATTTTTGAAGCGATTGAAAGGGACGAGCTCATCGCCGTCACGAGCGAATTGACGCTGGCGGAAGTTCTTGTCGGCCCAATTCATGACGGCGATGACGAGCTTGCGGGTCAGTATCACAACATATTTTCATCCGAGGGTGAGTTCAGCGTTGCAGCGGTGGAGCGGAGGGTGCTGGTTGAAGCTGCCGTGCTACGGAGCTTTGCACGATCTCTGAAATTGCCGGACGCAATTCATGTAGCTACCGCGCGGGTGCACGACTGCAAATTTGTCATTAGCGATGATAGTCGATTGTCGATCGCTCCGGGCCTTTCGATTGTTCAGCTTGGCCCAAACTCACTCGATACTATTCGTGAGGAAAGTCGATGAGCACGCAAGCTGATGTCCTTCTCTCCGTGCACGATCTCTCCGTCGCCTTCGGCATCGGCAAGCGCGAGATATTGGCGGTCGACCGCGTGTCGTTCGACATCGCCAAAGGCGAGACCGTGGCGCTGGTCGGCGGAAAGCGGCTCCGGCAAGTCGGTGACGGCGCTGTCGGTGATGAAGCTGCTGCCTTATCCGTCGGCGCATCACCCGTCCGGCACGATTACCTTCGGCGGCCGCGAAATGCTGTCGATGTCGGAGCGCGACATCCGCAAGGTGCGCGGCAACGACATCACCATCATCTTCCAGGAGCCGATGACCTCGCTCAATCCGCTGCACACGATCGAGAAGCAGATCGGCGAGATTCTGCTGTTGCATCGGGGCCTGGCCGGCAAGCAGGCGCGCGTGCGCATTCTTGAATTGCTCGAGCAGGTCGGCATTCCCGACCCGGCCACGCGGCTCAAGAGCTATCCGCATCAATTGTCCGGCGGGCAGCGCCAGCGCGTCATGATCGCCATGGCTTTGGCGAACGAGCCGGACCTCCTGATCGCCGACGAGCCGACCACCGCGCTCGACGTCACCGTGCAGGCGCAGATCTTGAAGCTGCTCAAGGACACGCAACAGCGTCTCGGCATGTCGATGCTGTTCATCACCCATGATCTCGGCATCGTGCGCAAGATCGCCGACAAGGTCTGCGTCATGCAGCGCGGCAAGATCGTCGAGCAGGGGCCGGTCGAGCGCGTCTTCACCGCGCCGGAACATCCTTATACGCGTGCATTGCTGGCGGCCGAGCCGAAGCCCGATCCGGCGCCGCCGCGGCCGGACGCGCCGGTGGTGGTGTCGACGGATAATCTGAAAGTTTGGTTTCCGATCAAGCGCGGCGTGCTGCGCAAGTGGTTGGCCACATCAAGGCGGTCGACGGCATCACGGTCGAGGTGCGCAAGGGCGAGACGCTCGGCGTCGTCGGCGAATCCGGCTCGGGCAAGACCACGCTCGGCCTCGCCATCCTGCGGCTGATCGCATCGGAAGGGCCGGTGGTGTTCATGGGCGACACCATCCAGGGCCTCAAGTTCAAGCAGATGCGGCCCTACCGCCGCAACATGCAGATCGTGTTCCAGGACCCGTACGGCTCGCTTAGCCCACGCATGGCGGTGTCCGATATCATTGAGGAAGGATTGTGGGTGCATCACCCGCATCTTTCCGAGGCGGCGCGCGAGCAGCGCGTGGTGGCGGCGCTCACCGACGTCGGGCTCGATACCGTGACGCGCTTCCGCTATCCGCATGAATTCTCCGGCGGCCAGCGCCAGCGCATCGCGCTGGCCCGTGCGCTGGTGCTGGAGCCGACCTTCATCGTGCTCGACGAGCCGACCAGCGCGCTCGACATGCTGATCCAGTCGCAGATGGTCGATCTGCTGCGCGACCTGCAGAAGAAGCGCGACCTCACTTACATGTTCATTTCGCACGATCTGCGCGTCGTGGCGGCGCTGGCGAGCAGGCTGCTGGTGCTGCGCAACGGCAAGATGGTGGAAGTGGGCGCAGCGGCAGAGCTGTTCAAGAACCCGAAGAGCGACTACACGCGCGCGCTGTTTGCCGCGGCCTTCAAGCTCGAAACCGCGCCGGAGGGCGTGGTGGCGCAGTAGCGCGCATGGACGACTTTCGCACGCTCGCCGACATTGCCGCCGATATCGAGCTGTCGCCGCCGCAGGTGCTGGCCAAGGGCTACCGCGACTATCTGCGCTATCGCGTGACGCTGAAACGGCCGGACGGCGCTCGGGTGGAGCAAACCCGCGATATCGTGCAAGCCGGCAAAGTGGTCGCCCTGCTGCCGATCGATCTCGCGCGCGATGAACTCGTGCTGCTGCGGCAATTCCGCCTGCCGGCGCATCTCGCCAACGGCAAAGGCGATCTGCTCGAAATCGTCGCGGGCCGCGTTGATGCCGGCGAAACGCTGGCTGATGCAGCGCGGCGCGAGTGCCGCGAGGAAATCGGCGTTACGCCCGGCAAGCTCGTCGAGATCGCAACCTATCTGACGACACCGGGCCTGACCGACGAGGAGGTGACGATCTTCGTCACGCCAATCGATGCCTCGAGCGTGCGCGAGGGCGCCCACGTGTCGCCGGACGGCGAGCAGCTTCATATTTTTCGGGCTCCGGTGGAGGCCGCTTTGCAAGCCCTTGCGCACGGCACGATGCGCGGCAGCCCAGTGATAATCGCCTTGCAGTGGCTGGCGCTCAACCGCGGCCGGCTCGGCGAATTGCTGGCTTAGACGATCCGCTTCACGCTGGTGATCGCGCTGCCCGCCGCCTTGATGCGCGCGATGGCTTGGCCCGCCGGCTCGCTTGCTACCATCATGTGATAGGCGTTGGCGTGGATCAACGTCTTGGCGTCGCGCGCAATGGCGACATGGCCCCTTCCAGAAGATGAGATCGCCGCGCTTGAGATCGGCACCCGCCACGATTTGGCCGAGCGCGAGTTCCTGCATGTCGCTGTCGCGCGGCGCCGTCATACCTGCGGCCTGCACCGAAATTTGCACGAGTCCCGAGCAATCGATGCCGAGCGACGACTTGCCGCCCCACAAATAAGGCGCGCCGAGCAGAGATTCGGCGATGGTGACGAAATCGGACTGCTTGGCCTTGAGGGGCACCAGATGCGCGAGCGGGGAAGTGCCAGCCATAGGCGTTGACCCGCGAAACGCTCGTCCTGCCGCACGATCGTCAGCATCGCGCCCATCGGTAGCGCGGTCATTGGCGGGCAGCTTGATGTCGGCTCCCGGAAATCCAAGCGTGCGCGGCGCGATGACCTTGTGGGTCGGCGCCGGACCCAGCGGGCCCAACGCATTGGCCGACATCCAGCCGACATAGCCATCGGTCTCGAGCTGGCCCCAGGCCCAGCCTTCGTCGCCGGTCTCGTAGATCGTCACGCGTTCGCCAAGCAGCGCTTGCGTGTCGAGCGGCGCCTCATGCGACGGCGCGCGGCGCAGATCGGCGATCGGGTCGACGACCTGGTGGAACACGCCTTCGACAAACCGCTGCGCCGCTACATGGCCCTGCAAATGCTTCGCCGCGATTTCCGGCCGAAATGCATTGATGCGGGGATCGAGCGCGACCATTGGATCAGGCGTACCGTTTCGTCAGCATCGCGTAGAGCGCGCGCGCGGTCTGGCATTCGGCGCCTTCGGGGCGGCCGGGCTTGCCGCTCGCATTCCAGGCGAAGATATCGAGATGCAGCCAGGACTTCGCCGTGACGAATTTGCGCAGGAACAGCGCGGCGGTGATGGCGCCGCCATGGCCGCCGGTGCTGACATTGTTGGTATCGGCCACTTTGGAATCCAGCAGCGTCTCGTAAGGCCGCCACAGCGGCAGGCGCCACGACGGATCGTTCTCGGCCAGACTGGCTTGGGCGAATTCGGCCGCGAGGGCCTCGTCGTCCGTGAAGGCCGCCGCCAATTCCTGACCGACCGCGACGCGGGCAGCGCCGGTGAGCGTGGCGAAATCGGCTATCAGCGCCGGCTTGTCGTCGTCGGCCAGCGCCAGCGCATCGGCCAGCACCAGCCGGCCTTCGGCATCGGTATTGCCGATCTCGACCGTGATGCCTTTGCTCGACTTGTAAATGTCGCGCGGCCGGAAGCTGACGCCGGAAATCGAATTCTCCACCGCCGGGATCAGCACGCGCAACCGCACCTTCAGCTTGCGCGACATGATCATGTGGGCGAGCGCCAATGCCGTCGCGGCGCCGCCCATGTCCTTCTTCATGTTCAGCATGCCCGTGTCGGGCTTGATGTCGAGCCCGCCGGTATCGAAGCACACGCCCTTGCCGACCAGCGTGATCTTCGGATCGCTGTCCTTGCCCCAGGTGATGTCGATCAGGCGCGGGCTGCGCGGCGAGCCTTTGCCGACCGCCTGGATCAGCGGGAAATCCTTGGCCAGGGCATTGCCGCGGGTGACGTCGAAAGCTGCGCCATGCTGCTCCGCCAGCGCCCGGGCGGCCGCTTCCAGTTCGTCCGGTCCCATGTCGTTCGACGGCGTGTTGATCAGGTCGCGGGCGAGCGTCACGCCTTCGGCGCAGATCGTCGCCATCGACGCCGTCGGGCACGACGAGGCGGACATTGCGCGCCTCGGCCTTGCGGTAGCGGTTGAACTGATAGGCCCCGAGCGCGAAGCTGAGCGCGGCGAGCCGGGCGTCATGCGGCGCGTTGGCGAAACGATAAAGCCCGGCGGGCAAGATGTTGACCAGTTGCCCCGGCCGGAAGGGGTCCTTGTTGGCGTCGTCGGCCGCTTCGATGCCGAACAAGACACCGGCCAGCGAGCCATCGGCGCCCGAGACCACGAGGTGACGTCCGGGCTTGGGCTCGTAACCGGAAGCTTTGATAAAGGCGTGCTCGCGCGCGTCGAGGATTTTTGTGGCGTCGGCGAAATTGGCCGCATTGACAAACAGGATCGGGATCGCCGGCCCGTCGTCGGCTTTGGCAAATATCGGATGGCTCATGGCGTGAATGTCGATCCTGTGCGGAGGTGATTTCGGGGCAGATCATGCGCAAACTAGGCCTGTTTACAAGTTAACCACTCGTTAGGGTTAACGTTTTATTGCTCGGGGATGCCGCTGGATCGCCAGCCACCGGAATCCCATGCGTCTTAACACCGGCCGAGTTGCCCATCTGCTCACTTCGGCCGCCGTTGCGGCCGTGCTGGCGCTGGGATTGGCCGGCTGCAAGACCACCGGCGACGAGACCACCGGCTCTATCGGCGCCAGCACGCCGCGCGGCGACACCGAATGGCGGCAATCGCTCGAAGTCTGGGGCAAGCGCTATCGCGAAGAGCCTGGCAACCCCGACGCCGCGCTCAATTATGCGCGGGCGCTGAGCGCCACCGACCAGCGCGCCCAGGCGGTTGCCGTGCTCGAACAGGCCTCGCTGCGCAATCCAAGCAACATGGCGGTACTCGGCGCTTACGGCCGTGCACTGGCCGAAGCCGGCGACCTCAACCAGGCGCTCGACGTCTTGGGCCGGGCGCATACGCCCGACAATCCCGACTGGCGCATCCTCAATGCGCAAGGCGCAGTGCTCGATCAGCTCGGCCGCCACGCCGAGGCGCAGCGACATTATTCGGCCGCGCTTAAGATCGTGCCAGGCGAAGCCTCGGTGATGTCCAACCTCGGCCTGTCCTACGCGCTGATGAAGGATCTCAAGCACGCCGGAGGAGACGCTGCGGCGCGCAGGGCTCCAGCCGAATGCCGATCCGAAGGTGCGGCAGAACCTGGCGCTGGTGGTCGGCCTGCAAGGCCGCTTCGCCGAAGCCGAGAAAATCGCCCGCGCCGATCTGCCGGACAACGAAGCGGCCGCCAATGTCAGCTATCTGCGGCAGATGCTGGCGCAGCAGGGCGATTGGAAAATGCCGGGCAGCAAGCCGAATTTGCAGCCGCCCAACGCCGGCGGCTAATCGCGCCGCTGCGCATCGCTATTGGACCGCCATGACCTTGATGACGGCGGGTCCGAGAATGACCACGAACAACACCGGCAGGAAAAACACGATCATCGGCACCGTCAGCTTCGGCGGCAGGCCTGCGGCCTTCTTTTCCGCTTCCGACATACGCAGATCGCGGTTTTCCTGCGCCATCACGCGCAACATGGTCGCCAGCGGCGTGCCGTAACGCTCGGCCTGCTGCAAGGCCATGCAAACCGATTTCACGCCGTCGAGATCGGTACGCTTGGCCAAATTCTCATAAGCCATGCGGCGATCGGGCAGATAGGACAATTCCGCTGTGGTCAGCGTGAGCTCTTCCGCGAGCGCAATCGACTGCGAGCCGACCTGCTCACTGACCTTGCGAAACGCCGCCTCGATCGACATGCCGGATTCAACGCAGATCAACAGCAGATCGAGCGTGTCGGGAAACGCCCGCTTGATCGACAACTGCCGCTTCTGGATTTTGCTCTTCAATAGCATCCACGGCAGATGCATGCCGAGATACGCGGCGGCGATACAAATGCCGAGCTTGATAGAGGTCGAGATTTCGTAGTTGCCCAGGACGAAAATATAAATGACCGCGCCCACAAAGGTGACAATGGGCGTCACCATGCGGAAGAACAGGTAAGTGACGTAGGGCGCCTGGCCGCGGTAGCCGGCCTGCACCAGCTTGAGCCGCGCTTCTTCCTGGCCGACCCATTTGCTCAGATTGAAGCCTTCGACGATCGCCTTGATCGACTGTTTCGGCGAAGTCCGCAGATTGATCTTTTGCTGCTGCTGGTTCATGCGCTCGCGTTCGCGCGCGCGGATTTTCTCGCGCTCGATGGCGACTGCTCTCATGCGCTGCCCCAGCGAATCGCCGAAGGCATAGGGCATCGCGATCGTCAGAATCGTCGCCGCCGCGGCGATGGCGGCAAAAATCATCGCCATCGTCTTGACGTTCATAATGCTGATCAGCAAATCGATCATCGGTTCATCTTTGCCTGGCGCGTCAAACCACTAGAAATCGAAGTTGATCATCTTCTTCATTACCAGAACGCCCATCGTCATCCAGCCGGCCGAGCAGGCCAGCATCACGTTGCCCAGCGGCTCCGTGAAAAGCAGTTCGATGTAGGTCGGGCTGGTGATGTAGACCATGGTCATGACCGCGATCGGCAGCGCGCCGATGATGGAGGCCGAAGCCTTGGCCTCCTGCGACATGGCCTGGATCTTGGCTTTCATTTTCTTGCGGTCCGCGCAGCACGCGCGACAGGTTGCCGAGCGCTTCCGACAGATTGCCGCCGGCTTTTTGCTGGATTCGAAATGACGATGCCGAAGAAGTTCGCCTCCGGGACCGGCATGTTTTCGTACAATTTGCCGCAAGCCTCGCCGAGCGTGAAGGCCGATGGCCTGCGTCTCGATGATGGCGCGAAATTCGGAGCGCACCGGTTCGGGCGCTCTCGAGCGTGATCATCTTCAGGCAATCGAGCAGCGGTAGGCCGGCTTTGATGCCGCGCACAATGATGTCGACGGAATCCGGAAATGCGTTGAGAAATTTGTTCTCGCGGCGCTTTTTCAGGAATTTCAAGATCCAAAGCGGCAGCCCAAAGCCGCCGGCAAAGGCCATGCCGATGGCCGGCAGCAGGCCGCCGGCGAACAGCAGGCCTACCAAGAAAAACGCCAGGCCGATGCCGCCGGAAATGACGAAGTACTTTTGCTTGGACCAGGACAACCCGGCCTGCACGATCTTTTCGTTGAGCGAAACGCGCTTGTCTTTCTTCTGGCGTTCGTCGAATTCCTTGAGCGTATTTTCGATCACATCGCGGCGCGACCTTTGCGGCCCGCGGCTGGTCCGGGTCACGACTTCGGGCTTGGCGACGCTCGCCATGCGTTTCTCGGCTTTACGTTCGCCCGACAGGACCGGATAGATGAAGACATAGGCGATGCCGCCGAAGGCGACCGCGGCCAGGAAGAAGACGGCGAAGGGACCCATGGGTGCTCCTTAGCGCTGCATGGCGGCGTTGGACGATTCCGCGGCGTCGAGCGCAGCGGCCAGGCGCTTTTCCTCGCCATAGTAGCGCGCGCGGGTCCCAGAACCGCGGACGGCCGATGCCGGTGGAGCGGTGGCGGCCGAGGATGTTGCCTTCGGCGTCTTCGCCGGTCATGTCGTAGATGAACAGGTCCTGCGTGATGATGACATCGCCTTCCATGCCCATCACTTCGGTGATGTGCGTGATCTTGCGCGAGCCGTCACGCAAGCGGGCGGCCTGGATCACAACGTCAACCGAGGCGCAGATCATTTCGCGGATGGTGCGCGACGGCAGCGAGAAGCCGCCATCGTAAATCATCGATTCAAGGCGCGACAGCCCTTCGCGCGGGTTGTTGGCGTGCAATGTGCCCATCGAGCCGTCATGGCCGGTGTTCATGGCCTGCAACAGATCGAAGGCCTCCGGTCCGCGGACTTCGCCGACGATGATGCGTTCCGGCGCATACGCAGACAGTTGCGCACCAGATCGCGCATCGAGACCTGGCCTTCGCCTTCGAGGTTGGGCGGGCGCGTTTCCAGGCGCACCACGTGCGGTTGCTGGAGCTGCAATTCGGCGGCGTCTTCGCAGGTGATGATGCGCTCGTCGTCGTCGATGTACTGGGTCAGGCAGTTGAGCAGCGTGGTCTTGCCGGAGCCGGTACCGCCGGACACCAGCAGTTCACGCGGCTGCGGCCGATGATTTGGAGGATTTGCGCGCCCTGCTCGGTGATGGTTGCCGAATTTCACCAGTTGATCGAGGGTGAGCTTGTCCTTCTTGAACTTACGAATGGTGAGCGCGGGGCCGTCGATGGCCAGCGGCGGCACGATGGCGTTGACGCGCGATCCGTCCGGCAAGCGCGCGTCGCATATCGGCGAGGATTCATCGACACGGCGGCCGATCTGGCTGACGATGCGTTGGCAGATGTTCAGCAGTTGCTGATTGTCGCGGAAGCGGATGCTGGTCTTCTGAATCTTGCCTTTGACTTCGATGTAGACCGTGCCCGAGCCGTTCACCATGATGGTCGGCGATGTCGTCGCGCGACAGCAGCGGCTCAAGCGGGCCGAATCCTAGAACGTCATTGCAGATGTCGTCGAGCAGCTCTTCCTGCTCGGAAATCGACATCACGATGTTCTTGATCGAGATGATTTCGTTGACGATGTCGCGGATTTCTTCGCGCGCGGAATCGGCGTCGAGCCGCGCCAGTTGCGCGAGATCGATCGCCTCGATCAAAGCGCCGAAGATGGTGCCCTTGACCTCGTAATAACTCTCCGAGCGCCGCGTATCGACCGACGATGGCACGGTGTTGATCGGCGAAGGCGCACGGGTCGGGGGCGGCGCTGTGACCAGCGGCGCGCCGAGGCCGTCGGACGGAAACGGCGTCAGGCCCGCAGGCTTGCCGCGCCTTGCGCGGGCTGCAACGGCGGCGCCACCACGGGCGGCGCGGCGGCCGGTGCCGGGGCACGGACAGCTTCGGTGGTTCCACTACGCTTACCGAACACGAATTCAGCCTCCGGGTATTCCTAGCTCTTAGGTCTAGCTTTTGCGCTTCATGAGCTTGGCGAACAGCGGCGAGAGCAGGCCGCTGGACCCTGCGTTTGGCTTCGGCGCGGCCGGTCAGCACCTGCGCCAGCTGGCGAAACATGTCCGCGCTTTTATGGCTTGCCGACACTTCCGCGATCATCTGGCCGTTATTGGCGGCGGTGCCGAAAATCTGCGGCTCGAACGGGATCACCACCAGCGGATCGTCTTCCAGCGCCTTGGCGAAATCGCCCGCGTGATTTCCGGCCGTTTCGGCACGCCGACCTGGTTGAGGCAGTAATAGGGACGATGATCGTTCGGCCGCGCGGCGCGCAGCAGGTCGACCAGGTTCTTGGCGTTGCGCAGGTTGGCCAGATCGGGCCCGGCCACCACCAGGATGTCGTCGGCGCTGATCAGCAGCCGCTTAGTCCAGGCCGACCACAAATGCGGGACGTCGAGTACGACGCAGGGGATCGAGCTGCGCAGTGAATCCAGGGTCGAATCGAACGCCTCTGGGCCGAAGTAATAGGTTCGGTCGAGCGTCGCCGGCGCCGCCAGCAGACTCAGATGATCGGTGCATTTCGACAGCAAGCGGTCGACGAAGGCGGTATCGACGCGGTCGGGCGAAAATACCGCGTCGGCGATGCCTTGCGGCGGGTCCTGATTGTAATCGAGCCCGGCGGTGCCGAAAGCCATATCGAGATCGGTGGACGACCGAGTCGAGCGAGAGATCGCGCGCGATCGCCCAGGCGACGTTATGCGCAACCGTCGACGCGCCGACGCCGCCTTTGGCGCCGACCACGGCGATCACCCGGCCGGACCGCTTTGGCGTCGGGTGCGGAAAATAGGCCGCAGATCGAGCGCACCACGTCGAGCGTGCTGATAGGGGCGATCAGGTAGTCGCTGACGCCGCGCTTGGTCAACTCGCGATAGAGCGTAACGTCGTTGACGCGGCCGACCACGACCACCCGCGTTCCTGCGTCGCAAACCTCCGCCAACTGATCGAGCCTGCCCAGGATGTCGTCAGAGCGCTGCTCGGCTTCGATGAAGATGACATTCGGCGTCGGCGAATTGCGATAGGCTTCGACCGCGGCAGTCGCGCCGCCCATCTGGATCTTGACGTGCGCCTTGGCCATGCGGGCGATCTTCGCCGGCGGCTTGTACGGCCGCGGCGGTTTCGACGGTTTCGCAAAAAGCCTGCACCGAGACGCGCGGTGCCGGCGCGATATGCTCTTCCGCGGCGGCGATGTCGGGCACCACCGACGGCGCCGTCTCGTCATCCAGAACTGCGACTTGCTGAGCGTGCTTGATCATTTGCCGAGATCGCTGATTTTGTTGGCGTCGTAACCTTGGTAGGTGCCGGACGGGCTGTCGCCCTTGCGGTATTTGTCGATCGCGACGGTGCGGCGCGCCGTATAGGAAGGCGACTCGCCGCGCGGCTGAACCAGGTCCGCCGGATTGTCGACCATGGCGGCGAGATTGCGCTGGCTGGAGCAGCCGAGATTCCAGAACGGCCGGTTCTCGATATAGCTGGCGTCCTGGCCCGGCCGAGATTCTCCGGCCACTGGCCGCAGGGACCCGCTTCGGCGATCATTTTCGTGTAATTGATCTTGATGCTGACCAACGACATGTCTGACGGCCGGTAGTTGCGGACATAGACCGCTTTGCGGGCACGCCGGAGGCGGCGAGGGATAGAGTGGGATCTCGCGCAACGAATCGTCGGCGGCGTGCTCGCTCGGCCCGCCCTTCGGCACGTCGATGATGATGCCGCTGGTGGCCTCGCGCCGCCAAAGCTGCGCGAAGGACAGCACGTCGGCGCGTTGCGTCGGCGTCAGACCGCCGCGATTGCGTCCGACAAAGACTTCGACGGTGCGATCGCCTTCCTTCAGCGTGATCGGATGGCGCAGCCGGTAGTCGGTCGGGTATTCGGCTGGGCGACGCCGGTCGTTTTGTCGTAACAGCCGGCCAGCATCAGGGCGAGACCGCCGGCTGCCAACAGACGCAGCGCCGCTTGGGCGCCGCGCGCGCAATCGCCGTGGGAAGTTGTTTCATCGGTGGTCTCCTGGTCCCGCTCAATCGAGGATGAAGCCGTATTTGCCGCGGTAGCTGTTCTTCGGGTCGGCCGGCACCGCCGCCGGTGTGGCGGAGCCGTAATGCGATTGATGCGTCCGAGCAACGCGGCCTGCGGATCGTTGGGATCGGCATAGCCGTCGTCAGGCCGCGACAATTGCTTCTGGGCCACGGCGCGCACCACGTAGGGTGTGACGATGACCATCAGTTCGGTCTGGTTGTTGATGTAGTCGCGGCTCTTGAACAGCGCGCCGAGGATCGGCAACTGCATCAGGCCGGGAATACCGTTGATCTGCTGCTTGGTCTTTTCCTGAATCATGCCGGCGAGCGCCAGCGAACCGCCGGACGGAATTTCGACCGTGGTGTCGGCGCGCCGCGTGCTGATCGACGGAATGGTCAAGGTCTGGGTCGAGCCCGGCACGGTCAACGTCAAGGCGTTGTCGGTCGACAGATCGGACACTTCCGTCATGACCTTCAGGCTGATGCGGCTTCCGACAGCACGATGGGCGTGAACACCAGGCTGACGCCGAATTTCTTGAAGTCGACCTGCGCTTGGCAGACCGGCGGCGACTTGGTGGTGTCGCACGATAGTCCGTTCGGGATCGGGAAATTCACCGCCGGCAACGAAGCTCGCTGTTTCGCCGGAAATCGCCGTCAAGCTCGGTTCGGCCAGCGTGCGCAGGATGCCGGCGCGGTCCATGGCACGCAGCGTGGCGCTGATTGCCGTTCATCGAGCCGGCGAGCTGCGAGGTGCTCAGCGTCTGGCCGTTGGCGGAGAATGGGTTGACCTGATTGAAGTTCACCACGGCGGTGCCGTAGTTGAAGCTGCCGGACAGATCGATGCCGAGCTGCTTGATGACATCGCGCCGCACTTCGGCCACCGTCACCTTCAGCATGACTTGATCCCGGCCGCGGACGTGATGCCGTTGACGATCTTGGCGTCACCGACCAGTTTGGAGGCGATGTCATAAGCCTGCTGCGCATCGGCGGCGCTCGCGGCGCTGCCGGTGAGCATGAGGCCGTCTTGGCCGATGCCTTCGATGCGGATGTCGGATTCCGGCATGGTCTGCTTGAGCGCCCGCGCGCAAACCGTTGAGATCGCGCGTCACTGCGATGTCGAAGCCGGCGATCTGCTTGCCGTTGGCGTCGAAGAAGAAAATGTTGGTCTGACCGACGGCGACGCCGTCATGTAGACGCGGCGCGAGGATACGGATCACCGCATTGGCGATCTTGGGGTCCGCCACCAGCACGTCCTTGATGTCGGCCGGCAGGTCGATCGCGACCGACTTGCCGAAGCCGAGCGGGATGAATCGCGAGGTGGCCTCGCTGGCCGCAACCTCGATCACCGGCATGCGCGACGGATCGGCGGCGGTCGCAGGCGCCATCGGCGCCAGGCCGGCGCCTGCGATCAATGCCGCCAGCGCTGCGGTGCGGATCAGTGTCTTTATCGACATGTCCCCTACGTCCCCTCGATCGTATCATTTCGGTGTCGTCGTGGTGCTCACGCCAAACCGGATGACATTGATGGTGTTGCGTTTGCCGGCGTTATCGGCGTCGCTCGGCATCTCGATTTCGACGCATCGGTGATGCTGCGCAGCGTCAGCGATAAAATGCCGAGCTGCTGCGACAGCACGAGCGTTTCGGCTTGGCCGGGGCGACAGTTCGAGCGTCGCGGTCTTGCCGACCACATACTTTCTGGCCCGTTCTTCTCTTCGATGGCCTGGTCGATCGCCAGCACGCGGATATTGCTGAGAATGGTCTCGCTGGTGCGCGATTCGGTGCTCGACTTATTGTCCCCGCTATCGCGGCGGGTGAGGATGACGTCGACGCGATCGTTTCGGCAGAATGAAGCCGCCGGCGCCGGTTTCCGGCGAGATTTGCGTGGAAACGGCGCGCATGCCGGTCGGCAGGATCGCCGCCATGAAGCCCGAGCCCTTGGCGTTCACCAGCTTGGCTTCGCGGATCGGCTCGCCCGCGACGAAGGGCACGCGCGCGATCTGTCCTGTAAAAGTCTCGATGGCTTGCGGATTGTTGTTGCTGCGGATGAAATTTCCGGTCGCTGCGCTGGCCGGCCAGGGCTGCCATTGCAGGTCGGCCGGCGTCAAAGCCTGACCCAACGGGATGTCGCCATGCGCGACCAGGACGTCAACAGTGTCGACCTTGACGGCTTCCTGTTTGACCTCCGGCGGCTTTTCGCCCCGGCCCGCAGCATGGCGGCAACACCACCGGCTGCGATGGCGACCGTCAGCACAACGACACGCGCTGCTTTCATACGCTCACTCTCACGACATGGCGGCCGGTCCGGCCGCCTAAACCACATGGCGGCGCACAGCGCCGCTCGCACGGGATTTCATCAGCTAAAGGTCAAGGTATGGTTAAGCAGCGGTATCTAAATCGAGTTAATGTTTTATTGCCTGGCGCTAAAGCGGCCTGAAGTGTGAGGCTTTTTGAAATGACGACAGCGATGCTCGAAAATCAGATGCCGATCGCCGGCATCCAGAGCGTCTTCGGATAGACCGCAAGCGCGGCGGCCGCGAGTGCGATGCGTAGGGGATTCGCCGCCGGTTTCTGTGCAGGCGGAGAATCCAGGGCTGGCGGGCGAGGGGACCCGGCAGCGGCAGCTTTCGAAACTGAATGAGCAGCAACGTCAGGGCGCCAACGAACATCGACGCATAGACCAGGGTAGTCGAACAAGTTGTCGAAGCCGAACCACAGCGCGGTGGCGGCCGCCAGTTTTGGCATCGCCGCCGCCGATCCAGCCTTGCGAGAAGAAGCCGAACGAAATCACCAGGACCACCGCACCCGCCGCCACGTGCATGCCGATGGCGGGCCAAGCCATGCCGACAACCAGCGTAAGCGCGAAAAAGCCCGCGGTAAGCGCCAGCGACAGCTTGTTCGAGATGGTCATTGTGAAGAGATCGCTTGAGGCGGCAAAGGCCATCAAAGCGGGAAACAGCAGGAGTCTGATGCCATCCGTCAGCATGATCGGTTGTTTCCGCAAGGCGGCAATCGCGCGCTTGGGCAGACTACTAACGCGAGACGCCTTTACCATTGGTTAAGCAACAGCCGCTGTCGGCCCGGTTACAGTCGCCCCCAAAGCAGAAGGCTCCGGCAATCTGGCCGGAGCCTTTTTCTTGTCACGACGCCGCTCGATTACTTGAGCGAGGTCTTGATGGTGTCGAACTTGGTGTTCAGGTTGGTGCCGAGGCCGTTCACGACCGCGATGATCGCGACCGAAATGCCCGGCGGCAATGAGGCCGTACTCGATGGCCGTCGCACCCCGAATTGTCGTTCACGAAACGCACGAAGAGGTTTTTCATTGGAAGCTCCATAATCCACACGTGGCTGTCTGAGCTGGCCCTGAGGACCGGATTACCTCCGGCTCCCGAGAACCATACGCAAACCTACCAATGAGGTCTTGCATGCCGGTTAATATGATCGAAGAAACATATGGCATTCTCGTGTATATAAATCGTAGTTAACAAAACATTACCGAAAGAAGATCAGAGTAAATAAAGAATTTATGCGTTATATACTTATGCTATAGGCTTATGAAATAAATGAATACATAGATTTATTGCTTTGAGCGTTAGGTATGCCCCATGGTTCCCGCTGAATAGGCTGCCTCTCAGCCCGCCGTGAATACTGGCCGAGGATGCGAGCAATGGTTGTCATTTTTGTTCCGGCTACCGTGGCGGAGTTCCGCTTCTGCGCGAATGCAAGTCATTCACCGCATCTTAACCGTGGCGGCCGATACGAAAGACATTCCTAGGTGGCCGTCGCCATATCGGGACCGCCGATCCCCGGCAGCAAGGGACCCAACTCATGCTCGGCGAGTTTCATGTCCGTCCTTCATGGTATGGGCGAGAACATTGTCAAAATCCTCCCGTCTCCATCGCCCTGGGTGTTGTCTTCGGCGTTCTGACGCACTGGTCCGCCTGTAACCCGGGCCGGCCTTGGTGGCACAAGCGCGAAATCCTCACCGACGTGATCTACTGGTTTCTGATCCCGCTGGCCGCGCGCTCCGTGCGCATCGGCCTGATGGTGATGTGCGCAGCCTATATCTACGGCATCCACGGCAGCGAAAACCTGATGGCGTTCTACGATGACGGCTTCGGTCCGCTGGCGAAGCTGCCGCTCTGGGCGCAGGCCATCACCTTCCTGGTGGCGTCGTGACTTCCTGACCTATTGGACCCATCGCGCGTTCCATGGCGCCAGC
>JBBCIM010000022.1:0-81589 GCA_037200245.1 Pseudolabrys sp.
ATGACTCGGGGAGCGCAATACTTTTACCTCTGCCTGCTGGCCGCAGCCACATTGCTGCTGGCGGCGCAGCCGTCGTTCGCAGCGCCGCGCGATCAGCAGAAATGGTGCGAAGGCAAAGAAGACGCGTCGCCGGATCTGCGCATCACAAGCTGCACCGCGATCATCGAAACGCACAACGTCAAGAAGCAGCAGAAATCCGAAGCGCTGACCGGCCGCGGCAAGGCCTATCGCGCGAAGGGCGATAGCGAAAATGCCATTCGCGATTTCGACGAGGCCATCAAGCTCGATTCGAAAGACGCCGAAGCGTATTTCAACCGCGGCCTGGCGTTTCGCGACCGCGGCGACGCCGATCGCGCTCTTCAGGATCTCGAACAGGCCGTCAAATACAATCCAAAGAATTCGATCGCGCTCAACACGCTCAGTCATCTCTACTACGACAAGCGCGACTATGTCCGCACGATCGATGTGCTCAATCAGGCCATCAAACTCAATCAGAATTTCGGACTGGCCTACTTCAACCGGGGCATGGCTTATCGTGCCAAGGGCGAGCCCGACCGCGCCATTCCAGATTACGACCGCGCCATCAAGCTCAACGGCAATGACGCCGTCGCCTATCACAGCCGCGGCCTCGCCTATCGCGACATCCGCGATTATGAGCGCTCGATTCAAGATTTCGACCAAGCCATCAAGATCAACCCGGAATTCATTCTGGCGCTCAACGACCGCGGCATCGCCTATGCGGCCAAAGGCAGCGTCGACCGCGCCATCCAGGATTTCGACCAGGCTATCCTGCTCGACCCGCGCGACGGCTTCGCCTACAACAACCGCGGCCTGGCCTATCGCAACAACGGCGAGGTCGACCGCGCGATCAAGGACTACGACCAGGCGATCCTGCTCAACTCCAACTACGTGCTGGCCTATTACAACCGCGGCAATGCTTATTACGACAAGCGCGACTACGACCGCGCCATCCAGAACTACGATCAGGCCATCCGGCTCGATAGTAATTATGCGCTGGCCTATTACGACCGCGGCGTCTCCTATTTCGAGAAGCGCGATTACGACAAGGCGCAGGCCGACCTGACCCAGGCGATCAAGCTCGACCCCAAGGACGCCCTCTCCTATTACAACCGCGGCATCACTTATGCCGCGCGCGGCGAACCCGACCGCGCCATCACCGACTTCGATCAGTCGATCAAGATCGATCCGAAGAATGCGCTGGCCTTCTACAACCGCGGTCTGGCGCTGCGCGCCAAAGGCGACGACGAACGCGCCATCGCCGACTTCACGCAGGCCATCAAGTTCGACGCGAAGAACGCGCTGGCCTATTATCATCGCGGTATCGCCTATCGGGGCCGCGGCAACATCGAGCTCTCGCTCGCCGACCTCAACCAGGCAATCCAACTCGATCCGAAGAATGCGGCGGCTTTCTATGAACGCGGCAACGCGCTATTCGACAAGCGCGACTACGAGCACGCCATCGCCGATCTTAATCAGGCAATCAACATCAAGCCGGACTACACCGCCGCCTTCAACGTGCGCGGCCTGGCCTATAACGGCAAAGGCGACAGCGACCGTGCCATCGCCGACTTCGACCAGGCGCTGCGTATCGATCCGCAATTTGCTGCCGCCCTCAATAACCGCGGCGACGTTTTCCAGAAGAAGCGCAATTTCGACAAGGCGATCTCCGACTTCGACGAAGCCATCAAGGCCAATCCGAATTATGCCGGCGCCTATTACAGCCGCGGCCTGGCCAACCAGGACAAGCGCGACTACCCGCACGCGGTCGCCGACTTCACGCGCGCCATTAAGCTCGATCCCAAGAACGCGGCAGCGTTCAATGCCCGCGGTTTCAGCTATTTGAGCCTGCACGAAGAAGAGAACGCCTTTCCGGATTTCGATCAGGCGATCAAACTCAACCCGAACTTCAGTACCCCCTACTACAACCGCGGCATGGCGAATTTCGAACGGCGCAATCTGGACGCAGCCATCGCCGATCTGAGCCAGGCCATCCGGCTCGACCCGAAGGATGCGCAAGCCGCTTACGCGCGCGGTGTCGCCTATCGCGAGCGGCGCGATTCGGACCGCGCCATTGCCGATTTCGACCAGGCTCTCCGGCTCGATCCGAAATTCACCGCGGCCTATGTCGACCGCGGCAACGCGTATCAACAGAAGGGCGATTTCGACCGCGCCGTCGTGAATTACGACATGGCCATCAAGCTCGACCCGAAATACGCCGCCGCTTTCACCGAGCGCGGCAATACCTTTGCCGAGCGTGGCAAGATCGACCGCGCCTTGCAGGACTTCGAGCAAGCCATCAAGTTCAACCCGACTTATGCCGGCGTGTTCAACAGCCGCGCTTTGCTCTATCAGCGCAAAGGCGACCTGACCAAGGCACTGGCCGATCTCGATCAGGCCATCAAGCTCGATCCGAACTTCGCGGCGGCCCTCAACAACCGTGGAGCCATCAACCAGCAGAAGGGTGATCTCGATCGCGCCATCGCCGACTATGACCGCGCGATCAAGGTCAATCCGCATTCGGAAGTGGCGTTCAACAGCCGCGGCATGGCCTTTAAGAGCAAGGGCGAGCTGGAGCGCGCGATCAAGGATTTCGACCAGGCGGTGACGATCAATTCCGGCTACGCCGTGGCGCTGTTCAACCGTGGCGAGACGCTGGAAACGATCGGCTATCACGATCGCGCATTGAAGGACCTAGACCAGGTTCTCAAGCTCAACCCGGCCAATGCCGCGGCCTACAATTCACGCGGCCAGGCGCTCAACAACAAGCGCGAGTATGACCGCGCCATCAACGACTTCAGCCAGGCCATCAAATACGACGCCAAGCTTGCCTCGGCCTACAACAACCGGGGCATCGCCTATCGAGCCAAGGGCGACGCCGTCCGCGCCATCGACGATTTCAGCACCGCCGCCAAGATCGACCCGAACTACGCGCTGGCCTTCAGCAACCGCGGCAACGCCTATTTCGACCGGCGCGAATACGACCGCGCCATCGCCGACCTCAATCAGGCGATCAAGCTCAATCCGAGTTATGTGCGGGCCTATTACGACCGCGGCATTGCCTATGGCACCAAGGGCGAGACCGAAAACGCCGTGCGCGATTTCGACCACGCGCTCAAGCTCGATCCGAAGAATGCCATCGCTCTGAACAATCGCGGCATCGCCTATCGCGCCAAGGGCGACAGCGACCGAGCCGTGGCCGACTTCGCCGAGGCGATCAAACTCAACGACAGCTATTCCGCGGCTTATTACAATCGCGGCAATGCCTATTTCGACAAGAACGAGCTCGACCGCGCCATTGCCGATTTCAACCAGACGATCAAGCTCAACCCCAAAGATTCGTTCGCCTATCACGACCGCGGCATCGCCTATTACGAGAAGAAGGACTACGAGCGTGCCATCGCCGACTACGAGACCGCGATCAAGATCAATCCAAACTACGCCATCGCCGCGAGCCCGCGCGGCAACGACATCCGCGCCCAGCGCGGCTACGACCGCGACACCGTGGAATTGGCGCAGCCCATCCGGCTGAGCCCGATTTTCGCGCTCGCCTATAACGACCGCGGCATCAACTTCGCGTCGAAGAACGACCTCGATCGCGCCGCGGCCGACTTCGATCAGGCGATCAAGATCAACCCGAATTTCGCGTCCGCCTACTACAATCGCGGCAACGTCTTCTTCCAGCGCCGCAATTATGAGCGCGCCATCGCCAGTTACGACCAGGCCATCAGGCTCAATCCGAAGGACGCCATGGCCTATTACGACCGCGGCGTCGCGCGCTACGAGCGCGAGGACTACGCCAGCGCCATCCAGGACTTCGAGCAGGCCACCAGGCTCGACGCCAAGAACGCGGCGGCGTTCTATAACCGCGGCATCGCCTATCACGAGACCCGCGACGACGACCGCGCGGTCGAGGACTTCAACCAGGCCATCAAACTCAACCCGCAGCTCGCCCAGGCCTATAGCGCGCGCGGCAACGCGCAGGCCGGCAAAGGCGATTTCGACAAGGCCATCGTCGACCTAAGCCAGGCGATTCGGCTCGGGCCCGACCAGGCCATCGCCTATAACGACCGCGGCATCGCCTACGGCTTGAAGGGCGACAACGACCGCGCCATCGCCGATTTCGATCAGGCGGTGTCGCTGAACGGGCAATATGCGCCGACGTTCAACAACCGCGCCATCGCCTACGCCGCCAAGAACCAGCTCGACCGCGCCGTCGCCGACTACGACCAGGCGATCAAGCTGAGCAGCGGCTATGCCATCGCCTTCTACAACCGCGCCAACGCCAAATACGACAAGGGCGAGTACACGCCGGCGGTCGCCGATTACGACAGCGCGATCAAGCTCAACCCCGGCGACTCACTGGCCTTCAACAACCGCGGCAACGCCAATACCAACCGGCGCGATTTCGACCGCGCCATCGCCGACCTGACCCAGGCGCTGAAACTCAACCCGAGCTACGCGCAGGGCTATAACGACCGCGGCGTGGCCTATGCCGCCAAGGGCGACACCGACCGCGCGCTTGCCGACTTCGAGCAGGCGGTCAAATTCGATCCGCGCAACAGCTTGGCCTACTACAACCGCGGTCTTGCCTTCCGCGACAAGCACGATATCGACCGCGCCATCCAGAACTTCGAGCAGGCGATCAAGATCAATCCGGGCTATGCGGTGGCCTATTACAACCGCGGCAATGCGCTGGAGTTCAAGCGCGACTACGACCGCGCTATCGCCGATTTTGACGCCACGCTCAAGATCGCGCCGAACTTCGCCATGGCCTTCTATGACCGCGCGCTGAGCTATGGCGCCAAGGGCGAAACCGACCGCGCCATTGCCGATTTCACGGAGGCCACCAAGCTAGACCCCTCCAACGCGATGGCCTTCTATAACCGGGGCGTCGCCTACCGGCTCAAGGGCGACATCGATCGCGCCATCGCCGATTTCGGCGAAGCGGTAAAGTACGACACCAGATACTCGCTGGCCTTCTATCAGCGCGGCAACGCCTATTATGAGAAGCGCGACATCGACCGCGCCATCGCCGACTTCACCGAGGCGACCCGGTTCAATCCGAACTTCGACATCGCCTATTACCACCGCGGTCTCGCCTATCGCGACAAGAGCGACTTTGAGCGCGCAATCAACGACTTCAGCCTTGCGATCAAGCTCGACGGCAAGAACGCGGTGGCGTTCGACAGCCGCGGCCTCACCTATCGCATGAAGGGCGACCTCGACCGCGCCATCGCCGACTTCGATGCCGCGCTGCGGTTGGATCCGCGCGCGTCGGCGACCTACACCAATCGCGGCACCAGCTACGGCATGCGGGGTGACAACGATCGCGCCCTTGCGGACTTCGACGCGGCCATTAAGCTCGACCCGCGCGATGCGGTCGCGTTCCACAATCGCGGCCTTGTCCGCCGCAACAGAGGCGAGACCGACATTGCCATCCAGGACTTCGGCGAGGCGATCCGGCTGAACGCCAACTACACCACGGCCTATTACAACCGCGCCAACGCCTATTCCGAAAAGCGCGACTTCGAGCGCGCCGTCAAGGATTTCGATGCGACCGTCAAGCTCGATGCGAATTTCGCCGCCGCCTATAACGCGCGCGGCCTGGCGCGCGACAACAAGAACGAGTTCGACGTCGCGATCCAGGATTTCAGCCAGGCGATCAAGCTCGACCCGAAAAACGCGCGCGCCTACAACAACCGCGGCTTTGCCTATCGCAACCGCGGCGAGTTCGACAAAGCCATTGCCGACTACAATCAGGCGCTGACGCTCAATCCCAATTATGCGTTGGCACTGTATAACCGCGGCTTTGCTTATTACGACCGGCGCGATTTCGACCGCGCCACCCGCGACATGAACCAGGCGATCAAGCTGAGCCCGAGCTTCTCCACCGCTGTGCTCGACCGCGGCATCGCCAGCTACGACCGTAACGACTACGACCGCACGATTGCGGCAGCCGATCCGCTGATCAAAAATAAGCCGGGCTTCGCCGTCACCTTCAGCGGGCGCGGCAGCAGCTATGAGAATCGGCGTGAGGGCGACCGTATCATTCAGGACGCCAGCCAGCCGATCCGCAGCAATCAATACAACGCCTATGCCTACTCGCCGGACACGTTCCCGCCGGTGGCGGTGGCGCCAAAGGCGCCTGAGTCGGCGCCCGCGCCGCCGGTCCAGCCGCGTGCCGAGGTGGCCCCCGTGGTCCAGGAAGCGCGCGCCGCCGCGACGCCGGACGATAACGTACCCATGCCGCAACCCAACCCGTTTCGGCATAAGCAGCAGCTCAAGCCGCTGCGGCCGTACCTGCGCTAGGATTGTTCCCGTCGATTAAGCTGTGGAGGCAAGCTTTGGAGCCGTCCGCGCGGCGCCTTGAGCGCATAGAATTGCGCCAAGCATGACCACCAAAGCCTACCGAACCGCGCTGCGCGCGCTGCTGACACCCGCCGAGCGCCGGCTCATGGCTCGGCTCGACACGCCGCAGAAGCTGCAGACTTTCATCGACCGGCTGCCCGCCAATTTCGAGCCCGACGGCGATACCGTGATGTCGCCGCGCCGGACGATGCGGGCGCGGGTGGCCCATTGCGCCGAAGGCGCGCTGCTTGCCGCCGCCGTGCTGATCTACCACGGCAAGCCGGTCTGGCTGATGGACATCCAATCGCTGCCGAGCGACCACGACCATATCGTCACGCTTTTCAAGGAACGCGGGCACTGGGGCGCGATCAGCAAGACCAACCACGCCATCCTGCGCTGGCGCGACCCGATCTATCGTTCGCCGCGCGAGTTGGCGATGAGCTATGCCCATGAATATTGCCTGCCCGGCGGCAAGAAATCGATGCTCGCCTTCTCGCGGCCGTTCTCGCTGGCCCGCTTTGCGCCCAAGCGCTGGGTGATTGCGCCCGAGGACCTGCATTGGCTGATGGAGGCACTCGACAATTCGCCGCATGTGCCTGTGGCGCCCGCCCACGCTTTGCGCAGCCGCCGGCGCTCCTCGAAGGTCGAGTTGCTGGCGCAGGAGGTGGTAGAATGGCGCAGGCCGCGCAAGCGCAAAGCCAGCAAGGCTCAATAGCGGAGTTTATTGGTGGCGTCGTTCATTTACCGCAGACAGTTGACGATCGCATGGGGCCACTGCGACCCGGCCGGCATCGTGTTCAATCCGCGTTTTTTCGAAATGTTCGATACCAATGCCTGGCTGCTGTTCGAAGCGGTGCTCGGCATCAAACCGCAGGACCTGGCGCCAACTTACGGCATCATCGGCATCGCGCTGGTGGATGCGCGCGCGAATTTCCTCAAACCCGCGCGATTCGGCGATACCGTCGAGATCGCCTCGCGGGTCAGCGAATTCCGCCGCTCCAGCTTCGACGTCGAACATCGCCTGTCGGTCAACGGCGAACTCGCGGTCGATGGCCGCGAAACCCGCGTCTGGGCAGCCAAGAACAAGGCCGATCCGGACAAGATCACGGCCATGGCGATCCCTGACGTTGTTATCGCGAAATTTGGCCACGTGACCGAATAGTCGCCCCCGAGCCTTTTCTGCGGACCACCCGCAACCGCCAATTTGATCCTTATCAAGGTGTTGGCCGCGCCCGCCTCCTAGTTTGCCAGCGGTCATAGAGGGTCCCAAAGAGGCGGGAAAGACCGTGCGACAAGCTCATTTGAAAACGATTCGCGCGCTGGCGCTGTTTGGCGGCATGAGCCAAGCAAATTTTGACGAATTGGTCGGCGATGCAGTTTTGCAGTCCTTTCCGCCGCATGCTGCTTTGTTCAGCGAAGGCACCTTGCCGCAATTCCTGCATGTCGTCCTCGAAGGCGCGGTCGAATTATTCGGCAGCCATGACCGCCACGAAACGGCAATCGATATCATACGGCCGGTCACCGCGTTCATCCTGGCCGAGGTTGTCTGCGACGAAGTCTATCTTAAGTCGGCGCGAACCCTTGCGGCTTCGCGGATCCTGCTCATCCCTGCGAAGACGGTGCGCAATGTATTGGAACGTGACGCCGTCTTTGCCCGCGCCATCGTCAAGGAATTGGCCGGGCGCTACCGTTCGGTGGTGCGCGCGCTCAAGAACGAGAAGCTGCGCAGCAGTGCGGAACGGCTGGCCAACTGGATCCTGCAAACCGATGCCCAACAGGGCCATCAGCGCTGCATCGAACTGGCCTTTGACAAGCGCACGCTGGCCTCGAGGCTCGGCATGACACCGGAAAACCTGTCCCGGAATTTGGCACTGCTGGCGAAATACGGCGTGAGGAGTTCCGGCCGCGATATCGTCATCCAGGATCAATCGGCGCTGGAGAAATTCGCCAAGCCAAACGTGCTGATCGACGGCTAGGAGACCTTGCTTTTGCGCTGATCCCGATAGCGCAAAATCCGATCCTTGAGGCCTGCCGGCGCCACCGAGCGCGTCAAAGCCGCGAGATCCTTCGCACGGCTATCGTCCTTCAGGACGGCCCAACACCGCCGCAATAGTGCTTGAGGCAAGCGGGCCGCCCTCGCCCAATTCGGCGATGCGCGCCGGCCACCGGCCAGGCTCGAAAATTTCGCTGGCAAAGCCCACGTCCAGCGCCGAGGCCGCATCGACCTCGCGGCCGCTTAGCAGCCAATTCTGCGCGGCATATTCGCGGATACAGCGGCCGAGGCGCCCGGTGCCGAGAATCAACCCGAAGCCCGGACCAGGAAATCGGAATTTGGCGTCAGGCGCGGCGATGCGCACAGAGCAGGCGCCGAACAGGTCGGCGCCGGCCCCAAAAACGCGGCCTTGCGCCAAGGCCATGGTCGGCATCGGCGCGTGATAGACGGCTTGCAGCATGAGTTCGATGCGGATGAACCGCAGCGCCAGATCGCCGTCGGATTGGGTGTCGATGTCGCTCAGGTCGAAGCCGGAGCAGAAGCTCGCGCCCTCGCCTTCAAGCACCAGCAGCCGCGTGCCGTCGCCGGATGCCGTAGCGACCGCCGCGGTCAGCGCGTCGACCAAAGGCGCGCTCAGCGCATTCGCCCGCTGCGGCCGGTTCAGCCGCAGGCGGACGACGGCGCCGGAGCGTTCAACGATAAGCCCCGCGTCCCTTTCGCCAGAGGCCGCGGGAGCGGGGCTTGTCGCTTGATGGACCGTCATCGGCCGAACTCGCGGACCAAGCCGCGCACGCGCGCCTTAAGCCTGCCGGACCATTTTCTTGCGGAACTTGCGGAAGTCCGGCTTGCGCTTCTCGAGCCAGGCGGCCGGGCCCTCGACGAACTCGTCGGTATCGACATGTTGCGACAACATCTCGCCCGCCGCGAACATTCCGCTCCAGAGGCTCTGGTCGGATTCCGCATTGAAGGCGAGCTTGGCGACGCGCAGTGAGGTCGGGCACTTGTCGACCAGTTCCTGCGCCCAGTCGTTCGCCGTCTTGCGCAGATCCTTCATCGGCACCACGGCATTGATCAGTCCCCAGTCGAGCGCCTGCGCCGCGGAGTACTGCCGGCAGAAATAGAGGATTTCGCGGGCGCGCTTTTCGCCGACGGTGCGGTGCAGAAGCTGGGTGGCCGCCCAGCACGGCACGCTGCCCATCTTCGGGCCGGTCTGGCCGAATTTCGCATGATCGGCCGCGATCGTGATGTCGCAGATGAGATGCAGTTCATGACCGAGCCCGATGGCGTAGCCGTTGACCGCGGCAATCACCGGCTTGCCGGCGGTGCGGATGGCGATGGCAAGGTGCGACATCACGCGCAGGTGGTTACGTTTCACCTGCGAGGTGCGGTCGGCGATCGCCTGCATGTTGCCGCCAGAGCAGAACGACTTCTCGCCCGCGCCGGTGAACACGATCGCGCCGATTTCCGGATCTTCGGCGGCATCGCGGAAGGCATCGCACAGTTCCTCGACCGAATGCTGGGTCACCGAATTGTACGTCTCCGGACGGTTGATGATGACCCAGGCAACGCCCTGGTCCTTTTCGTAGAGAATGTCGGTGAAAGGTGAGCGGACGTGCTGGTTCATGGGCGGTATCCTTCCTGGTGCGGAATCTATTTGCCTTTGAAGTCGGCCGGGCGCTTTTCGAGGAATGCGGCCATGCCTTCCTTGCGGTCGTTGGTCTGGAACAGACCGGTCGTCAATTGACGCTCGTAGTTTAGACCGGACTGCAGATCCATTTGCAGGCCGTTGTTCACGGCAAGCTTGGCGTAGAATACGCTGAGCGGCGCGCGCTTGGCGTAGGTATCGATGCGCGCCAGTGCGGCGGCCATCGCCTTGTCCGGGTCGGTGACTTCGCTGACAATGCCGATGCGCAAGGCCTTCTCGGCGTCGAAGAACTCGCCGCTGAACAGCATTTCCTTGGTCCATTCCGGCCCAATCAATCGTGCCAGCCGCTGCGTCGCGCCGGCACCAGCCACGGTGCCAATGCGGCTGCTGGTGACGCCGAACTTCGAGCCGGTGCCGGCGATGCGGATATCGCAGCACAGCGCCAGTTCGAGGCCGCCCGTCAGGCAGAAGCCGTTGATCACGGCGATGACCGGCTTGGTCAGCGCCTCGATCTGGGCGTTCACGCGGGCAAAACGGTCGAGCCAGAACTTGGTGTCGAGGATGGTCTCGACCTTGAGCGCCTGCGCCAGGTCGCCGCCGGTCGAAAACACCTTGTCGTTGCCGGTAAGGATGACGCCGCGGATTTCCGGATCGGCGTCGATTGCGGCAAGCTCGCGCTCGAGCGCGTCGAAGGTCGCGATATCGAGCGCGTTCTGCTTGTCCGGACGGTTGAGCGTCAGGATAACCGAGGGCAACCGGCGTTCTACGAGGACACTGGACACTATCTTATTCCTCAGCCCGGCATCGCAAAGCCGCCGTTGACGCTCACGATCTGGCCGGTGACATGACGCGCCGGCTCAGACGCGAGGAACACGACCATGTTGGAAACGTCTTCGGATTCGCCGATGCGGCGCAGCGCATAGGCGCGCTTGACCTTCTCTTCGCGCTCGGCAGCTTTTTCCTTGCCGATCTTTTCGGTCAACTGACGCAGCATCTCCAGGCGGATCGGCGAATTGGTGGCGCCGGGCGAAACCGCGTTGACGTTGATGTTGTTGCGGCCGACTTCCTTGGCAATCGACTTGGTGAACGAGATGACGCCGCCTTTGGCGGCCGAGTAGTTCACCTGGCGCTCCTGACCGACGCGCGCAGAGTCGGTGACGACGTTGACGATCTTGCCGAAGTTGCGCTTCATCATGCCCGGCAATACCGAGCGCACGCAGTTCATCGTGCCGTAGAGCGCGACCTTGATTTCCTTGTCGCAATCTTCCGGCTTGGTCTCGACGAAGAATTCGTGGGCGATCAGCACCGCCGCATTATTGACCAGCACGTCGACCGAGCCGAGCGAGGCTTCGAGCTTTGCGATCAGCGCCTGCACCTGGGCAAGATCAGTGATGTCGCACTGGCCGACACCGCTTCGCCGCCCGCGGCTTTGACCTGCGCGATGGTTTCTTCGATGCCTTTCGCCGACACGTCGTTGACCGCGATACGGCAGCCTTCCTTCGCGAAGGCGAGCGCCATGACGCGGCCGATACCGCCGCCGCTGCCGGTGATGAGGACGTTACGACCCTTCAAGCCAAAATCCACGCTTCGCTCCCGTTCCAAATAATAAAACGCTGTTCTGATTTCCGGCAACTTATCAGATTTGGCCCTGCCGTCAACGTTTTGGCCGCCTGCGGTTTAGCGCGCCTCGACGGCGCGCGCCAGCACGGAAGTGCATACCACGGGCCCGGTTTCGTAGGATGGAACGTCAGCGGACGGCGCGCAGCTTGGCCTTGGACGCGTTCGCGGCCGGCGCCACGGGCCGGTAGCTCATGTCGGCGGAAATGCGGTCGGCGCAGGCCATGACGACCGGCGCCAGGCGGTCGAGCTTGTTGGGCTTGAGGCGTTCGGCGGGGCCGGAGATACCCCACGGCACCCACGACACCGCCGCTATAGTCGCGGATCGGCGCCGCGACGCCGCAAACGGTCTCGCGCCATTCGCCTTTGTTCACGCTGTAGCCGAGCTTGCGGACCTGCTCCAATTCCTTTCGCAGCACGCGCGGATCGGTGATGGTTCGCGGCGTGAAGCGCTCCAAATGGCGGCAGATGTTCTCGATGGTCTCTTCCGGCTGGTAGGCGAGCAGGACCTTGCCGGTGGCAATGCAATGCGGCGGCGGCCGGTCGCCGACCCGTGAATAGGCGCGCACCGGCTGCTCGCTCTCCACCTTGTCGATGTAGAGTACGTGACCATCGTCGAAGATCGAGAGATGGACCGACTCGTTGGTTTCTTTCATCAGCTCGTTGAGATGCGGCGCGGCCGCCTTCTTGACGTCGAGCCGCGACAAAACCGACTGGCCCAGTTCCCAGACCTTGAGCGTCAACTCGTATTGGCCGTCCGCCGCATGGCGCCGCACAAAGCCGCGGTGCACCAGCGTGTTGAGCAAACGGAAGACGTTGCTCTTGGTCAGCCCGAGCTCTTTGGCGAGCCACGTGATGCCGACGGGTTGATCCGCACGGCTGAGGCACTCGACCAGCTCGATTGCTTTGACGACTGTTTTTTCCATCAATTTGTTCTGTGTGTCGCCTGTTGGAATTTAACAAGTTTAACGCGAATCTGCGAACGATACCTGTTTTGTCCCCGTTATTGCTAGCGGGCGCGCAATTCCGCCGAGCGGTCCCAGATGTTCGGCAGGGTCAAATTCGAATAGCCGGACACGAAGTCCTTGGTGGCGTCGCCGGCGAAGACGTGGCGCTTCACCGCGCCGATATTGGCGCCATAAACGTGGATGCTGATGGATGTACGGTCGCTATAGGCGTTGGACACCTTGTGAACGTCGCCAAGCTCAGGGCCGACCGCGCCGACGTCGCCTGGCTCCAGCCGCTCCAACTCGCCGGGCATGAGCCTGCCGTCGGTCCAGCGATAGGTCTGATTGAGTTCCGCCCCGCGCAATACGCCGACCACGCCCCAGACCGTATGGTCGTGCACCGGCGTGAACTGACCGCCGTTCCACACGAAACTCACGACCGAGAACCGCTCCAGCGGATCGCAGTGCAGCAAATATTGCTGATAATACTGCGGGTGCGGCTGCGCCATCGCGTCCGGCAGCCAGTCGTCATGGGCCACCAGGTCGCCCAGCAACGCGCGTACGCGATCGACGACGACCGGTTCGCTGGTCTCGCCGGACACGACCTTGGTCACGTCGACGACAAAGTTGCGAAACCGCGTCAATCCTGCAGCCATTTTCGCCTCTCGTTATTCCGCGGCGCCGACTTGCTCTCTTGCGGCGGCGCCACGAAGCCAGGAGATAATTTCGTCGCGGTGCTGTCCGAGTTTCGGCGGCGGCGAACGGAGCTCGATAGTCTTGCCCGACAGCAGAACGGGGCAGATGAAAGTCTTGGTTTCGGCGCCGTTGGGAAGCACCAAGTCCCGCACCCAGCCCATGTGCGCGACCTGCGGGTCGTTCAAAATCTGCGAATAGGTGTTGATCGGCCCGCAAGGCACGTTGGCGGCGGGTGAAGGTCTCGACCCAATGCGCGGCGTCACTCGAAGAAAAGATCGCTTCTAGCAGCGCGCAAAGCTCGACTTGATTTTTGGTCCGTTCGGAGGTGGTGATGAAGCGCGCATCCTCGACCCATTCGGGCCGCTCGACCACACGGCACACCGACGACCACAGCCGGTCATTGCCGGCCGCCATGACGAAGTAGCCGTCCTTGGCGCGGAACGCCTGATAGGGCGCGTTGCGCGGATGCGCCGAGCCGAGCTTCTGCGGGTCCTCGCCGGTGCCGAAATATTCGCTGGTCTGCAACGCCGCAAAGCCCAGCGTCACGCCCAGCATGGAAACGTCAATATGCTCGCCCTGCCCGGTCTGCGCGGCCTTGCGCAACGCGGCACTCACGGCAAAGGCGCCATAGGCGCCGGCGGCGAAGTCCGCGATCGGCACGCCGCATTTCACCGGCGCTTCACCGGGTGTGCCGGTGACGCTCATCACGCCGGCAGCCGCCTGGATGGTGAGATCGAAGCCGCCCTCACCGGAACGCGGACCGGTCTGGCCGAACGCAGAGATCGAACAATAGACCAGCGAGGGCTTGATCTTGGACAGCGTGCGAAAGTCGAGGCCGTTGCGCGCCATGACGCCCGGACGATAATTCTCGATGACTACGTCGGCGGCGAGCGCCAGATCGCGCGCCAGCGCGCGTTCGGCGGCGTCCTTGAGATCGAGCGCAATCGACTTTTTGTTGCGGTTGAGCGAGGCGAAGTTTTCGCTGAAGCCAGCATTGATCGGCGGCCACGCCCGCAACGTGTCGCCGGTCACCGGCTTTTCGATCTTGATCACTTCCGCGCCGAAGTCGGCGAGCATCATGCCGCAGAACGGCCCGATGCAACTTCGCAAAACTCAACCACGCGGATGCCTTGAAGTGGCAGCACGAAACCCTCTGACTTCACGTTTGCTTGCTCGAAACGAGGGCCCGCCGGGACAGGATATCCGCCGCAACAAGGCCGCCGATGCTCATAACCATGCGTATCACATATTAGAATGGCATTTCAAATGGAGATTCGGGCAGCCGCGTCCGACGTTTGGCTCATAGCTGATGGCGCATTAGTTCCCGTGATGGAAAAGCGAGCAGACGCGGCTAAAACGCCGCGCCCACTCGATGCGAAGTTACGCCGCCGCGTTCGCCGCTTTCGCGGCGGGTAGAAGAACACCATGGCCGAGCAGATCGGTCAGGCCGCGCACCGCTCGCGGCCTCATCGAGCTTCATCGCCGCGGCGAGGATCTTCGCCTGCCGGTCGCTGGCGACGATGCCGTCGGTGAGCGCACGGAATTTGCCTTCGATGCCGGCGGCATCGACGGGCTTGGCCGGCGTGCCGTAGGAATCCAGCAGCGTCTTTTCGACCACGCGGCCGTCGTTGAGGCGGAAGCGAATGCCACCGGCAAATTTGGCCGGGAATTCTTTCTGAAGCGCGGGATCGACCGAACCCGTCACCAGATCGGCCAGCGCCAGCACGTCCTTGCGCTTCATCGCCTCGTCGTTGAACGAGCGCGGATCGCGCGGATCGAGCTTCAACGACGCCGCGATCGAATAGGGCAACGAGTATTGCGCCGACATCACCGATTCCGGCCGGTACTGCATATGCCCTTCGGACATGAGCCGCGGACCGAAGGCCTCAATCGCCGTGAGCTGATCGAGCGACCACGACTTGTCCTTGCGGCATTCGCCGATGGCATCGACCATTGCGTGGAACAGCCGGCAGCAGGCGTAGAACTTCACGCTGATGTCTTCGATCGCCCAGGCGGAGCCGAGGTCTTGGGTGAGACGCCATTCTTCCGGCTTCGGGCTGAAGACATGAACGAAGCCATGCTTGCCGTCCAACGCGCCGAGCGGGCCGCGGAAGCCGCGCGACGACAGTTGCGACGCCACGACGCCGTTATGCGACGGCCATCCGGCATGCATGCGCTTGACCATGGTGCCTTGCGGATCTTGCGTGAATTGCATCGTGCCCGACGCCATCGACACCGCGAGGCCCCAAGCCGACTGCAATTGCTCGCTTGACAGATGCAGCAGATGCGCCACGCGGTCGAGGAACCGAACACGCCGCCGAGCGCGGTCGGATGGAAGCCGCGCAAAATGAGATCGCCGTTGAGCGAGGCGCCGGCGCGGGTTTGCGCTTCGTAGCCGGCGACGATCGCGGTCAGCAGATCGCGGCCCGAGGCATTGGTCATCTCGGCGACCGCCAAGGCGGCCGGAATGACTACCGCGCCGGGATGATTGAGCGATTGGTCGTGGGTGTCGTCGAGCTCGATGCCGTGGCCGATGGTGCCGTTCGCCAGCGCGGCCATGCGTGCCGGCACGCGGCCGGCGCCGTAGAGCGTGGCGTCGGGGCGGCCGCCTTCGTCTTCGACATAACCGGCCATGATCTTGGACCACGGCAGTTCGAGGCCATGCAGCGACACCGCGAGATGATCGACGACCAATTCGGCCGCGCGGCGCAAGGCCGACGTCGGCACATTGTCCGCGGTCATGCCGGTGATGAAGTCCGCAAGCTGCGCGGTGTGCTGTTCGCCTTCCTTGGCCGATTTCTCGGCTGCCGTGTTGACTGCCATGGCGTCGAATTCCTATTGAATGAACCTGTGTCGAGTTTAGACCGGCTTGAGGCCGGCGTCTTTGGCGACCTTGCCCCACTTCACGGCCTGCACCTTGATGAATTCCTTGAACTCCGCAGGCGTAGACCCGACCATCTGGGCGCCCTGCCCTTCGAACTTCTGATCGACATCGGGCATTTTGATGATGGCAATGATCTCCTTGTGCAGGCGGTCGATGATCGGCTTCGGCGTCTTGGCCGGCGCCAGCACGCCGTGCAACTCGCCGGCCTCGAAGTCCGGGAAGCCGGCCTCGGTCATGGTCTGGACATTCGGCAGCAGCGGCGAACGTTTGTTGGGACGTCAGCGCCAGAGCGCGGACGTTGTTGCCTTGAACCTGCTGCACGATCGACGTGATATGGGCGAAGGCAAAATCGATACTGCCGGCAAGCAGATCGATGTTCATCGGCGCCGCGCCGCGATACGGAATGTGGATGTTGTGACGGCCGGCGCGCTGATTGAGCAGTTCGGCCGCGATATGTCCGCCACCGCCAGTACTGGACGATCCGAACCTCAGCGGCGTCTTCTTCGACAGTTCCACGAGCTCGGCCACCGAGTTGGCCTTCACGGACGGGTGCACGACCAGGACCATTGGGAAGGTCGCGACCAATGAGATCGGCTCGAAATCGTCGACGATGTCGAAATCCATGTCCTTGAACAGCACCGGCAAGGTCAGGAAGTTGAATGAGGCGGCCACCAAGGTGTAACCGTCCGGGGCGTTCCTTGCGACCGACCGGGTTCCGACCAAACCGCCGGCGCCGGGGCGGTTATCGACGATCACGGTCTGGCCGAGCCTCGTCTGCAGCTTTTCGCTGATGACGCGGCCCATGGTATCGACGGCGCCGCCCGGCGGAAACGGCACAACGTAGCGCAGGGCCCCGGGAGGGATACTCATCGGCCGCGCGCAACGAGGCCGGCAGCATCGGCAAACCGAGCGCGCTTAACCCAAGCAGAACGTTCCGTCGGCTGAGCATGGTATCCTCCCACGTGTGTTCTATTTATTGATACAGTGTTTCAAAAATGCTATCCCCGCCATCCTGGTTTGTAAAGCGTCCTGCCGCGGCCAAACTTCGCTATTGGCCTGCGAAAACAATGGATGCATAAGGACAAAAAACGAAGGCTCCCCAATGGCATCCGTTCCCCACATTTCTGTCGCAAACCCTCGTGGTTGAGCTTGGCCAGCGCGCCGCAGCCGCTGCCGCAGGCTCCATGCTCGCCGAACTCGGCGCCACTGTCGTGTTCGTCGAAGCCGGTACCGCGTCCGGAGGCAAATTGCAGCAACGCGCCACCTGGGCCGCCGGCAAGCTGAGCCTGAAGCTCGACCCGGCCGCGCCGGCCGATGTCGACCTAGTCACGGAACTCATAGGCAAGGCCGATGCCGTGCTGGTGTCGAGCGACAGCGATCCGCGCTGGCCCGACAAGATTGGCACGGCACTCAAATCCGCTTCCGTGGTGTGCGACGTCAGTTCGTTCGGCGACAGCGGCCCCTTCAGCGGCCGCTCCTGGCCGGACGCCCTGATGCAGGCTGTGACCGGCACCATGGACGTCACCGGTGAGGTCGGCGCGCCGCCGACGCCAACCGGCGCGCCGGTGCTGGAACTCGGCGCCGGGCTTTACGCGACGATCGGCATATTGCTGGCGCTCGGCACGCGACGCCGCGATGGCGTCGGTCAGAACGTCGAGGTCGCGATCTTCGATTGCGCCGTCAGCATGCTGACCACGTTCCTGCCGAAATATTTCACCGGCGGCCAGCCCGCCCGCATCGGCAACCATCATCCCTCGATGTCGCCCGTGGAATTCCTACCGCGCGCGCGACGGCTGGGTCTTGCTGTGCGCCGGCTCCAACGACCAATGGCATCGCATCTGCAAGCTCATCGGGCGGCCGGAACTGGCGAACGATCCGCGCTACGCCACGCCGACCGACCGCGTGCGCCACAATCACGAAGTCGACGCGCTGATGGACGCCTGGGCGTCAACGCGCACCGTCGAGGAATGCGTTGCGGACTTGAATACGGTGTCGCTGCCCTGCGGCCCGGTGATCACCGTGCAGGATCTGCTCAAGGACGAGAGCCTGAATTATCGCGGCATGATCAGGACGCTCAAGGACCCGCAAACCAAGGCGGACCTCGCCATGCCGGGTCCGGTGATCAAGGGGTCGCTGTCGACCAGCATACCTGCCGGGCACATCCCCGCCGTCGATGCCGACCGCGCCGCCATCCGCGCCTTGCGCGGCGGCGAGCGCCCGAAGGCTGCTGCGGCGGCATCGACGAAGCACGCGCTCGACGGCCTGCGCGTGCTGGAAATCGGCCAGTACACCACGGCGCCGCTGACGTCGCGGCAGATGGGCGCCTTCGGCGCCGACGTCGTCAAGATCGAGCCGGCGGCCGGCGAACCGGCGCGCGCACTGCCGCCGCACCGCGACGGGCAGAGCTATTTCTTCACGCTCAGCAACAGCGACAAGCGCGCCATCGCGATCGATTTCCGCAAGGACGACGAGAAGGCGCTGTTCGCCGAACTGATCAAGAAGGCCGACGTGCTGGTCGAAAACCTGAAGCCGGCGCGCTCGAGCGCTTCGGCTTCGGTCCGGACGAACTGGCCAGGATCAATCCGCGGCTGGTCTATTGCGCCGTCAGCGGCTTCGGCAAGGATTCGCCATACAACAACCGGCTTGGCATGGACACCACGATCCAGGGCCTGTCGGGCATCATGAACCTGACCCAGGACGGCGGCGTTCCGTACAAGACCGGCGTCTCGATCGCCGACATCGTCGGCGGCCTGATGGGCGTCATCGCGATCCTGGCGGCGCTCGATTACCGCGCGCGCCACGGCGTCGGGCAGTCCATCGATCTGTCGATGCAGGACGCCAGCGCCTGGATGACCCGCACCACCTGGACCGGCGTCGACACGCGTCCGCCCGTCGCGCTGGTGGCTTGCAGCGACGGCTGGGTTGCCGCCGACACTTCCAGCGGCGGCGCGGCGGACCTGATTGCCAATTGCCGGCCAATCGCCCGCGCAGCGAGACCATCGACGCGTTAGCCAAGCAAGGCGTGACCTGCGCGCCGGTCCTGACCGTCAACGAGGTCGCCGAGCATGCCCAGACCAAAGGCCGCGATCTCATCGTCAAGGGAACGCGCAAGGACGGCGCGGAATGGCCGCTGCTGGCGACACCGGTGCGGCTGTCGCGCACGCCAGGCAAGGTCAGTCACGTCATCGGCGCGCTGAACGGCGATATGGACGAGGTGCTCGCCGACTGGGGCGTCACCCGCCAGGCGAGCCGCCGCCCCGTTGCCGCCGGGACCTGAACTAGCGATCGAGCCGCAAGTGCTTGATGCGGGTCTTCGTCGAGTTCGAGGCCGAGGCCCGGACCCGTCGGCAGATGCACGTAAGGCCCGTCGGACACTAGCGGCTCGGTCACGACGTCCTCGGCGATCAGGCCGTGGATGCCGACCGCGAACGGCCCTTCGATCAGTTCGCCCGGCCATGACGCGGCCAATTGCAGAACGCCGGCGGAAACGATGCTGGTGCCCGGGTGATTGCCCGGATAGATGCGCATGCCGGCGGCGTGAGCGATGATCCAGAGCTTGCGGCAATTCCACATGCCGCCGTTCTTGGTGATCTTGGTCTGCACGACCGTCGCCGCACGGCGGCGGATGACCTCGAGCAGATCGTGGTCGTTGGCGACGCATTCGTCGGCCATCAACGGAATGCTGGTGCGGCGCGCGAGGTCCGCCATGCCTTCCATGTCCCACGGCGGCACCATCTGCTCGGCGCAGTCGATGTCGAGCGGCTCGATCTTCTTGAGCACTTGCATGGCGCGGTCGAAATCGTATCCCGAATTGCCGTCGACCCGGACGATCAGATCGTCGGGAAACGCGGCGCGGATCTTCTCGACTGCCTTGACGTCCTTGACCGGGTCGTTGCCGATCTTGACGGTGAAGGCGCGGAAGCCCTTGTCGTAGAATTGCTGGCAGTCGGCGATCATCTTGCCGATGTCGGACTTGATGCCGATCACCGCGCAACCGGCGAGCTTGTCGCGCACCTTGCCGCCCATGAGCTGATGGCACGACACGCCGAGCAGCTTGCCTTGCAGGTCCATCAGCGCGTCGGCAACAGCGGCTTGCGCGTAGTACGAATGCCAAATCTCGTCGTCCAAGGCCGCCATAATCGGGGCGATATCGAACGGCGACTGGCCGATGACGTGCGGCGCGAAGTGCGTGCCGATCGTTGCGGTGAGGCTGGCCAGTGTTTCCGAACTGCCCCTGCCGCCGCCAGGCCGGCGTCTCACCGATGCCGACCACGCCGGCGTCGGTGTGCAGGCGCACGATGACCAGTTCGACGCCGGGGCGGATGCCGCCGGCGGCGATTTTGAACTCGATCTTGAACGGAATGCGGAGCGGAATGACCTCGACCTGGGTGATGCTCACCTTGTCGAGCGGCTTAAGCTGCGTCGCCGTCTGCGTGTTTCGATCAAGCATGACTTAACCTTTCGAGGGTCGTCGCTCTGCGGTGGGTATCGCTAGCCTCGCGAGCCGCGGAACGCCTCAAGCCCGGTCAGTTCGCGGCCGTGAATCAGCGCCAGAATCTCGTTCGTGCCATCAGGGATCGGCAGCATACGGATATCGCGATAAATCTCCTCGATACCGGCTTCGCGCGACAGGCCCATGGCGCCCAGTACGTTCATCGCCTGCCAGACCGCCTCGGCGCAGTTCATCTGCGCGTAGCGCTTGGCCATCGCGGAGGCGCCGTCGGCGTCTTCGCCCTGGTCGATCGTCCACAGCGCACGATAGCACAGCAGCCGGCTGGTGGTGATCGCGGTGACGATGTCGGAGAGGTTTTTCTGCACCAGTTGGTGCGCCGCGATCACCTTGCCGAATTGCTTGCGCACTTTCGCGTAATCCAGCGCAAGCTCGTAAGCCTTCTGCGCCAGATGCACCGCCTGCAAACCGACCATCGGCCGGTTGACGTGCCAGCTCTTGTTCAGGACCTTGGTGCCGCTGTCGCTTTCGACGATATTGGCCACCGGCACGCGGCAATTGTCGAACACCGCCTCCCCCAGATAACCCTGGTGCAGGCCGATGGCGTCGATCTCATGGGCCTCGAACGGCGTCTTGTCGCGCTCGACCACGACCTTGATGATTTTCGGACGCTCGGGCGTGCTATTCACCTCGTCGATGCAGGTGACCAGGATCAGGTCGCAAACGCTGATGTTGGTGACCCACATCTTGCGGCCGTTGAGGATCGCGGTATCGCCGTCGCGCTTGAGCTTGGTCTTGATGCCGCGCGGATCGGAGCCGGTGTCGGGCTCGGTCGAGCCGGTGCAGGCGAGCTTCTTGCCCTGGATCAGATCGGGGATGAAACGCTTGCGTTGTTCCGGCGTGCATTCGGCATTGAGCCGCGTGATGCAGGAGTCCTGCGACAGGATCGACATGCTGACCGCCGGCGGGATCTGCTCGAACATGATGCCGTAGTCGAGCATGGTGATGCCCGGGCCGCCGGCTTCTTCCGGCAGGCGCGGCGCCAGCAGGCCGTATTCGGCGACCATGCCGAAAATCTTGAGCATCTCGCTCTTGGGCAACGCCTGGTCGCGAACGTTCTTTTTAAGAATGGGTGCAATGTCGCGTTCGACCAGACGCCGAACCGAATCCTGCATTTGAACCTGGTCTGCCGAAAGCGCGAAATCCAAGACCCCTACTCCCCTTGTGCCATTATTCGAAACGCTGTTTCAAACAGCTAGACTCCTGCCATTTGCCTTGTCAAGATGAGCCCGCTTGCGCAATGGAATAGCCATTTTGTCGCAATGCGTTTCGCATCTTGAAGACCGGGCTCGATCGTCTCGCAAGGCTGCGCCGGTATGAGCCAACTTCCAGACAATAGGCAAGTCAGAAAAATTTCAATGGCTGAGAAGATCGGATTTTGCTCGCTGTGCCGGTCTCGCTGCGGGACGATCAACGTCGTCGAAGCGGGGCGTCTTGTCGAAGTGCGCCCGGCGCGCGGCCATCCGACCGGGCAGGCCGTGTGCCCAAAGGGCCGCGCGGCGCCGGAGATCGCGCATAGTGCGCACCGCCTGACGCATCCGCTTCGCCGCACCAATGCGAAGGGCGCGTCCGATCCCGGCTGGGTGAAAATCTCGTGGGACGAAGCGCTCGGTGAAATCGCAGCTAAGCTGAACTTCTATCGCGATACGTATGGTGCAGAAGCGGTGGCATTCGCGCTAACGTCGCAAAGTTCCAGCCCGATATCCGACAGCACCGACTGGATTCAGCGGCTGCTGCGGCTCTATGGCAGCCCGAACAATTGTTTCGCGGTCGAGCTTTGCAATTGGCACAAGGACTACGGCCACGCCTTCACCTACGGCACGGGACTATCATCGCCGGATTACCGCAATGCCGACCTGATCGTGCTGTGGGGTCACAACCCCGCGAATTCATGGCTGGCGCAGGCCGACGCCATCGGCGAGGCGCGGCTACGTGGCGCCCGTGTTGTGTCGATCGATCGCGCATGACGGGCACGGCGCGCGATGCCGATTTGTGGCTCGGCGTTAGGCCCGGCACCGACGCCGCGCTGGCGCTGGGTGTGGCGCGGCTGCTGATCGAACGCGGTCACTTCGACCGCGATTTCGTGCCGCGCTGGACCAATGCGCCGTTCCTGGTGCGCGAGGACAACGGCCTGTTTCTGCGCGGCCGCGATCTCGGTTGGGAAAACGGCGATAGCTACGTCTGCTGGGACAGCAAGCAACGCGCACCCGTGATCGCCAACAGCGGCGACGCCGCGAAGGCCTACGCGCTGGATGGCATGTTCAGCGTTGATACGCCGAACGGCCCGCTGCAATGCCGCCCGGCCTTCGATCATTACAAGGCCGCCTGCGCGCCCTACACGACCGAGCGCGTCGCACAGTTGACGTGGCTGCGCGCCGAACAAATCGAAGCCTTCGCCGATGCTTTCGCCAAGGCCAAACGCGTTGCCTATTACGGTTGGACCGGCATCGGCCAGCACAGCAACGCCACGCAGACCGACCGCGCCATCGCTGTGCTGCATGCGTTGACCGGGAGCTTCGACGCGCCGGGCGGCAATGTTTTGTTCGCCAAGCACCCGCGCAACACCGTCAATGACATGAGCCTGATGGCGCCGGCGCAGCGCAAGAAGGCCCTCGGGCTCAAAGAGCGCCCGCTGGGACCGCCGAACGCGGGCTGGTGCACGTCGCAGGACCTCTATCGCGCCATTCTCGACGGCGCGCCCTATCGCGTGCGCGCGCTGATCGGCTTCGGCGCCAACCTGATCGTGTCGCAGCCCGACGGCCGCCGCGGCGACGATGCGCTCAAAGAGCTGGAATTCCACGTCCACTGCGACCTGTTCATGAACCCCACGGCGGAATACGCCGACATCGTGTTGCCGATCAACAGCCCGTGGGAACGCGAGGCCCTGCGGGTCGGCTTCGAGATCACGCCCGACGCTGAAGAGCTCATCCAGCTTCGCCAGCGGATGATCGAGCCGCTCGGCGAAAGCCGCTCCGACATGCAAGTGGTGTTCGATCTGGCGACGCGGCTGGGCTTAAGCGAGCAATTCTTCGGCGGCGATATCGATGCCGGCCTGAATCATATTCTCAAGCCCACCGGCCTGACCCTCGCGCAATTGCGGCAGCATCCGGAAGGCATCCGCCTGCCGCTCAAGCAGCGGCACCGCAAATATCAAACGACGCCGGTCAAGACCGACACCGGCCGCATCGAGATTTATTCCGAGTTGTTCAAGCGTCACGGCTACGCGCCGGTGCCGATCCACGTGGCGCCTGCGGAAGCGTCCGCCGAATTCCCCTGCATCCTGACCACCGGCAATAGCGGCTATTACTGCCATTCGTCGCATCGCGGTATTACGGCGCTGCGCCGCCGCAATGCCGAGCCCGCCGCCTATATCCATCCGAACCTGGCGCGCGAAAAAGGCATCGCCGAGAACGACTGGATCGCGATCCGCAACGCCACCGGCGAAATGCGTGCGCGCGCGAAAATCCAGGAAGGCACGGACCCCAAGATTGTTTCCGCCGATTACGGCTGGTGGCAGGCCTGTCCCGACCTCGGCCTGCCGGGCTATCCGCCGCTGTCGCCGGAAGGCAGCAACTACAACAACCTCGTCAGCGTCGATGTGTCCGACCCGATCAGCGGCGCCCTGCCCTTGCGCTCCTGCGCCTGCGACGTGCGGCGCGTTTCGGCGGCGGCCTGGGCCGGCGACCGTCAATTCCGCGTTCACACAAAGCGCGAAGAAAGCTCGAAGGTCGTCTCCATCCAGCTCGCGCCGGCCGATGACGAGCCATTGCCGGCGTTCCGCGCCGGGCAATATCTGACGCTTCAAGTCGAAGGCGCATCGCGATCCTATTCGCTGTCGCAAGCGGCACACATCGATCCAAAAACCTATCAAATCACGGTGAAGGATATCGGCGGTGCGGTCTCGCAGGCGATCCGCGAGCGGCTCGCCGTCGGCGATATCATCGGCGCCAAACCACCGACCGGCAGCTTCACGCCGCCGCTGGCCAGCGAATTCCCGGTGGTGCTGATGGCCGCCGGCATCGCATCACGCCGTTCATGAGCTATCTCGACCTGCTCACCGGCGCATCTTCCGAGCCGAGAATCGTTCTGCACTACGGCAACCGCAACGGCACCGAACATGTGTTCGGCGCGCGGCTCGCCGAACTGGCGCGCCATCTGCCGAACCTGACGATCGTCAACCACTTCACGCGGCCGGACGTGCACGATCGGCCCGATTTCGTCGGGCGGCTGTCGGCTGCATCGGTGTCCGACGATCTGATCGAGGCCCGCGCACGGTTTTATCTGTGCGGCCCCGAAGACATGATGCGCACCATCACACACGACCTGATCGCGCGCGGCGTGCCGCGCTTCGAGATTTTCGTCGAGCGTTTCAAATCGGCCGAGCCTCCGGTTGGGCTGACCGGCGGGCCGCATGAGCTTCGCTTCTCAAAGCTCGGCAAGAGCATCACCTGGACGCCCGGCTCGGGCACGATCCTGGCCTGCGCCGAAGCCGCCGGCCTCGCCGTCCCCAGCGGCTGCCGGGTGGGGCAATGCGAAAGCTGCGCTCTGACGCTGCTTGCGGGCCAGGTCCACCACCTGGTCGAGTCGCCCGCGATCGATGACGGGTTATGCCTGACATGCCAGGCCATCCCCACGTCGGATGTGGTCCTGGATGGCTAGCGCATGATCCCGAAAAATGGGAACCGATTTTCGGATAAGATCATGCGCAAATAAAATATCTAGCCCCCTTGCAACGCGGTCATGAGCTGACCGACGTCGGTGAGACGTTCGAAATTCCACACCGACTCGATTAGCGCATCGATTTGGTCGTCGCGCAGCGCCTTCAAGGCATAACGTTGGAATTTCGCCTCGACCTGCTCGTCGGAAATCCGGTTGCGCGGGTGACCTGGCGGGTAAAGCACGAATTTCTCGAAGGTGCGCCCGTCGCGCAGCCGCACTTCGATGCCGCCGGGCATGGACGACGGATACAGCGCGTCGATGCGCGGCTCCGAGCCAAGCGTGATCCTGCCGATGAAATCGCGCACCTTCGGCGAGGTCAGCAGTTCGGGTCGGAATTGGTCCGCGCCTACGTTGCCTTCGAGCAGCGCCGCGGCGATCAAATAGGTCGGGCTGTGGTCGGCGGTCTCGCGGTTCTGGGGGTCGAGCTTGGCCTTGTCCATCGACGGCTGCCGGAACACCGCTTCCGCCAGAAACCCTTTGATGCTGTCGATATCGTCGACGCTGAATTTGTTTTCGGCGATCACCAAACGCGCCGCTTCGATCAGGCCCTGGCTCAAGGCATGCGCCGCGTACGGCTTCATGCAGGTATCCATGATCCGGAAGCGGTCCAGCGGCCCGACAATGCCGTCGTAGTCCACCTCGCCGGCGACAACCTTGATCCAGCCGAAGTCGCCTTCGAATATGGCTTCCGGTCCGGTCAGCCCGTTCTTGGCCATCAAGGCCGCCTCGACGCCGGCTTTGGCCGTGGTCGCCTCGATGCTGGCCTTCATCGACGACATGCGGCCGCGCATCGATTCCGTCAGCGTGTTGTTATGCGTGCCGGCGATCGACAGCGCGTTGGCGATCTGCGTTTGCGTCAATCTCAGCAGGCTCGCCGCAGCGGCAGCGCTGGCGAATTGCATATTGGTGGCGTGGTGCCAGCCGCGGTCCCACAAATTCGGGCTGCCGGCGAAATCGCACAGCCGGTGCTGGATTTCGTAAGCCGCGACAAAGGCTGCGAGCGCGTCCGCGCCGGAGCGATGCATACGCTCGGCGACCGCCAGCACTGCCGCCAGATTGCCGCTGGCGTGGGCCGGATCGCGGCCGAAGTAATAATCGTTGGAATCCTGGTAGCGGAACATCGTGCCGTTGACGAGCGTCGCCAGCGCGCAGGATGTCCGCGTGGTTTCGCCGATGACGGTGGATTCCGGCACGCCGCCCAGTTCGCGGGCCGTGGCCCGTACCGACTGCACGGGAGCACCACGCATGCCGGCATAGGCACAGGCCAAGGTGTCGAGCACCAGCCGCTTGGTTTCATGAACGACGTCGGCCGGCAATCCATCGAAGCGAATCGACGTGACGATTTCGGCCAGTCTGTCGCGGACAAATGGCCGCTGCCTCGACATCGTTACTCCATGCCCGGCGAGGTCTGCTACCGCTTACTGTGGCTTGATCTTGACCGCGCTGTCTTTGAAAACCTCGGTCCACTTGTCGACTTCGGAGTGAAGATATTTCGACAGATCTTCCGGTGAGCCCGGCTGCGGCGTCGCGCCGAGATTGGTCAGCTTGTCCCTGATCTCAGGCATCTTGAGAATTCTCACGATCTCGGTGTTGAGCTTGGCGAGGATTTCCTTCGGCACGCCGGCCGGCGCGACGATGGCCTGCATTTCTTCGGTATCGAAGCCCGGCACGCCGGATTCGGCGACCGTCGGCAGATCGGGTAGCAACGGGAACCGCTTGGGGCTGGTCACCGCGATGCCGCGTACCTGGCCGGCGCGCACGGCGTTGATGATCGAGGTGACGGTGGCAAACGAAATCTGCACGTGGCCGCCGACCAGATCGTTGGTGGCCGGACCGCCGCCTTTGTAGGGAATGTGCGTCATGTCGACGCCGGTCATCTTCTTGAACAGTTCGCCGGCGACATGGCCGCCGGTGCCGACGCCGCCGCCGGACGCAAAGCCGATGGCGCCGGGACGCGCTTTGGCTTCCTTGATCAGGTCCTGCACGCTGTGGATCGGCAAGGCCGGATAGACCACCAGCACGCTCGGGATCTTCGCAACGAGGGTGATCGGCGCGAAGTCCTTGAACACGTCGAACGGAACGTTCTCGTACAGCACCGGATAAATGGTGAAGTTCAGCGAAATGCCGCCGATGGTGTAGCCATCCGGCGTTGCCGTCGCGATGACATTGGCGCCGACGATACCGCCTGCCCCCGGCCTGTTCTCGACGATGACCGACTGGCCCCAGGCCTCGGTGAGCTTCTGCCCGACCAGACGCGCCACGATGTCGGTGGCGCCGCCGGGCGAGAACGGCACGATCCAGTGAATCGGACGGTTCGGATAATCGTCGGCGGAGGCAGGCCCGGCAAAAATCGAAAACAACGATACCGCGATCGTGCATCGCAACAGCCGCATTTGTCTCTCCTCCTGGGGACCGACCGGAATTTCTTTTCCCGCCCGCAAACAAAACGGAAAAGCCCGGATTTTATTATTTGGAACAGCGTATCAAAATAGACTACCCACCGCTGCGGAGGCCGTCAACCGCGCCATGCGGGCAATCGAGAGCGGCTCTGCGTGAGAATCCCGCTTTTAAGCGCGCGCTTGCCGGCAGCGTCTGTTAGGAGGGGCGCGGCGCCGCTGCACAATATGGAATTTTTATGCACACTGTGACGGAACGACCTCTCGAGTTTCCCCATTCGCCGTATCCGGCGCCGGGAGAATTGCGCGAACTCGCCGATGGATTGTTCTGGGCGCGCGTGCCGCTGCCGTTCCAGCTCAATCACGTCAACGTCTGGATTATCGACGATGGCGACGGTTGGGCCATTGTCGATAGCGGCGTCAACGATCCGCCGACGCTCGAATTGTGGACCGCAATGCTGTCGGGGTTTCTTGCCGGCCGCCCGATCCGCCGCGTCATCGCGACCCACGGCCATACCGATCATGTCGGCATTGCCGAATTCCTGCGCAGCCGCAACGACGCGCAGTTCGAAGCGACCGCGATCGAGTGGATGTCGGCGAGAATGCGTTACACCGACCACCAGGCCAACGATATTTCGGCGTTGAAAGGCTACCTGAGAAGGCATGGCGGCGGTTCGGTGGCGGAGGACGCCTTCGAACAGGAGCGCAAGCGCGTGCAGCGCTACTTAGGTCCGCAACCTGCGAACGTGTTGCGCCTCGCTGCCGGTCAGGAATTGAAATTGGGCGGACGAAGCTGGCGCGTGATTACCGGCGGCGGACACGCCGACGAGCACGCCAGCTTCTACTGCAAGACCGACCGCCTTCTCATCGCCGGCGATCAGATCCTGCCACGAATTTCGCCATCGATCACCGTCGCGCCGGGTATGCCCGAGGCCGATCCCCTGCTCGACTATTTTGTCTCCCTCGCGGAACTCCGCAGACTTCCCGACGATGTCCTGGTGTTGCCCGGACACGGCGACCCCTTTTACGGCCTGCGCAGCCGCATCATGCAACTGGTCGCGCACCACCACAGCCGGCTGGACGATCTGGCGGGGTTTATCCGCGAACCGCTCAACTCTTTTTCTGCGACCGAGTTGTTGTTCCCCAAGGCGTTCACGTCCGGCCAGGGCCGTCTGGCCTTTGGCGAGACCATCGCCCATTTGCACCGGCTGGTCGGCTTGGAACGCGCCGAGGCCAGCACCGACGACAAAGGCGAAGTGACGTTCGTCGCCCGGGGTTAGTCGATAAAGACTCGGCCTTCGAGCAGCCGCCGCGCCGTGCGGCCGAGCGTCGCCCGGCGTACCATCGGCGCGCGGTCGCCGAATTCGACTTGCGATTCGGTTTCGAAGACTCCGGCGACATGGCCGATCCGGATGACACCACGCTCCTGTGCCGCCAGCGCGGTGACTTCGTTGACGATGCTGCCGGGCAACAGGGCGGCGACGCCGGTGCAAGCAATGCTGGTCGCCGCGTAGGTGCTGTGGGCGCGTTCGAGAAAGATCAGACGCGAGGTCAGGTCGATATCGGATGCTTTGACGTCGACGCCGCGGGCCGGATCGCGATAGCTTGCCGGCGGCGCCACAAAGGCCAGCATCGGCGTGATGCGGCTGTCCTCTTTGGCCCGCAACGGGTCTGTGACCAAGCCGAATTTGATCGCGGCAAGGCCGCGGATCGTCTCAAGCCGCGCCAGCAAGTCCTTGTTGGCATCGATCTGCGCCAGCGTCTCCGTGCCGGTCAGGCCGATATCCTTTGCCCGGACGAACACGTGCGGGTTGGCGATATCGACCAGTGAGACCTCGATTGTGTCGCCGCCGCCGAGATCGAACACATCCGTGACGTTCCCGGTCGGCAACAGCGCGCCGCAGGCGCCGCCGGCGGTCTCGGACAAGTCGACCAATATCCGCGCACCCGAACCCGGCACGCCGGGGATCACATAGTCGCCGCGCTCGACCGGCACGCCGTTTGCGACCGGCACTTCGAGCGTAATGATCCGCTCCAGGTTGGTGTTGTAGGCGCGCACGCGCGTGATGGGCGCAACCGGAGTCACCAGATTTTCATAGACCGCGTATGCACCCACGGCAGAAACGATGTTGCCGCACGGGCTGGCGTAATCGATCGACGGCCGGTCGATCTCGACCTGCCCGAATGTGTAAGTGAGCTGGCCGCGATTGCTCGGAGGGCCGATAATGGCGACCTTGCTGGTCAGCGGATCTGCGCCGCCAAGGCCGTCGATCTGGCGGCGGTCGGGAGATCCGAAGATCGAAAGGATCGTGCGCTTTCGGTCGTCTTGATCCGCCGGCAGATCGGCGTCGCGCAGGAACACGCCCTTGCTTGTGCCGCCCCGCATCAAGACGCATCGATCGAACGTGTCATTTCTATTTCCCCGGCGCCGGACGCTGTTCAGGCGGCACGTAGAATGGCGTCGGCTCCAATTCGGGTTCCTCGAACTGCGTCATGGCTTCGTAATAGCGATCGAAGTCGTCGGCGAAAATCGCGCGGCTGATCGACTGTGCGACCTGCACCGTCGCCGGCGCCAGACCGGGAATGTCGCCCGCCAGCGCGCCGTGGCTCATCGCCGCGCCATAGCTGATGACGTGCAGATGCGACAGCGACGGGCAAAGTCCCGCCTCGCGCTCGCGAAATTCGAAGCCGGACCCGAGATAAGGAAAGCGCGCCAACACCGGATTGCGCGCGGCCTCTTGCGGCCCGACCCGATCGCCCCACAGCATCATGAAATCGCGGAAAGCCGACAGTTCCGGCCGGCGGCTGACATCGACTGCAAAGCCGGTGCCGAAAATAACCGCGTCGAAAACTTCGCGGCCTTTCGGCGTCACCACGGTGACATTGTCGGTACCCGAAATGACATCCTGCCAGGGCGACGCAAAGCGCAACGAAAATTCCTTGCGCCGCGTACAGCGCAGAACGGATTCATGGGGCGGCGGCATCTGCACGGCGGCGGTAAAGGTGACGAAACGCCAGCGTGACGCATCATCGAGCGCCGGAAAGCCGTGCTGGAACCCGCTGAAACCCATCCAGCGCGCCTTGTTGACCTGCGGCAGAAATGGCCGCCGGCAGAACATCGTCACCTCGGCCGCGCCGCTTTCGAGCGACACGCCGGCATTATCGAAGGCCGACGCGTTGGCGCCGAGGATCGCGATGCGTTTGCCGAAAAATTTTTCGAAGTCGATATCGTTGGCCGAATGGAAGATTCTGCCATGGCCGTCGCTTTGCACGGAATGAAAAGATGGAAAGTCGGGCACGTAGCGGTCGCCCGTTCCCTCGCGGCCAGTGGCTAGAATGACGTGACGCGCAACGATTGTTTCGCGGCCTTGCTTCCCGTTTAATTCCGCGCCTATGAAATTTCCGGCGGGCGTGAGCGCGACCAGTTCGCAATCGTTTTCGACCGGCAGGTCGAGCGTGTCGCGCACCCACAGCAAATAAGCGAGCCAGTCGAGCCGATGAATCTTGTAGACGTCATTCCAGCTATCGGCGCCGTGCTGGGCTTCGTACCAGGCGCGATAGGTCAGCGAGGCAACGCCGAGGTCGGGGCCGATCTGATGCTTCGGCGAACGCAGGATCTCCATGCGCGCGTAGGTGCCCCAGGGGCCTTCCTGGCCGCGCGGCGCGCGGTCGATGACGCGGATGTTGCGGATGCCTTCCCGGTAAAGCGCAAAGGCCGCGGTCTGGCCGTACATGCCGCCGCCCACGACCAGCACGTCGAGGACGGGGCTGCCCGCTTCGGTCTGGGCCGCAAACGGCCAGGCGCGCGGCGGATAGTTCAGCCGCGCCAGATCGCGGCGCACCTCGGTCGCGAGGTCATCAAGTCCGGTTCCCACTGGAATTTTCTTGCGTTCGAAGATCGCGTCCATCGCGCCGGTCCCTTGCCCCCTCAAGCTGCCGCCGTCGTTCCCAGCCTACAAGCGTCCGAACGACGCGGGGACAAGGCCGCTTTTGACACGTGCAACGCATCCATAATATCATCTTTCGAAACGGCGTTACAACAAGTAGAACGCCCACGCGCCCGCGCAAGCGCGGGATCAGGGGAGAATAATCCGATGAAACGAACGATGGCGTTTGCCTTGACGGCGCTGACCGCCGGCATGCTGCTGGTCCAGACTCAAGGCCGCGCGGCCGAAACCGCCGACACCTATCCGAGCAAGCCGATCCGCATTATTGCGCCGTTCGCGCCGGGTGCCCTCACCGACCGGCTCGCGCGCATCATCTCCACGCACATGGCGGCGCATTGGAACCAGACGATCATCGTCGAAAACCGCGCGGGGGGCCAGCGGCGCGATCGGCACCGCCATGGTGGCAACCTCGCCGCCGGACGGCTACACCTTCGCCGTGATCACCAGCGGCCACGTGATCAATCCGAATTTCAACACGCTGCCGTATGACGCGATCAAGGACTTCTCGCCGATCATCTACCTGACCGGCATTCCCAATCTTTTGGTCGTGAATCCGTCGGTCGAGGTGAAGACTGTCCCGGAATTCGTTAAGCTGATCAAAGATAACCCCGGCAAGTTCACCTATGCGACGTCCGGCGCCGGCGGCAGCAGCCACATCACCATGGAGCACTTCAAGTACGTCGCGCATCTCGACATAGAGCATGTGCCGTATCGCGGCGGCTCGCTGGCCATTGCCGATTTGATCGCGGGGCACATCAAGGTCGGCATGAGCACGGTGCCGACCGGCGTGCCTTACGTCCGGCAAGGCATGGCGCGCGCCATCGCCGTCACCAGCGCCAAGCGCTCGCCGGTGCTGCCCGACGTGCCGACACTCGTTGAGTCCGGCTATCCGGAAGTGTCGGCGGTCGAATGGTGGGGCGTCCTCGCACCGGCCAACACGCCGCTCGATATTCGCCAGAAGCTCAACACCGAAATCACGCGCATCATGAGCCTGCCCGAGGTCAAGGAGGCGCTGGCGAAGGAAGGCGTCGCCTTCGAAGGCGAGTCAATCGACAGTTTCGACAAGTTCGTTCGCAGCGAATTCGACAAGTGGTCGAAGCTGATCAAAGCCGCCAATATCAAGATCCAGTAAGATGAAACATTGGAAAGGATTTGCCTTCGCGGCAGTTGCTGCCGTCATGGCGCAAGGGTCTTTGCCGGATGCGCGCGCGGCCGAAAGCGCCGCCGCCTATCCGAGCAAGCCGATCCGGATCATGGCGCCGTTCTCCGCGGGCTCGATGACCGACCGACTCGGACGGATCATTTCCACACATATGGCCGCCGACTGGAACCAGACGGTCATTGTCGAAAATCGTACCGGCGCCAACGGCGGCATCGGCACCGCTGCGGTCGCGGCCTCCGCGCCGGACGGCTATACCTTTGCCGTCATCACCAGCGGCCACATCATCAATCCGAATTTCGCGGCCGTGCCCTACGACCCGATCAAGGACTTCACGCCGATCATCTTTCTCACGGCCAATCCCAATTTGCTGGTCGTGCATCCGTCCGTCGACGTGAAAAACGTCGCCGAACTGATCAAGCTGATCAAGGACAATCCCGGCAAATTGACCTACGCCACATCCGGCGCCGGCGGCAGCAGCCATATCACCACCGAACATCTGAAATACGTCGCGGTCTCGACATCGAGCACGTGCCCTATCGCGGCGGCTCGCTGGCCATCGCCGATTTGATTGCCGGCCACGTCAAAATCCTCATGAGCACGGTGCCGACCGCCTTCCCGTATGTGAAATCGGGCATGGCGCGCGCCATCGCCGTTTCCAGCCCGAAGCGATCGCCGGTGCTTCCCGATGTGCCGACGCTCGTTGAATCGGGCTATCCCGAGGTGTCGTCGTTCGAGTGGTGGGGCGTTCTGGCGCCCGCCAACACGCCGCTGGATATCCGCCAAAAGCTCAACACCGAAATCACCCGGATCATGAACCTGCCGGACGTGAAGGATGCGCTTGCGAAAGAAGGTATTGCTTTCGAAGGCGGCACCATTGATGAATTCGACGCTTTCCTGCGCAGCGAATCCGATAAGTGGTCGAAACTCATCAAGGCAGCGAACATCAAGGTCCAATGATCAGAGATAGACTCGCCGGGCTGGTTCTCGAGATCGGCTATGCCCATCTCCCGAGCGACGTCGTCGTCGAGACCAAACGCATGGTGCTCGATACTCTGGGCTGCGCGCTCGGCGGCTTCGGCGAAGATGCGCCGAAGGCGGTCCGCGCCATCGTCGCTTCCCTCGGCGGCGTGTCCGAGGCGACCATCATCGGCACGCGCGAGAAAACGTCGTGCACGCTGGCGACTTTCGCCAATGGCACGGCGCTGCGTTATCTCGACACCAACGACTATTATTTCGGCCGCGATCCGGCGCATGCCAGCGGCAATCTCGCGGCGATCCTGGCGGTCGGCGAGCGCGTGAAATCCTCCGGCGCTGACGTGCTGGCGGCCTATGTGGCGGCGTTTGAAATCCAGTTCCGGCTTTGCGACTTTGCCGGCGAGCCCAATCTGTGGGATCGCGGCTGGCATCATGGCACCAACATGTCGTTCGCCAGCGCCGCCGCCGCCGCCAAGCTCTTGGGCCTCGACCAAGCCAAGATTGCCGAGGCACTGGCGATCGCCGGCACGCACGGCAACATCCTGACGGAATCGATGCGCGGCAAGATGGCGTCGATCAAAGCAACCATAGAAGCCGTAGCCGCCAAAGGTGGCGTTGAAGCCGCCCTGATGGCCGCCGGCGGCCTCACCGGCCCGGAAAAGATCTTCGAAGGCGAATATGGCTGGGGCCGCGCCGTCGCCGGCGGACTGGACGTCGAGGGCCTGACCTCGCCGCTGGCCGGCCAATACCGGATCATGAAGGCGCGCATCAAGCCTTTCCCCGCCTTTGCGCCGTCGCAGGGCCTGATCCAGGCGGCGTTGGATATTTTTAACAAACACCACCCGCGCGCCGACGACATCGCCGCCATCGAAGGCCGCTTTCCCGAGCAGATATTCAAATGGCCTACGGCGGACGACCAGAAAGCCATGCCGACCAACCGCGAAATGGCGGACCACAGCCCGACCTATCTGATGGCGGTCGTGCTGATGGACGGAAAATGCAGCCCGGCGCAGTTCTCCGCGGAACGGCTGAGGGACCCGGCTTTGCACGCGCTGATAAAAAAAACGCGGATGGTGCCGGACCCGGAAATGTCGAAATATTACGCCAAAGGCACAGGCGCGGCGGTGACGGTAACCATGAACAACGGCGACAAATTCGAAGTGATTTGCCCTCTTCCACCGGGGCATCCGGAAAACCGGCTTGACGCGGCGGCAATGGAACGCAAGTTCCGCGGCTACGCCGAGCCGCTGATCGGCGCCGCTACATCGACGCGCATCATCGAGGCGGTCGACAAGATCGAGACATTCGACGACATCGGCGACTTCATGCGCTTGCTCGCGGTTTGATCTGGGCCTAACTGGAAGCCGGTCGAGGACAGAACATGCTGCCGGCGCCGAAGACGTCCACCGTTGTCACGCATTGGGGAACTTATCGCGCGCGCATGAAAGACGGCGCGGCGGTCGCGCTCGATGCTTACGAAGGCGATCCCGATCCCTCGCCGATCGCCAATGCGATGATCGGTGCGCTGACGCATCCGTGCCGCATCGCCCGGCCGAGCGTGCGCCAATCGTTTCTCGAGTGCGGCAAGGATGCGACCGGCGCAGGCCGCGGTTCGGAACCTTTCGTCGAAGTCGATTGGTCCGAAGCGTTCGATCTCGTCGCCCGCGAGCTCGAACGTGTTCGCACCCAGCACGGCAATTCCGCAATCTATGGCGGCTCCTACGGTTGGGCCCAGCGCCGGACGCTTTCATCACGCACAGAGCCAGATCCATCGTTTTCTGAATTGCATCGGCGGCTACACCAGTTCGTTTTCGAACTACAGCCACGCCGCCGCCGACGTGATCGTGCCGCACGTCATCGGCGACCGCCGCGGCCTGTTCACGCACCACACGCCGTGGAGCCTGATCGTCGGCCATGCCAAGCTGATCGTGATGTTCGGCGGGACGTCGCATAAAAATGCCCAAGTGAGTTCGGGCGGCATCAGCGCGCATACGCTGCGCGGCAGTCTCGGCGCCTGCAAAAAAGCCGGCGCCGACTTCGTCTCGATCAGGTCTCGATCAGTCCGATACGCGACGATACACTCGGACGAATTCAATGCCGAATGGATGCCCTTGCGTCCCAATACCGACGTCGCGCTGATGCTCGGCGTCGCCCACACGCTGATCGCCGAAGATCTTTTCGACCGTGCCTTTGTCGAACGCTATACGTCCGGCTTTGCGCGCTTCCGCGCCTATGTCATGGGCGAGAGCGATGGCGTCGCCAAAGCCGCCGAATGGGCCGCGGGCGTGTCCGAGATTCCGGCCGACGCCATCAGGTCGCTGGGCGCGGCGCATGAGGGCGCAGCGCACCTTCATCATGATGTCGTGGTCACTGCAACGCGCCGATCACGGCGAGCAGCCTTATTGGCTGGCGGTCACGCTCGCCGCGATGCTCGGCCAAATCGGCTTACCCGGCGGCGGGTTCGGCTTTGGGCTACGCCTCGGTCTACGGCATCGGCAACGCCGTCCAACCCCCTTCAGTTGGCCGTCGCTGCCGCAAGGCACCAATGCCGTTCGCGAGTTCATTCCGGTAGCGCGTGTGTCGGACATGCTGCTGCATCCCGGCGAAGCTTACGATTTCAACGGCCAGCACCGCACGTATCCCGATATCCGGCTGGTGTACTGGGCGGCGGCAATCCTTTCCACCACCATCAGGATCTCAACCGGCTGGTGCAGGCCTGGAAGAAGCCGGAAGTCATCGTCGTGCACGATTCCTGTGGAATCCGCTGACGCGCTTTGCCGACATCGTTTTGCCTGCCGCGACGGCGCTGGAGCGCAACGATATCGCCTGCTCTACCCGCGACCGCATGATCGGCGCCTCGCACCGCATCGCGGAGCCCGCCGGCGAGGCGCGCACCGACTATGCGATCTTTTCCGGCATCGCCGCGCACATGGGCGCCGAAGAGGCTTTCACCGAAGGCCGCGACGAAGAACAATGGTTGCGGCATCTTTACACAGTCGCGCTCCAGCGCGTCGCCGAACTCGATATGGAGTTGCCGATTTCGACGCCTTCTGGCGTGCCGGCGTGGCGCTGCTGCCGGAACCCGCCGATCCGCAGCCGCTGCTGCACGATTTTCGCGCCGATCCGGTGGCCCAAGTGCTGAAGACCCCATCCGGCAAGATCGAAATCTTTTCCGAGAAAATTGCGGGCTTCGGCTACGACGACTGCCCGGGACATCCGGCCTGGCTCGAACCGATCGAATGGCTTGGCGCGGCCAGCGCCAAGGACTATCCGCTGCATCTGATCTCGAACCAGCCGTCGACCAAGCTGCACAGCCAATACGACATGGGCAGCCATTCGCAGGCGGCAAAGATCAACCATCGCGAGCCGGTACGTTTGCACCCGGCCGATGCCGCCAGGCGCAACATCAAGGCGGGCGATATCGTCCGGCTATTCAATGCGCGCGGCGAATGCCTCGCCAGCGCGGTGTTGTCCGACGCGGTGCGGCCCGGCGTCGTCCAGATATCGACCGGCGCCTGGTACGATCCGGAGAAGCCGGGCAAGCGCTCGCTGGACAAGCACGGCAATCCGAACGTGCTAACGCCGGACCGCGGAACCTCGAAGCTGGCGCAGGCGGACCACCGCGCATTCCTGCCTGATCGAGGTCGAGCGCTTCGACGGTGTGCCGCCGCCGGTGACCTGTTTACGACCCGCCGGCGCTCGTGCGGCGCAACGCCTAGGCAGGGCTTCGGGACCGGCATTACCCGCTGGCATAGTGGGGCTGCCTTTTAATATTGGATTGCGCGCCTTTGCGCCCATGCCACATTCCGGGCATTCCGAAGCTCGGCATAAATCCCAGAACGACAAGACCGGCCGCCCCGGCCATCCCACACATCAAAAAACGCCCCACAGGAGACGTTCCCGATGAGTTCTAAGCCCGCCATTGTCGCTCCTGCGGCAGTTGCCGTCATCGGCCTCGGCAACATGGCGTGCCCATGGCCAGCCGGCTGGTGCAGGGCCGGCTTCAAGGTGACGGGGTCCGATCTGTCCGAAGCCGCCCGCCAAAAATTCGCCGCCGCCGGAGGGCCGCCACCGCCAAGGACACGGTCGAGGCCGTGAAAAACGCCGACGTGGTCATCACTTTGCTGCCGGACGGGAAAATCGTCAAAGCGGCGCTCGAGGGCCTGCGGAAATCGCTTAAGCCCGGCTGCGTCATCATGGAGATGAGTTCGTCCGAACCGGTGGCGACCCGCGCGCTTGGGAAAGCTTCATCGCGGCCGGAATCGAATTCATCGACGCACCGGTCTCCGGTGGAGTCAAGCGCGCCAACCGATGGCTCGCTCGCCATCATGGTCGGCGGCGCCGACAGCACCATCGACCGCGTCAGCGCCCTGCTCAATGCCATGGGCAAGTCGATCTTCCGCACCGGCGTCTTGGGTTCGGGACACGCGATGAAGGCGCCTCAACAATTATGTGTCGGCCGCGGGCTGGTCGCCGCGGTCGAGGCCATTGCGATCGGCGAGAAGTTCGGCCTCAAGCCGGAGTTGATGACAGACATCCTCAACGTTTCGACCGGACGCAACAACACGACCGAGGTCAAGCTCAAGCCCTTCATCATCTCGAAGGCGTTCAACGCCGGATTTCCGATGAAGCTGATGGCAAAGGACGTGCGCACCGCCGACAGTCTCGCCCACGCCATCGGCGTTCCGAGTCCGTTGGCCGACATTGTCGCCAAGCTGTGGGACGACGCGTCGCAAGCGCTTGGCCCTGCGGCCGATCACACCGCCATCGGCCAGTATATCGAGAAGATGAAGCCCTTGAGCGACGTCGTCGCGCTACAGCTTAGCGATCTGAGATTCACAACAACCTAAAGGGAGTGTCCAATGAGCGAAGATGCCAAGGAAACCATGGGCCAACTGTTCGACCGCGGCCTCAAGCTGCGCCGCGAAGTGCTCGGCGCCGAATACGTCGACAACTCGATGAAGAACACCAACGAATTCATGATGGCATTCCAGCACATCACGACGGAATGGTGCTGGGGCTACGGCTGGGGCCGGCCCGGCCTCGATAAGAAGACACGCAGCATGCTCAATTTGGCGATGCTGACTGCGTCGGCAAATCGGCCGAGATCAGGTTGCATGTGCGCGGCGCGATCAATAACGGTCTCACCGTCGACGACATCAAGGAAGTGCTGTTGCCACGCGACGGTCTATTGCGGCATTCCGGCCGGCCTCGATGCCTTCAAGAACGCCAACGAAGTGCTCAAGGAAATGGGCAAGGTGTCGAAATAAACTCGCTGTTGGGTGGGCCGGACGGCGTCTTTTGCCGGCCGGCCCAATCGCCAGAATTGGCCGCAAACCCGCGTTGGAGCTATGCGATGAAGCCGATGAAGATTCGGCCGTCTATATGCGTGGCGGCACCAGCAGGGCGTTTTCCTCCACAAGGCTGACCTGCCGTCCGATCCGGCTGCACGCGATCGGGGTGTTGCTGCGCGTAATGGGCAGCCCCGACCCCTACGGCAAGCAGATCGACGGCATGGGCGCGGCAACGTCCAGCACCAGCAAGATCGTCATCATCTCGAAGTCGGAGCGTCCCGATTGCGATATCGATTATCTGTTCGGCCAAGTGGCGATCGACCGGCCTATGGTCGACTGGTCCGGCAGTTGCGGCAATTTGATTTCCGCCGTCGGCCCGTTTGCCATCAGTGAAGGGCTATTCCCCGCGCCGGACAACGGCATCGCCACCGTCCGCATCTGGCAGGTCAATTTGAGCAAGAAGATCGTCGCCTACGTGCCGGTCCAGGACGGCGACGTCCGCGAAGACGGCGACTTCGAGATCGATGGCGTTGCGTTTCCGGGCGCGGAGATCAAAATCGACTTTCTCGATCCCGGCGGTGCCGAAGATGGCGGCGACGGCGGTGAGATGTTCCCCACCGGCAATGTCGTTGACCGGCTGGATGTGCCCTCACTCGGGCCGGTCAACGTGACCATGATCAATGCCGGCATGCCGACGATTTTCATCGACGCCTCGACGCTCAATCTCAAAGGCACCGAGATGCAGCCGGACATCGACAGCCGGCCCGACCTGATGCGCACCATGGAAACGGTGCGAGCGCACTGCGCCGTCGCCATGGGTTTTGGCGAAGAGCCCCGAGGACGCCAGCGGCCAACCGCCCGCATACGCCGAAGCTGTCGTTCATCGCGGCGCCGCAGAGCTACAAATCCTCGGCCGGCGTCGATATCAAGGCCGACAGTATCGATCTCACCGCGCGCATCATCTCGATGGGTAGGCTGCATCACGCCATGACCGGAACCGGCGCGGTGGCGATTGCGGCGGCCGCCGCGATCCCCGGGACCGTGGTGCAAGGCATTGTGGGCGCTCAGAAAAACCGGCCGATCCGGTTCGGCCATCCGTCGGGCGTGTTGGAAATGGGCGTGGAGGCCGGCAGGTGGGCGCAACTTGGCTCATCACCAAAGTGCAAATGAGCCGCAGCGCGCGACAAATCATGAAGGGCGTCGTCAGCGTCCGGCATCGGCACTCAACGCCTAAGCGCGCTTACGCGGCGTGCGCGGGCATACCCTTGGTCAGTTCGCCGAGAACGTAAGGCATGATGCCGCCCTGCCGCACGTAATCGACTTCCATCTGGGTATCGAGCCGCAGCGTCAGCGGTATTTCGTCGACGGTGCCGTTCGCGCGGCGCACGACCAGCGTGACGGCGGCGCCAGGCTTGATGGTTTCGCCCAGGCCGACGAGATCGAACGTTCCGAGCCGTCCAGATTATAGGTCGCGGCATTCTTGCCCGCCGCAAACTGGCACGGCAGCACGCCCATGCCGACAAGATTGCTGCGGGTTGGATGCGTTCGAAGCTCGAGGCGACCACCGCGCGCACGCCGAGCAGCCGTGGCGCCTTGGCGGCCCAGTCCCTGGCGCTGCCGGTGCCGTATTCCTCGCCGGCGATCACGATCAGCGGCACCTTTTCGGCGCGGTAGCGCATCGCCGCCTCGTAGATACTCATTTGCGCGGCGTCGGGCTGATGCAGTGTCACGCCGCCTTCGACGCCCGGCACCATGAAATTCTTCAGTTGCAGGTTGGCGAAGGCGCCGCGCATCATGACTTCGTGGTTCATGCGGCGCGCACCGTAATTGTTGAAATCGAGTTGCGCGACGCCGAGCTCGCGCAGATAGAGTCCGCCGGCGACGTGCCCTTGATGCTGCCGATCGGGCTGATGTGATCGGTGGTCACCGAATTGCCGAGGATGGCCAAAGCGCGCGCGCCGGAAATATCCTTCAGCACGGTCTTTCGCAAATCGGCATCGAGGAATGGCGGCTCCTTGATGTAGCTCGACGTGCTGTCCCACGGGTAAAGCTCGCCGGACGCCTGCGGGATAGTCCGCCACAGTGGATTGGACGGCCGTGATGTCGCCGCCATAGGCCTCGGCGTAAAATTCCGGGTGCGCGGCGGCAGTCAGGGTCGCGTCGATCTCCTGCGGGCTCGGCATAGATCGCGCAGATAGACGTTTCTCCGCCGTTGCTGCCGACGCCGAGCGGCTCGGCGTGCACGTCGATATTGGACGGTGCCGGCGAGCGCAAAAGCGACGACCAAAGGCGGGCTCGCCAGGAATGCCGCGCGTACCGCCGGATGAATGCGCGATTCGAAATTTGCGGTTTCCCGACAGCACCGCGCAGGCAACCACGTCGTTGTCGAGGATTTGCTTTTCAAGCTTGGCGTCGATCGGACCTGAGGCGCCGACGCAGGTGCCGCAGCTATAGCCGGCGACGTTGAAGCCGAGCGTATCGAGATAGGTTTGCAGACCCGTGCTTTCGAGATATTGCTGACGACGCGGGAGCCGGGCGTCAGCGACGTCTTGATCCACGGCTTGGTCTTGAGGCCCCGCTCAACAGCCTTTTTCGCAACCAACCCGGCCATCACCATGACGCCGGGATTCGAGGTGTTGGTGCAGGAGGTGATCGCCGCGATCACCACGTCGCCGTGGCGCGGCTGCGCGCCCTCGCCGGCCGGCTTTGCGGTCACGTTGTAACCGCCAGCGCTCACCGGCCCGCTTCAGCGCATCGTCGAAACGTTCACGCAGTTCGGACAGTGGCACGCGGTCCTGCGGCCGTTTCGGCCCCAGCCAGGTTCGGCTCGACCGAAGCCAGATCGAGGTCGAGCACCGTGGTGTAGTCGACTTCCCCCGGCATCGGCGCGCCCGAAGCAGCCCTGCGCACGGAAATATGCCTCCGTCGCCGTGACCTGCACGTCCCGGGCGGCCGGTTTGCCCCCAAATAGCGGCAGGTCTGTTCGTCGACCGGAAAGAAGCCGATGGTCGCGCCATATCCGGCGACATGTTGGAGATGGTGGCACGGTCCGGCAGCGTCAGATTACGAACACCGGCCGCCGAAATAACTCCACGAATTTGCCAGACGACTTTGGCTTTGCGCAGCATCTCGGTGATGTGCAGCACCAAGTCGGTCGCGGTCACGCCCGGTTTGAGCGCGCCGGTCATGTTCACGCCGACGACGTCGGGGGTGAGGAAATAGACCGGCTGGCCGAGCAGACCGGCTGGCCGAGCATCGCGGATTCTGCCTCGATGCCGCCAACGCCCCAGCCGACGACGCCGAGCCCGGCGATCATGCCGTGTGCGAATCCGTGCCGACCAGCGTATCGGGGAAGCACACGCCGTCTTTGTAGAGGATGCCCGGCGCCAGATATTCCAGATTGACCTGGTGCAATATGCCGGCGCCCGGCGGAAACAGCCGGATGCCATCATAGGCCTGCATCGCCCATTTGACGAAACTGAAGCGCTCGGCGTTGCGGCTGATTTCCAGCTCCATGTTGCGCGCCAGCGCATCGGGCGTGCCGTGGAAGTCGACCGTCAGCGTGTGATCGAGCACCATGTCGACCGGCACTTTCGGCCCGACACTGCTGGCCGAATAGCCCAGCCGCCGCACCGCGCCGCGGATCGCCGTGAGGTCGCCCCAGCAACGGAATGCCGGCGGCGCAATTGAGCACGATGCGGCCGACGGTGAACGGGATTTCGCCATCGCGCGGCGCCCGCGGTTTCCAGTTGCAAAGATCGCGGACCTGCCGCTCCGACACGCGCCGCCCGTCGCAGTTTCGCACCAGCGATTCCAGCACGATGCGCAAACGATACGGGCAGCCGCGAAATCTTACCGAATCCAGCCTGCTCCAGCGCCCGGCAGCGAGAAATAGCGGCTCTTATTGCCGGAACCGAGATCGATCTCGCGCTCGCAAATATCTTTAAGAAGGGAGGTCATCGCACTGCCATTCCGGTCACGCTGCGAGGCTGCTGGCACCGGCGGCGCGCAATGGCGACATCAGCGTGCGCACCGGCACAGTCGTCACCGTATCGACAAGCCCGGCAAGCTTGGCAACCGCCTCGGCCGGCAGGCGCGCGCCCGCCAGCAAACGGAATTTTTCGAGTGTCTCGCCGCTGCTGCACGGGTCGGCCGGCGTGCCGTGGCACTCGAGCACCGTGCGCTCGCTGACCGTGCCATTGGCGAGCGTGAGCTTTACGCTGGCGCCGAACTTCGACGGGTACACGGCCTCGACCTTGGGATCGATCACGATCTCGACCTTGGCGGCGAGCTTGCGCATCTTCGGATCGTTGACCACGCTGGGCTGGAAAATAGGCCCGGATCGCGCGGATCGCCAAGCACAGGCGGCGGCGACGGCAATATGGAATGCTGTATTGCGCGCCCATGGTGTCGACCGGCGCGGGGCTCGCCGTTATTCTGCGCGGCGCGTAACGGCTGACGCCGACCTGGATGGCTTTCACCGCATCGGCCGTCAGCGGCTGGGGGCCACGCAACGCGACAGCCAGTTGCACTGCCGACTGGATCCAGCCGCAGATCGGATAAACCTTGAACCAGACGTCGCGCATGGCCCAGGCTTGCCCGAGATTGCGGCTCAGCTTCTCAGGCTGCGCGCCTGCGCCACCGAATACTTCCAGCAGCCCAAAGCGGCTATCAAGGCCGAACGGCGGCCCGAGGAAACCGCGGCTGGCGAGCTGCGCCATGCGCACGCCCGCTTCCGCGGCGCGGCCCAGATGCAATCGCTTGACCATGCCGCCGCCGCGCCCGGCAGCAAAGCTCTTGACGCCGGACGACGCCGAACAGCCGGACCCCACAGCCGACAGCATCTGATCGAGCGTCAAATCCATGACCTTGCCGGCGGCAACCGCGCAGGCGATGGGTCCCGCCACCGCCGAAGTAATGAAAGCCGCGCTTTGCCGGTTCGACGCCGAGCGCCAGGCCGACCCGATGCATTGTCCTCGTAGCCGGCGACGATCGCCTCCAGCAAACGCGAACCCGGCGCATCCACCGCTTCCGCAGCGGCAATAGCGGCAGGAATGACGCAGGCGGCGGGATGGGTGATGGATTCCGCGATCAGGTCGTCGAGTTCGAAGCCATGAATCGCGGTGCCATTGCACAGCGCCGCGGGCCGGAGCCGACAGCGGCTGCTGACGGCCGATGACGGTGCTGTAACCGGCCGAGCCTTCCGCCAGCATCTCGTCGGCGAGAATGCGCGACCAGGGCTGACCGGAGCCGAAGGTTCCGCAGGCCCAAGGCATCGAGCAGACAGGCTTTGGCACGGCCGGCCACATCGGCCGGCGCTTCATTCAAGGAAATCCCATTGAACGAAGGCCACCAGATCCTGGCCATGACTTTGCGATGCAGCGACCATCTTTGCCTTTCCTTGAGCCTTAGTCGAAAGCCTTCTGGCCCAGCAGGTTTTCACGGAAGCGGTTCTTGATGTGCGCGCCGTCGCGCATCCGGATCGACATCGGATAAGCGCTGGGTGTTCACCTTGACGGCGCAGAACATCAGACTTGAACCGGTAAACACCGCACGCACGGCCTCGACCAATTCCTGCTCGGTGTAATCTTTTTGAGCATCAGCGGGGCTGCCAGCGTGCTGCGCTGGTGGCAACCTTGGTGATCGCTTCGGCGGTGTCGCTGTAGTCGTCGGTCGTGAAGCCCTCGAGCGCGTCCTCGTAAGGACCGGCGCGGCCAAGGCCGGTGCCGGCGACGAGCAAAGCAAGGGCGAATACGAGCGCGATCAGGCGATCGTTGAACACACGCATCTCATTCGTTCCGGCACGCTGGGAGAAGGAAGGGAGGCGGCGGTTTAAGCCGCCTCCCTGATCGTCGTCAGGTCATCGCGCCGCGGTTCAGGAAGCCGAGCCGCCGCACTTCTTGGTGACCTTGTTGTAGTTGCCACACTTCAAGGTCACCCAATCGGACTCGAGTCCTTCGAGCCGGGCAGATAGTCGGTCCAGGCGTCGCCGGGGACCAGGCCCTTGGTCTTCACACACCACGTCGAACTGGCCATCGGCGCGGATTTCGCCGACGAACACAGGCTTGGTGATGTGATGGTTCGGGAGCATCTTGGACATGCCGCCGGTCAGGTTCGGCGCTTCGATGCCGGGCAACGCGTCGATCACTTTATCCGCGTTGGTCGACTTCACCTTCTCGACCGCCTTGACCCACATAGCAAAGCCGATCACATGGGCTTCCATCGGGTCGTTGGTGGTGCGCTTCGGGTTCTTGGTGAAAGCCTGCCAATCCTTGATGAACTTGGCGTTGGCCGGGTTCTTGATCGACTCGAAGTAGTTCCAGGCGGCGAGATGGCCGACCAGCGGCTTGGTGTCGAGGCCGGCGAGTTCTTCTTCACCGACCGAGAACGCCACGACCGGGATGTCGGTCGCCTTGATGCCCTGGTTACCGAGCTCCTTATAGAAAGGAACGTTGGCGTCGCCGTTGATGGTCGAAACCACCGCGGTCTTCTTGCCGGCCGAGCCGAACTTCTTGATGTCCGACACGATCGTCTGCCAATCGGAATGACCGAACGGCGTGTAGTTGATCATGATGTCTTCTTTCGCGACGCCCTTCTGCTGTAGATAAGCCTCGAGAATCTTGTTGGTCGTGCGCGGATAGACGTAGTCGGTGCCCGCGAGCACCCAGCGCTTCACCGAACCGCCTTCCTTGCTCATCAGGTAGTCGACGGCCGGAATGGCCTGCTGGTTGGGAGCCGCGCCCGTGTAGAACACGTTGCGTTCGGACTCTTCGCCTTCGTACTGCACCGGATAGAACAGGATCGAGTTGAGCTCCTTGAACACCGGCAGCACCGACTTGCGCGACACCGAGGTCCAGCAGCCGAACACGACCGAAACCTTGTCCTTGGAAATCAGCTCACGAGCCTTTTCGGCGAACAGCGGCCAGTTCGAAGCCGGATCGACCACGACGGCCTCGAGCTTCTTGCCGAGAACGCCGCTTTTTTGTTCTGCTCATCGATCAGGAAGAGCATCGTGTCCTTCAGTGTGGTTTCGCTGATGGCCATGGTGCCCGACAGCGAGTGAAGGATGCCGACCTTGATCGTGTCTTGGGCGCTGGCGGACTGGATGGCTCCAGTTGCCGCGAACGCCAATCCCGGCCGCTGCCGACACCCATAGACGGGCGTTCGGCTTGCGTACGGCCGCTTGAATAGATCTGAACATGAGCAAAGTCCCCTGCGTTTGACGCGCGCGATGCCTCTGCGGACCTCCGCGCAATCATCAAATCGCAAGCCCTGTGCCAAGGCGTCGCAAAGCGGTAAGTATTTGATTTTACGTATGTATAACAACCGGAGGGCGCAGTGCCTAGTTTTCGGTCAGGAGCACGCGCCTAAGGATTAAGCAAACTTGGCTGTTTATTCGCCACTGTATAAGGGGGTCAATTCCACAGATTTTCGGGTGATATAACCCCAGAAATAAGCCCCTGCTGGACGGCATAAGAAACCAGAAGGTCGAGGCACGGCTGGTTGGCCGCTTTGCCGAAGGGTGCCGGGTCGATTTGGCCTGCCGCCGGCAGCCCGGCCGCCCGCTTGCCGGCTTCGAGCATCCGGTAAAGCTCGTCGACCGCCGCCGGGCTGGCCTTCGCCAGCTCATCCGTCACGACGACCATATGATTGACCGGCATCATGCGGTGCCTGGCGTACCAGGCCTTGGCCGCGGCATCGGGATCGGGGATGACGCTTTGCAGCCGCGGGTCGGTGGGGATGGCGGCGCCGTAGATTGCGGCGTCGAGTTCGCCGCCAAGCAGCATCTCGGTCATGTCCTTGTTGCTCCGGATGACGCCGGCCGGGTCCCTGGCTTCGGCGACATGGCCATCCTCGAAGGTGACCCACTGCACCTTGCCGAGATCGGCACCCTCGTCGTTCTGCAAAATACCGCGGATCCAGGCGCCGGTGGTCTGGCTGTAGGAGCGCACGCCGATGCGGCGGCCGGCGAGATCGGACGGCCGGATCGTGCCGCGCTCGGCATTATACAGCATGGTGCCGTGCTGGAAGCGCGCCAGCATCGCCGCCGGCAACAGCTTGAGACCTTTGTTGTGAGCCTTGGCCTGGAAAAACGTCACCAGCGCCATCTCGCTGGCGTCGTAGGCGTGCTCGCGCACCATCGGCTTGAAGGCCGTGTGCATCGGCTTCACGTCGACGAAGTCGAGCTTCAGCGACGGCGAGGTAATCTGCCCGCGCTTGAGCGGGAGCGTGTGCGGGTAGTCGCCGATGGCGATGCGAAGGGTCGTAGGCGCGTTTGTCATGGTGAAAGACCCTCGGCTCCTTCGCAACTGCGATATCGGATGGCGCTTCAAGCGCTTGACCGCGCCGTCCCGTACCTAGTTTAAAGTGCCAGCACTGAAAAGGGAGTTCGCGATCTCATGCCGGATCAAAAGACGGGCCTCGTCGTCACCGCCCATCCGGGCGATTTCGTCTGGCGCGCGGGCGGCGCCGTCGCGCTGCACGCCAGGAAGGGCTACCGCGTCAAGATCGTCTGCATGTCGTTCGGCGAGCGCGGCGAAAGCCAGTTCGCCTGGAAGGAAGCGGGCGCCACGCTTGAATCCGTCAAGGCCGGCCGCAAGGACGAGGCCGAGCGCGCCACGGCATTGCTCGGCGCCGAGATCGAGTTCTTCGACTGCGGCGACTATCCCCTCAAGCTCAACGAACAGCATTTCGACCGCATGGTCGACATCTACCGCGAACTCAATCCGAGTTTCGTGCTCACGCACGCGCTCGAAGATCCCTACAACTTCGATCATCCCAACGCCGCGCATTTTGCGCAGGAGACCCGCGTCGTGGCGCAGGCCATGGGCCATAAGCCCGGCGCCAAATACAAATATTCGGCGCCGCCGGTGTTCCTGTTCGAGCCGCATCAGCCCGAGCAATGCAACTACAAGCCCGACCTCATTCTGAAAATCGACGAGGTCTGGGAGCAGAAATACAAAGCGTTCCAGATTCTCGCCGCGCAGAAACATTTGTGGGGCTATTACGAACGCGTCGCACTCAACCGCGGCATCCAGGGATCGCGCAACACCGGCATTCCCATGACCTATGGCGAGGCCTATCAGACGCTGTTTCCGCGCGTCGTCACCGACACGCTCGGCTGAGCCCGGAGGAAAGCACCATGAAACCCGTCGTCGTCCGCAATATCAAACGCGCCGATTCAAACGCCATCGGCGCCATGGAGACGCTCGGCGTCGCCACCGTGCACGAGGCAATGGGCCGTTATGGTCTGATGAAGCCTTACATGCGGCCGATCTGGACCGGCGCTTCGATCGCCGGACCCGCGGTCACCATTCTGGCGCAGCCCGGCGACAACTGGATGATCCACGTCGCGGTCGAGCAATGCCAGAAAGGCGACATCGTCGTCTTGGGCTGCACCGCCGACAATACCGACGGCATGTTCGGCGAATTGCTGGCGACCTCGCTGCATGCGCGCGGCGTCAAGGGATTGATCATCGACGGCCGGCTGCCGCGACATCAAAGCGCTGCACGACATGGGCTTTCCGGTGTGGTCGCGCGCGATCTCGGCCAAGGGCACGGTGAAAGCTACGCTCGGTTCGGTCAATATTCCTGTGGTTTGCGCGGGCGTGAACGTCGAGCCGGGCGATGCCGTGGTGGCTGACGACGACGGCGTCTGCATCGTGCCCAAGAAGTTCGCGGTTGAAGTCGCGGCCAAGGCGCAAAAGCGTTTCGACGACGAGGACGCCAAGCGCAAGAAGCTCGCCTCCGGCGTGCTCGGCCTCGACATGTACAATATGCGCGAACCGCTGGCGAAGGCGGGCCTCGTTTACGTCGATAATCCGGAAGATGTATAAGGCCTCAGGCCGAAACGCCGAGCAAGCGGTCGAATTCGCGCTTGGTCGCCCCGTAGCACTCGCAGGACGCGGCCTGCAGCCGCTTGCGGTTGAGAATGGTGACGTGGCCGCGGTTATAGCGCACCAGGCCCTTGCCTTGCAGGCTTCGCATCACGGCGTTGACGCTCGACCGCCTTACGCCGAGCATCATCGCGAGGAACTCCTGCGTCAGCATGAATTCGTCCGACGGCATGCGGTCGCGCGTCATCATCAGCCAGCGGCAACAGCGCTTCTCGAGCGGGTGGAAAGTGACGCAGGCGGCCGATTGGGCGACCTGGTTGAAGAATGCCGCAGCATAATGCAGACAGGTCGTGCGCAACGTGCCGCTGGCGTTGAGACATTCGCCGAAGGCACGCGCCGACATTCGCGAGCCGGCGCCGGGAACCTGCATATAGACGCCGGTCGGCGCGGTGCTGTCGCCGAACAGCACCGGCAGACCGACGATGCCTTCGTTGCCGATGGTGCCGACTTCGGCGGCATCGCCATTTTTCATCGTGTTGACCAGCGATCCGACGCCGCTCTCGATGAAATAAACATGGTCGATCGGCTGATACGGCGCGTAAAGCACCGCTCTATAGTCGAGTGGAACCGCCTTCAGATGCGGTCGCAACAATTCGTAGTCGGCATCCGACACATGCTCCAACAGCCTGTTGGTGTGCTGGCGATCGTTCGGCGGGCTTTTTGCGGCGGCAGGCATCGCGCTCCAGTCGGTCCGGACGGGTCGGACTCGTTCGGATCACAAAGTGTGCGCCATTTCACCCATGCCGTCCAGGCCGTATGTCGCCTAGCGGACTGAGCGCTAATCCCGAGGCATCGCGTCGGCGATCGCGTTGTGCACGCGGCGTAGCATTCGCAGGAGCGCTTTTCGAGGCCCTTGCGATCCAGAATGCGGATGACGCCGCGCTTATAGTTTATCAAACCTTCGTCTTGCAACTTGTTGGCGCTGCCCGAGACACTGGTGCGGCGCACGCCGAGCATGTGCGATAGGAGTTCCTGGGTCAGCGTCAGCGTATCGCTGCCGGTCGCGTCTTGGGCCTGCAGCAGCCAGCGGCACATGCGCGGCTCGACCTGATGCAAAGCCTGGCAGGCCGCGGTCTGCTGCGCCTGGAAATGCACGACCGCCTGGTAGCTGTTGACCATAAGGCGCAGCTCGTCGCTGGCGTCGTAGGCCTTCTTGAAGTGGCGGACGTTGAGCCGCAGTGCCTCACCGGACATCTGCATCACCGCATGGCCGAGCGAGCGCCAGCCGCGCGCGCCGAGATAGCCGCCGACAAAGCCTTCGCGGCCAATGACGCCGGCCTCGATCGCCTCGCCGCTATTGAGCACGGCAAGCATCGATACCATGCCGCTCAGCGGAAAATAGACGGATGTGATGGTTTCGCCGGCTTCATGCAGGACCGTGCCCTGCGGCAGTTTCACCTTGCGCAAATGCGGTTCGAACAACGCCAGCGTCTTGCTGGAAAGGTGATGCAATATGCCGTTTGCCCCCAATGGGGTTGCGCTGGCATTCATGTTGTTTCTCCAAGCCCCCGTCGGATGAGGGAGGGAAACCGCAACACGTTCACCAGCGCGCCGAATCAGCGCCTGTTGCGGAGGTAAAATGAATTTAAGGTGACGGCGCCTCCTTGGTCTGTCGGTTAGCAGACACACCCTAGGCGCTATCCACGTTGCACGCGATGTGTCGGGTAGCGGACACAAGACGGCCGATTTGACGGCCCGATCCGGCTGTGCGGCGCCGCGGGCGCATGTTGATCCACGTCAAAACGGGCGACCTCCGGACGCCTAGGGTGTTGCCAGGTCCACCGCCGGGTGAACAAGGGGTCGCCGCCATGCCGGCCGAACAACGTCAACCGACTTATATCCTCGAAATGATGGAACACCTGGGCCTCGAGCCGGGCGGCGGCGTCGTGCCGCGCTGGAGCCTGAGCTACACCACCGCCTTCCACCGCTGCGAAGGCTGCACCAACAAGCAAGCGTGCCGCGATTGGCTGGACCGCATGCCGGCACAAATAAGCTTTGCGCCGCGCTTTTGCCCCAACGCCGAAATCTTTTTCGCGTTGCAGGTCGATCAGCCGCGCGCCGACCGCGCCGATGGGTGTGTGCCAAGTTTGGACACAACAGCTTCGAGTGCTACGTAAATTTTATTCCCGCGCCGTCATAGTTATCGCGACGGCTATTCGCTGCCTATTTCATAAAAGGCGGAGCGGTTACGTCAACGCTTCGTGAACCGCCGGAGATCTTTTGACGGCTTTCTCCGCCATCGAAGGGAACCAATCTTAAAGAGCTTTGGTCCACCTTTCGAGGAAGGGGCGCGTAAGGATCATTCTAACATGCGGCACTTCTTGGAATTCCTCAGAAACGAAAATGGCGCTACCGCCATAGAATACGGACTGATCGCGGCCGGTATTTCCATCGCGATCATCGCGGTGGTGAACGGGCTCGGCACCAACTTGAACACCCAGTTCGACACCATCAAGACCTCGCTCAAGTAGCGAGTTGCAATGATCGCAACGTAATGAATCCGCCGGCGACGGCGGATTCATTTTTTTCGCGACAACGCGTTAGAGCGGTGCTTGCGCCGCCGGGCGGAATTTGATCGCCGCGACGATGCCCATCGCAACGAAGAACAGCAGCGCCACACCTTGCGCGATGGCGAATTGCGTGTTCTGCGGCTCGGAGAACGGCGGGCCGAACTGCGGCGCGCGCGGGTTGATAAGTCCCACTTTCTCGAACGACTGCACGATCAAGACGAACACGTTGAGATAAAGCGAGATGACGGCGGTGACCGCGTAGATCCAGCGCCAAGAGCCGGTAAGATGCTTGCCGTAGAGCGCAACTAGGCCGATGACGAAGACGACAGTGGCGACGACGCCGGTGCCGAGCGCGGGCGTGAAGCCGCCGAGGGGAAACAGGAAGCCGGTCACGCTGGTCAGCACCGTCATAAGCCAGAAGATCGCGGTCCAGCCCTTGAGCCGGTGCGAGCCGAGCATGCCGAACATCACGACGAAGCCGCTCGCAATCGCGATCAGCGTGATGACGACGTGCAACGTCGTAAAGGCTGAAATCGATAGACCTAGAATCATTGCATCCCCCTGACTGACCGACGCGTAATGCTAAACCGACGACCGCATTTTGGCCTACTGGCCAATGTATGAATTTTTGTCATGAACGCGACATGACGCGCTAGCGGCCGGTCGGGCAGAAGCATTCTGCTCATTAAAATCCCCTGCGCACCAAGCTTCGTGCGCGCTCGTGACAAAGGCAATAGACCGAACGTCTCAACGTCATTCCGGGACAGGCCGAAGGTCTGGACCCGGAATCCAGAACCAAACGGCGAAGTTGCATCTGGATTCCGGGCTCACGCGCAAACGCGCGGGTCCCGGACTGACAGCATCTACCGGTTGGCGGCGCTCCACGGCGCGACGCGGCGGCCGGCCCATTTCAATAACGAGGTCAGCGACACACCGAGCACCATCAGCACGATCACCGGCACGAACACCTTGTCCATCTCGAACACGTTGGCGTAGCGCGTGATCATGAAGCCGAGGCCGGAGATCGTGGTGTAGAACTCGGCGATGATCATGCCGATCAGCCCGCGGCCGATGGCGAGGCGGATGCCGGCGATGATGTAGGGCACCGCGAAAGGGAACAGCACGTCCTGCCACATCTGCCATTCGCCGGAGCGGAACGAGCGCGCCCACTTCGAGCATGTTCTTGTCGCATTCGCGGACGCCCTGATAGGTGTTGATTAGGACCGGAAACACCGCGAACAGAAACACCACGATGATCTTGGCTTTAAGATAAATGCCGAACCACAGCACCAAGAGCGGCACCACCGCAACCAAAGGCGTGGCGTAGAGCGCGTTGATCGGCAGATCGAGCGCCCAGTCGAGCCTGCGGAAGCGCGCCATGGCGATGCCGAGCGGAATGCCGACGACGAGCGCCGCGCTCAAGCCATAGACCATGACTTCCAAGCTCTGGCCGAGGTAGTACGGCAATTCGCCGGATAAGGTGAGATCGTAGAACGCGACGGCGATTTTCGAAGGATAGGTGAAGAAGATCGGGTTGATGAACGGGCCGACGATTTCCCACACGATCAGCAGGATCACGAGAAAGCCATAGCGGAACAACGCCGGCTGTTCCGACCACGGATTCGCTTTCGCGACAGCAATTGCTGCCGGTTGCTGTCCGGCCGCCAGCGGGCGGCTATCGGTGGCGACGCTCATTCTCATAAGCTCCGTAACTCAAAAAACCGGCCTCATGCTTAGGAGCGCCCCATTGCAGGCGCAGCCTGCGTAAACTTGGCTGCGATGGGCGCGTCTCGAAGCATGAACCACCCCTATCCTTCGAGACGGGCGCTTAGGGCCCTCCTCAGGATGAGGTCGCGAGAGGTTCAGAACGCAGCCGTCGGGCAGGCCGGGCCTTTCCATTCGCCGAGCTGCTCGATCGCCTTCTTCGCGAAAGTCGTGTCGACGATCTCGTCGTATTTCGGCGTCTTGCCTTCCTTGATGTTGCCGATCTTGGTCATGAGGTCGGACGTGAAGTTCACGCGCTCGGGGCTCAGCCCGCTATTGGCGTCCCAGATGCATTCCTTGATCATGAAGTCGAAGCTCTCGGACAGGACTTTTTCCGGATAGCCGGTCTGCTTGACCAGGATCGGCATAATCTTGGCCTTCTCGGTGTACATGATGCGGGTCGCTTCGATATTGGCCGAGACGACGGCCTGCACCATCGCCGGATTGGCCGCGATGGTCTTTTCGGTCGCCGATAAAAATGTGTAGAGCGTCTTGGGCTGCAGCTCCCACATCCGGCCGATGGCATGGAGGTCCGGCACCTTGCTTTTGGCGAACATTTCCTGCTCGACGTGCAGGATCGCGGTGTCGACCTGGTTGGCCACCAGCGCGGGCACGTCCTCGCTTGCAATGGAAACGAAGTTGACGTCCTTGGGGTCGATCTTGGCGGCGCGCAGCACGCTGCGGCTCAATAGATCGGCAAAGCCGCCCGGCTCCTGGATGCCGATGCGCTTGCCCTTGAGATCTTCCATGGTCTTGATGTCCGCGCGCACCACCATCGAGGCTTCGAACTTCGGCAGATTGGCCGACAGCGCCTTCACCAAGGCGCCGTTGGAGCGGCCGATGATGGTTGGCGCGCCGGGCGTCAGGCCCAGATCGATGTTGCCGGCGAGCAGCGCGCGATAGACCTTCACGCCGTCGCCGAGCGAAACAATATCGACGTCGAGGCCGGCCTTCTTGTACAGGCCGAGTTCCTTGGCGACGATCACCGGCATGTGGACGATATTGGGCGGCGACGTCGGGATGCCGATGGTGATCTTCTGCTGTGCATTGGCCGTGGCCGGCAGCATCAAGGCGACGGCCGCTACGGCGAGCGACGAGGAAAGCCTACGCATTTCAAATCCTCCCAGAGTTATTTTTTTAGAACGGCCCGAAGCGCCCACGCCGCCAGACCGATCGCGGTTGACCCGCCTGAGCATGATCTTGCCCGATCATGCCGGTAAAAACAACGAACAGGGCCGTGTAGTCCCTGCGCAGAAAATTCTGTTTTGACAGGAGGAAACCGGCTGCTGGTGGTGCCGCCAGCAGCGCCATACAATCCACTGGACGTGCCTGAGACTTGTGCGGCGGTGACGACCGATAGCAGGAGGTTCCGGGATGCTGGCTCACTGGGAATTGGTGCTGCGCCTCGTCATTGCGGCGGGGCTTGGCAGCCTGATCGGCGCCGAACGCGAGCGGCTGATCTGGGCCGCCGGCTTGCGCACGCACATGCTGGTCTGTGTCGGCGCCTGCCTGTTCATGGTAGTTTCGGCCTATGGGTTTGCCGGCGTAACCGGTCCCGGCATCGTGCTCGATCCGTCGCGCGTGGCGGCGCAGGTGGTGTCCGGCATCGGCTTCCTCGGCGCCGGCTCGATCCTGCTGCGCGGCGATCTGATCCGCGGCCTGACCACGGCGGCAAGTCTCTGGACGGTCGCGGCCATAGGCCTTGCGGTCGGCGGCGGACTTTACATCGAGGCCGGCGCAGCGACGCTGATTATTCTGGTGATCCTTGCCGGCATCAAGCCATTGGAGAAATGGTACCAAACCCGCAATCAAACGATGACGATCCGGTTGCGCGCCGATCAAGGCAAGATGACATTGGAAGACTTGACCAAGGCGCTGGGCCTGGGTCCCCACCGCATCAGCCGTTACATCTCGATACCCTCAATAGATACCGCTTACGATGAATTCGAAGTGACCATCAAACGGGTGGCGGCCGGCAACATGGATGAGATGTTGCGCAAGATCGCCGCCATGCCGCACGTCCGCGACGCGGATAAATATTCCGATTGAAGGGCGATAATCCGGGTCCTGGCCTTTGCGCGCGTCCGGCACTATTAATTTCGGCTATCGCCATCGAGAAGCCCGGGACCATGAAACCAGAACCGATTCACGACATCGCCCATCTCGGGCATGTCGAATTGTTGACGCCGAAATTCGAGGAAAGCCTAAAGTTCTTCATCGACGTCATGGGCATGACCCAGAGCGGCGAGAAAGGCGACAGCGTTTTCCTGCGCGGCTGGGATGACTACGAGCGCTATTCGCTCAAGCTCACCGCGTCGAAAACTTCCGGCATGGGCCATGTCGGATTCCGCACCCGCTCGCCGCAGGCGCTGGAGCGGCGCGCCGCGGCGCTCAAGGGCTCCGGCTTCGACGTCGGCTGGACCGACGGCGATCTCGGCCACGGCAAGAGCTTCATGTGCAAGGACCCCGACGGCCATAACGTCGAACTCTATTACGAGACCGAATGGTACGATCCCCCGCCGGACAAGAAGCCGGCGCTCAAGAACCAGGCGCAGCGTTATCCGGCGCGCGGCTGCAATGTGCGGGCGCATCGACCACTTCAACGGCCTGGCCGTCGACATCAAGGCGAACCGCGAGTTCTTCGAGAAATATCTCGGCTTCATGCTGACCGAGCAGATCGTCATGGACGACGGCACCGAGGCCGGCATGTGGATGACGGCGACCAACAAGTCCTACGACTTCGCCTACACGCGCGACCACACCGGCACCAAAGGCCGCTTCCACCACGTCACCTACGCGCTCGATTCTCGCGAAGACATCCTGCGCGCCGCCGACATCTTCCTCGAGAACGGCGTCTTCATCGAAACCGGACCGCACAAGCACGCGGTGCAGCAGACATTCTTTCTTATGTCTATGAGCCGGGCGGCAATCGCGTCGAAGTCGCCTGCGCCGGCGCGCGTCTAGTGCTGGCGCCGGACTGGAAGCCGATCACCTGGACCGAAGCCGAGCGCAAAAAGGGCCAGGCCTGGGGCTTGCAGACCATCGCGTCGTTCCACACCCACGGCACGCCGCCGGTGGAGCATAAGTAAGAGATTGATAAGTCAGGGCAAAGTTGACAGTTATACGCAGTTTGCGGATTGAGTATAACGTTCATTGCTTTTGAGCACCAATCGAGTTATACGCAAACTGCAAAATGCGTATAACGGACTAAACTATGCCACCACCGGCCTTGGTCATGCAGACCACTTATGCGGAGCTGTTGGAGCGCTGCGCCGCAGCTTCGTTCCACGATCAATTTCCTAACGACGGCTCATTCACGAAGAAGACAGTGAAAGGGCGGATATACTGGTATTTCCAGACATCGTCCGAACAAGGCCGCACTCAAAAATACGTCGGTCCTGAAACACCGGAGTTACTGGCACAAATCGCCCACCATAAGGAAGCGCGTGATGACGAGCGCGAGCGAAGGGCTCTCGTCTCAGCTCTCGTGCGATCGTTCAGGCTGCCACGCCCGAAACCCGAAATTGGCAACGCAATCGAGGCCCTCGCAAAGGCCGGCGCCTTCCGGCTCCGCGCCGTTCTCGTGGGGACAATCGCTTATCAGACTTATCCCGCAATGCTGGGCGTCTCACTTCCAAACCCCACCATGCAAACAGTCGATATTGACATCGCCCAATTTGACGACACTTCGATTACCGTTACAGATCGAACGAGATCGGTCCTCGAAATCCTGCAGGAAACCGACGAGACGTTTCGTCCGGTCCCCTCGCTTCACAAAGGTCGTGTAACAAGGTACGTGGCGCCAAAGAGCGGACTACGTGTTGAATTTCTGACACCAAATGTGGGCCGTGAAACAGACCTCCCAAAGTCTCTTCCAACTCTTCAAACAGACGCGCAACCGCTTCGATTTCTAAAGTTTTTGATTGACGAGCCAGATCCGGCGGTCATTTTGCACGGCCCGGGCATTCTTGTCCTTGTCCCCTCCCCACAACGCTACGCAGTCCATAAGCTCATTATTTCGCGGCGGCGGCAGGCGGGCAGCATCAAACGCGACAAGGACATTCTCCAAGCGGAAGCATTGCTCGATATCTTAAGCAAGAAGCGCCCGTATGAACTCGGTGAAATCTGGAACGAGGCTTTTGACACCGGGCCGAAATGGCGCAAACCTCTTGCCGAGGCGATGACTAAAATCGACGTAACGGTGCGCGATATCACACTGAAAGTCGCGAATAAGACCAGATCAATTTTGCCCGGGATCGATTTGGTATTTCATAACGAGCCACCAAGCCATAACTTCACTCGCGACGTCGTGACATTTGCAGGCAAGAGCTTTGGCGATGTGGTGCAATGCGAAATTAGCCATGAAGCTCTCGCTGATTATTTCGGCGCGACCGCCATTAATCCAGCGATCAATATCGAAGCCTTTTTGAAGAATAGATCCGCAATCGAACAACTAGCACGCACTAAATATTTGTCATTTCCGATCGAAGAGCCCGGCCGAGTACTCATCAAGACGATGGACATACCAAAACTGAGAAAACTGGGTCAGCAAAGCTAATCAACATGCCGACATTCCCCACCGTCACCCTACCCTCCGGCACTTCGATGCCGACGTTCGGGCTCGGCACCTGGCGCATGGGCGAAAACGCCCGCAAACGTGCCGACGAGGTCAAGGCGCTGGCGCACGGTCTTGCGCTCGGCGTCACCCTCATCGACACCGCCGAAATGTATGGCGACGGCGAAGCCGAGACGATTGTCGCCGACGCGGTCGGCAATAAACGGGCTGAAGTCTTCATCGTCTGCAAAGTATTGCCGTCGAACTCCAGCAGGCGCGGCACGATTGCCGCCTGCGAGCGCAGCCTGAAGCGGCTGAGGACCGACCGCATCGATTTGTATCTGCTGCACTGGCGCGGTTCGCCTCCCTTGCGCGAGACCGTTGAGGCTTTCGAAGCGCTCAAGGATGCGGGCAAGATTCGCGACTGGGGTGTCAGCAATTTCGACATCGGCGACATGGAAGAACTTGTCGAAACGCCAGGCGGCGATGCCTGCGCGGCCAATCAGGTGCTCTACAATCTCACCGGCGCGGCATCGAATTCGATCTGATACCGTGGTGCCGGGCACGCAAAATGCCGATCATGGCCTATTCGCCGATCGAGCAAGGCCGCTTGCTCGGCCACGCCCGCCTTGCGAGAGGTGGCGGCGCGCTACAAGGCAACGCCGGCGCAAGTGGCGCTGGCCTGGCTGCTTCGGCAGGACGGCGTGATCGCGATTCCGAAGGCCGCCACGCTCGCCCATGTCGACGAGAATTTGGCGGCGCTTGATCTGCGGCTTACCGCCGACGACCTCGCCGTGCTGGACCGCGCCTTTCCGCCGCCGCAAAAAGCCACATCGCTGGATATGCTGTGATCGCGGAACGAACTAGGATCGGCAAAACTCAAAAATCCCAAGGACGACCATGACCCGCCGCAATACGCCCCGTATTTCCTTTATCGGTTTCGGCGAAGCCGGCAGGCAGTCGCCTCCGGCCTGCGCGGGGCCGGCATCGAACAGATCGCGGCCTGGGACATTCTGTTTCGAAACCCGAGGGCGCCAAGCTGAAAGCAGCGGGCGAAAAATTCGGCGTGCGGCTGGCGAATTCCGCCGCCGAGGCAGTGGCGGCGACCGACATGATCATCTCCGCCGTCACCGCGGCGTCGAGCCTGGAGGCGGCGCACTCGGTCGAGCCGCATCTGTCGGGCATGCCCTACTACCTCGACATCAATTCGGTGTCCCCCCGGCCGCAAGCAGGAAACCGCCAAACTCCTCGGCGACAAAGCGCGCTATGTCGACGTCGCGGTGATCGCGCCGATCCATCCGCTGCGTCACAAGACGCCGCTGCTGATCGCGGGGCCGCACGCGGAGGCGATCTCGCCGCTGCTCAACGAAATGGAAATGAAATTGTCGGTCGTCGAAGGCGGCACCGGCCAGGCGGCGGCGATCAAGATGATCCGCAGCGTCATGATCAAGGGCATGGAAGCGCTGACGCTCGAATGCTTCCTGGCGGCGTCGCGCGCAGGGCTGCTCGAAGAAGTGACCGCGTCGCTGAAGAACAACTATCCGACGCTCGATTTCACCAAGATCGCCGACTACAACATCGAACGCATGGCGAGCCACGGCGAACGCCGCGCCGCCGAGATGGAAGAATCGTCCGTGACGTTGCGCGAGTTGGGCCTCGAACCGCTGATGGTCGACGCCACGGTAAAGCGGCAGCGCGAAATGGGTGCAATCGGCAAGCAGGACACGGTGCGCGCGACTCTGCGCGACGGCCGCACCGCAATGCTGAAAGCCATCAGCACCGCGGCGAAAGACCGCCACTAAGATCGGCTGTCCTCATCCTGAATGCGACATGAACGCGCGCCGCACCGCCGCGCGGCCCAATGACGCGCGCGTTTTTCGGCAAAGCTGCGCCCGCCTTCCCCTATGATGTGAGTCCACACTAAGGGGAGGTAACCTCATGAAACTCAAAAAACTCGCGACCGGCGCCGCTATCGCCGTTACTGCCGCTGCATTTGTCTTCGGCTCCGCCGTTTCCAGCGAAGCCAAAGGCAAGAAGAAACCGGAAGCCGCGCCGAAGCGGTCGATTTCCTGCATGTTCACCGCGCCAAGCCCGGGTCTGCGCCACCAAGGGCAAGCTGGATTTCACCTATCGTAATGCTTGCTACGCCGGCAACGACGGCGCCGTGGTGAAGTCTGACAAGGCCTGCCCGGCTGCCAAGGCGGTGAAGCCTGGCAAGAAGAAAGCCGGCAAGAAGGCGGCAAAGAAGAAGAAATAAGCCTTCGATGACATCGCAATAAAAAAGACGGGCCGCTGCGATGCCGCGGCCCGTTTTGTTTGTTGTTTGGAACAGCTCGATTACTTTTTGCGCGGCGGGATCTGGATCAGCTCGGCAAGCTGTTCCTTGGTCAGCGGCTTGTCGAGGAATTTCAATTTCACCGCGTCGGCAACGGCGCCGTCGACATCCTTGAACGTATCGCTCTGCAAGGTTTCTTTCGGCTGGAAATCGTCCATCGATTGCTTGAGCAGATCGATCGGCAGCTTCATCTTGACCGAATACATCTCGACGGCCTTCGGATCGGCATACATCCAGTCGACCGACTCGCGATAGGCCTCCATGAAGCGCACGATGGCGTCGTGCTTGGTCTTCAACGCGTCGGCATTGACGATCAGCGTGCGCACGGTCTGCCCGCGCAGCGACGGGATATCGTTGCCCCGCGCGAGAATGCGGATTTTGCCTTCCTTGATTTCCTTGAGGCCGAACGGTGGTGCCGCCCAGCCGACATCGACCTGACCGGACATCACAGCGGTCAGGCGTGCCGGAGGTCCGCCGGTGGCAGTCGCTTTGCCTTTGGCGCCGAGCTCACTGAAGAAGGCCACCACGATGTTGTTCGAGCTCGAACCGCTGGTCGAGTAAGCAATGGTCGTATCCGGCGTTGCGTCTTTCAGACTCTGCAGCTTGGAATCCGATTTGACGTACCAATACAAATCGCCGGGTGCCGGTAAAGGCTGGCGCCAGGATGCGCACCGGGGCGCCTTTCGAGAACGCGCGCATGGCGCCGGCCGCGCCAACGCCCGCCCCGATATCGGCCGAGCCCGAAATCACGGCCTGCAAGGTTTCGCCGGCGCCTTGCGTGCCGACATTCTCCAGCACCAGGCCATGCTTTTTGAAGATACCGGCGTCCTGGCCGAGCGTCGGCGCCTGGTTTTCCCAGTTATTGATCTGCCCGATGGCGACCTTGATCTGGTCCTCGGCCGACGCTTGAGACGCCGCCAGCGCGGCGATCCCGAACGCGACGGCAATCGTCTTGAAAGCTTTCATTCGTCCCTCCCTGGATTTTATATTTACTCAAAGACGCTTCTTGGCCTTCGCCTTTTTGACCGCGGCCTTTTTGACCGCAGACTTCGACTTTGCGGCAGCTTTCTTGGGCGCGTCTGGCATCTTGCCGGCATGCGCCACCCGCATCGCCCAATATTCCCACGAGCGCGTCAGCCCTGTGGTCTTGCCGGTGATCGAACCTGCGGCCGCGGCCTCACCCGCTCACCCGGCGTCAACGACGCGATGTTGCTGCCGATCATGAGCGCCCGCGACAGATATTCGGCATTGCGCGCCGAGAACACGCAACGGAACACGCAATCCTTGATGCTTGTGCCGGCAACCGAGACGCCATGGCGGTTCATCATCAGCAGCCAATGCGGCCCGAGGGCGCGGGCGAGCGAGGCCCCCTCCTCCGGCTTGACCACCAGCATGTTGGTGTCGCCGAACTCGTCGTGCTGGTCCCAATAAGGCGGCTTGATGCCGCCGACCGCGCCAAGATGAAAGATGGGCACGTAATCGATCCGGTTGGCCAGAAGCGGCATGAAGGCCGGGCAGTGATGGTGGCTCACCGAATTGACGTCCGGCCGCGCCTTGTAGATCTCACCGTGGATCACGCGCTCGGAATATTGCGGCTTGTCGGTGCCGCCGACCGGGTTGGAATCGAGGTCGTATTCGATGAAGTCCTCCGCCGTCACCAGATCGGGCGCGCGCGAGCGCGACAGCAGGTAGCGGTCCGGATTATCCGGATGACGCACGCTGAGATGACCGAAGGAATCGATGATGCCTTCATTGGCGACGATACGGTTGCCGAGCGCGAGTTCGGCGCGGAGTTCGGAAAGTTTATTGGCCACGAGTTTCTCCCTAACGAAATGAGCAGTGTTGTTGATTGTCCCGCATTATAGGATATCGGCGCACGAATACGCTGTAGATTTGTTGGTGTCCCGCATCGCAGGACAAGATTCCATTTTCGCCGCTTGACAGACGGCGGCCTTTCAGGCGGCCTCATGCCGCCATGACAGCGCCAGCGCAGATTGTCGTCGACCGGGTCAGCCACCTGTACCGTCCGCCGCGCGGACGCGAGGTGCTGGCGCTCGACGAGGTTTCGCTCACCATTGAAAATCGCGAATTCGTCGCGCTGCTGGGGGCCGTCGGGATGCGGCAAGTCGACGTTGCTTTATCTGATCGGCGGATTTCTGCCGGTCGAGAAGGGGCGAGATTCGGGTCGACGGCCGGCCGGTCGCAGGCCCCGGTCCCGACCCGCGGCATCGTCTTTCAACACTTTGCGCTGTTCCCTGGAAAACCGTGCGCGGCAACATTCTTTATGGGCTCGAGCGGCAGGGCATGCCGAAAGACGAGCGCGAAAAGCGCGCGCAGGACTTCATCGACCTGGTCGGGCTGCATGGCTTCGAAAACAGCTATCCTTCGCATTTGTCCGGCGGCATGAAGCAGCGCACCGCGATCGCGCGCACGCTGGCCTTCGATCCGAAAATCCTGCTGATGGACGAACCGTTCGGCGCGCTCGACGCGCAAACCCGCGGGCTGATGCAGAGCGAGTTGCTGCGCATCTGGCAGCGCACGCCCAAGACCGTCATCTTCGTCACCCACGACGTGCAAGAGGCGGTTTATCTCGCCGACCGGGTGGCGGTGATGTCGGCGCGGCCCGGCCGCATCAAGACCATCGTCGATATCAAGTTCGACAAGAACGACCCCGACATCTTCAAGAACAAGTTCTTCGTCGAGAAGGTCGACGAAATCTGGAACCTGGTGCGCGACGAAGCCGTCAAGGCGCAGGGCGTGCGCGCGCCATGACCAAGATGTTCATCCGCTACTCCCCGCTTCTGCTGCTGGCGATCGCCTGGGAGATCGCGGCGCGGCTGGAGCTGGTGTCGAACACCGCGCTGCCGCCGCTGTCGGTCGTGATCGCGGCCTGGATCGAGATGATCAAGGATGGTGAGTTGATCACAAACGGCATCGCGTCGCTGTACCGCGGCAGTGCGGGTCTCTTATTGTCGATCCTGGTCGGCAGCGTGCTCGGCATCGTCATGGCGTGGTGGAAACCGGTGAATGTGCTGCTGGCACCGCTGGTGGAAGTTTTCTATCCGCTGCCGAAATCGGCGCTGATCCCGGTCACCGTGATCTGGCTCGGCTTCGGCGACGGCTCCAAGATTCTCCTCATCTTCCTCGGCTGCATGCTGCCGGTAACCGTCGGCGCCTTCAACGGCGCGCGCTCCAGCGAACAGGCGCTGGTGTGGTCGGCGCGCAGCATGGGCGCCAACCGGCTGCGCATGCTGTGGGGACGTGGTGGTGCCGAGCGCGATGCGGAACTGCTCAATGGTATCCGCACCGCGCTGGCGTTGTCATTCATCCTGCTGGTGTCGTCGGAATTGATCGTCGCGCAGAAGGGCTTCGGTTTTTTGATCGGAATCTCGGCGCCATCGGCTCCTACGACGCGATGTACGCCGTAGTGCTGACGGTGGCGTTCCTCGGTTTCGCCGCCGACCGCACCTATCTGCTGATCACCAAACGGGTGATGCAATGGCGGGACTAGCACAAGCACAGCCGGCGCCGGATGGCGTGCCGGAAAAGGCCGCGCGGCTGGCCTATGTTCTGCTCTCTGGATTCGCCCGCGTGTTCTCCATCCTTGTGCTGCTCGTCGCCTGGGAATGGCTGGCGCGCAGCGGCAGCTTTACCCATTACCAACTGCCGGCGCTGACAGCGGTGCTGGAACGCATCTGGAGCGACGCCTGGACCGGCGATCTATTCGTCCAATGGCCGGCCTGACACTATAACCGCGCGCTGGTCAGCTTCGCGATTTGCGCCGTCCTCGGCGTCGCCATCGGCATGGCGATGTCGCGCAACAAAATCGCCAACTGGTTCTTCGATCCGATCATTTCGGTCGGCTTTCCGATGCCGAAGATCGCCTTCCTTCCGGTGGTGATCCTGTGGCTCGGCGTCTACGACGTCTCCAAGATCACCATCATCGTCATCGACGCCATCTTCCCCGGTGATCGCGGCCACCGTTATCGCCATCCAGGGCGTCGAGCGCGAATTGATCTGGTCGGCGCGCAACATGGGCGCCAATAACCGCGAATTGCTGACGCAGATCGTGCTGCCGGCGGCGCTGCCGCAGATCATGACGGGCTTGCAGGTCGCCCTGCCGCTGACGCTGATCGTGGCCGTGGTCGCGGAAATGCTGATGGGCGGTTACGGGCTCGGCGGCGCCATGATGACCGCCTCGCGCTTTGCCAATTCGACCGGCGTGTTCGCCGGCATCGTCGAGATCGCGGTGATTGGCTATTGCCTAGTCAAGGCGATGGCGATGGTCCGCCGCCGCCTCCTGATTTGGCACCAGGAAGCCAACGAGCCGACGACGGCGTAACGGGCCGCTATTGGCTCTCTTAGATTTCGCGCGTCCGGAGCGGCGCGTTGCCCTGAGGCCGATGACGCGCGGCCGGGCCACATTCGAGGCGAGACCCACGACCGCCAGCAGGCGGGATCGTCACATAGGTAATATCCAGCTCCCACCAGCGGTGGCCGTGCTTGGCGGAGCGCGGATCGGCGTGGTGGTTGTTGTGCCAGCCTTCGCCGTTGGAAAGCAGGCCGACTAAACCAGTTGTTGCGGCTGCCTTCGTCGGTCTCGTAGTTGCGGTAGCCCCACATGTGGCTGAGCGAGTTCACCGCCCAGGTCTGATGCCACACCAGCACGGTGCGCAGAAACACGCCCCACACCAAGAGGCTCGAGCCGAACTGCACGGCTTCCATGAGCGTGCCGCCTAGAAGCAAACTCGGCGGCAAACCCGGCGGCATAGACGACCAGCCACGAGACCACGAGCACTTTGTAGTAGTTATAATTACGCTCATGGCCGACGTAGAATGGATCGCGCCATGAGGGTCCTTGGTGTAACGATCGAACAGCCGCAAGCGGTCGTGCTCCCGGTTTTCGACCAGCAACCAGCCGACATGGCCCCAGAAGAAAATTGACCAAGGGACTATGCGGGTCCGGCGACTCGTCGGCGTGCTCGTGATGACGGCGATGAATTGCCACCCAGCGCATCGGCGTGTCCTGCACGCAGCAGACGCCGAGGATGGCGAGCGCGTGCTCGAACCACTTGGGGCACTTCAAGCCGCGATGGGTCAGCAGGCGATGAAAGCAAGATTGATGCCCAGCAAGCCGAGCAAGAGCCCCGATACGGCGCAAAGAATGACGCCCGTCCAACTGAAGAACCACGGCACAAAAGCCAGCAGCGCAAGAACATGGAAAACAATCAGCGTCGATGCATAGGGCCAATCAATTCGCTGGGGACAGGTGGCCTCAGGCAGCGGCAAGCGGGGCAAGGCGGCAACGTCACGAATCGCAGCGCTTCCTTCGCCAATATCGTGTCCGGCAACGGCCGTGTTCTGATCGATGCGACGGGATGACATTTGCGCGCGAATCTAGATGTCCAAGTAAGTCAAAATGGCGTTCGTCATGGGCTATACGTTGAAAACGTCGCGGCGGCCAGCGAAACGCGTCAAAAGAATCGAAATGGAACTTCAAACGTGACGGCCGCCCGCGAAGGTCATCGCGAGGCGGCCTGTCTTTTTACATAGAGGCGGAACGATCAGTTCTTCGGCTGCTGGGCGGCCTGAGCCTGGGGGGTTCGCCGCGAGGTAATCCTGGTATGTCTTGCCGGCGAAATTGGCCGGACTTTGCGCGTCGCTGGTCTTTTCCGGAGCGCCGTCGACCGGTGCGCTGGCCATTTCCTGGGTGCAGAGGTCTTTGAACACCACGGTACCTTCCGGCGTGTACTCCTTGGTCAGGCAGTTGCAGGTGCCTTCGGCGACGGGCCGCGCCACATAGGCCGACCGGGCGGACGGCGTAACCGACCGGACGAACGAAGCGGTGCTCGCGGAAGCGCCAGATGCGGACGTGGTCGTGGAAGTGGTTGTGACCGTGGAAGGAATGGTTGCCATTGCCGTTACCGTTGCCATGCGGCGCTTTGGCACTGGCGGAACCCGAAGCGAGCCCGACGAAAGCAAGCGTGGCGACGGCAGCGAAGACGACGATGAGTTTGCGAGACTGGTTGCGCGACATGGTGTTCTCCTGGGGTTTGAATGAAGCATCCGATGGCCATAGGTCGGCCCAACTGGGAAAAAAGGTTCATGCCGCCGTAACCGGGGCTGAAACCCTGCAAATCGCCGAATGTAATATTGCGGACCGCCCGCCAATCGTGTGGAATACCGTCCGGGACAAGAACAAAAATAGTCGTCTCCCAGGGGAAGCGCTTTTGAGCGGGGATCGCAACGCTGTCGCAAGGCGCGGTGCAGGATGGGCATGCGGGCAAGCGCCGCAATGTCCTGTCCGGCGCGTGGGTGCTGTTGCTGCTCGCAATCCTGACCTTTCTGGTCATTTACCCGATGCTGACGCTGTTGCTCGGAGCGCTGACCGACACCAATCCGGTGGTCGAGGGCTTCAGCCTGCGCCACCTGTCGGTCACCAATTTCCTCTCCGTGCTGGCCAATCCCAATGTGGCCGAGGCCCTCATCAACACGCTGATCGCCTGCGGCGGCGGCACCTTGATCGCGGTGGACGATCGGGCTCGCCTTTTCCTGGATCGTGGTGCGTACCAATACGCCGTTCAAAGGCTTCATCGCCGCGGCCAGCATGTTGCCGCTGTTCGCGCCGCCGCTGGTCGCGGGCGTCGCCTGGGCCATTCTCGGCTCACCCAAGACCGGCCTGATCAACACCATGTTCAAGTGGATGGATATCGGCTGGCGCGTCGATTTCTATTCGCTGTGGGGCCTGGTGTTTCGTGTTCGGCCTTTATTACGCGCCTTACGTCTACATGTTCACCGCGTCGGCGCTGCGCAACATGGATCCGAGCCTGGAAGAGGCCGCCGAAATCTCCGGCGCCAGCGCCTTCGGAACGCTGTTCTCCGTGACGTTTCCGCTGATCATGCCTGCGATCGTGTCGGGCATGCTGCTTGTCGTTCATCGTGATGCTCGGCAATCTATGGCATTCCGGCGGTGCTCGGCGCGCCGACCAACCTCGCCGTTCTCACCACCTACATCTTCAAACTGACCAACTGGTCGCCGCCGCTCTACAACACCGCCGCCGCGGTCGCGATCATTCTCATGGTGGTGACCGGCCCTGCTGGTGTTCATCCAGCAGAAGGTGCTGAGCGGGCGCAGCTACACACCGTCGCCGGCAAGGCCTATCGCCCGCGCAAACCTCGACCTCGGGCCGTGGCGCTGGTTCACCTTCGGGCTGAGCATGGTCTACCTGCTGGTGGTCGTGATCTTGCCGAGCCTGGCGCTGATCGTCGCGGGGGTTCCGCAAGTTCATGTTCATCCGCGATGCCGCCAGCCTGTTCGACATGAAGCAATATTCGCTGATGCATTTCTATAGCATCTTCGACAACCCGCTGACGCTGCGCTCGATCTACAACGCCGTCGAAGTCGGCATCATCACGGCCGGTGGGTGGGCGGCACGCTCGCCTTCGCCATCGGCTATACCATTCACCGCACTCATGTCGCAGGCCGCCGCTCCATCGACCTGCTGTCGACTCTGCCGGTCGCCATTCCCGGCCTTGTGGTCGGCGTCGCCTATTTGTGGGCCTGGATCGGCATTCCCGGCGGGCTTTACGGCACCATCTGGATTCTGGCGCTGGCCTTCATCGCGCGTTTCATGCCCGACACCGTCAAGGCGCTGTCGACGTCGTTCCTGCAAATCCATCGTGAGCTCGAGGAAGCCGCTTGGGTCTGCGGCAAAGGCATGCTCGGCACCATCCGCACCATCGTGCTGCGGCTGGCGCGGCCCGGCGTGATCGCATCGATGACGCTGCTATTCGTCCTGGCGATCCGCGAACTGGGCTCGTCGCTGTTTCTCTACACCAGCAACACCATGGTGATGTCGGTGCTGCTGCTCGATTACTACGAAGGCGGAAATCTCGGAAAGACCGCTGCATTCAGTCTGGTGCAGACGGTGTTGCTGGGATTTCTGATTGGAGGCGCGAACTGGCTGTCGAGGGGGGGCGGCTCAGGGCAGCGTTGCCCGCACCGGATAAAAACAAAGGGGAGGATTGGCTATGAAGAAAAAAATCGCCGTTATCGCCGGCATCGCAGGGCTGTCGCTTGCGCTCGCCGCCCTGCCCGCTTTCGCGCAAGCCGAGTTCGGCTCGCCCGAGCTGATCGCGGCCGCCAAGGCCGAAGGCAAGCTGGTCTACTACACGGCGAACTTCGCCGAGGTCGAGCAGCAGGTCATCAAGGCGTTCAACAAACGTTTCCCCGAAATCAAGGTCGAGATGGTGCGCGCGCCCGGGCGGGCAGCTCATCACCCGCGTGAAGACCGAAGCCGCCGCCGGCAAGCTGATCGCCGATGTGATCGATCATTCCGACCGCGCGCTGATGCTGCCTTTGGTCGACATGTTCATGGATTACGCGCCGCCAAACGCCAAAGATTACAATCCCGAAGCCCAGATGGCGCCCAACCTGTGGCCGCGCGCCACGCTGGTCTGGTCGATCGCCTACAACACCGAACTGGTGAAGAATCCGCCCAAGACCTGGATGGATTTGACCAAGCCGGAATACGACAAAATGACCGGCCAGGGTGTTCGCCCCAGTCCGGCGGCACCACCTGGACCCGCATCATGTTCGAACGGCAGGTCTTGGGCGAAGATTATTGGGCGAAGCAAGCCTCCACCCATCCCGTTCTTTATCCATCCGGCGCGCCGATGGCGGACTCGATGGTGCGCGGCGAGGTCGCGATGGGCCCGCTGCTCTACAACGCGATCTATCCCAAGCAGAAAGACGGCGCGCCGATCAATATTTTCTTCCCGCCGGAAGGCGCACCGGTCAACCCTTACGCGACCGGCATTCCGAAAACGGCGGCCCATCCCAATGCCGCCAAGCTGTTCCTCAATTGGAACATGTCGGTGGAAGGCCAAACCTTCATGATCAAGGAGCTCGGCAATCTTACGTCGCTGAAAACGCCGCCAGCCTTTCCCGCCCGGCTTCGATCCGAAGGTGGTCAAGGTCTGGTATCCGAAGTTCGACGACTACGTGAAACTGCACGGGGCGTGGGTCGGCGAATGGGACAAGACCTTCGGCTACCGCCAGGTGACCGATGCGGGACGTGTGGTTGTGACGCCATGACGTCGACCCTCGACGTCACCGATCTGCGCAAGCAGTTCTCGATCGGCCGACCGGCCATCGACGGCGTCAGCTTCGCCGTGCCGGCCGGCGAGATCGTGGTCCTGCTCGGCCCTTCGGGCTGCGGCAAGACCACGACCTTGCGCTGCGTCGCCGGCCTCGAACATCCCACCGCGGGCACGATCAGCATTGCCGGCCGCGTGGTGTCGTCGCCCGCGCACGGCATCCTGCTGCCGCCGCGCCTGCGCGACATCGGCATGGTGTTCCAGTCCTATGCGGTGTGGCCACACATGACGGTGCGCCAGAACGTGATCTATCCGCTCAAGCACCGCAAAATCGGCCGCGTTGACGCGACCAAAAAGGTCGACGAGGTGCTGGAGCTGGTCGGGCTGTCGGAATATGCCGACCGGCCGGTGGTGGCGCTCTCGGGCGGACAGATGCAGCGCGTGGCGCTGGCGCGCAGCATCGTCTACCGGCCGCAGTTGCTGCTGCTCGACGAGCCGTTGTCCAATCTCGACGCGAAGCTGCGCCTGCGGCTGCGCGACGACCTGCGCGTCATCCTCAAGCAGACCGGCATGACCGCTTTGTACGTCACGCACGATCAGGCCGAAGCCGTCGTACTCGGCGACCGCATCGGCGTTATGCGTGACGGCAAGCTTTTGCAGATGGGCACGCCGGACGAGATCTATAACCGGCCAGCCGAATTGTTCGTCGCCAACTTCACCGGCGCCACCAACGAGATCACCGGCACCTTGATCGAGCGCGACGGCAAATTCGGCGTTGCCGATATCGGCAGCGGCCAGCGTGTCGGCGTTGCTTTGCTGCACGGCATCGTGGCCGGCGAGAAGATTCGCATCGCGCTGCGGCCGGAAAACATCGGGCTCGGTCAGGACGGTGGCAACGGCTTCCACGCGCGCGTGCTGGACCGCCGCTATCAGGGCACGCAGACGGTCTACGACATCGATCTGTTCGGCCACCGCCTCGAAGCGCTCGAACTCGGCACCGCGGCGCGCCACCAGGTCGGTGCCGATACGCCGGTCTCGCTGCCGCGTGATGCGCTGTGGGCCTATCGCGACCAAGGCACCATGCGGGAAACTTAAAAACCGAAGGGGGATAGCACCGATGCGCAACCGATTTCATGCTTTCGCATTCGCCGTCGCAGTTTTAGCCGCCGGGCTGTCCGCCACTCCCCTCGCTGCGCAAAATTACCCGACACGGCCGGTCACCATCATCGTGCCGCAACCGCCCGGCGGGGGCACCGACATCATCTCGCGTATTATCGGCAATCAGCTATCGGCCCAACTCGGCCAAGCCTTTGTGATCGAAAATCGCACCGGCGCCGGCACGGTGGTCGGTTCCGTCGCAGCGGCCCACGCGGCGCCCGATGGCTACACGCTGCTCGCCGGTCTCACCGCCAACATGGCCGTCAATCCGAACATCTACGCAACGCTTGCCTACGATCCGGTGCGTGACTTTACGCCGGTGGGAATGCTGGCGGAGTTTCCCTTCGTCCTCGTAGTGAACAAGGATTTTCCCGCGCATTCGGTCAAGGAGCTCATTGCGCTGGCCAAGTCGAAGCCGGGCGAGCTCAACTTTGCGTCGGCCGGCAACGGCAGCGGCCAGCATTTGTCGATGGAGCTGTTCAAACTGACGACCGGCACCAATTTCACGCATGTGCCCTACCGCGGCGCCTCGCCCGCCTATAGCGACGTCATCTCGGGGCGCACGCCGGTGTTCTTCGACAACCTCGCAAGCGCGTTGGGCCAGATCAAAGGCGGCAACGTGCGTGCGCTGGCCGTCACCGGGACCGAGCGTGCGCCGCTTTTGCCCGATGTGCCGACGGTCGCAGAAACGGTTCCCAGCTTTGAGAATTATGTGTGGTTCGGCCTATGGGCGCCGCGCGGCACGCCGCAGCCCATCGTCGAGAAGTTGAACGCGCAGATCAAGAAAGCGCTCGCGGAGCCCAAGGTGAAGGAACGCATCGCCGCGGATGCCGGCGTGCCGATGGCGACGCCGCTTGCCGATATCGAGCCGATGGTCAAAGCCGAAATCGCCAAATGGGCGGACGTCGTAAAACGCGCCAACGTACCGCTGGTTCAGTAGACTTCGCTGTACCGCATGGCGGGCGAAACGCACCGCTTAGCGGCTTGCTAAAAACGGTTGGACGCCTGACAATCTTTCTTTCGCAGCGTGAAGCTTGCCAAGCCAAACGTGCAAGCCCGGCGAAACTGGGAGGATGCAATGCGAATTTCCAAATTCGCGCTGGGCGTCGTCTGCGCGCTCGGCATTTTCGGCGGCGGCGCGGCTGATAGCGCGGAGCCGGTGAATATCCGCATGGGCTGGGTGGCTCCGGTCGCCAATTGGGGCTCGATCTTGTTGGAGAAGAAGGAGCTCGCCCAGCACATGGGCAAGTCCTACACGCTCGAGACTATCCGCTATCAAGGCACGCCGCAGATGATCACGGCGATCGCCAACAACGAACTGGAAATTTCGAACCTCGCTTATTCCTCGCTCGCCATCGCCATCGAGAATGCCGGGCTCGACGACATTCGCGTCATTGCCGACGAATTCCAGGACGGCGTCGCCGGCTACTTCAGCCAGCAATATTATGTCCGCAAAGACTCCGGCATCACCAAGGTCGAGGACCTCAAGGGCAAGGTGATCGGCACCAACGGCGCCGGCAGCGCCGTCGACGTCGCGATCCGCGCCATGTTGAAAAAGCACGGCCTTGAGGATAAGCGCGACTACACCATGCTCGAAGGCCCGCTGCCGGCCATGCCGGCGATGCTCATCGAGAAGAAAGCCGACCTGATCCCCGCCGTGCTGCCCTTCGCCCTCAATCCCAAGCTCAAGGAGGAAGGCCGCGTCCTCTTCGAGCAGAAGGATGCGCTCGGCATCACCCAGATGATTTCCTGGAACGCACGCAAAGGCTTCATCGAGAAGAACCGCGCCGCCATGGTCGACTTCATGGAAGACATGCTGCGCATCACGCGCTGGTACGAAGACCCCAAGAACCACGACGAGGCCGCTCAGATCGCGTCCAAGATCACCAAGGCGCCGCCCGCCGCATTCGGTTGGATCTTCACCAAGCAGGACACCTATCGGGACCCGGATCTGATCCCGAACATGGAGGCCCTGCAGCGCAATGTGGACACCACCAGGGACCTCGGCTTCGTCAAAAAGAAGATAAATATCAACGACTATGCCGATCTGACCTTGGTGAAAGAGGCCGCCAAGCGGATTAAATAGCCGCAGGCGCTTACTACATCTTGCCGTCTTTGGCCCCGGGAACGCCATTCCTGGGGCCAAACTGTGTTTAACTCATGAGATTGGAACATTATGGTTAATTAGTACTTTACAAAATAGCCGAAACGCGAAAAACTAAGGTAGCGGCATAACTTATATGGTTAACGGGGCGTTAAAATGAAACATCTGTACAAGGCGTTCTGCGGTGCCTTGCTCGTCATCGGGCTGGCGAACATCATTCCGACCCCGGCATCCGCTGGGACCTACTATGATTCGGTCTGTAACTGCCGCAGACCGGACTCCGAATACAACACCCGGCGCTATGAGCGGGCGCCGGCACGGGTTGTGACCCGCGAGCGCGTGGTCAACCACACCCGCGTGGTGCGTGGCAACACCAGCCTGGTCCAGGAAAACCGCCTGGTCGTGCATGTGCGGCCGGTCATCAACCGCGAAATCGTCGTGCACCGGACCAATACGGTCGTGAAGGACATTGTCCTGCATAAGGTCAATACTACCAACAAAGTGCGCGAAGAGCACCGCAATGAAACCGTCAATCGCTACGCGCAAGGCGAAACTCGGCATATCACCGAGCGGCGCGAAGTGCGCGGCGTGAACTGTAACTGCGGTCCCGGCGAAGGCCGCGACGAGCGGGTTTCCTACCGCTACTAGTCGACCGCTGTCTGCAAACGAAACCGCCTCGCCGGGGTCCCAGCGAGGCGGTTTTGTTTTTGGGGCCGGCCCTGCCCGGCCGGATCGTGTTTTCGCGACTTAGATGCGCTTGATCGGGATCTCGCCCAGGAAGTCGCGCTTGCCGACATCGATGCCGCAGGCCCGCACGCAGGCATAGGCGGCGGTAAAATGGAAATAGAAGTTCGGCAGCACGAAGTGATTGAGATAGTCGCCGCCCTTCATCACGCCTTTGTTGGTCGGCCCCAGCGGGAACGTGATTTCCCGGTCGGCTGAAGCGTCGATCGCCTTGGCATCGAGCGTCTTGAGGAAGGCGATCGTCTTGGCCAGGCGCTCCTTGAGCTGCTCGAAAGTTGTCTCGTTGTCTTCGAATTTCGGCGGGTCGATGCCGGCCAGACGCGCCGAGCCATTCTTGGCCTGGTCGCAGGTCGCCTGCACTTGGCGTACGAGCGCGAACATATCCGGCGCCAGACGCCAGCCGAGCACCACCGACGGATCGATCTTTCTTGCCGCGGCATGCGCGGCCGCTTTGTCGAGAACGCCGGACAAAGCATTGAGGCCGGTCTGAAAGACCGGCAGAGACGCGGAAGACAGTGTGAACGGCATGGGAAATCCTTGGGCAATGTTTTTTCGTCTGGCAAATGCCAGCGCGGCGGACGCTTGCACGTAATCCGCCGCCAATTCAATCCGGGTTGCTATCAATAAAATTTGTTGGTGAGAGTCCGTGAACTAAAGCTCGGCCCATTGCCGCAGCAGGTTGTGATACACCGACGTCAATTCCACCACCGACGGATGCTCGCCGTGGTCGCGGTTGAGCTTGATGATCGCCATATCCATGTCGAACAGCAGCGACCGCTTGCTCTCGTCGCGGATCATGCTCTGGGTCCAGAAAAACGAAGCGATGCGTGAGCCGCGCGTGATCGGCGTCACATGATGCAAGGACGTCGCCGGGTAGACGATCATGTCGCCGGCCGGCAGTTTGACCGAATGGCTGCCATAGGTGTCTTCGACCACCAATTCTCCGCCGTCATAGTCCTCAGGCCCTGAGATGAACAGCGTCGACGATACGTCGGTACGGATGCGCAGGCTGCTATGCGGCACGCCACGGATGGCGTTGTCGACATGGGCACCGAAGGTCATGCCGGCGTCGTAGCGATTGAACAGCGGCGGAAACACCTGCTTCGGCAGCACCGCCGACATGAACAGATTGTTGCGCGCCAGCGCCTCCACCACCATCTCGCCAAGCTCGCGCGCTTCCGGCGCCGTTTCGGGCAATTGAAGATTGTTCTTCACTTGCGCCGATTGATGGCCAGCCGTGACACGGCCGTCGGTCCAGGCCGCCCTCGTCATCACGTCGCGGCAGCGCGCCACCTGCTCCGCCGTCAGCACGTTCGGGATATGGATCATCATGATGGTGGAGCGTCTTCCAGCTTCTACCAACGATACCGGTACGACAGCGAAGCCCAACGGCCTGGCGCCGGTACGGCCTGGCCGCCGTAATATTGCGCGTAATAGAAGGCATTGGTGATGTTGTAAATGTTGAGCTGAATGGTCGATTTGTCGTCGACCTTGTAGCTCGCCATCGCGTCGAGCTTCCAGAACGCAGGCACGTATTCCGTATTCTGGGCGTTGGCGAAGGTGTCCGAGTTATAGGTGGCCCCGCCGCCAACGGTGAATTGACGGGTGATGTCGTAGGTTGACCACAGCGAGAAGCTCTTCGGCGGCGCGTTGGGAAGCTGGCGGCCGAGCTGCGACAAGTCGGTGGTCTGGAGGAGCTTGGTCCAAAGCTGCGTGAAGCCGACAAAGACCTGCCACTTGTCCGTGAGCTTACCTGCTGCGCCCAGTTCGTAGCCGTCAGAGCGAGCCACACCGTCGAGCACTTGCGTCGCCGCGGCGCCGGTCTGCGTCGGATCGAGCGGCACGCGCATGTTGGACTTGTCGATGCGGAAAAGCGCGGCGTTCAAGCTAAGACGTCCGCCATCGAGCACGTCCGCCTTTGCGCCGACTTCGTAGACCTTGGTCCGTTCGGGCGCCGTGGTAACGGTGCCGGTGGACAACGTGCCGAGCTCCGAGGATGGATTGTAGGAGACGCCGGAAGCGTAATAGAGGCTGACGTTGTCGATCGGATGAAACACGGCGCCGTAGCGCCAGCCGACCATGTTGTCGCTGCTGGTCAAATGCTGATTAGCCGGCACCGTCTGGGTGAGATCGTCATAGGTTGTGCGCAGTTGGTCGAAACGTAGTGAACCCATGATCTCGAAATATTTGTTGAGCTTCACCTGATCCGACACGTAGGCGCCGACATTGTTCATGTCGGTGTCCTGCGGCGGACCCCAGCCGAGATCGACCGGCCCGGACGGACTCGGATTGGGATTGACCAGCGTCGTGCGGCAGATCGGCGCGCCGGGTGGATTACTTGCGGCGGTCGCCGGATAGCAGAGGTTGTCGCGCGCCTGATGCCGCGTCTCATGGCTGACTTCGACGCCGGCGGCGACCGTGTGCTTTAACGTGCCGGTGTCGAATTTCGAGACCAGATCGGTGAGGTTGATCAACTGGGTATTGTTGGTCTGATTTTGCCAATGCTGGAGTCCGACGGTCATCGAGTCGACCGGATAGCCTGGCGGGGGTGTGGTTGCCGTACCGGTAAGCTGACCGGCGAGACCAAGATTGCGCGGCGCGGTCGGGCGGGCGAAGCGATCCACCATCATGTAGCGGGTGGTATTCGTCACCGTCGTAGTCGCATTGAGTTCGCGCTCGATCTTGCCGGTGAAGACGTGGACCCCGGTTTCGACACGGTCGGCAAAGGGGCCTGAGGTAATGCCGAGGAATGTGTTGCGCGAAAGTGCGACAGGCCTAACCGCCGAACCGTTGCCGTTGTAGCCAGAATTCGTCAGTGCGCCGGTGGTCGTGCTATAGGTCGGCGTCGGCAGGTACGGAAATCCGTAGTCCGGAACGCTGTCCTCACCCTGATAAATATAGGAGAGGGTCGCCTTGGTGGCGTCATCGAGCGGCGCGCTGATGGAAGGAGCGACACCCCAGCGCTTGGTCCAAACGTTGTCGCGGTTCGGGGTGTCGGCGTCGGTGTAAAGGGCCGCGATGCGGGCAGAGATATTGCCGCGCTGGCCGTTGGCATCGACTTCGGCGCGATAGCCGCCGCTCGACGTCCCCGTCGCCGTACCTTCGACGAACTGGCCCGCGACCGGCAACTTGGACACGTTGTTGATGGCGCCGCCGGTCGAGCCGCGGCCGAACGCGAAGCCCGATGGCCCCTTGTAGACTTCGACGCGATCGATGTTGAACAGATCGCGGGTGTACCAGCCGGGGTCGCGGACACCGTCACGGAAGATGTCGCCGCGCGCCGTGAAGCCGCGAATGTAGGGGCTGTCGCCCTGCTGTCCGCCCTCACCGGCGCTGAAAGTGATGCCGGTGACGTTACGCAGCGCGTCTTCCATGCTGTTGGCACGCTGCTCCTTGATCACCTGCTGCGGCACAACATTGACGGTCTGAGGCGTGTCGATGAGCCGGGTCGGCAATCGGGTGATGGATTGCTGGGTAGCCTGGTAGCCGCCCCCCTGGTCGCCGGTCACGTCGATCGCCGGCAATTGCACGCCGGGAATCCTGGGCGGAGGCCTGCGTGACGGCCAACGTCGCGAGGCCGGCGGCGGTCAACAATAAAGCGCGGTTGTTGCGGCTAAAGCGCGTATTCGCCGGCAAGTCCTGGGTTTCGGTCCGAGAAATTACGTGCGCCTGAACCTGAATTTCGCCGTCGCTCGATTGCGAGACCAGCGGACCCCGACGGTTACGACTGAACCGATCCGGGTGAATACTTGACGTAACGCCATTCATCTTGCCGCCCCACCATGATTACTATACTTTAGAACCGTAATAATCAGCTCGATTACTACAATTCATTCGAACCATGAACTGTATTCGAGGTCAACAACTGTTTGATATTGAAGCATAACTATGGAATTAGAATACTTCTAAACAAGGGATTACTGTTTGGAATACTTCAAGACTGAGATTTTATTGCTGTTTTCTATTTTCATCTGTGTACAGCCTGCTATAGCTGGCCGCAATCTGGCGAAAGGCTTCACGTTATGGCGGATCCCCGCGCGGCAAGACTGCGCCGCCTCTGGCTCAATGTGCATTTGTGGATTGGCGTCGGCCTGGCCGTCCTGCTGATCCCGATTTCGCTGTCGGGCGGGCTTTTGGTCTGGCACGACGAGATCGACGCTTTGCTCAATCCGCAGCGTTACGCGGTCAGCGGCGCCGATGTGGCATTGCCGCCGTCGGCCTATTTGTCAAAGGCCGCCGCAGCGGTGGCCAAAGACCCCGGCGGCCTGCAGCCGACCGCGATCCGGTATCCGCAGCCCGGCTGGCCCGTGCAGGTGATGACTCGCGCCCAGCAGCAGGCCGACGGACGGCCGCGCATGGTCACGGTATTTCTCGACCCGCCGACCGGCGCGGTGCTCGATGCCATGGAGTTCCGGTCGTCATTGTTCGGCTTCCTGCACGTCTTCCACGAAAACCTGACGATGCCGCAATATAGCGGTCGCCAGATCGTCGGCTGGGCCGGCGTCGGCATGCTCGTCTTGTCGCTGACCGGTATTTGGCTGTGGTGGCCGCGCAACGGTGGCTTCCTGCGCGGGTTGCGCTGGCTGCGCTCGCCACGCTTTACGTTCAACCTGCACCACCTGCTCGGTTTCTGGATTTCGCTGCCGCTGGCGGCGGTGTCGTTCACCGGCATCTATCTGGCGTTCCCGCAAACCGCGCGCGACGTCATGTCGTCGGTCGCGACCATGTCGCCGCAGGCGGCACGCGGCGGCTTCGGCGATGTGGTGCAGCCGACGGCGCTGAGCGCCGACCGTGCGCTCGATATTGCGCGCCAAGCCGAGCCGGGCGCTAAGCCGTTGCTGCTGTCGCTGCCGGTGCGCCAGCGCGGCCCCGCCGCCACGGCCTGGCGCGTGCAGATGGCGCGCGCCGATGACACCGCCGCGGTGACCGTCATGGTCGACGACCGCAGCGGCCACGCCACACCCACCATCGTCCCGCAGAGCGGCGACCGTGCCGCCTCGTGGATCCGCTGGATCCATGAAGGCAGCCACAGCGGGCCGATCTGGGCCATGATCGTGTTCCTGACCGGCTTATTTCCGACAATTCTCGCCGTTACCGGCGTGATCATGTGGCTGCGCAAGCGCGCCAGCCGCAAGGTGCTCGAAGCCAAAGGAACCGCGCAATTGCGGCCCGCGGAATGACTCAAACCAGTGCAATGCCTACAATAGGCGGGTGGACCGGAAAATGACTGTTGGTGCAATGACCCGAAGCTTTCGTAATTCGCCGATTGTAACAATGGCGGCGCTCGCCGCGGGTCTGTTGCTGCCGGCTTTGGCCTATGCGCAGACCGCCGAAGCGCCGGCGGCCTCCGACATATTGCTGCGGCTGCCGCGCGACCTGTCGCCGTGGGGCATGTTCATGGCGGCCGACATCGTGGTCAAAGCCGTGATGGTCGGGCTCGTCTTTGCCTCGGTGCTGACCTGGACGATCTGGTTTGCCAAGGCCATTGAATTGCTCAGCGCCCGCCGCCGTCTCGGCGCGGCGATCGAGAAGCTCAACAAGGCGCGCTCGTGGAGCGAAGCTGCGGCAGGCACCCAAGCCGGTGACGGCGCGGCCGCCTTGATCCGCAGCGCCGACAGCGAATTGCAGTTGTCCGCCGGCGCGATCTCGCCGGACGGACTGAAGGAACGCATCGCATCGCGGCTGGAGCGGCTCGAGGCCGCCGCCGGCCGGCAGATGCTGCGCGGCACCGGCATCCTCGCCACCGTCGGCGCCACGGCGCCCTTCGTCGGCCTGTTCGGCACGGTGTGGGGCATCATGAACAGCTTCATCGGCATTTCGAAATCGCACACCACCAATCTCGCGGTGGTGGCCCCCGGCATCGCCGAAGCGCTGCTCGCCACCGCGCTCGGATTGGTGGCGGCGATCCCGGCGGTGGTGATGTACAACATGTTCTCGCGCTGGATTGCCGGCTATCGCGCACAGCATGCCGATGCTTCGGCGGAAATCCTGCGTCTCGTCAGCCGCGATCTCGACCGCGGCGCCTTCGACCGGCCGGCGCGCCGTAGCATCGCGGCAGAGTAGGCAAAGTCATGAGCGTACGTCTCGACCACGGCGACGATTCTCTCGGCGAAATCCACGAGATCAACGTCACGCCGTTCATCGACGTGATCCTGGTGCTGCTGATCATTTTCATGATCGCGGCGCCGTTGGCGACCGTGGACATCTCGGTCGATCTGCCGGCGGCCAATGCCGAGCGAACGCCGCGCCCCGACAAACCGCTGTTCGTGACGCTCAAGCAAGACCTGAGCCTGGCCATCGACAACGACACCGTCGCGCGCACCGCACTGGCCAGCGCCCTCGACCGCGTCACCAGCGGCGACAAGGAGCAGCGCGTGTTCCTGCGCGCCGACAAGACCGTGCCCTATGGCGAACTGATGACTTTGATGAACGACTTGCGCGCCGCCGGCTATTTGCACGTGGCGCTGGTCGGACTGGACACCGACAAACAATGAACGTTGTCCGCGCAGAACAGACGTCGCGGCGCTGGCCCGAGGGCCTGCGCTGGGGCATCTGCTTTGCGCTGGCCATATTTTTCCACGGCGCTGGCGCCGCCGCGCTGTTGGCGCGCTGGAGCGACAGCGCCGATTCGATTGCCAACGCGCCCATCATCATGATGGAACTGGCGCCGGTGGCGGTCGCGCCGGAAACGACGCCGAACGAAATTCCGCCGGGCCCGCAGATGACGGAAGCCGAGCCGGAACCGCAACCGGAAAAGCCGGTCGAGAAACTCGACCTGCCGGTGCAGGCCAACGCCGAACCGCTGCCGGTCACGCCGCCGCCGAAGCCGATTGAAAAGCCGAAAGACAAAAAGCCCAAGCAGAAGCACGCGAGCCTCGCCAGCGCGCCGAGCAGCGCCGAGCAGAAGGCCGAGCGTGCCGCCGGACCTCAGCCGGGCGCGTCGTCGCATAATCCCGACGCGATACGGAACTGGCAGTCGCAGCTCGTCGCGCAAATCGAACGGCATAAACGCTATCCCACGGAGGCGAACGGCGACCGCGGCGTCGCGCGCGTCGCCTTCAGCGTCGATCGCAGCGGCGGCATTCACGGCGCGCGTTTGGTTGCGAGCAGCGGCTCCGGCGTGCTCGATCGCGATGCGCTGGCGTGGCTCGAACGCTCGCAACCGCTGCCGGCGCCGCCGCCCGATGTCGCCGGTTCGTCGATTCCCGTGACCGTTCCGTTGCGCTATAATTACCGCTGATTTGATTAAAGTTTTAGACGTTAACCATAATGAAAAGCGAACAGGAACTGTTGCCCGCTTTGCCTTGCGAGCACGCTCCCTAATCAGAAAAGATGTCGCGCTTAACCACACACACGCTCGCCGCGCGTTTTATGTTGCGAGATGTGTAAGATGACATAGCGACAGGGGATTCCCGGCACACAAAGCCGCGGATAGAAGACATGAAGCGATCCATCACAGCTCTGGTCACTTTTGTTTTCGCGATCGGTATCGCAAGCCCGGTCTTTGCGACCGGGGATAAAGGCAACGACCGTTTCGCCAACACCGAACCGCTCGAACAGATGGCGCGCAGCCGTACCGATGCCGCCGACGCCGCGGCGCAGGTCCCGGGCGCTGCCGGCGTTCTGCTCGAAGCCTTGCGCTGGCGCGGCCGCACCGCACAGCAACTCGGCCTGCCGACCCAATTGTGGTGCGCCGATTTCATGAACTTCGTGCTGCACAAGGCCGGCGGCAAAGGCACGCAATCGCGCGCCGCCCGCTCCTTCCTGCAGTTCGGCAAAAAACTCGACGGCCCGCGCGTCGGCGCCATTGCCATCATGTATCGCAAAGGCCCCAACAACGGCCACGTCGGCGTCGTGCGCGGCACCGACGGCCAGGGCAATCCGATCGTCGTGTCGGGCAATCACGGGCCGACTGTCAAAGAATCGATCTATCCCAAGGCCAAGGTCATGGCCTACGTGATGCCGCCCGATTACGTGCTCGAGGAAATGGCGAGCAAGGCGCGCGCTGCCGCCCTCAAATAATTCGTTTAATTCCGCAATCTTCGATGCCGGCGCCGCAGCCATTACCCAGCGCCGGCATTTTGATTCTGTGTTCGCATTAACCCGATTGCGTTAACGCGGCGGGAGAATTGCGCGGCACGGATTAATGTTAACCCCTGCAATTCCTGGAACAACGCGACTCTCGACGCCGAGTCCGGTCTAAATTCGCAACGCGATTGGAAGCGTAGGCCCGGATTGCGTTACGACAACACCGGGCATGACGAGGCGAC
>JBBCIM010000023.1:0-42611 GCA_037200245.1 Pseudolabrys sp.
TTGTCGCAATCCGCCCCGCAAACAATCGACGCCGCCGGCACGCTGCGCCGCGCGCTCGCGCTGCATCAGCGCGGCCAGTTGGCGGATGCGGAAAAGCTGTACGGCGAAGTATTGGCGGCGCAGCCGGATAGTTTCGACGCGCTGCATCTATGCGGCGTGCTCCGGCATCAGCGCGGCGAACACGCGCAAGCGCTGGCTTTGATCGCCCGAGCGCTCAAAAGCAATGCGCGCTCGGCCGCAGCGCATTCCAATTACGGCAACGTGCTCTCGATGCTCAACCGCCACGACGAAGCGCTGGCGAGCTTCGACCGCGCCGTGGCCCTGACGCCCGATTACCCCGAAGCACTCAACAGCCGCGGCAATACGCTGGTACGCCTCGGCCGCACCGAGGATGCGTTGGCGGACTACGCGAAAGCCATTGCACTCAAGCCGCGTTTTGCCGAGGCGCTGCTTGGCCAGGGCAATGTACTTTATGCGCTGGGACATTTTGCCGAGGCGCTGGCGAACTATGACGCTGTACTGGCGATCGCGCCGAACGTCGCCGAGATTCATAACAATTGCGGCAATGCGCTATGGAGCCTGAAGCGACCGCTCGACGCGCTGGCGCGCTACGACGCGGCGCTGGCGCTGAAATCCGAGTATGCCGAGGCGCATAACAATCGCGGCAACGCGCTGCTCGATCTCAATCGCACGGCCGAGGCGTTGACAAGTTTCGAACAGGCGCTCAGGCTGAAACCCGATTATCCGGATGCCCTGGTCAATCGCGGCACAGCGCTCGGTGAGCTGCGCCGCGAAGACGCCGCGCTGGCGAGTTTCGACCGCGCCATCGCGCTCACACCGCGGCTCGCCGAGGCGCATTGGAACAAGGCGCTGCTGTTGCTGTCGCGCGGCGACTTCGAAGCCGGACTGCCCGACTATGAGTGGCGCTGGCAGCGGCCCGGCGCGCAAGCGCGCAATTTCGCGCAACCGCAATGGTGCGGCGAAGACATAACAGGCCGGACGATCCTGCTGCATGCCGAGCAAGGCTTCGGCGACACGCTCCAGTTCGTGCGCTATGTGCCGATAGTCGCTTCCCGCGGCGCCAGAATTATTCTCGAAGCGCCAGACGCACTGCGGCCGCTGCTCTCCGGCACCGAAGGCGTTGCGTCGCTGGTCGGCTGCGGCGCGCCGCTGCCGCCGTTCGATTGGCATTGCCCGCTGCTCAGCCTGCCGCTCGCGTTCGGCACCACGCTCGCCACCATTCCCGCCGCTGTCCCCTATCTGCACGCGCCGGCCGGCCGCGCCGTTGCGCCGCGCGCGCTGCTGCCGCACACCGGCAACCCGCGCGTCGGCATCGCCTGGTCCGGCAAGCCGTCGCACAACAACGACCATAACCGCAGCATCGCGCTCACGCGTCTCGCCCCGCTTTTGCAGACGCCCGGCATCGGCTTCGTCAGCCTGCAACGCGACCTACGCGACGCCGACCGCGCCGCATTGGCAGATTTTCCCGGCCTAACGCAGCTCGACGAGGCGCTCGTCGACTTCGCCGACACCGCGGCCGTCATGGCGCAGCTCGACCTGGTCATCGCCGTCGACACCGCCGTGGCGCATCTGGCCGGCGCGCTGGGCCGGCCGCTCTGGGTCCTGCTGCCGCACGTTCCGGACTGGCGCTGGCTGCTCGACCGCGACGACTCGCCCTGGTATCCCTCCGCCCGGCTGTTCCGGCAGCCCGTTGCCGGCGACTGGGACAGCGTCATCGCCCGCCTTTCGGGCGAATTGACCCAAATCGCCGCGGCACCATAGCCGCGCCAATTTTCCGCCCGATTGGGCTACCATGCGGAAGCCATGAGTTCCCGATCGAAGTCCTCACGACCCAAACAAGCCGAACCTAAGCCACAGCCGCGGCTCTATCTCGTGACGCCGCAGGTCGAGGACACGGCCGCCTTCGCACCGCTGTTGAGCGATGCTCTCGCCGCCGGCGACATTGCCGCCGTGTTGCTGCGCTTTGGCGACGTCAATGAGCGCACGCAGACCACTATCGCCAAGACGCTGGGCGCCATCGCACAGGAGCGTGGCGTCGCCTTGCTGCTCGACGGTCACGACGAATTGGTTGGCCGCGCCGGCGCCGATGGCGCGCACGTCGCCGGGCTCGCGGACTTCACCGAAGCCATTGCGCGTCTCAAGCCCGAACGCATTGCCGGCGCCGGCGGCATGACCAGCCGTCATGACGCCATGACCGCCGCCGAACTCGGCGCCGATTACATCATGTTCGGCGAGCCGGAGCCGTCCGGCGAGCGGCCGGCTTTCCGGCCATCGAGGAACGCGTCTCGTGGTGGGCCGAAGTGTTCGAGGCGCCCTGCGTCGCTTATGCGGCAAGTTTTGACGAGGTGGAGCCGCTGGTGAAAGCTGGCGCCGATTTCATCGCGCTCGGCGATTGGCTCTGGCGCGAACCCACTGCGGTCGCGGCAACTGTCGCCGACGCCGCCAAGCTCATACGCGTGCCGGAGACCGCGACGTGAGGCGCAACCTGCCGATCGCATTGTCGGGTAGCGCTCTTGACCGCGTTCTTGGCCGCGCCGGCTTTCGCGCAGCAACCCAAACCGCCGCAACCGAAATCGCCGCCGCCCGCCGCCGCCGATACGCCGCCTGCCGACCCCAACGCCGATCTCGCCTTCGGCGCGTATCAGCGCGGCTATTACAAGACGGCATTCACGGAAGCCGTGAAGCGCGCGCAGCAGAACGATCCGAAGGCCATGACGCTGCTCGGCGAATTGTATGCGCAAGGCTTTGGCGTGCCGCGCGACGATAGCAAGGCCGCGCAATGGTACAAGCAGGCCGCGGGCCTCGGCGACCGCGAAGCGATGTTCGCCCTGGCGATGTTTGCCTTCGAGGGCCGCGCCGGCCCGCGCAACCCGGAAGACGGCGCGCGGTTGCTCGCCAGCGCCGCCAAGCTCGGCCATCCCGCCGCGAGTTACGATCTCGGCCTGTTGTACCTGCAGGGCCAGCAATTCCCGCAGGACTTCAAACGCGCCGCCGAGTTGTTCACCGTCGCGTCCGAAGCCGGCAATGCGGAAGCGCAATACGCGCTCGCCACCATGCTCAAGGAAGGCCGCGGCGTGCCCAAGGACCTGAGCGTGGCCATGAAGCTGATGGCCAAGGCCTCGGTCGCCGGCAACATCGACGCCATGGTCGAATACGCCATCGCGCAGTTCAACGGCGACGGCACCGAGAAGAATGAAGCCGCCGCCGCCCGGCTGTTCTTGATCTCAGCGCGCCAGGGCAGCGCCATCGCGCAGAACCGGCTTGCCCGCATCCTGAAGGCGGGGCGCGGCATGCCCGCCGACCCGGCTGAGGCGGTCAAGTGGCACCTCATCGCCAAGGCCGGCGGCGCCAGCGATCCCGAACTCGATGTCTTTGCCGGCAAGCAGGCGCCGGAGGTGCGCGACGCCGCCAAAAAGGCCGCCGAGAAATGGCTTTATACCCAGGCGGCGCTACGGCCCTGACTTGACGCCAAGCCGCCACGCGGGCAGACCCCCCCACTTCCTGTCATGCCCCGCGAAGGCGGGGCATCCAGTAATCCCTGTCTGTCGATCTATCGCGAGTGCCTGAGATTATTGGATCACCCGCCTTCGCGGATGATGACAGCCGAGACCTAAAGCCCATGCACCACTCCGCCCTGCTCAACGTCATGATCGCCGCCGCGCGCAAGGCCGCGCGCGCGCTCAAGCGCGACTTCGGCGAACTGGAAAAGCTCCAGGTCTCGCTCAAGGGTCCGGCGAATTTCGTCTCCGCCGCCGACAAGCGCGCCGAGGAGACGATTTATGCCGAACTGTCCAAGGCGCGGCCCGGCTACTGCTTCCTCGGCGAGGAAGGCGGCAAGCGCGGAGGCGCCGACAAAAGCCACACCTGGATCGTCGATCCGCTCGACGGCACCACCAACTTCCTGCACGGCATTCCGCAATTCGCCATATCCATCGCGCTCGAGCGCGAAGGCGCGATCGTCGCCGGGTTGGTCTACAATCCGGCCATCGAAGAGCTGTTCATCGCCGAGAAGGGCAAAGGCGCCTTCCTCAACGACCAGCGCATCCGCGTCGCCAGCCGCAAGCGCCTGGCGGACGCCGTGATCGCCTGCGGTCTGCCGCATATCGGCCGCGGCGACCTGATGCTGGCGCGCAAGGAAACCGGCGCCATGCAGGAGCAGGTCGCGGGGCTTCGCCGCTTCGGCGCCGCCGCCCTCGATCTGGCCTGGATCGCCGCCGGCCGCCTCGACGGCTACTGGGAGCGCGACCTCAAGCCGTGGGGACATGGCGGCGGGGCTCATTCTGGTGCGCGAGGCCGGCGGTTACGTCACCGACACCGGGGGGTGGCGACGAAATGTTCAAGACGGGCCATATCGTCGCGGGCAACGAAACCATCCAGAAGGAAGTCCTGCGCGTGCTTAAAGAGGCAGGGAAGCTCTAGTTCCCCTCCCCCGCGAGTTCTTGCGAGTGCGGGGAGGGGTGAGGGGTGGGGGAATTCTTACCGCGAATAATGGTGCGTCGAAAATTCACCACGCTCACTCAAGCGCCCCCACCCCGGCTCACGCCTTCGGCGTTCGCCGACCCTCCCCGCGCATCCGAACTCGGGTTCACCCGAGTTCGGCATTGAATGGGCCGAAGTCGGATAAATCCGGCTTCGGATGGGGGAGAAAAGGGCACCCCAATTTCAACTCAATCCGCCCGTTAATCTCGCGGCTCAAGCGCGCCTGATTTTTCTCCGTCACGGGTCTATGCCATATTGGCGGGCAGCCCGCGCCGGGCGTTAACTTTCAGACCTGATGGCATAAAAGTTCATGGCCAAGGAACTCGATCCTCTCAAGCTCTCGTCGCCCCGCATTTTCCTGTTCCGGATGATGGTCTTCGTCGTCCTCGGCGGGCTGGTCGCCTTCCTGCTCTACAAGCAGATCCAGGTCGCCTTCATGGCGAACCCCGGCCTCAACGCGGTGATCCTGGCCGTGCTCGGCATCGGCATCATCCTGTCGGTGCGCCAGGTGATGCGGCTCTATCCGGAAATCGCCTGGGTCAATAATTTCCGCCTCGCCGATCCCGGTCTCGCGGTCGACCGCCCGCCGGTGCTGCTGGCGCCGATGGCGGCGATTCTCGGCAGCCGCGTCGGCCGCATGGCGATGTCGGCGCAACTGATGCGCGGCATCCTCGACTCGATCGCCACCCGCCTCGACGAGGCGCGCGACATCCTGCGCTATATGACAGGTCTTCTGGTCTTCCTCGGCCTGCTCGGCACCTTCTGGGGCCTGATCGAGACCGTGAGTTCGGTCGGCAACGTCATCCAGGGCCTCAAGCCCGGCGGCGACGCCGGCGGCATGTTCGACTCGTTGCGCGAGGGGCTCGCCGCGCCGCTGTCCGGCATGGGCATCTCGTTCTCGTCGTCGCTGTTCGGCCTCGCGGGTTCTCTGGTGCTCGGCTTCCTCGATCTGCAATCGAGCCAGGCGCAGAACCGCTTCTACACCGAACTCGAAGATTGGCTTTCGACCACGGTCTACGACCAGGGCAGCGAGCCCGGCAGCGGCGGCGCCGGGGGGTCGCGGTCGAAGTGCGCTCGGCGGTCGAGCGCCTGCGCGAAGCGGTCGATCAGGCCGGCTCCGGCAAGGCCGCCTCTGCCGCCATGGCCAATCTCGCCGAAGCGATCCAGGGCCTGGTGCATCACATGCGCACCGAACAGCAGATGATCCGCGACTGGGTCGACAGCCAGGCCGAACAGCAGCGCGAGATCAAGAAGCTGCTCGAAGTCATGGTGCGCGAGAAGGTGAATCGGTGATTCGATTTTATCCGCTCGTCCCCGCGAAAGCGGGGACCCAGAGCCCCTGGATTCCCGCTTGCGCGGGAATGAGCGGGAGGATGCAGCATCCGGTGAGTAAAAAATAATGGCGCTTGCACGATCGCGCCGCGGCGACAGCGGCATGAACTACTGGCCGGGCTTCGTCGACGCTCTGTCGACGCTGATCCTGTCCATCATCTTCATTCTGACCGTGTTCGTCGTGGTGCAGTTCTATCTGCAGCAGGAAGTCGCCGGCAAAGACACCGCGCTCAACCAGCTCAACGCCCAGATCGCGCAGCTCACCGAGCTGCTGTCGATGGAGAAGTCCGGCAAGGTCAGCCTCGAGGACCAACTCGCGCAATTGCGCGCATCGCTCGCCGGCGCCGAAAGCGAACGCGACCGCCTCAAGGGCGCGGCCGACGCCGCCGGCGCCAGCAGTGCCGCGGCGCAAGGCCAGGTGTCGAGCCTGTCGAGCCAACTCGAAGGCGAAAAGAAGATTTCCGCGCGCGCGCTGGCGCAAGTCGAAATCCTCAACCAGCAGATCGCGGCGCTCCGCCGCCAGCTCGCCGCCATCGAACAGTCGCTCGACATCTCGGAGAAGAAAGACAAGGAAGCCCAAGCCCGCATCGCCGATCTCGGCCAGCGCCTCAACGTCGCTTTGGCCGCGCGCGTACAGGAACTGACCAAGTACCGCTCCGACTTCTTCGGCAAGCTGCGCGAGATCCTCGGCAACCGCCCGGACGTGCGCGTCGTCGGCGACCGCTTCGTGCTGCAGTCAGAATTGTTCTTCGACACCGGCAAGGCCGACCTGCTGCCGGCCGCCACCGCCGAGCTCGACAACGTCGCCTCCGCGCTGGTCGAACTGGAAAAGAAAATCCCGGCCGACATCGCCTGGGTGCTGCGCGTCGATGGCCATACCGACGTGCGCCCGGTCACCGGCGGCGTGTTCCGCTCGAACTGGGGCCTGTCCGCCTCGCGCGCCATCGCCGTGGTGCAATATCTTGTCGCCAAGGGCGTGTCGCCGCAGCGCCTGGTCGCCGCCGGCTTCGGCGAATACCAGCCGATCGATCCGGAAAAGACCGAGGACGCCTACAAGCGCAACCGCCGCATTGAGTTCAAGCTGACGGAACGGTGAGCCGCGGATGGCGGTCTATGTCGATGAAGCGATCTGGAGCTGGCATGGACGCAAATGGTGCCACCTGCTCGCCGACGATATCGACGAACTGCACCGCTTCGCCATGACGCTGGGGCTGCACCGCATTTCCTATGAAGGGCCGCCGAAGTCGGCATCGCCGCACTACGACATCACGTCGCTCGAGCGGCGCCGCGCCATCGCCTACGGCGCGATGCCCTGCGACCGCACGACCATTGTCATGGTGCTGCATCGCTTGCGGCGGCAAGTGGGCGCTCGAGCAGCCGCCCAAGCCGCCATGCAGGCCTGACGTGGCCGCCGCGATTACGCTCCGCTCCTACACCGCCGCCGACGAAGACGCGGCGATCGAACTGTGGCGGCGCACCTGGGCCAAGCATTATCCGCGCATCGACTTCAACGCCCGCGTCGACTGGTGGCGCAAGCGCTGGCGCGACGAAGTGGTGCCGGTGGCGGCAATCACGCTGGCGGAAATCGGCGGCGCCATGGCCGGCTTCGTCACCGTCGACCCGAAAACAAAATATCTCGATCAGTTCGTGGTCGCACCGGAGCATTGGGGCTCCGACGTCGGCCGCATGCTCGCCGGCGAAGCCAAGCGCCTGTCGCCGCAAGGCCTCGACCTCCTGGTCAACAAGGACAACGCCCGCGCCATCCGCTTCTACGAGAAACACGGCTTCGTTTATGCGGGCGACGACAAAAACCCGGTGTCCGGCATCGCGGTGAATAAAATGGCGTGGCGGCCATAACACGATGCGCAAACTCATCGTGCTGCCGCTGTTGCTGGTCTGCGCATGGAGCGATGCCAAGACTCCCACATTGGCGGCGGAAGCCTGGGAGATCCAATATTCGACCGGTGTCAAACTGAATGCGCCGGCGCCGGGACAAGAATTCTCATTCAATTTTCCGCGCACGCCCGGTTCGGTGCGCTACGTCACCAGGCCCGCAACGAGACCCGCCGGCGGCGCGATTCACGCGGCCTTCACGATCGCGGCGAACGGCGCCGCCTTCGACTTTCGCACCGCGCCGGACAACACCTGCACCGCACCAGCGGCCGTCCGCCTGTTCCTGCAAAGAAATGGCGACGACATGAGCGGCGCGGGACCCTATGAACATTACCGCTGGTGGTCGATTGCAAGCACCGTGTTGAAGAACGGCTCCTTCGCGATGGATGTCGCGCTCAAGCCGTCCGCGTGGACATCGGTGTTCGGCAAATCGGGCGACGCCAGCCCTGCCGCGTTCGCCGCCGCCATCGCCGACGTCGGCGCTGTGGGCGTGACATTCGGCGGCGGATGCTTTGCCGGCCACGGCGTCGGCATTCGCGACGGCGGCGCGGCGTTCACAATGACGCGGTTTGCGGTGGAATAGTGTTTTTGAGACCGCTTGCCTTTGCGAGGGGGAAGAAAGGGCTTGTCCGCCGAAGCCCGCAGGGCGAAGGCGGAAACGACAGCTTGCCCGGGGCCGGTAAAGAATACGGGCAATGAATCACGCTTATCCCTCCCCTGAAAGGGGAGGGTGGCTGCGAGCGTAAGCGAGCAGTCGGGTGGGGTAAGCTGATCGCAGTACGAAGCGCACCCCCCGCCCGGCTCGCCATAGCGCGTCGAAGACGCACGTAAACGCGCTTATGACTCGCCACCTTTCCCCGCAAGCGGGGGAGGGATAAGAACCACCGAAACCCCACCCCTCTCCGAAAGCCCCCTCCCATGCTCATCTTCTACTTCTCGCCCGGCTCAAGCTCGATGGCCGTGCACATCGCGCTGCACGAGATCGGCGCGCCGTTCGAAAGCCGCGCGGTGTCGCTGCCGAAAAAAGAAACCCGCACGCCGGAATTTCTCGCGATCAATCCGGCCGGCGCGGTGCCGACGCTGCTGATCGACGGCCGGCCGCTGACCGAAGTCGCCGGTATCTTGTTTTATCTGGCGCGGACGTTTCCGGAAGCAAAGCTGCTGCCGGACGACATCGAGGCGCAGGCGCAAACAATCTCGTGGATGTCGTTCATCGCCTCGACCGTGCATCCGGCGCGCCGCCAGGGCGTCGAGCACGCCACGAGCATCTACCACCTCGCCGACCGCAAGCTCGGCAAGCGCGACTGGATTCTCGGCCAATACTCGATTGCCGACATCCATCTATTCCGGCTGTATTGGCGCTTCTCGAACCAGAGCAAACCTTCGCCCGGCACGTTTCCTTATCTCGAAGCCTTGCGCGAGCGCATGATGGCGCGGCCCGCGGTGCTAAAGACAATCGAGATCGAAACCGCGATCGGCTATGAATTGCCGGCGTGAACGCCTCAAGCCCCGAACTGCAACTTCGCCAGCCGCGCATAAAGCCCGCCGGCGCCGGATAGCGTCGCGTGGGTGCCCTCCTCGACGATGCGGCCTTGGTCGAGCACCAGAATGCGGTCGCAGGACTGCACGGTCGCCAACCGATGCGCGATGACGATGGTCGTGCGCGATTGCATCAGCCGCGTCAGCGCCTGCTGCACCAGCGTCTCGCTTTCGGCGTCGAGCGCCGAGGTCGCCTCGTCGAGTAGCAGCAGCGGCGCCTGCCGCAAAATCGCACGCGCGATGGCGATGCGCTGGCGCTGGCCGCCCGACAGCATGATGCCGCGCTCGCCGACCTGCGTTTCGTAACCATGCTCCATGCGCATGATGAATTCGGCGGCATGCGCGTCTTGCGCGGCGCGCTCGATCTCGGCGTCGGTGGCGTCGGGCCGGCCGAAGCGGATGTTCTCACGCACGCTGGCGGCAAACACCACGGCGTCCTGCGGCACCAGCGCGATACGCGAACGCAGCGCCGCCGGATCGGCGTCGGTGAGATTGACGCCATCGAACGTCACCGTGCCGGACTTCGGATCGTAGAAGCGCAGGATCAGATGGAAGATCGTACTTTTGCCCGCGCCCGAGGGGCCAACCAGCGCCAGCTTCTCACCGGGCTTGACCGCAAAAGACAATCCATCGAGCACGGCGGCATCGGGCCGCGTCGGATAGGCAAAGCGTACGTCGCGGAACGCGACCTCGCCGCGCGCCGGTGACGGCAGCGCAACCGGCTGCGCCGGTGTCTCGATCTCCGGCACGATGGCCAAAATCTCGAACAGCCGTTCGGCCGCGCCCGAGGCTTGCGCGATTTCACCCCAGACCCTGGCTCAACTCGCCAAGCCCGCCGGCGGCAAACACCGCGTAGAGCACGAATTGTCCCAGCCGGCCCGCGGTGATGTCGCCCAGCATCACATCCTGCGCGCCAACCCACAGCACCAGGACGACGCTGGAGAACACCAGAAAGATCGCAATCGCGGTCAGCACCGCCCGCGCTTTGGTGGCGCCGCGCGCCGCGTCATAGGCCTGTTGGACCGCGGCACGGAAGCGTGCCTTAGCCATCGTCTCGTTGGTGAAGGCCTGCAGCGTGCGCACCGCGCCGATCAGTTCGCTGGCGTAACCGGAGGCGTCGGCCAGCGTGTCCTGCGCCGCGCGGCCCTCGTTTGCGCACGGCGCGGCCGTATCCGACCAGCGGCAGCACGATAATCGGAATGGCGCCGAGTACGAACAGCGACAGCCGCGGGCTGGTCACCACCATCATGATGGCGCCGCCGAAGAACAGCACGAGATTGCGTAGCGCGATCGACACCGAAGCGCCGACCGCGGATTTGATCTGGGTGGTATCGGCGGTGAGCCGCGACACGATCTCGCCGGTCTTGGCGGAATCGAAGAAGCCCGAGGACAGTCCGGTGAGATGCGCGAAGACGTCGCTGCGCAGATCGGCGACGATGCGCTCACCGAGCGTGGTGACGAGATAGTAAGCGCAGGGCGCTCGACACCGCGAGGACGCCGGCGACCGCGATCATCACCGCGAAATAGCTGTCGATCAGCCGCACCGCTTCGGCGTTGAAGCCGAAATCGATCATCCGGCGCACGGCAACCGGCACGATCAAGGTCGCCGCCGAGGCAACGATCAGCGCCAGCAGCGCCGCAAGAGCCCGGCCGCGATAGCGCACGATATAGGGCACGAGCCTGGCCAGGGGCCGCAAATTTGACGCGGCGCGAGCCGGTTCCCGACGCGGCGGCCGGATCGAGGCCGCGCCCATCACTGCTGAAACTCATGCGACGCCTTTTTCCCTTACGCCCTCATCGAGGCGTCACCCTAGTGATTACAATGCCTTGCGGCCTTGACCGGGGTTCCAGCGGGTTGCGGCTTGCGCCCGGGTCCTGTATAGACCCGCCAAATCCAGCTCATTTCGGCGCTTTGGGGCGCCCGACGGAACCAGCGCCATGAAGCAAGATATCCATCCCGATTACCACACCATCAAGATTGTCATGACCGATGGCAGCGAATTCGTCACCCGTTCGACCTGGGGCAAGGAAGGCGATGTCATGAACCTCGACATCGATCCGAAGTCGCACCCGGCCTGGACCGGCGGCCAGCAGCATATGCTTGATCGCGGCGGCCGCGTCTCGCGCTTCCAGAAGAAGTTCTCGGGCTTCCTCAAGGACGACAAGAAGGCCGAAGCCGCCAAGAAGTAGGCGCGGCGCAAGGCTTAATAACGAAAAACCCCCGCGTTTGGCGCGGGGGTTTTTGTTTGGCTTGTGCGTGGTCGATTTACAGCCCTTCGGCCCCGAACGCGGCTTTGAGCAGACCCATCTGGCGCTCGACCGGGTTCATCACCGGCACATGGTCCACGGCGACGCGGTTATGGATGGTGGCGTCGAGCCGGCGCACCTTGCTCTGCAACTGCTGCGACCGGGCAATGAGTTCGTGCAGTGTCGCCGGCAGCAGCTCCAGATTGTTGGGATCGTTGGGTATCGGCGGGCGGTCAGCTTGACCTTGGTCTTTTCCTTGTTGGCCTGGGCGAGTGACATCTCGCCTTCCTTCACCGCGCGATGCAGCAGCAGCCAGGAAGCAAGCTGCATCAGCCGGGTGGTCAGCCGCATGCTCTCGGTGGCATAGGCGAGCGCCGCGGCGCGTTCGAGCTTCTTGGATTCCTGCCGGCCGGGACCGTCGAGATAAGTCGCGGTCTCCTCGACCAGCGCCATGCCGTCGCGGAACAAATCGGCAAAAGCCTGTGAATTCGCGAGCCGCTCGCCAAAGGATACCGGCTGAGCTTCGCTCAACATTTTCTCCGACATACTGGTTACGCCTTACACACAAATCGGACAGGGCCGTTACGCGCACCCGTATGCGGAGCATCGCGCGCGCGATGAATTCTGTCTAGACGGCTGCCACGCAAACCTGACGACATAGTTGCCGCTCAAGCTTAAGAACGAAGGCCTGCGGATGTCACAATTGACCCAAAACGGCACAAAAAAGAGCCGCCGTTTCCGGCGGCTCAAAAGTTGATAACAGGGAGGCGTCAAACAGAGTGGACAGGAGCCACTCATGTCCATGAAGATGGACAAACATAGTAATAATCTCGAAAGCTTAACGAGGCGTTAAAGCGTTAAGCACGCTGCTAGAATTTTAGAGATCGGCAGCACCGCAGAAAGCGCTACTTTTTGAAAAATTGATCGGCGGCGGTCTTTTTCGCACGCTTTTGCGCGATATCGGCTTCCAGGCGGGCGATTTCGTCGCGCAGCAACTGCACCCGGTGGCCGAGTTCCTCGACCGACAGCAGGCTCAGGTCCTGACCGACTTCGTGCGCGACCTTCTTTTTCGGCCTGTCGTCGTCGTCAATTGCCGCCATTTCTGGGCTCCATTTTCCAGAATTTTACCGGTGGCGGAATGGGTTGTCACTTTGGCCCTGGCCCCCTAAACAGAGCGCGCCCCATTCAAAACCCGAGGTTCCTTATGGCCGTTCTCCCTGCCCGCATGACCGCAATCGGCATCAAGGCCCCAGGTGGCCCTGAGATGCTGGTGCCGGAAGAGCGCGCGGTACCGACCCCGGCCGAAGGGGAAATCCTGGTCAAAGTCGCCGCCGCCGGCGTCAACCGGCCGGACGTCATGCAGCGCCAGGGCCTTTATCCGCCGCCGCCGGGCGCGCCGGACATTCCCGGCCTCGAGATCGCCGGCGAAGTCGTTGCCTTAGGCTCAGGCGTCACGCGCTGGAAGCTCGGCGACCGCGTCATGGCGCTGGTGATGGGCGGCGGTTACGCCGAATATTGCCTCGCCCATGGCAGCCACGCGCTGCCGGTCGGCGCGACGCCGATAGTGGAAGCCGCGGCCGTTCCCGAAACTTTCCTCACGGTCTGGCACAACGTATTCGAGCGCGGTGGGCTTAAGTCCGGCGAAACGCTGCTGGTGCACGGCGGCTCGTCCGGCATCGGCACCGCCGCCATCCAGATCGCCAAGCATTTCGGCGCCCGCGTCATCGTCACCGCCGGTTCCCAGGACAAATGCGAGGCTTGCCGCAAGCTCGGGGCCGATACCGCGATTAACTATAAGACGGAGGACTTCGTCGCCGCCACCAAGACGGCCAGCGGCGGCAAGGGTGCCGACGTTATACTGGACATGGTGGGTGGGGATTACATCGCGCGCAATTACGAAGCCGCCGCGGTGGAGGGACGTATCGTGCAAATCGCATTCCAGGGCAGTCCGAAAGCGACGGTCGATTTCCGCCGCATCATGCTCAAGCGCCTGCATCACACAGGCTCGACGCTACGCTCGCGCTCGGTTGCCGACAAAGGCGCGATCACCCGCGCCGTCGAGGATAACGTGCTCCCGCTGCTCACCGCCGGCAAGATCAAGCCGCTGATCTTCAAGACCTTCCCGCTCAAGGAAGCGGCGGCCGCCCACGCGCTGATGGAGACCAGCGCGCATATCGGCAAGATCGTCCTGACCCTTTGATTTGGCCGTGCACCATTTGCGCGCCCGGATGCGGGCCTCTACCCTTGGCCTCATCCAGCCGGGGCCGCCAGTCGCGAAAACGGCGTAATGTCGGACCTAGAGTGAGCAGGGTGGATCGATTGATCGCGATACGCTGGATAACAGCCGGAGCGGTAGTGCTCGCGCTCGCCGCTTCGCTGCTGGCGGCGCCGGACGCGCATGCCGTTGAATCCGTCAATGTCCGCCTCGACGCCGCTGCCATCGATCTCACCGCCGCCACCGAACGTCAAAAGACCGACAGCGACCGCATCCAGGTTTCGACCGCCCCCGGCCCCGACGGCATCGTCCGCCGCATCGAGGTCCGCGCCCGCGAGGGCAATACCAACTGGGCGGTATTCGCGCTGACCAACAACAGCGACGAGCAGATCGACCGGCTCATCGTGGTGCCGCATTACCGCATGGTCGGCTCCGGGCTGATCTGGCCCGACCTCGGCCTGTCGCGCATCGCCGGCATCACCCCCTCGTCCGGCGACCGCCCCCTGCGTCAGGAGAGCACGACCTCCGACATCTTCCGCGTCACCCTCGACCCCGGCACCGTCATCACCTTCGTCGCCGAACTGCGCACCGAAAACCTGCCGCAGATCTATTTGTGGGAGCCGGACGCCTACAAGGACAAGGTCAACAGCTTCACGCTCTACCAAGGCATCGTCATCGGCATTGCCGGCCTGCTGGCGCTGTTCCTCACCATTCTGTTTGTGGTGAAGGGCTCGGTGATGTTCCCGGCCGCCGCCGCGCTCGGCTGGGCGGTTCTCATCTACATCGGCATCGACTTCGGTTTCTGGGGCAAGGTATTCGACATGTCGGCCGGCGCCGAGCGCGTTGGCGCGCCTGCGGCGAAGCGATCCTGTCGGCGACATTGCTGGTCTTCCTGTTCGCGTATCTTAATCTATCGCGCTGGCATGTGCGCTACGCCCACATCACCATCGCCTGGCTGGCGGCGCTGGCCGCGCTGATCGCGGTGGCGGTGTTCGATCCGGCGGTGGCCGCCGGCATCGCCCGCATGTCGCTTCTCGGCATTGCCGTGTTCGGGCTGGCGCTGGTGATCTATCTGTCGACCCATGGCTTCGACCGCGCCGTGCTGCTGATTCCGACCTGGCTGCTGCTTGTCGTCTGGACACTCGGCGCAGGGCTTGCGGTCACCGGCTTCGTCACCAACGACATCATCGGACCGGCGCTGCTCGGCGGCCTGGTGCTGATCGTGATGCTGATCGGCTTCACCGTCATGCAGCATGCCTTCGCCGGCGGCATCACCCACGGCATCGTCTCCGACGTCGAAAGACGTGCTCTCGCACTGACGGGTGCCGGCGACATGATCTGGGACTGGGGACGTTTCTGCCGACAAGGTCTTCACCAGCCCGGAAACCGAGCATCTGCTCGGCCTCAAGCGCGGCGCGCTGGAAGGCCCTGCGGCGCAATGGCTCGACGTGCTGCATCCGCTCGACCGCGATCGTTTCCGCTCATCGCTCGACGGTGTGATCGAGCAGCGCCGCGGCCGTCTCACCCAGGATTTCCGCCTGCGCAAGTCGGATGGTCATTATCTCTGGTTCACGCTCAAAGCGCGGCCCGTTGTAGGCTCCGACGGCGAAGTGGTGCGGCTGGTCGGCACGCTGACCGACGTCACCGATTTCAAGAATGCCGAAGAGCGGCTGCTGTTCGACGCCGTGCACGACAACCTCACGGGCCTGCCGAACCGCGAATTGTTCATCGACCGCATGGAAGCGGCCTTCGCCTTTGCCCGCTCCGATCCGCAGATCAAGCCATCGATCGTTCTGATCGATCTCGACCGTTTCAAGCAGGTCAACGATTCCGTCGGCATCGCGGTCGGCGATTCCATTCTGCTGACCATCGCGCGCCGCCTCGGCCCGCCTGCTCAAGCCGCAGGACACGCTGGCACGGCTGGCCGGCGATCAATTCGCATTGATCCTGGCGTCGGAGAAAGAACCCGCGCGCATTGTCGCTTTCGCCGAAACCATGCGGCGCACCTTGCGCGCGCCGATCGCATTCAACGACCGCGAGATCTTCATCACGGCATCGATCGGGCTGGCGCTGGCGGAAAGCCAGCCGCACCGCACCGAGGAAGCGCTCAAGGATGCCGAACTGGCGATGTATTACGCCAAGCGCATCGGCGGCGACCGCATCGAAATCTTCAAGCCGGCGATGCGCTCGCGCAAGACCGACCGCCTGACAATGGAATCCGAATTGCGCCGCGCCATCGAGCGCGAAGAGATCAAAGTGCTGTACCAACCCATCGTGCGGCTGGAGGATCGCGCCATTGCCGGCTTCGAGGCCTTGGCACGCTGGGATCATCCGAAGATGGGCCGCCTGTCGCCGGCCGAATTCATTTCGATTGCCGAAGAAATCGGCCTGATCGTCGACCTCGGCCTGTTCGTGCTCGACCGCACCGCGCGCCAACTTGTGCTCTGGCAGGCCGCCAGCAAAGGCCGCGAGCCTGTATTTGCCTCCGTCAACGTGTCGTCACGGCAATTGCTGCGCCATGACCTGATCCAGGATTTGCGCAGCGTCTTGGCGCGCAACGCCGTGGCGCGCGGCACGCTCAAATTGGAAATCACCGAATCGCTGGTGATGGAAAACCCCGAACACGCCGCGCAGATATTGTCGCGCGTGCGCGAACTCGGCGCAGGCCTGTCGATGGACGATTTCGGCACCGGCCATTCGTCGCTGGCTTATCTGCAACGTTTCCCGTTCGACACCATCAAGATCGACCAGTCCTTCGTGCGCACCACGCCGCGCGGCACCAGGCCGGTGATCCTGCGATCAATCATCTCCATGGCGCACGATCTCGGCATGGAAGTGGTGGCGGAAGGCGCGGAGACCGATTCCGACGCGGTCGAGCTGTACCAATTGGGCTGCGAATATGCCCAAGGCTTTGCCTTCGGCGAGCCGATGACCGCGCAAGCCGCCCAGGATTTGCTGGTCGAAAAGCCGGCGCGTGGCCGGACGCTCAAGATTGCGTCAGAATAGATTTTCGCCTGCAGCCCGTCAGCCGTGGCCGGCTTCGGTCGACAGCATGCCGAGATCGATGCCGATCTTGCGCATCGCTTTCTCGTACTTTCCGTCGGTGTCGGTGCCGAAAATCAGTTCGCTGTCGGCGGCGCAATGCAGCCAGCCGTTCTGCTGGATTTCCTGCTCGAGCTGGCCGGGCGCCCAGCCGGCATAGCCGAGCGCAAGAATGGCGCTAGCCGGCCCGTCACCGCGCGCGATCGCCTTGAGGATATCGACCGTCGCCGTGAGGCAGATGCCTTCGTCAATCGGCAATGTCGAGTTCTCGATGAAGAAATCGGCAGAGTGCAGCACAAAGCCGCGGCCGGTTTCCACCGGACCGCCCTTGAGCACCTTTACGTCCCCGGCTTGCGTCGGCAGTTCGATGCGCTCGGCAGCGGGGATCACTTCGAGCTGCACCAGCAGATCGGGGAATTTGATGTTTGCAGCAGGCTGGTTGACGACAATGCCCATGGCGCCTTCGGTTGAATGGGCACAGACATAAATGACCGAACGGGTGAAGCGTTCGTCGCCCATGGCCGGCATCGCGATCAGCATCTGGCCGTCGAGATAGCCGCGGCCCGGCGCCGCCTTGGCGGACCTTTTGCCGGGAGATTTGCGCGCTGGCTTCATGGCGAAAGGTTACCCGATGATTCTGACATTGGAAACGAACCTCGCCGCAAAAAGTTCAGGCGGCCTTCGTCATATTGGAGGAGACGATTGTGGCGGAATAACCGCCTGGACGCAGCGTGCCTGGAAATTGCTCAGCCTTTGCTCACAATGAATTCAGTGGCGCGGCATGGCTTTCCCGATTAAATCGGTTCGCATGGGTAGCATTCATAATTCACGGCATGCGGCGCTCGCGGCCTGCGGCCTCTTGATGATTCTCACCGGCCCAGCGCGTGCCGCCGATGCTTCGCCTTGGGCCGAGGACACCCGCTCGGGCGCTAGGTTGATCGCGGGCGCCAACACCGGCGCCGATGCAAATATGCGGGCCGGCGTCGAAATCAAGCTGCAGCCGGGCTGGAAAACCTATTGGCGCTATCCGGGCGATTCGGGCGTGCCGCCGCGCTTCGACTTTTCCGGCTCGGAGAACCTGGCGCGCGCCCGTGTGTCCTATCCAGCGCCGCATCTCTTCACCGACGAGACCGGCAATTCGCTCGGCTACAAAGACAACGTGATCTTCCCGGTGCGCGTGACCGCCAAGCAGCCGGGCAAGCCGGTGCGGCTTCGCCTCAAACTCGATTACGCGGTCTGCGAGAAGCTATGCATCCCGGCGGAAGGCCGCGCCGAATTGACTTTAGCGCCCGGCAACAGCGCCTTCGACACAGCGCTGACCGCGAGCGAAGCGCGCGTGCCGACGTCCGCTTCGGCGGCCGATATCGGCTTGACGGCTAAGCGCGTCAGCACCGGCCCCAAACCGCTGGTTTATGTCGACGTCGCGGTGGCATCCGGCAATCCGATCGAACTGTTCGTCGAAGGCCCGACCGCGGAATGGGCATTGCCCATCCCGCAGCCCGCGCAAGGCGCACCGCCGGGACACCGCCATTTCGGCTTCGAACTTGACGGCCTGCCGCCGGGCGTCGATCCGCAAAAGGGCCAATTCGAATTGACCTTCACCGTGGTCGAAGGCGACCGCGTACGCGAGATCAAGACTCATCTCGACTAAGACGCCCTAAGCGGGTAATTACCCCTCAAGGGAAACGCAACAATCCACAACACAAGAGGATGTCCATGCCCATCAAGGTTGGCGACAAGCTGCCGAATGCAACGTTTCGCGTGAACACCGCCGACGGCCCCAACAAGCCCAAGACCACGGACGACATTTTCAAGGGCAAGAAGGTCGCCCTATTCGCCGTGCCCGGTGCTTTCACGCCGACCTGCACCAACATGCACATGCCGAGCTTCGTCAATAACGCCGCCGCCTTCAAAGCCAAAGGCATCGACACCATCGCGGTGACCGCCGTCAACGACGCTTTCGTCATGGACGCTTGGAAAAAGTCGACCGGGGCCGAAGGCAAGATCGAGTTCCTTGCCGACGGCAACGGCGAATTCGCCAAGGCCATCGACATGGCCTTCGACGGTTCGGGAAACGGTTTGGCGACGCGCTCCAAGCGTTACTCGATGCTGGTCGAGGACGGCGTCGTGAAGACGCTCAACATCGAGGAAGCACCCGGCAAATGCGACGTCTCGGGCGGTCAGGCGCTGTTGGGACAAATCTAGCCGATACACCTCATCGCCCGCGCAGGCGGCTGATCCAACAATTTTTGAACAAGAGCTAGATGCCCCGCATTCGCGGGGCATGACATTTTCTTACCTCACTTCATCGCACCCACGGCGCCGGCGCGCGCGGCGATCAAGCCGGCCCGCGCCAGTTCATCGGCGCGTTCGTTCATGGTGTGGCCAGCGTGACCTTTGACCCAGTGCCAGTGCACCGTGTGCTGGCCGAGCGCCAGATCGAGCCGCTTCCAGAGATCGACATTCTTGACCGGGCTCTTGTCGGCGGTGCGCCAGCCGTTGCGCTTCCAGTTGTTGATCCAGCTCATGATGCCGTTGCGCAGATATTGACTGTCGGTGTGCAATTCGACGACGCACGGGCGCTTGAGCGCCTCCAGCGCCGAAATCGCCGCCATCAATTCCATGCGATTGTTGGTGGTGTGCGGCTCGCCGCCGTTGAGTTCTTTCTCGTGATCGCCGAACGTGAGAATCGCGCCCCAGCCGCCGGGTCCCGGATTGCCGGAACAAGCGCCGTCGGTATGAACGGTGACGCGCTGCTGCGGATCGCTCATGGATCGAATCCGTAGTCAGAAACACTCTTCACCGACTGGTGGAAGCGCAGTGGAAGCGCAATTTGCGGAAATATTCCAGCGGATCCTTCGGCTTGACCAGTGCGCCGTCCGGCACCGCCAGCCAGTCTACCAGCCGCGTCAGCAGAAAGCGCATCGTGGCGCCGCGCGCCAGCACCGGCAGCGCCGCGCGCTCGGCCGCCGTCAGCGCGCGCACCTTGCTGTAAGCGTTGAGCAGCGCGCGGCCTTTGGTGACGTTGTAGGAATGATCGGCCTCGAAGCACCAGGCGTTGAGACAGATCACGACGTCGTAGGCCAGCGCATCGGTGCAGGCGAAATAAAAATCGATCAGCCCCGACAGACGATCGTCGAGAAAAAACACGTTGTCGGGAAACAGATCGGCATGGATCACGCCTTGCGGCAGATCGCGCGGCCCAAGATTTTTCCAGAACGTCGAGCTCCTTGACGATCTCGTTGCACAGGCCGGGCCTTACGCTGTCGCCGCGCGGTCCGGCGTGTTCGTAAAGCGGCCGCCAGCTATCGACCGACAGCGAATTTCGGCCGCTTCATCGGAAAATCGGCGCCGGCAAGATGCAGCCGCGCCAGCGCCTCGCCGACCGCCGCGCAGTGGCCGGAGGTCGGCCGCCTGATCCACATGCCATCGAGGAACGTGACGATCGCCGCCGGCCGCCCGGCGATGGTGCCCAGCATGCCGCCTTGCCTGTTCTTCACCGGCTGCGGACATGTCAGCCCGCGCGACGCCAGATGCTCCATCAAGTTCAGGAAGAACGGCAGATCGCCGGCGGCGACGCGCTTCTCGTACAGCGTGAGAATGAAGCTGCCGGCGGTGGTGTGCACCAGGAAGTTCGAATTCTCGACGCCCTCGGCGATGCCCTTGTACGAGCGCAACCCGCCGATGTCGTAGCTCGCAAGGAATTCGTTGAGATCGTCGGCGGAGACGTCGGTATAGACGGCCATGACGCCTACTCTGCCGCCTGGTTCTCCCCGCAGCGGGCGGGGCAGCGGAAAGAACACCCCCTCCTCGACGGCGGTGACGCTCTCGACGCTCACCTCAAAACGCGCGGCAAAAAGCGTCGATGATCTCCTCGACCAGGACTTCCGGCGCCGAGGCCCCGGCGGTGATGCCGAGCCGCTTGATGTTGCCGTACACGGACCAGTCGAGATCGGCGGCGCGCTGCACCAGCACGGCGTGCGGACAGCCGGCGCTCAGCGCGACTTCTTTCAGCCGCTGCGAATTCGACGAGTTCGGTGCGCCGACCACGACCATGGCATCGACGATCGGCGCGACGCGCTTGACCGCTTCCTGCCGGTTGGTGGTGGCGTAGCAGATGTCTTCTTTGTGCGGCCCGACAATGTTCGGGAAGCGGCGCTTGAGCACCTCGACGATGCCCGCGGTATCGTCGACCGACAGCGTGGTCTGCGTCACGAAAGCCAGGTTGTTTTCGTCGCGCGGCACGAAGGTGGTGGCGTCGGCCATCGATTCGATCAAGGTGATGCTGCCGGGCGGCAACTGCCCGAGCGTGCCCACGACTTCCGGGTTGCCCGCTGTGGCCGATCAGGACGAGCTCGCGACCGCGCTTGTAATGGATCTCGGCCTCGCGGTGCACCTTGGTGACCAGCGGACAGGTGGCATCGAGCGCCAGCATGTTGCGGCTTTGCGCTTCCGCGGGCACCGAGCGCGCCCACGCCATGTGCCGAGAAAATGACCGGCGCGGTGCTGCCCTCCGGAACCTCGCTGAGTTCCTCGACAAAGATCGCGCCTTTGGCGCGCAGGCCGTCGACCACATAGCGGTTGTGGACAATCTCGTGGCGCACATAGACCGGCGCGCCGTAGATCGCGAGCGCGCGTTCGACCGATTCGATGGCGCGCACCACGCCGGCGCAGAAGCCGCGCGGCGAGCACAGCAGTACCTTCAACGCGGGCTTCGCCAGTTCGGTCTTTTCGGGGCTTGCGGACATTAACATTCTCAAATTCGCGCGTATTTCGATGACTTGCCACCCCCGACATGGGATGCACGGGCCTGTCCTGTCAAGCCAGGATGGTTGCATGGGGGCAGGTCAGACCCTATATTCCGCCCACTTTCCGATCATCACCGATGATCTGGTTGCTTCGCCCGACGGGCGGGCGGAGCGTAGAGGAGATTTGCCATGGCGACACCAGCACCGCTGATGCCGAAAGCCACCGCCGTATGGCTGCTGGACAATACCCGCTTTGTCGTTCGACCAGATCGCCGATTTCTGCAAATTGCACCCGCTCGAGATCAAGGCGATCGCCGACGGCGACGCCCGCCCAGGGCATCAAGGGCCTGGACCCGATTCTGACGGGGCAGTTGAGCCGCGAGCAGATTACCCGGCCGCCGAGGCCAATCCCGAACTGAAGCTGACGCTGACCGAATCCAAGGTCGCGAGCCCGTCGCAGGAACGCGTGCGGCAAGAAAGGCCCGCGCTATACGCCGGTGTCGCGCCGCCAGGACCGCCCAAACGCCATTTTGTGGCTGGTGCGCAATCATCCGGAACTCAAGGACAGCCAGATCATGCGGCTGGTCGGCACCACCAAGTCGACCATTTCGGCGATCCGCGACCGCACCCATTGGAACGCGGCGACGCTCGCGCCGATGGACCCGGTGACGCTCGGCCTGTGCTCGCAGACCGACCTCGATTTCGAGGTGAAATCGCGCCAACAAGGAAAAGCCGGCGCCGATGGATTCCGGCGCGACCTTGCTGCCGGCCTCCGAAACCACCGCGCGCAAGGAGGCGGAAACCGCCGCCGCCGCGGAGCAGTCCAGCCAGAAGCCGGGTGACCGCGTCGGTTTCAACGTGCCTGAGCGCGCGGGCTGGAAATTCTCCGGCCCGGACCTGCATTGGGACGTGAGCGTGAAGACGCCAATCCCATTCGGCACGCAGGGCATCCTTTACCTCACCGACACGCCACCGGAGCAAGGCGCCTTCACGCTGGTGCCCGGCTTTCAGCGGTGGGGCGAGGAATGGCTCAACACGCTGCCGCAGGGCGCCGATCCGCGCCAACAGAATATGCACGCGTTCGGCGCCAAGCCGATCGGCGGACGCGCCGGTGACCTGATCATTTGGCATCAGGCCTTGCCGCACGGCGCCAGCCCCAACCGCGGCAGCAGGGCCGCGGATGGTGCAATACATCAATATGTTTCCGACGCTGGTCGAGGAGCAGGAGGAATGGATCTGATGCGGCGGGGCACGGCTTGTTCAGCCGCGTCGGCGCGCGGCGAGCGGCAGACGGTCGAACAAAGTCGGCCCGCCGGGCTGCGCGCCTTCGATGGTCAGCAATTTCAGTTTCGTCACCACGCCGCCGCTCGCGAAGAAGCCCCCGGGTTTGCCGCTGGCGGCGAGCACGCGATGGCACGGCATGACGATGGGACACGGATTTTGTCCGAGCGCAGTGCCGACATCGCGCGCCAATAATTTATCGCCGAGCCGTTTGGCGATTTCGCCATAGGTCATGGTCTTGCCCGGCGGAATCTTGCGCGCGATGGCGTAGACGCGGGCGTTGAATTCGAGCGTCTTCTCGTCATCGATGACGATATCGGTGAGATCGCGCGCCTCGCCGCGCAGCAGCGCCATGATGCCGTTCATCGCGTGCTTGACCGCGGGCGGCGGCGTCGTTTCCTGCGCCGACGGATAGCGCCGCTGCACCCGCGCCCCGCGTGGCGGCCTCGTTGGCTTTCGGAAGCTGCACGCCGGCAATGCCGCGCGGGCTCCAGACAATGCCGCAGCAGCCGATGGCCGTGTCGAACAAGGCGAATCCCAGGTCGCGCATGAGCCGACAATACCACCAAGCTTCAGGCCGCGCCGCCCGATTCCCGTGCCGATTCCTGGCCCGTTTCCTGGTCGGCCTTCATGGCGATGCGCAGCGGCTTGGGGATGGGCCGGGCGCGCCCGCCCGAGACGAAGGCGACCTGGACGTGCGCCTCGACCAGAAGCTCGTCGCCGCGCATGACCTTTGATGCAGCGTAACGGAAGCACCCTTCACTTCCTCCGGCGCGGTGAGAATCGTCAACACGTCGTCCATATGCGCGGGTTTCTTGAAGACGATGTCCATGTGGCGCACCACGAAGGCAAAGCCCGGCGCCTCGGCCGCCGCCTGCTCGAACAGCGCGCGGTGGTCGGCGCCGATCAGGCGCAAATAGTTGGTCCGCCCGCGCTCCATGAAGCGCAAGTAACTGGCGTGATAGACGACGCCGGAAAAATCCGTTGTCCTCGTAATAGACGCGCACCGGCTGGCTATGCAGGCCGTCGCTGATGGCGCCGTCGAGGGAGTTTGCCGTCAATGTTGAAATTCCGTGTCGATATCTCTGCGCCCATCGAGCACTCGGACGATAAATATCCGGTCGCGCTCGACCTGGTAGAAGATAACATATTTTTCCACAACGACACTCCGCAGCCTGTCGGCAAAAACCGAGCGATTGCGCACGATGAAAGGAAAGCGAGCCAAGTTTTCGAACTTTATCGCAAAGGCGTTGGCCAACGATATCGCGGCTTCTCGATTCCGGGCGGCGAGATAGGTATGTATGTGCAATAAATCTAAATCAGCTTCTTCTGAGAAGATGATCTTCATTCAATTTCGGATTGAGGCTCGGTCAGCTTTGCGCGACGCAGGAAGTCACCGAAATCCCATTCGCGTACGCGTCCGACCTCAATATCGGCCAAGCCCTTGTCGATTTCCTGCTTCAACACTTTAAACTTTTCCGCCTGCTCAAGAATATAAGCAACGGCCCGTTCCCGCATCTCCTCGGGAAGCAGATCGAGCGCTTCGGCAGCTTTTTCAGTGCTGGTTTTCATGAGAGAACATTACCACATCGAGCACGCTGTGAAAACCATATGATATGGAACGACGATCACGTGTTAACGAACGGCGGCGACCCCATGAAAATCATCCAAATTTCCCGCACCGGCGGGCCCGACGTTCTCGACACGATCGAGTTGCCGTTGCCGCGGCCCGGTCCAGGCGAGGTGCTGGTGAAGGCGCATGCGATCGGGGTTGCCTATTTCGACATGCTCATTCGCTCGGGCCGCTACCCATGGATGCCGGGAGCTTCCCTACGTGCTCGGCAACGAGATGAGCGGCACCGTCGCCGATGCCAACGGGACCCGCTTGAAGAGCGGCCATCCGGTTTACGTCGCCAACTGGGATAACGACTACAAAGGCGGCTTCTACGCGGAGTATCTGGTCGCGCAGGCGTCGGCGGTGCGGCCTTTGGCGCCGGCTGCGGACCTCGATCGCGCCGCCGCGCTGAGCAACTACGTCGTCGCAGAGTGCCTACTGGATCACGCCGCGCGCGGCGCGCAGACCGGCACGATGGCCGTGCACGGCGCGGCCGGCGGTGTGGGGATGGCGCTGGTCGAGCTTGGCCGCCTCGCCGGGATGAATGTGATCGGCATCGCCGGTTCGGATGAAAAATGCGCGATGGTGCGAAAATTCGGCGCGCTGGCGATCAATCATTCGTCCGACTCGGTCGTCGAGCGCGTTAAACGCGCTCACCGGCGGGCGCGGCGCCGACCTCATCTGCAATCACCTGGCCGGCAATTCCTTCAAGTCCGACTTGGCGATGATCGCGCCATTCGGCCTGATCGTCTCCTACGGCGCGCTCGGCGGCATGCCGGAGCAGGACGTGTTTCGCGACATGCGCGCCAATATCGACCGCTGCCCCGCCATCCGCTGCTTCACCATGCATGCCTTCGACTATACCCCGGAATTGCGCGATCGCTGCACCGAAAAGGTGCTGACATTATTTGCCACGAAGAAGATCAACCCGCTACTCGGTCCGATCCTGCCGCTCGCCGACGCGGCAAAGGCGCACACGCTGCTCGAGCAGCGTGGTGTCATCGGCAAGATTTTGTTGAAGCCGTAAATCGCCTGTCGCCATCAGTCGTCCTCGTCCTGCGCAAACAGCCCGAACTGGCTGGCATCGCGCGCAGGTTCCGCCAGGCCCAGATGCTTGAACGCCGCGGCGGTCAGAAGTCTTCCGCGCGGCGTGCGCTGCAGGAAGCCTTTCTGAATGAGATACGGCTCGATGATGTCCTCGATGGCGTCGCGCGGCTCCGACAGGCCCGCGGCAATCGTGTCGACGCCGACCGGCCCGCCGCCATAGTTCGTGGCGATGGTCGAGAGATAACGGCGGTCCATTGCATCAAGACCGGCGGCATCGACTTCCAGTTCGCTCAATGCCTTGTCGGCGATTCTGCGGTCGATGGCCTTGTTACCGTCGACATGGGCGAAGTCGCGCACGCGCCGCAGCAGGCGTCCCGCGATGCGCGGGCGTGCCGCGCGCCCGTCGTGCGATTTCGTTGGCGCCATCCGGGGTCATGCCGATGCCGAGCACGCGCGCACCGCGGTTGACGATCTGCTCCAGCTCCTCGACCGAATAGAAATTCAGCCTTATCGGAATGCCGAAACGATCGCGCAACGGATTGGTCAAGAGCCCCGCGCGCGTCGTCGCGCCGACCAAGGTGAACTGCGCGAGGTCGATCTTGACCGAGCGCGCCGCCGGCCCTTCGCCGATGATGAGGTCAAGTTGGAAGTCCTCCATCGCCGGATAGAGGATTTCCTCGACCGCCGGATTGAGCCGGTGAATCTCGTCGATGAACAGCACGTCGCGCGGTTCGAGGTTGGTCAGCAGCGCCGCGAGATCGCCAGCCTTGGCGATCACCGGCCCCGAGGTGGCGCGGAAGTTGACGCCCAGTTCACGCGCCACGATCTGCGCCAGCGTGGTCTTGCCTAAGCCCGGCGGGCCGACGAACAGCACATGGTCGAGCGCTTCCTGCCGCGACCGCGCGGCTTCGATGAACACCGAAAGATTGGCGCGCGCTTTTTCCTGGCCGATGAATTCGGAGAGCTTCTGCGGGCGCAGACTGGCATCCGCGTCGTCGTCGCGTTTTTCGGTGGCAATCAGGCGGCGCGGCGTGGTGCTCACGTCATGCCCCGGCGATATTTGTTCGGCAGCAATTCGCCGATCGTCGCCACCGTCGGGCCCTTGGTGCCGTTCGGCACGATGACGCGCGCCTTCGGATCGTAGTCGTGAATGAGTTCGCGGCAGGTGCCGCACGGCGACACCACCGCGATGCCGCCGGGCTCGCCGGGCTTGGGATGGCGCACCGCGACGATGGTGTCGATGCCGTGGTCGCCTTTGTCGGTCAGCGCGGTGCCGATGGCGATGGCTTCGGCGCAGACCGCGCCGCGCCCGACATAGGCGTCGAGATTGACGCCGGTCACCAGGCGGCCGTCGCGCGTGCGCATGGCGGCGCCGACCTCCTGCCAGTCGTTGCGGTAACGTGCCTTGATCGCGGCCGTGGCGGCCTCGATCAGTTCGCGGTCGCTGTCGGAAAGCTTGCTCAACGCGCCAACTCCTTCAGTCCCTGCCGGATCAGCGTCGCGGTGTCGGCATCGTCGCCGACGCTGCGTGACGCGGCCGCAATCGCGGCGGCGGCCTGCGGCTGGCCATAGCCGAGATTGACCAGCGCCGACACCGCATCCATCACCGGCCGCGGCGCGCGCTTCTCGTCCAACGCACCGGCCAGATGCACCGCCGCCGGATCGACGCTGGTGAAGGCCGGCACCTTGTCCTTGAGCTCGGACACGATGCGCTCGGCAACCTTGCCGCCGACGCCGGGTGCGCGCTGCACCGTCGCCTTGTCGCGCATCGCGATTGCCGAGGCGAGATCCGATGGCGTCAGCGTGCCGAGCACCGACAGCGCCACCTTGGCGCCGACGCCCTGCACCGTCTGCAACAGACGGAACCATTCGCGCTCGCTGTCGGTGGCAAAGCCGAACAGCTTGATCTGATCCTCGCGCACATACGTCTCGATCGACAACGTGGCTGCCTCGCCCGGCGCCGGCAGCGCTTGCAGCGTGCGCGCCGAGCAATGCACCTGATAGCCGACGCCGCCAACGTCAAGGGATGATGTAGTCCTCGCCGTAGCTGTCGACGGTGCCTTTGAGCTTGCCGATCATCGCGCCGCCACTTTCAATTGCGCCTTCATCAGCAGACTCGTCCGGTGATGCGCGTGGCAAATCGCGATCGCCAGCGCGTCGGCGGCGTCTTCGGTTCGAGGATCGGCTTTCGGCAGCAACACGCCGATCATCATGCGGATCTGCGCCTTGTCGCCGTGGCCGGCGCCGACCACGGTCTTCTTCACCAGGTTGGGCGCGTATTCGGCGACCGACAGGCCCGCGCGCGCCGGCACCAGCATGGCGATGCCGCGCGCCTGGCCGAGCTTGAGCGTCGCCGCGGCGTTGGTGTTGACGAAGGTGTGCTCCACCGCCGCCTCCTGCGGCGCGTATTTCTCGATCACCGCGATCAGCCCGTCATGGATCATGACCAGCCGCTCGCCCAGCGCCGCCCGCTCGCTGGTTTCCACCGAGCCGCAGGCGACGTGGATCAGCCGGTTGCCGTCGGATTCGATCAGCCCCCAGCCGGTGCGGCGGAGGCCCGGATCGATGCCGAGGATGCGAATCGCCTGCCTGACCATGCCCCGTTGATAGCCCCAGCGCGGCGTCTCGGCCAGAACGGTTCGCCCAGCGGCCCCCGAGCCTGATAAGAAGCCATCGCCTAATTCCGCTGCCGGAGCGCCCATGCTGTCGATTTTCACCGAGGCCGTCGCCGACCCGCGCTTTCCCGTTGCGCTGGGCATTGCGGCGCTGGCCGGGCTGGTGCGCGGATTTACGGGCTTCGGCTCGGCGCTCATCTACATACCGCTGGTCTCGGCGGTGTACGGCCCGCAAGTGGCGGCGCCCACTTTGCTGCTGATCGATACGATTTCCAGCCTGCCTTTCGCGATCAAGGTCATTCCACAATGCAATTGGCGCGAGGTGACGCCGGTGACCATCGCCGGCGCATTGGCGCTGCCCTTCGGCGTCGCCGTGCTGGTCTATCTCGATCCGCTGCTGCTGCGCTGGTTCATCTGCGTGCTGGTGCTGATCGCGCTGGCGGCGCTCGCCGCCGGCTGGCGTTATCACGGCAAGCCGACCGTCGCCGCCTCGCTCGGGGTCGGCGCATTGGCGGGCTTCGGCGCCGGCGCGGCGCAGATCGGCGCGCCGCCGCTTTTGGTCTACTGGCTCGGCGGCCAGAACAGCGCCGCCACCGTACGCGCCAACATCATGGTCTATTTCATCATGCAGGGCGCGCTGTCGATCGTCGCCTATATCTACAGCGCGCTGTTCACCGCGCAGACCGTGGCGTTGTCGGTCTTGTTCGGCGTGCCGTTCGCGGTCCTGCTCACTGTCGGCGCGCGCTGGTTTCACAGCGCCAGCGACCAACTCTACCGTCGCGTCGCCTATGTCATCATCGCGGTCGCTGGCTTGATCAGCCTGCCGCTGTTCGACGGCTTGCGGTGAGCGCCGCCGCATGACCCCCGGCCTCGTCTTCGCGTTCGGCGCCATGCTTGCCTTCGGCATCGGCGACATCGTCTACAAGCGCGCGGCTGCCGCCGGCGTCGAGGCCAGCCAGTTCGTCATGGTGCAGGCCTGGGTGTTCTGCCCTTCGGTCACGCTATACGCATGGCTCACCGGCAATCTCGATCCGCATTACTCGGCATTGTGGGGCGCGCTGGCCGTTTCTTCGTGCTGGTCGCCGTCACCAATTTCGCCCGCAGCCTGCAGGAAGGCGCGGTCAGCACCAATGCGCCGATCTTCCGCCTCAACTTCACCGTCACGGCGGCGCTCGCCATCATACTGCTGGGCGAGCCGTTGAGCGTGACGAAATTCGGCGCGCTCGCCAGCGCGCTGGTCGCGGTGTGGCTGCTTCTGGCCGCGCCTGGCGCGCTGAGCGGCCTGGCGAACGTCAAAGCGCTGCAACGCGTCTTGATCGCCACGGTGGCGATGGGCTGCGCCAATTTCTTCTACAAAGTGGGTTTGCGCGCCGGCGCGCTGCCGGAAACCTTGGTGGCGGCGCAGGCCTGGGCCTTCTGCTCGTCGGCAACGGTCATCGGCTGGCTGCGCGAGCGGCGCTTTCGCTTCACGCCGGGCGGCTGGCGCTATTCGGCCCTGGCCGCGCTGGCGCTGGGATTCGGCTTCGTGTTGTTGCTGCACGGCCTCGCCGTCGGGCCGGCCAGCGTGCTGGTGCCGGTCGCGCAGATGGGCTTCGTCTTTACCGCGCTCGCCGGCATCGCGATGTTCGGCGAGAGCTTCGACAGCCGCAAGGCGCGCCGGGCTGGCGGTGGCCGTCATCGCGCTCGGATTGTTTGCGGTGAGTTGAGCGCTAGGCGCTCATCTTCTGCATCAAAGAGTCGGACACTTCGAAATTGGCGTAGACGTTCTGCACGTCGTCGCTTTCGTCGAGCGACTCGATCAGCCTGAACAGTTTCTCGCCGGTCTCGTCATCGACCGCGACCGTGTTCTGCGGCTTCCACAGCATCGCCGACTTGCGCGGCTCGCCGAATTTGGCTTCCAGCGCCTTGGCGACGTCGCGCAGCGATTCCGGCGTCGTCAGAATCTGGTGGCCGTTTTCGTCCGACGTCACGTCCTCGGCGCCGGCCTCGATAGCGGCTTCCAGCATGGCGTCGGCGCTCGCGACCTTGGCATCGTACTCAACCGCGCCAATATGATCGAACATGAACGACACCGCCCCGGTGGTGGCGAGGTTGCCGCCGCTCTTGGTGAAGATCGAGCGCACTTCGCCGGCGGTGCGGTTATGGTTGTCGGTCAGCGCCTCGACGATCACCGCGACGCCGCCGGGGCCATAGCCCTCGTAGCGGATTTCGTCATAGCTCTCGGCCTCGCTGCCCGACGCCTTCTTGATGGCACGCTCGATATTGTCCTTCGGCATGTTCTCTGCGCGCGCCGCCAGGATCGCCGCCCGCAGCCGCGGATTGAACGCCGGATCGGGCAGGCCGAGCTTGGCCGAGACGGTAATTTCGCGCGCGAGCTTGCCGAACACCTTGGAGCGGACTTTGTCCTGCTTGCCCTTGCGGTGCATGATGTTTTTGAATTGGGAATGACCGGCCATGTCCGCTTGGTCTCGCAAAATGGGTTGATGCCGGCGGGTTTATAGGCTGGACCGGGCCGAAAATAAATAAGCGAAAAGGTCCGCAATCCAGCCGGATCAGGCGCTCGCCACCGCGACGTTGCGCAGGATGGTGTCGATCCGCTCGCCGACCTTAGCCACGTTGCGGTGCACGCGCGCCTTGTAGCGGGTGACGGCGTCGCGATCGACCATGAAAAAACTTGCGTTCCGGGAAGGTGCGGCCGAACACGTCGATCAGCGTGCTGCGGAATTTGCCCGACGCCATATCCGGCATCTGCGCCGAGGGCTGTTCGGCATAGGCCACCAGTTCGGCTGAGGTCAGCGCGCACAGCAGCGGATGCAGCCGCGACGAATAGACCTGGCGGTGTCGCTGGATGGTCTGGATGGCGCGGTCGAGCGCGTCGTCGCCCTGGAGTTCGTCGCCGACTTCGAGCGGTTCGTCGTCGAAGGCTCGGCTCATTGGAAACTGGTCGATCAGCCAATTACCGAGATGCACAACATTGCTGCGGCCGCGACCGTAAATCAGCACGTCGTCCTCGGTGCGCGCGTACCAGGTGTCGAGCCGCTCGATCAGACGGTCGAGCGCCGCGCGCGGGATCAGTTCGCGATATTGCGTGCCGAAAATTCCGATCGAGGCCTTGGCGCGGCCGACGAGATCGAGCACGTCGTCGCCGAACAGCGGCTGGAACATGCTGTTGCCGACACCGAGCACGACCAGATCGTATTTGTCATGCGCTTCGTGCAGCGTGCGGAAGGTCAGGTGATGCACTTCCGCCTCGCCCGGCAGCAGCGCGTTGATCATGTGGAAGCCGAGGCGGGTCGCCGAAATTATTGTCGTCGTGGCACGACACCACCGCGACGCTGCACGGCGCGACCGGCCTCAGCCGGTCGGTCGCGGTCAGCCGCATCAGCGACTGGCTGTCGTCGATCGGCGCGGTGCATTCGATGCGAAAGCCGTAGCGGTCGAACAGTCGCGTCAGATCGTAGAAGCTCAAATGATTGGCAAAGCCGAGCGCGACGCGGTCTTGGCCGCCGGTGAGATCGGTGGCGCTGTAGCTGAGCACCACGTCCTGCTTGGCAAAGCGCAGATGCGTGAAGAAGCTTTCGACGTCGGCGATCTGCTCGAGCAGGCCGAGCATGACGATGATGTCGGATTGCGTCGCGGCCTTGGTCGGAAAATCGCCGCGCGCGATGTTGCATTCGGCGCCGCCGTCGCAGGTGACGCGGTCGCGGCTCTGGTAGCTGCAGCCGGCGGGGAGAAAATCTTCCAGCGTGCGCCGCCCGGCGCTGAGATCGAGCACGCGCGAGCCCGCGGGAATGAATTGCGCGGCGAGTTCGGCGCGCGCGTCGCTCACCTGTGGTGGGCCGGCGAAATCGGCCGGCGCATCGAGCGCGAGATTGCGATTGACGTGGATGTTCATGACGCCGCCGTGCAGGTCGCGTTTGCCGTACCGAAGCACAAACCGGCGAATCAACGAGACCTAACGAATCACCGCGGCGAGTCGCGGTCAACGCTTTTCACTTAAAGACGCGTTCTTGCATCAATCGTCGGAGTGTTACCAAAACCCCGGCTTTGCTTCTTCCAGCGCACCGCCGAGGCGCACCGCACCGACCTTCAGCGCAAGGCCAGTAGTGTCGTCGGTCTCGACCGCGAGCCCGCACAAGGTGGCGGGACCGCCGGCCGCTTCGAACTTGCCGCCCGGCAATTTGCGCAGGAAGCGGTTGAGCGGCTCGTCTTTGTTCATGCCGATACAAGAGTCGAAATCGCCGGTCATGCCGGCGTCGGTCTGGAACGCGGTGCCCCCCGCCATGATGCGGTGATCGGACGTCGGTACGTGAGTGTGCGTGCCGACCACGAGGCTGGCCCGGCCATCGACGAAAAAACCCATCGACTGTTTTTCGCTGCTCGCCTCGCAATGAATGTCGACGACGATGGCGTCGGCGCCCGAGCGCAACGGGCAGGCTTCGATCTCGCGATCGACCGCGGCGAAAGGATCGTCCATCGCGTCCATGAAGACGCGGCCCATGGCGTTGATGACCAGCGCGTGCTTGCCGTTCTTGGTCTCGACCAAGGCGGCGCCGCGCCCCGGCGTGCCCTTGGGATAGTTGATCGGCCGCACCAGCCGCGGCGCGCGCTCGATGAAGACCAGCGCCTCGCGCTGGTCCCAGGCGTGATTGCCGAGCGTCACGGCGTCGGCGCCGGCGTCGATGAACTCGTTATATATGACCTCGGTGATGCCGAAACCGCCGGCGGCGTTCTCGCCGTTGACGACGACGAGGTCGAGCTTCCAGTCTTTCAGCAGGCCCGGCAGGCGCTCGTTGACGATTGTCCGCCCGGAGCGGCCGACCACATCGCCGATAAACAGGATTCGCATCTTACGCCTTGCGGAAGTCTATCACTTCTCGTTCCGTTAGCACGAGATCGAGGCGTTCGTCGCGTTCCGTGACGGGCACGCGCGCAATTTCCTGTGCGGCAAAAGCAATGCCGACGGCGACGATGCGCTTCTTCTCCCGCAGACCGTGCAGCGTCATGTCGTAATAGCCGGCGCCGTAGCCGATGCGGTGGCCGGCGCGGTCGAAAGCGGCTAGTGGCACGATCAGAATGTCCGGATCGACCTCGGGCGCATCCGCCAGCGGCTCGCGGATGCCCCACTGGCCGGATTCGAGCGGCGCGCCGAAGGCCCATTCGCGCATCGTCAAAGGCTTGCCGCGACCGATGATCGCCGGCAGCGCCAGATTGGCGCCGGTCTCGGCAAGCTTGCGAAGCAGCGGTAGCGGATTGATCTCGGTCTTCATTGGCGAGAAGCCGGACACGATCGTCCCAGGCGCTATCGCGACCGGAAACGGCCGCTTTGCGATGGCCTCAGCGGCAGCCTGACGCGCGGTCGGCGGCAACGCGTCGCGCAGCGACAGCACGGCGCCGCGCAGTTCAGCTTTCCGATCGGCGATGGGCTGCATGGAGAGGGTTTACTCTTTGTCGCGGCACCGCTCGAATGCCGCGTGCGATATCGAAATGCAAATGCATGATCGAACAATGCGTTCCCGGTGGCTGCCCACATTCGGAACGGTGGAAAGGTTAAAGTGCGGAGCCGCAATGGCCGTCAGAGCGTGATCCCGGGAACCTACTTGTGTAGGTGGGCGCCATATGACCGAAACCACGGTCTCGGCCAGGGACAGCTCCCGATGGGATCGTAAGGCCCGGGGAATGTGCATCTGTCGCACCTCGCAGCCCCGCTTGGTCAATGTAGTGCTTTGCGGGGTCGAGCGCCACCAATCAAACCGTCATGCCCCGCGAATGCGAGGCATCCAGCAATTTCGGTTATTTCCAACATGCGCCGGAAGCGCTGGATCGCCCGCATACGCTGGCGATGACGAAGAATCACCCAATCGCCACGCCGTTGCCCAGCGTCGAATTGAGCTTCTTGGTGATGCCCTCGATGCGCTCGGCCGCCGAATTGAAGGCGCCGACCACGGCATCCGAGGCTGCCTTGGCGCGGTCGGAAGCGACCACGCGGGCGTCTTGATGAGCCGCGAGTTCCTCTTCCATGCGCCGGATCTTGCGGCCGGCTTCCGCCAGTTCGTCCGACACCATCAGCGCCGCCATCACGGTCAGGCGCGTGTCGCCGATCTCGCCGAACTTGCGGCGCAGTTCGATGATGCGCTCGTCGATGTCCTTGGCCAGCGCCGTCAAATGTTCCTCCTGCCCGTCTTCGCAGGCGAGGCGGAACTGGCGGCCGGCAATGGTGGCGTTCACCGTGGCCATTGGTTCACTCTTGGCTGTCCAATACGGACTGGATCGAGGCAATCGCCGAATCGAGCCGCTGAGCGATCTCGCGGTTGGTGGCTTCGAGCTTGCGCGAGCGCGCCGTCTCGCCGTCGAGATCGGAGGCAAGCCGCGAGCGGTCGACGCCGAGCGCCTGCACCTGCGCCACCAGCGTCTCCTCATGGCGATCGGCCTCGCGCCGCCGCTCGACGGCGGCGTCGAGCGCGTCGAGTGCGAGCGCCAGGCGTTTGACGGCGGTGTCGATTGCGCTCTGCCCTGTCATCGTTTGAATGGCATCGCCCTGGTTCCGCACCCAAAAACTCTTGCGGCGGCAAATGTTTAGGCGGAGAAGCTTACGTGGCGCGCGACGCAGCCGTCAACGGCGGCCTGAGTCTTTACCCCGATGTTTTGCGGCCCCTGTGCATGGCGGCCGACGGGCCCGACGGTCACATTGACTCAAGGGCCTCACATGCTATCCAGCCCTCGCAAAAGGCCTTTTCCATGAATGTAAAAGGCCTCGTCGACGGCAGCCGTGACGCCCGCAACGGCGCCGGCAGCTTCTTCCGCCATTAGCCCCGCGATCATGGCCAACGCCATTCGCGCGCTGGCCATGGATGCCGTGGAGCAGGCCAAATCCGGCCACCCCGGCCTGCCGATGGGCGCCGCCGACGTGGCGACCGTGCTGTTCACGAAATTCCTGAAATTCGATCCGGCAAGCCCCGATTGGGCCGACCGCGACCGCTTCGTGCTGTCGGCCGGGCACGGCTCGATGCTGATCTACGCGCTGCTGTATCTGACCGGCTATGCCTCGGTGTCGCTCGACGACATCAAGCACTTCCGCCAGCTCGGCTACAAAACGCCGGGTCATCCGGAAAACTTCATCACCACTGGCATCGAGACCACCACCGGCCCGCTCGGCCAGGGCATCGCCAATGCCGTCGGCATGGCGATGGCCGAGAAGCACATGGCCGCCGTGTTCGGCAACGAGGTCGTCGACCACAAGACCTACGTGCTGTGCTCGGACGGCGACCTGATGGAAGGCATCAGCCAGGAAGCCATCGCGCTTGGCGGTCATCTCAAGCTCAACAAGCTGATCGTGCTGTTCGACGACAACGGCATCTCAATCGACGGCGCACTGTCGCTGTCGGACTCCACCGATCAGGTGAAACGCTTCGAAGCCTCGGGCTGGGCCGCTTGGCGCGTCGACGGCCACGATCAGGCGGCGATCGCCGCGGCGCTTGAGAAGGCGCAAGGCTCCGACAAGCCCGTCATGATCGCCTGCCAGACTACCATCGGCTTCGGCGCGCCGACCAAGGCCGGCAAGTCATCGTCGCACGGCTCGCCGCTCGGCGCCGACGAGATCAAGGGCGCGCGCGAGAAGCTCGGCTGGATGCACGGCCCGTTCGACATTCCCGCCGACATTCTGTCCGCGTGGCGCAAGGCCGGCGAACGCTCAAAGCCGGCGCATGCCGACTGGAGCAAGAAGCTTAGCCAGCTCGAGCCCGCCACGCGCGCCGAATTCGAACGCCGCATGAATGGCGAACTGCCCAAGGCCGCGCTTGCCGCCGCCGTGCGCGCGGTGAAGGACCAGCTTGCCGCCGCGCCGAAAGAGATCGCCAGCCGCACCGCTTGCGAATTCGCGCTGGAAAGCCTGATCCCGGCGCTGCCGGAAATGATCGGCGGTTCGGCCGACCTCACCGGCTCCAACAACACCCGCACCAAATCGATGAAGGCGATCTCGGCCGCCGATTTCTCCGGCCGCTTCGTCCATTACGGCATCCGCGAGCACGGCATGGCCGCTGCCATGAACGGCATGACGCTGCATGGCGGCATCATTCCCTACTCCGGTACGTTTCTGGTGTTCTCGGATTACTGCCGCCCATCGATCCGCCTCGCGGCGCTGATGGGTGAGCGCGTCATTCATATCATGACGCATGACTCCATCGGTCTGGGCGAAGACGGCCCGACGCATCAGCCGGTCGAACATCTCGCGGCGCTGCGCGCGATCCCGAATTTGCTGGTGTTCCGGCCCTGCGACGCTGTCGAGACGGTGGAATGCTGGCAGCTCGCGCTGGAAGCCAAGGACCGTCCTAGCGTGCTGGCGCTCACCCGCCAGAACCTGCCGCAACTGTCGCAGAATTTCCTCGACACCAACCGCTGCGCCGCCGGCGCCTATGAGATCGCCGACGCCTCCGGCAAGGCGCAGGTTGCCATCTTCGCCACCGGTTCGGAAGTCGCCATTGCCGCCGACGCCAAGAAGCTCTTGGCCGCCAAAGGCGTGTCGGCCCGCGTGGTCTCGATCCCGTGTTTCGAACTGCTGCTCGAAGCCCCCGAGGCCGCCCGCCGCGCCGTCATCGGCGACGCCCCGGTCAAGATCGGCGTCGAAGCGGCCGTGCGCATGGGCTGGGACGCCATCATCGGCGCCGACGGCATCTTCATCGGCATGAATTCGTTCGGCGCCAGCGCGCCGTTCAAGGAACTCTACAAGAAATTCGGCATTACCGCGGAAGCCATCGCCGACGCGGCAATGAAGAAATTGAGCTAGGTCATTGCCGGGCTTGACCCGGCACTCCATCTATTGAGCGAAGATGGATGGATGCCTCGCCTTCAGGGGCCTGGCCGTGGAGAGAACTGAATTAAGACGGGGAGCGACTAAAATGACAGTACGCGTTGCCATCAATGGCTTCGGCCGCATCGGCCGCAACATCCTCCGCGCCATCGCCGAATCCGGGCGCACCGATATCGAAGTGGTCGGCATCAACGACTTAGGCCCCGTCGAGACCAATGCGCACCTGCTGCGCTTCGACAGCGTGCATGGCCGCTTCCCCGGCACCGTCACCGTCAAGGGCGACACCATCAGCGTCGGCAACGGCGCCATCAAGGTCACCGCCATCAAGGACCCTTCCACGCTGCCGTGGAAGGACCTCGGCGTCGATATCGCGCTGGAATGCACGGGCATCTTCACGTCCAAGGATAAGGCCTCGACCCATCTGACCGCCGGCGCCAAGCGCGTGCTGGTCTCGGCTCCGGCGGACGGCGCTGATCTCACGGTCGTCTACGGCGTCAACCACGACAAGCTGACCAAGGATCATAAGGTCGTCTCCAACGCCTCGTGCACCACCAATTGTCTGGCGCCGGTCGCCAAGGTGCTCAACGACGCCGTCGGCATCGACAAGGGCTTCATGACGACGATCCACTCCTACACGGGCGACCAGCCGACGCTCGACACCTATCACAAGGACCTGTACCGGGCCCGCGCCGCCGCGCTGAACATGATCCCGACCTCGACCGGCGCCGCCAAGGCCGTCGGCCTGGTGCTGCCCGAGTTGAACGGCAGGCTCGACGGCGTCTCGATCCGCGTGCCGACGCCGAACGTCTCGGTGATCGATTTCAAGTTCGTCGCCAAGAAGACGACGACCAAGGACGAGATCAACGGCGCCATCAAGCGCGCCGCTGAGCAGCAGCTCAAGGGCATCCTCGGCTTCACCGATGCGCCCAACGTTTCGCTTGACTTCAACCACGATCCGCACTCGTCCATTTTCCACATGGACCAGACCAAGGTCATGGAAGGCACCTTCGTGCGCGTAATGTCGTGGTACGACAACGAGTGGGGCTTCTCCAACCGCATGTCGGACACCGCCGTCGCCATGGGCAAGTTGCTATAATCGAGCGCGCGGGGGCCGCTCATGAGCAACGCGTTCCGTACCCTTGATCATGCCGACGTGAAGGGCAAGCGCGTCCTGATGCGCGTCGACCTCAACGTGCCGGTGGAGAACGGCGTCGTCTCAGACGCCACTCGCATCGAGCGCACGGCACCCTCGATCACCGAACTCGCCGACAAAGGCGCCAAGGTAATTTTGCTGTCGCATTTCGGCCGGCCGAAGGGCCGCGACACCAAGAACTCGCTCAAACCGGTCGCCGCCGAACTCGCCCACACCCTCAAGCGGCCGATCAAGTTCGTCGACGACTGCATCGGCGAGGTCGCCGAGCGCGCCATCGCCGCCATGCACCCCGGCGACATTCTTTGCCTGGAGAACACGCGGTTTTATCCCGGCGAGGAAAAGAACGATCCGGCTTTTGTCGCCCAGCTTGCCAAGCTCGGCGACATTTTTGTCAATGACGCCTTTTCTGTCTCTCATCGTGCTCACGCTTCGACCGAAGGCCTGTCGCATCTCTTGCCCGCTTTCGCTGGCCGCACCTTGCAGGCCGAACTCGAAGCCTTCGAGAAGGTGCTCGACAAGCCGGCCCGCCCGCTCACGGCAATCGTCGGCGGCGCCAAGATTTCGACCAAGCTCGACCTCCTGAGCAATCTCCTGGAGCGCGTCGATATCCTCATCATCGGCGGCGCCATGGCCAACACCTTCCTGATGGCGCAGGGCAAGCAGGTTGGCCGCTCGCTGGTCGAGCGCGACCTGATCGACACCGCGCAGAAGATCATGGACCAGGCCAAGGCCGCCAAGCGCGAGATCGTGCTGCCGGTCGACGCCGTGGTGGCGGAGAAATTTGAGGCCCACGCGCCGTCGCGCGTGGTCGACGTCGATCACATCGGCGGCGCCGACATGATGCTCGACATCGGCCCAAAGAGCATCGAGCAGGTCGTCTCGGTGCTGGCACGCTCCAAGACTTTGGTCTGGAACGGCCCGTTCGGCGCCTTCGAGATGGAACCCTTCGACAACGGCACCGTTTCAGTGGCGGAGGCCACGGCCGAACTCACCGCCGCCGGCAAGCTGGTTTCGGTCGCCGGCGGCGGCGACACGGTGGCCGCGCTCAATGTGGCCGGTGTCGTCGATCGCCTGACCTATGTTTCGACCGCCGGCGGCGCCTTCCTGGAATGGCTTGAAGGCAAGCCCTTGCCCGGAGTCGAGGTGTTGCGGCAGAAATAGCGCCTCCGTCATTCCGGGACGCGCGAAGCGCGGACCCGGAATCCAGAGGCTGGCATTTGGTTCTGGATTCCGGGTTCGGTCCTTCGGACCGCCCCGGAATGACGAGCATGAGGGGAGACGACAATGAATCTCGAAGACCTGAACAAAGTGGCGCAGGCCATGGTCGCGCCCGGCAAGGGTATTCTGGCGGCCGACGAATCGACCGGCACCATCAAGAAGCGTTTCGACGCCATCGGCACCGAAAACACCGAGGACAATCGCCGCGATTATCGCGAGATGATGTTCCGCACCGCCGAGGCGATGAAGAACAACATCTCCGGCGTCATCCTTTACGACGAGACCATCTGGCAGAAAGCCAAGGACGGCACGCCGCTGGTCGAATTGATCAAGAAGGCCGGCTCCATCCCCGGCATCAAGGTCGACGAAGGCACCAAGCCACTGCACGGCAGCCCGGGCGAAGTCGTCACCATCGGCCTCGACAAGCTCGCCGACCGGCTGCCAAAATATTACGACGCCGGCGCGCGCTTTGCGAAATGGCGCGCAGTGATCGATATCGGCATGGGCATCCCGACCTACAACTGCGTCCATGCCAACGCCCACGCGCTGGCGCGCTACGCGGCGCTGTGCCAAGCGGCGCAGATCGTGCCGATCGTCGAGCCGGAAGTGCTGATGGACGGCGACCACGACATGGCGCAATGCGAGAAGGTCACCACCTGGGTGCTCAAGGAAGTATTCCAGGAATTGTTCTACGCCAACGTCGCGCTCGAAGGCATCGTGCTCAAGCCGAACATGATCGTGCCGGGCAAAGGCTCGAAGACCCGCGCGACTTACGAACAGGTCGCCGAAGCCACCGTACGCGTGTTGAAGAATTGCGTGCCGGGCGCGGTGCCGGGCATCGCCTTCCTGTCCGGCGGCCAGACCGACGAAGAAGCCACCGGCAATCTCGACGCCATGAATAAGATCGGCAATCTGCCGTGGGCGCTGACGTTCTCTTACGGCCGCGCGCTCCAGCACGCGCCGCAGAAAGCCTGGGCCGGCAAGCCGGGAAAACGTCGCCGCGGCGCAACGCACCTTCGTGCACCGCGCCAAGATGAACGGCCTTGCCGCGCTCGGCCAGTGGAAGGCCGATCTGGAAAAGAAGGCGGCGTAATTTTCTTGTCGTCACCGGGCTTGTCCCGGTGACCCCCGCTTAGGATCGCAACGACCTTGCCTTACTAAGCGAGATGGCCGGGACAAAGCCCGGCCATGACGGCAATAGACACGAATCAAAAAGGCCGCCCACCCAGGCGGCCTTTTCGTATCACGCGGGGAAGCAACGCTTACGGACAATCGGTCCGGCTCACAGTGCGCTCGCCGGCCAAATCTTCCTTGTGCACCGTGCGGGTGGCGCAATCGCCGGTCGGCCCGGTGCCTGTGGTCGTCGTCGTGGTGCGCGACTCCGTGCCGAGGAAACCGCCGCGCTCATGCGTGGTGACCGTGGTCGACGGCGCCGGTTCGACAACGACAGGACGCTGCTCGATCACGACCGGCGCGCGCTCCCGAACGATCGGACGCTCCTCGACGATAATGCCGGGACGCCGCTCTTCGATGATGGTGGTCTGCGCTGAGGCTGCGAACGAACCGAACGCGGTGGCGGCCAGCGCCAACGTCAGAATGCCAAATTTCATGATACCCTCCTGCATTCGTGTCGAATGCTCCAACCTCAACGTGCAGCGCGCGCGAAGGTTCCTGCGGCGCCGGCACGAAAAAGACCGCGCATGTGAAGCGCGGCCTTCCCGTTAACGAACGTTAAAGCGATTAGTCGCAGTTGGTTTTGCGAACTGTCTTCGAACCGGTCAGATCTTCCTTGTGCACGGTCTTCGACGAGCAATCGCCGTTGATGCCGGCGCCGGTCGTTTCAGTCTTGGTTTTCGTCTCGGTGCCGAGGAAGCCGCCGCGCTCCTTCGTAACCGTCGTGGTCGAGGGCTGGGTTTCAATCGTCACCGACGGGTCGCGACGCTCTTCGATCACAGTCGTCTGCGCGCTCGCGGCCAGGGAGCCGAAAGCGGTAGCGGCCAGCGCGATAATAAGGACATTGAGCTTCATGGTCGCCTCCTGCTAATGGAACTCCGGGATAACGCCCCGCTCGCCCTGCTGTTCCTCATTTTCATTGCAATGCAAGGACAACAAACGTGATCGACCTTTACACCTGGACCACGCCGAACGGCCGCAAGGCTTCCATCATGCTGGACGAAATCGGCCTGCCCTACACCGCGCACGCCATCGACATTTCGAAGGACGAGCAGTTCGCGCCGGCCTTTCTGAAAGTCGCGCCGAACAACCGCATCCCGGCCATCGTCGACCGCGACAACAACATGTCGCTGATGGAGTCGGGCGCGATCCTGATCTATCTCGCCGACAAGACCGGCAAGCTGCTGCCGAAGTCCGGCGAAGGCCGTTACAAAGTGATCGAGTGGCTGATGTGGCAGATGGGGGGACCCGGGCCGATGCTCGGCCAGGTGCATCACTTCGTGAAATATAATCCCGGCAAGGCGCCTTACGCCGAGGAGCGCTACCTCAAGGAAGCGCACCGGCTCTACAAGGTGCTCAACACCCAACTCGAGGGCAAGGATTTCGTCACCGGCGAATATTCCATCGCCGACATCGCGATCTGGCCGTGGATCTCGCGCTTCGAGTGGCAGACCATCGACTTGAACCAGTATCCCAACGTCAAGCGCTGGTACCTGAGCGTCGCCGCGCGGCCTGCAGTGCAGAAGGGCTACAAGGTGCCCAAAGACATGGGTCCGATCCCGATGCCGAAATAAGCATTGTCATTCACGAATAAAAAAGCCCCGGCACGCGGCCGGGGCTTTTCTGCTTGTGGAACCGAAAATTTACGGACAGAACCAGACCGGCCCGACCAGGATACAGCCGCGTGTGCGCCAGTCACCGGGGCGATTGCCATAGCGGTGCCAGCCATGCGGCGCCGAACCGTAGCGGCGGCCGGGCGTGAATCGCTGCGGGCCAGCGCGACGCGGCGCGGCGCGATGGTTCGCCCCGTTATTGTGGTGCGCCTGCGCCAGGATCAGCGGTGACTCAACGGCGGGTGCGCTCATCGGCGCGGCCGGGGCTGCCGAAGCGGGCGCGACGGCCAAAGTGGACAGCAACAGCGCAGGGACGAGATATATCGCTCTCATGAAACATCCTTTTGATGGGGAAACGCGCGCAACAACGTAGTGGAGGGAAGAAGGTTCCACGCGCTTCGAATGAAACCGGCTCGACGACGGCCGGTCTTCCATTCAACGTCTTGAATGGCCGAGCCCTGCCTCCATGCGTTTGGACGGCGGTGGCGCGAGCGAATAATCTGCCGTTGATTCGTGCGATCAGGCGTTCGCGTCGCGTTTTTCTCAACACTTCGAACACCAGGCCCGACCCAAC
>JBBCIM010000024.1:0-71011 GCA_037200245.1 Pseudolabrys sp.
ATGAAAAACAATAAAGCGAATTCCAAATTAGCTGTCTGGTTGCAGGCCGGCGTCGCGTCGGCGGCAATGATGATCGCAGCTCCGGCCTTGGCCGGCGGAATTAGCGTCAGCGTCGGCGGCCATAGCGTCGTCAGCACCGGCGGCATCGGCGGCGGCAGTTTGGGCGGCGGCCTCGGTGGCGCAGTTGGCAGTGTGGCCAGCGGCGTGAACGGTGCGGTCGGCGGCGTCAGCAACGGCCTAAGCAGCGGCGGCGGCAACGGCACCGGCTTTTTCTCCGGCGGCGCCAATTTCGGACCGACCGGTGCTGCCGGCGGCAATTTCTTTTCCGGCGGTGCCAATTTCGGCGAACGCTCCGTTGGACGCGTGAACTCTTCGCCAACGGTGGACGGCACGCGGCGCACCGCGAAGCGCCACACCAATCGCATCGAAGCGGCCATTCCGCGCAAGTCGATCGGCAATAAGGCCCTCAAGGTCACGACCAGCCCAGCGCAGGAAACCGCCAGCGTCGCCGGCAAGAAGGGCGTCAACGCCAAGATCGTCAACGATCCGGAAGCTCAGGTTACGCTCGGCGACGGCCATATCCGCGGCGCCACAGTCGATACCAAGCTCGACCAGACCGGCAAGAAGACGCCGTTGACCACTACGGCCGACGGCTTCAACGCACCGTCGAGCACCACCGGTTCGAGCGGTAACGCCGGCGTCGCCAGCACCAATGTCGGCCTGCTCAACGGCTCCAATACCAAGACCGGCAGCCAGAACGGCAACGGCGTGCCGCTGACCGATACCAATGTCGGCGTGCTCAACCGCGCTGGCGGCACCACCGGCAATTCCGGCAATGCTTCAAATCCGGCGGCGGCGACTAATGTCGGCGCGCTCAACGGACGCGGCACCACGACCGGCGATAGCGGCAACACCGCGCCGACCGGCGTAGCCTCGACCAATGCTGGCGTGCTGAACGGCGCCAATAACACCACCGGCAATTCCGGTAACGCAGACACGGCTGGGTTGGCCGCTACCAACGCCGGCATCGCGAACTTCAACGGCAACAAGACCGGCGAAACCGGAAATACCGGGCCGAGCGGCGTTGCTTCGACCGACGCGGGCGTGCTCAACCGTCCGAATAACACCACCGGCAATACCGGTAATTCCGGCGCGGCAGGCTTGGCCGGCACCAATGCGGCCGTTGCCAACTTCGCCGGCAATAACACCGGCAATTCCGGCAACATCGGCAACGCCGGCACTGTCCCGACCAACGCCAGCGTCTTGAACGGACCGGGCACCGCCACAGGTGACACGGGCAATTCCGGTAACGGCGGCCTCGCCGGCACCAACGCCGCCGTTGCCAACTTCGCCCGCAACAAGACCGGGCGGACCGGCAACAGCAGCAATGGCGGCGTGGCTTCGACAGACGCCGCCGCGCTGAACGGCCCCGGCGTAGCGACCGGCGACAGCGGCAATGCCGGCACCAATCCGGTGGCGGCGACAAACGCAGGCGTTGCCAATTTCGCCAACGGCCGCACCGGCGACGACGGTAACAACGGCACCGGCGGCGCGACCTCGACCAATGCAGGCCTGTTCAACGGGCCCGGAAGCGCCACCGGCGACGCCAACAATAAGGGCCCGGCCGGTCTGCTCTCGACCGACGCCGCCGCGCTCAACGGCGCCGGCGCCACCACCGGTCAGAGCAATAACCCGGCGCCGGCCGTGGCGCCATTCACTACGAGCAATATCGCCGCGCTCGATAGGCCCGGTGCCAATACCGGCGATAGCGGCAATGGCAGCGGCAATTCACCGAGCGCGACCAGTGCCACGGTGTTGAACGGCGCTGACACCAACACCGGCAATACCGGCGATGGCACGTCGGCCGGTCCTTCGGGTCCGTCGGCCAATGTCGCGGCGCTCGACGCTGCCGGCACCAATACCGGCACCGACAAGGGCAGCGGCGGAGATCTGACCGGCGTGAATGTTGTCGGATTGGCACCGGCCGGCGACGGCACGGGCGGCGGGTCGGGTAGCGGCGTCAATGTCGGCGACCAGAACGTCAACGTGACGACCAATCCGAGCGCGACGCCGCTCACCGTCGATGCCAACCACGACGACGGCTCCGGCGTACCGGGCGCCAATCAGGCCGACGCCAATCTCAGTCTGCCGGGTGTGACGCTGCCCGGCACCGGCGACACCTCCATCATCAACAACACGACCAACAACTCGACGACGACCACCGGCTCGGGCGGCGCCGAGGCCAATGCTTCCGCCAGCGGCGGCGGTGGTGGCGGCGTGGAGATCGGCGGCTTCAGCGGCACCTATGCCGCGACCGACGACTGGCGCGCACGCTGCGTCCGTGTGTTGCGCCAGCCGAAGGAATATACCAAGCGTGTCTGGCTGCGCTGCCGCGACCTCGTCAAGAAAGAGCAGCCCGATAAGCATCCGCGCGCGGCGCGCGCTCAATAGAACTGCCGCGTTTCAAAATAAAAACACCGGCCGCCCGTCGCGGCCGGTATTTTCGTTGGATGCGGCGCTTAAAGCCGGGCGTTGATCGAGAACAGATAGACGTTGCGGTAATAGGTCGAGGCGCCCAGGCCGTTGGTATCGAAGGTGACGTTGCGATAGTCGAAGCCGACGGTGACGAACGGGCTGACCAGATATTTTACCGAGAACAACGGGCTCAAGGTGCGGTCGGTGCGGCCGGCGCCCTGGAATTCGTCGACCAGATAGCTGGCGCCGCCGCCGACCGTGAGGTTCGGCCTCACCATGTAGTCGAGCCGCGCGCCGACCAGCGATTCCACCAGGCTGACGCCGCCGTTTAGGCCGGATTCCAGCGCGTTGCGCCTGCCCTCGGCCACCGCGGTCCAGCGCGGCGCGATCAGCCAAGCCAAAGCGCCGCCGTAGGTTAATGTCGAGACGCTGTTGAAGGTGACGCCGGTGTAGTCCTGGCGCATATAGCCGACATAGGCTTCGCCCTTGACGCGGGCGCCCGGGCCCGGCTCCAGCAGCACGCCGCCGACCACGCGATAGCCGCGCGAGTCGAAAATATCGACCTGGAAGTTGCGGCGGTTGCCGGCGGCTTCGACGAACACGCTGGTCAGCGGCGCCACCACGTAGCCGACGCGGCCGCTCAGCACGCCGATATTGCCGTCGCGGTAGCTCTGGTCGATGGCAACGCCGCCGAAAGTCGGGTTTTCATAATTGATCCATGTCCCGGCGGCGCCGAGCGAGGTCCACCAGCGATTGAAACGCTTGTTGATGGAGCCGGCGGCATCGAACGTATTGTAGGCAACCGGCCGGTCGAACCCGCCGAAGATTTCGGACTCGCCGCCGCCGCGGTCTTCGTGCGCGTGGACGTACCGCAGCTTGCCGATCAGTTGCGTGTCGTTGTCGGGCATCACGGTGGCACCCAGACCCGCGGCGGCGTTGAGCTGGTTCTCGCTGGAGAAGCGCGCGTAGCCTTTTTCTTCGACATAGCCGTTCGCTTCGACCGAGTAGTTTTGACCCGCGGTGCGCAGGCCGAGTTCCGGCCGCACCAGGCCGCCCCCACGAGCCTTGCCGGCTGGAATGGGTCGCGAACACGTTGTCGTCGTAGAAGCCGGCGGCGGTGACGGACGGCAGCACGGTAAGCTGCCCGACGGTGATGCCCGGCGTTACCGGCTGCATCGACGTCCATGGGTCGACGCCTTGCGGCCGGTTCTCCTGAACCTGGGGTGTCGTCGGCGTCCAACCCTGTACGGGTTGCGGCGGCGCTACGCGCTGGCTGGGAGATTGCGACTGCGCGAAGGCGGGACCGCTCGCAACGACAAACGCAATGACGAGAAACGCGGCTCTACGTTGCATCACCAACCCCGGTTGACCTTCGAACCAATTTCGAAAAAGACGAAACTCGAACGCAGACAACAAAGACAAGTGACGCAACAATTACGCGTGCTGTTCTACGTAGAATGATTCGCGGCAATCCTTCAGCACGGCAGCGCGATTTTGCGCTGCGTTATGCATGTCAAATGACATAGCGGGTCCATAACGTCGCGCCTGCAAATGGAACTTGTTCTATAAACGTTTGGTCCACCGACTAAATTGTTTTTTACGGCGGCGGCGGCCGGGCGCCGCAGCCGCCGATTCCAGCCAAACAAATACGTGTGGAAAATTCCGCCGTGCTTACCAAAAACCGCGTAGCGCCAGGTGGGCGCCGAGCACCAGCAAGCCGACAAAGAACCACAGGCGGAATGCCTCCGCGCTGACTTTGCCGCGTACGATCTGGCCGAGCCACATGCCGATGAGCGCGGAACCTAGCGCGACCAAAGCGGGCCAAGCCAGCGAGGTGTGGATTTCGCCGGCATAGCCAAGCGCCGCGGCCAAAGTGATCGTCGACACCGTGAACGACAGGCCGAGCGCCTGCACCATGCGGTCGCGTTCGAATTGCAGCGACTGCAAATAGGGCGTGCCAGGGAGGACATAGATGCCCGTCGCTACCGTGATCGCGCCGGTCGCCGCGCCCATCAGCAGGCCGAGCCAGAGTTCCCAACGCGGCGGCGTGTGGAAGTGGATATTGATCAGGCCGAGGCCGGCATAAAGCACCAGCGCCGATCCGAGCCAAAAGGTCGCCTGCCCGGCCTTATCCGCCGGCAACAGCACGGCGCCGATGAAGCTGCCGATACAGATGCCGGCCAGCATCGGCCATAGCCGCCGCACCAACGCCAGCAGATCGCCGCCGACGACGAACTGCCAGACATTGGTGGCGAGCGACGGCACCACCAGGATCGCCGCCGCCTGCGCCGGAGGCATCAAGAGCCCGAGCAGACCGATCGCGACCGTCGGCAGGCCGAGACCGATAACGCCCTTGACGAAGCCGGCCAGGAAAAAGGCGCCGGCGGTCGCGCTCAGCATTGGCAGTGAGTCCACGGGCGCTTCCTTTTGCAATGCAGCAGATGTTGCAGGCAGCGGACCTTGCGCGAAGCCGCGTCCGGCGACAATGCGGAAGACGGCAAGGCAGGCTTCGGCTTTGGTGAAGCCCCTTCGTTGCCGCGCTACTTTCCCGATGCCATACTTTCGTGCTGCCGAGCCGGGGAAATCATTATGCGGGCATGCGTGGCTCTGATCTGCGCGGCGATGCTGTGCGCGACGGCGGCGCGGGCGCAAAGCGCCAGCGATTTTCCCAACCGGCCGATCCACATCATCGTTTGCGTGCCGGCCGGCGGCGGCGTCGACACCGTAACGCGCGTCGTGGCCGACGGACTAGCGCGCCGGCTCGGCCAGCCGGTGATCGTGGAGAACCGCGCCGGGGCGGCGGGAAATATCGGCGCCGACGCCGTGTTTACGTCGGCACCGGACGGCTACACGCTGCTGGCCGCGCAGCCATCGCCCCTCACGATCAATCCGCTGCTGTACAAGGACATAACTTTCGATCCGGCCAAGTTCGAGCCCGTAGCGATCATGACCACGGTCGCCAATGTGCTGATGGTGCGTGCCGATTTTCCGGCAAAGACGCCGCAGGAATTCGTCGCCTACGCCAAGGCCAATCCCGGCAAGATCAATTACGCCTCGCAGGGCATCGGCACCACCTCGCATCTCACCGCGGCGCTGTTCGAAACCGTGACCGGCACCAAGCTGGTGCACGTGCCTTACAAGGGCACGGCGCCGGCGCTCAATGACATCATCGCCGGCCATGTCGACATGATCTTCATGGAACTGGCCTCGGCGATCAAACTGCACGAGGCCGGACGCGCCCGCATTCTGGCAGTGGCGACGACGCATCGCATTGCCAACCTGCCCAACATTCCCACACTCGACGAAGCCGGCGTGACGGGCTTTGAATCGGGCACCTGGAACGCTATGGCCGCACCGCCGAATACGCCGCCTGCCATCGTCGCCAAGCTCAACGCTGCGATCAACGACGTGCTCAAGAGCCCGGAAGCGCAGAAACACTTCGGCGCGATCAATCTGACCGCAGCCGACGGCAGCGCGGCAGAGGCCAAGGCTTTCATCGCCAAGGAGACCCAAGTCTGGGGCCGCGTCATTAGGACCGCCGGCATCGCGGCGAACTGAGCCTGCTGCCCACGGCCGTGGGGCGGCATCGGGACTTCGATCCTAATTTGCGCCAAATCAACGCGGCGGCCACGCGCGCATGTCCGAATATTTCTGCACGGGCAAATTGCCGACAGACCCGCCGATAGTGCATATACTGCCGCCATCCAATGCCGGGAAAAGCCGGCGATCCAAGATATCAAGCAGGGAGTTGCCCCATGGACCAGACCGTCCGAAAGATTTCCGCCGAGGACATCAACCCGCGCCACAATTGGGGCCGCGCCTTGCCGTCGCTCGGCATCACCGGCGTCGATTTCGAAGAGCGCGTCAACTACCAGCGGCTGCACCGCTACCGGCTCGGCCGCGCCAAGCAGGCGCTGGAGAATTCCGAACTCGGCGCACTGCTGGTGTTCGACGTCAACAACATCCGCTATCTGACCTCGACCAAGATCGGCGAATGGGAACGCGACAAGCTGTGCCGCTGGGCGCTGCTGACCCGCACCGGCGAGCCGATCTTGTGGGACTTCGGCTCGGCCGCCATCCATCACAAGCTTTACGCGCCATGGCTTCTGCCGGAAAACTGCAAGGCCGGCATCATCGGCATGCGCGGCATGGTCGACCCGTCATTCGGCCTGATGGCCAAGCACTCGAAGGAAATCGCTTCGCTGATCAAGGAAGCCGGCGTCGGCGACATGCCGGTCGGCGTCGATATCATCGAACCGCCGATGATGTTCGAATTGCAGAAGGCCGGCATCAACGTCGTCGACGGCCAGCAGGTCATGCTGGAAGCACGCGAGATCAAGTCGCAGGACGAGATCGCGCTATTGAACCGCGCCGCCGCGATGGTGGACGGCGCCTATCACATGATCAATGACATGCTGCGGCCGGGCGTGCGCGAGAACGACGTGGTGGCCGAGGTCAACAAGTTCCTCTACACCCACGGCTCCGACGATGTCGAAGCGGTCAACGCCATTTCCGGCGAGCGCTGCAATCCGCATCCGCATAACTTCACCGATCGCATGATCCGCCCCGGCGATCAGGCTTTCTTCGACATCCTGCAATCGTTCATGGGCTACCGCACCTGCTACTACCGTACCTTCAATGTCGGCCGCGCCACGCCGGCGCAGCACGACGCCTACAAGAAGGCGCGGCAGTGGCTCGACGACGCCATGGACCGCATCAAGCCCGGCGCCTCGACCAAGCACATCGCCGAAGCCTTCCCGACCGCCGGCGAATTCGGCTTCCCCGACGAGACCTCGGCCTTCGGCCTGCAATTCGCGCACGGCCTCGGCCTGGCGCTGCATGAGCGTCCGGTGATTTCGCGCGTGGTATCGCTCGAGCATCCGACCGAGATCAAGGAAGGCATGGTGTTCGCAATCGAGACTTATTGCCCGGCGACCGACGGCTATTCCGGCGCTCGTATCGAGGAAGAAGTCGTGGTCACCGACAAGGGCTGCCGCGTGATCTCGCTGTTCCCGGCGGAAGAACTGCCGATCGCGGCGAAGTACTAACCGCGGCGCGCAACCTCTATCGGCCTCATCCTGAGGAGCCTCGCCATAAGCGCGTTTACGCGCGTCTTCGACGCGCTATGGCGAGGCGGCTCGAAGGATGGGGGCCGCCCTCTTCCTTCGAGACGCGCCCTTCGGGCGCTCCTCAGGATGAGGGCGGATAGACGTTGATAGCTCCTGCTTACACCACCGCCTTGGTGCGGTTGGCGATCCCGACAATGCCGATCACGATCGAAACCACCGCAAACACGGTCTCCAGGAGAGAACCGCAGGCGACGCAGATGTGCACGCCGCCCGGAAAGAAGATGACGAGCGCGCCGAAGGCGATGGCCCAGACATAGGCCAGCATTGGCAAGTTCCTCATGATAGTCCCCCGCTGTTGTTAGCCGTCGCGCCGGCACAACCGGTCGCTTGCACGCAAACGATGCGATGCTAACGTATTCAACCAATAGTTGATCTTGCTGACAAGGCCTTCGGGCGCGGCCGATGTTCGCATCGAAGCGCAAGGCTGGGGTGCGCCGCCATAAGTAGCAATCGGCACGGCCAGCCTCTATGTCAAACACAAAGGAAAGGCCGCTCAATGACCGATCATGTTCACGCAGCAATTCCGCACCCCCCCATAACGGCCGGCCAGGCGGTCGGACGCGGCTTTCTCGGCCGCTGCCCGGCCTGCGGCGAGGGCCGCATTTTCCGGGCCTTTCTCAAGGTCAACGATGCCTGCCCGAACTGCGGCGAGGAGTTGCACCATCATCGCGCAGACGACTTCCCCGCCTATCTGGTGATCGTCATCGTCGGCCATATCCTGGTGCCAATCGTGCTGGCGGTGGAAACCGAAATCGCGTGGGCGATGTGGATCAGCATGACGCTGTGGCCGCTGACCGCGCTGGTCATGACGCTCGGCCTGATTCAGCCGATCAAAGGCGCGGTCGTCGCCGTGCAATGGTTCGGCGGCATGCACGGCTTCGAGGACGCGAAGAAAGCCCGCGCGCTGGCGGCGGCGAACGGCGAGTAGGCTTTAGAGTCTTATCGTTTCGGATTGAATCAGAGACGTGCCCTAACATTTTGTTTGAGCATGATCTTATCCGAAAACCGGTTCCCACTTTTCGGGATCATGCTCTAGGCCGCGCGCACCTGCGCAACGAACTGCTGCGCCTCGCCCTGCAGGGCCGCGGCCTGCCGATTGAGATCGGCGACTGCCTGGAGAATCTGCTGCGCAATTCACCCGCGTGCGGTTGGCGAAATCGCTGACTCCTGCCACCGAGCTGGCGACCTGGCGGCTGCGGGTCGCGGCGCCATCGACCGTCTCCGCGATCTTATGGGTGGCTTCGCTCTGTAGCCCGACCGAACCGGTTGATGGCGCGCGACACGGCTTCGATCTGAGCGATGACGTTCGACATGGATTGCGTAGCATCGCGCACGCCTTCGATGATGCCGCCGACGGCGCAGGTTCGCTCTTTGATATTGGCCAGCGCCTGCGTGGTCTGCCCGGCGAGCGACTTGACCTCCTGCGCGACCACCGCAAAGCCCCGGCCGGCATCGCCGGCCCGCGCCGCTTCGATGGTCGCATTCAGCGCCAGCAAATTGGTCTGGCTGGCGATCGCCTGGATCATGCCCGCCACTTTATCGATGTCGCCGACGGCGGAACCAAGCCCGTCGGCATTGGTGACGGCTATGCCCGCGCGCCGCGTTGCTTCGACCACCACCGCCGACGCATTGGCAAGCTGGGCATCGATGTCGCGCATCGCTGTGGACAGCTCGTCAATGGCGTTCGAAACCGTACCCGCCACGGCCGTCGTCTCCTCCGCGACCACCGCCGCCGCGCGCGCATAGGTTCCGGACTCGTCGGCCGCCCCGCTCATCGAATGGGCCGAGGCGTCAAGCTGAGCCGCCGCGCTTGCCAGCGCCGCGGTCACGCTGAGAATTTTGTTCTCGAAGCTGCCGGCCAGAACGTCGAGCGCAAGACGTTTGTCAGCGGTCGCCTGTTCGCGCGCGCGGGCGCGTTGCGCCTGCGCTTCACGCAGGGCCATCCCGTTGTCGCGGAAAACCAGCACCGCGCGCGCCATGGTGCCGACTTCGTCGCGGCGCTCGATCCCTTCGATCGGGGTGTCGAACTGACCCTCCGCGATCTGCCGCATGACGCCGGTCAACCGCTGCAGCGGCCGTGCCACCGAGCGGTGCGCCAAAGCCATCGCGGCCACGACGGTGGTCAGCGTGCCGCCGAACAACACGGCCAAGATGACGTTGTAGGTCCACGTCTTCTCGCCGGCCGCCGCCGCCATTGCGGCGTTGGTCTCGCCGCCCAGAATATTGATCAGCCGGTTTACGCTGGTCGAGCCGTCGACCAGAGCCGGATCGAACTTGAATTCAAGCATGGCCCGGGCACGTTCGCGATCGCCTGCCTTGATCGCGGCATATGCGGCATTGGCGATATCGTTGACCAGATCGACGCGCTCGATCATGCGCTGAACATCGCCGGCACGCTCGGGAAGGTATCCGATGGCGCCGCTGAGCCACGACTTGGCGGCCGCATATTGGCCGTCGCGTTCTTCGACCGCCTCGCGCACCGTATCGGGATCGGCGCTGCTCGCCATCTTGTACGTCGCAATGCCCATCGACGCGATGGCGATCTTGGCCTCGGTCAAGGCGAGCCGCGCCGGCGCCAGATGACTCACCAGCGCGTTGTTCATGTCGTCGAGGCGATCGAGCCGCTGAAGGACAAAACCAGTTCGCCAGCGCCGACATGACGCCGAGGCCTGCGATCAGCACGACGGCCTTGGCCGCCATCTTGAGATGTAATCTGGGGAGCTTCAGCATAAGGCCCATTCGAGAAGAGTGCCTTTGCGTTGCTAACCAGAACTCCTTGGCGTTTGATTAACGCTTGCGTGTCGCGCGCGTTACACAACTGTCACACAACCGCGCGCGATAATAGTCAAAATATTATTTTAGATATTGATCGAGCATCTGGTTCTGCCATGTGGCCGGCTTTGTCGTGACGCTGTGGCTGACAAACCAATTCGGCAAGATTTTTTCCGGAATCGTATGGCGCGGAAACCGCTGGGCCGAGAGGTCGGCCAGGATAACGAGATCGAGGCGGACGCGAACGGATTGGACCTTTTGAATCGATCCCGCTACCGGGGAATATTCATGCCAGCGCACCGGGCAACTCAGGAAAACGACCCGATTGAAAGTAATTCCCCGGTGCGTCGCAGCCATGAGAACATTGCAACCATGGCTATGCGCGACGGCATCGATCCCGAGCAAGTTACGCCTCTGCACCCAATCGTCGAGATTACGCGTCGCGACCTCGCGCGCATACTTGCTATAGCCGCCCTCCCACCGGAAAAAATCTTCCTTGGCATAGACGTCGCCGCGGAAACCGGCGATGTGCTGAAACAACAGTCCCGTCCCCGGCACTTGCCACTTCGGCCGAAGCGGCGGAAAGTTGGTGCCGTGAATCAACATCAAGCCCGGCTTGGCTTGCGCCGAGGACGTAACGTCTTCCGGCAACTGGTCGATTGCGCTGAGCGCAACCCGTAGCGCACGCGCCAACAGCATTGCGGCGATCGTCGATGTCGCTTCACTCTCGGAGAAGTCGAACTGCGTTAGCTTGCGGACACGGTCAGTGGTCGAATACTTGAACATCTCAAAGGCTGATGCCAGTGCGCAGATTCTGATCAGCGGGTCGGGACTGCCGGTGCCTTTCATCACGGCGCGGGCCAGATCGTGAGAGCCGCGCGACCGGTAGGCTTGATAAATCAACTCCCCGAGTTCGGCATGAAACTTATCCGGATCGGGAAATGCCAGATCGTCGACGAGTTCGCGCATCTCGCCGCTGTGGGGATCGAACCGGTTGTCGGAATCGGCGTCGGCAACATGCCAGTCGGCGAGACCAAGCGGCTCCAGATCCTCGGCCGGCAGAAGCGAAGGCTCACCGCCGTCGCGCTTGCGATACCAGACGGCGCCCGCCAGCAGGAACGCCGCCAGCGTCATCAAGCCTTCGTCGCTGATCTTAAAAGCAACGCCTTCGATGTGAACGGGAGTCTGTGGACTAACATCGACCATAGCATCGTCCCCACAGCGATCAATTCACCGGCGGGCAACTCTACCGATAGTTGAATGCCTTGGAAAGGCGGGTTGTGCCAGTCGGAGATCAACCCGCCTGTGAGACCTTCTGCTTTAAATGCGGAAAACGTTCGCTCATAAGCGAGCCCGGATAATATGTCGGCTTGAACGCCGCATGCGCGCGGATGTTGTCGAACCAGGTAACGACACGCGGCAGATCCTGCCACTGCGACGACATACCGAGATCGTCCATGCGCACCAGCGCCGGCATCACCGCGACATCTGCGAGCGTCATGTCTTTGCCGAGCAGCCAAGGCCCGCCGCTGTTTGCGATCTCGTGGTCCATGCGCTCGTAAGCGCGCCGCAGCCGCGCCAGCGCGGCATCCATTTCCGCTTTGGGAAAACCGGTCTGCCCCATCGTCATCATGAATTCGCGGCGCAGCGGTTTTGACTCCGCCATGGCGACGAAGGCTTCGCGGCTCATCTTCTGAAAGCTCGGCAAAAAGGCGAGATTGAAGGTGGGCACCCTGACGGCGGCCGCCGGCATTTCGTCGACGAAATGCATCAGCGCGCGCATGCGGGCGCGTGCCACCGGATTCTCCGGCGTAAAGCTGCCGGCCGGCGAAACCTCGTCGAGATATTCGGTGATGACGGTGGAGTCGGTCACGATGGCACCGTCATGGTCCAGCGTCGGCACCACGCCGTTGGGATTGAGCTTGAGATAATCGGGCTTGAGCTGATCGCCTTCCAAGAGATTGAGCTTCACCTCGTCAAAGGGCAGCCCCTTGGCGTTGAGCACGAAGCGGACGCGCTGGCTGCAGGTCGATTGCGGCGCGTTGTAGAGCGTGAAGGTCATCGGCAACTCCCCGGTCGGTCCGGGCAGTTTGTCACCGCTCACTCGCCTTTGGCCAGAGCCTTGCGCAATTCCGCAAGCTTGGCCTGGTACTCGTCGCCATTGCCGTAATCGTCGAACATCGCGTAGCGGGAATGCGAGCCGACCATACGGCGCGCATGCTTGATCGGGCACCAATATTGCTCGGTGCGCGCCGCGATCTCGCGCGTATAAGCGATCAGCCCGTTGGCATAAGAGCAATAGGCGCAGTTGAGCTTTTCAAGCGCGTTGAGATAAGCCAGATGATGGCGGTCGAACACCAGATAGTCGCCGCGCTTGATCTTCGGGATACCGTAGATCGGAAAACACACCGCCTGGTAGACGCTGACGAACAGATCGAGCAGCAGAAATGGCACGATGCCGGCATAGATCACCGGCGCGGTCAGCACGATCAGGGGGATTGGCGCCGAGGACGTAAGGCAGCAGCTTCTGCCGCAATTGGCGATGGCGGCGCAGCAGTTCGGCCTCGAACGCGACCGGCCGTGTTCCAGGCCGATGCGCAATTCGGCGCGCCGCTTGGCCAGTTCGGCGTCAAGCTCGCTTTCGAGCACACGGATTCGTCCCATCAGATCGGCAATCTGCGGCGTCATGGTCGGCTCTTTCGCTGCGTCAGGACGCCACAGGCTTAGCACCGATGGGCGGGACAGTGGGCGCGATGAATTTATGGCAATTTACTTGTGGCGACATCGGGCGACCGCTTCACTGAAGCCGTGCGCAGCCGCCGTTTTCCTCCCTTTAGGCTTAGGGCGGCAAGAATCCTCCACCTTATGCACACAGGGCCCCGTAAGGGGCCCTTTTTTTATGCGCGCATTCCGCAAGCGGATGCGCGATGCCCCGCAAGGGGCTTTTTTTTGGTGCGCGCATATACAAGAAGCGCTGGATCGTCCGCGTTCGCGGGCGATGACGGCCTTGGCCTATTCCAGCCCCGTGCCGACGTTCTTGTTTTCCGACGTCAGCTTCATGCCGGCATTGATCGCCATCGTCTCGATCAGCGCCGCGAAGTCGCCGGCCAGATATTTCTCCGGATCCTTCTGCAATTGGGCGGCCCCGAAGTGACCTTGCAGCACTTCGCGGGTCGCCGCCGTCACCGGCATCGGCACGTCCCATTCGCGGCCGAGCTCAAGGCCGAGATCGAGATCCTTGCGCAGCAGTTCGGGCGTGAAGGTCGTGGTCCAGTCGAGATTGACCAGTGCCGGCGTCTTATACTTGGTGAACATCGAACCCATGACGCCGTTGTTCATGAAGGCCAGGAAGGCGTGGCGCGGCACGCCCATCTTGTTGGCGAGCAGCGTGATCTCGATCAGGTTCTCGATCACCACGCCGAGCATGACGTTGTGCGCGATCTTGCAGATGCGCGCGAGTTCGCCGTCCCCGACGTAAGACACGCCCTGCGGCGCGAAGACTTCGATGAGCGGCATCGCGATCTTGGCGTCGGCCTCGGGACCCGACACCACCGACGACAGTTTGCCGGCCATGATCACCTTGGCGTTGCCCGACACCGGCGCTGCCAAAAAACTCACGCCCTTCTCGGTCAGACGCTTGCGGATCGCGGCCGATTCCTCGACCGAGATCGACGAGCAGTCGACCACCATGCGCGGCAATTTGCTGCCGGTGCATAGGCCGTCTTTGCCGAACAGCACTTCCTCGACGTCCTTCCCGGTGGAGACGATGGCGAACACGACCCTCGCAGCCGGCGAGTTCGAACGGCTTATCGACCAGCTTGCCGCCCTTCGCAGCCAGCGGCTCGGCCTTGGCACGGGTGCGATTCCAGATCGTCACATCGTGGCCGGCTTTGATCAGGCGCTCCGCATTGGGGTGCCCATGCGGCCAACGCCGATCCAGCCGATTTTTTGTGCATTGTTCGACATCGCGAAACTCTCCCATTGCGATTTTTGCCGCGTTCCCTGCGGACCCTTTACGGATTTCGACCGCGCTTTAGCCGTTCTGCCGCTAAATCGCCAGAGGCGTTCCCGCCATTCGCGAATACCGCAGCACCCGTGCTTGTGGTCGGCGTTCAAAGGGTTATCCTGACCGGCGTGGCTCGTGAATGGGCCACGCAAACGGCCCACCATAAGAGGCCGCACGGCAAAACCAGGGAGGACGACCGGCAGCGATGCAGGACGCGGTCACCACCATTGCCGTCACGGATGCCGCAGGCCACGAAGGCCGTGGCGCCGAGCGTTGGCGCGCGCTATGGCGCAATCTATTTCCGTTCGTGGTGGTGGGCGCGATCTGGGAAATCGTCGCCTGGGCCGGTGTGTTTCCGCATCGTTTGTTTCCGACACTGGAGGAAGTTACGTTTACCTTCGTGCGGCTGACTGCGAACGGCATCTTGCCGCATCACGCCATCCAGACCGTGATCCGCCTGCTGACCGGCTTCGCACTGGCCGGCCTGTTCGCGTCACCATCGGCGTGCTGATGGGCCGCTCGCGCCGCGCCGAGGACATCTTCCTGCCACTGGTAAGCATCGTGGCGCCGATCCCAGGCCTCGCCTATGCGCCGCTGTTTTTATTGTGGTTCGGGCTCGGCAATATTTCCGCGGTGCTGCTGGTCGGTTTCGTCGCATCGTTCCCGATCATCTTCAACAGTTGGACCGGCGTGAAGGCCGTGAAGGAAATCTGGGTGCGCTCTGCGCAATCGATGGGCGCCGACGACCGCCGCATGTTTCGCCACGTCATTTTGCCCGGCGCCCTGCCCTACATCCTCACCGGCTTGCGGCTCGGCCTCGCGCAAGCGTGGCGCATTCTGGTCGCGGTCGAGATGCTCGCCGCTGTACCCTGGGGCCTGGGCTGGATGATCTTCGGCGCGCGCGAGTTCATGAACACCGACGTGATGATGTGCGGCATCGTGGTCATCGGCATCATCGGCCTCGCGCTTGAGAAACTCGTGTTCCAAAAGATCGAAGACTTCACCGTCGTGCGCTGGGGCATGATCACCGCATGAGCGCCAGAGACCACAATTCGGGCCAGCGACGGCGCACGATCGTCCGCGGCACGGTCACCATCGCCATCGCCGCCGCCTGTTACGAGGTGCTGGCGCGCAGCGGCATTTTCGCCGCCGCGCTGCTGCCGAATATCCCGACCGTCGCGCGCGCGCTGTGGGCGAGCCTCGCCAACGGCAGCATGATCCAGCACGCGGTGTACACGCTGTACCGCGTGCTGTTCGGCTTTGGGCTCGCTGTCGCAGTCGGCATACCGCTCGGCATTCTGATGGCGCGTTTCCGCCGGCTGGAGAATTTCCTGCTGCCGTTGGTCTCGGCGCTGATGCCGATCCCGTCTTTCGCGCTGGTGCCGTTGTTTATGCTGTGGTTCGGCATCGGCAACCAGACCACAATCCTGATCGTGTTCTATGCCGCGACCTTCCCGATGCTGTTCAACACGTGGTCGGGCGTGCGCTCGGTCAATCCGCTGTGGCTGCGCGCCGCCGGCGCCATGGGCGCCGACGAGAATTCGCTGTTCTGGAAGGTAATCATCCCCGGCGCCTCGCCCTTCATCATCACCGGCATGCGGCAGTCTTTCCTGCGCGCCTGGATCGCCGTGGTCGGCGCCGAAATGATCGCGGCCTCCGACTGGGGGCTCGGCTGGGTGATCTTCGACGCCAAGGAATTCCTCAATACCGATCTGATGCTGGCGGCGCTGATCGTGATCGGCGGCATCGGCTTTGCCTTCGAGCGGCTGGTGTTCGGCTCCATCGAGCGCGCCACGGTGCAGCGCTGGGGCATGTCGCGCGTGGCGAAGGGATAATGCGATGAGTGTGACGAGTGGCCCTGTATTGTGGAGCATCGACGAGCGCGGCGTCGCCTATGTCGCGCTGAACCGGCCGGAAGTCTACAACGCCTATAACGGCGACATGATCGAGGGCCTGCTCAAGGCCTATGACGCGCTCGGCGCCAAGACGTTGCGCGCGGTGGTCATCACCGGCAAAGGCAAGAATTTCCAGGCCGGCGCCGATGTCGCCTGGCTCAATGCTGTGCGGCAATCCTCGCCGAAAGAAAACCTGCGCGCCTCGCGCATGACCGCGGAAGCCGTGCAGCGGCTCAATCTGTTTGCCGGTGCCCACCGTGGCGCTGGTGCAAGGCGCCTGCTTCGGCGGCGGCACCGGCATCGTATCGGCCTGCGACATCGTCATTGCCGCCGATAACGCCGCCTTCGCGATCGCCGAGGTGCGCGTCGGCGTCGCCGGCACCATCATCGTGCCGCAACTCAACGATGCCATGAGCCTGCGCCAGGTGCGGCGTTACGCGCTGACCGGCGAGCGTTTCGACGCCGCGGAAGCGCGCCGCATCGGCCTAGTGCACGAAGTGGTGAAGCTGGCGGACTTGGAAGCAGCCGGCGAACGCATGGTTGCCCACCTATTGAGCAGCGCGCCGGATGCGGTGTCGCAAACCAAGATTTGCGCGTTGCGCTACGCCTGGAGCGATCTCGACGACGTCAAGTTCGACGCGCTGATCGAAGCGCACTCAGCCAAGCGGCAATCCGAAGAAGCCGCCGAAGGCCTGGCCGCGTTCCTGGAAAAACGGCAGGCGCGTTGGGCCCCCGGCACAAAAGAAAAATAAGGCTGACAATGTCCCGATCGAAATTAACGACGTTACGCTGATCTACGATACGCCCGGTGGCAAAGTGCCGGGCGTGAGCAACGTCAACTTCAACATCGGCGCGTCGGAATTCGTCTGCATCGTCGGGCCGTCCGGCTGCGGCAAGTCGACTTTGCTCAACATCATCGCCGGCTTCCTGGCGCCGGCCTCCGGCGAAATCCGCATCGGCGGCAAGGCCGTCACCGGCCACGGCATGGACCGCGGCGTGGTGTTCCAGGACTTCGCCCAGCTTTTTCCGTGGCGCACCGCGCTCGGTAACGTCGAGTTCGGGCTGGAGATGAAAGGCGTCGGCAAAGACGAACGCGGCAGAATCGCGCGCGAGCAATTGCGCCTGGTGAAATTGGAGAAGTTCACCAATTCCTATCCGCATCATCTGTCCGGCGGCATGCAGCAGCGGGTCGCCATCGCCCGCGCACTGGCGTACAATCCAGCCGTGCTGCTGATGGACGAGCCCTTCGCGGCACTCGACGCCATGACGCGCGACGACATGCAGCGGCTGTTGGCCGACGTGTGGAAAGCGACCCGCAAAACGGTGATCTACGTGACGCACAACGTGGCCGAGGCGGTGTATCTCGCGGACCGGGTCATCGTCATGAGCCCGCATCCGGGCACCGTCAAAGCCGAAATCAAAATCGACCTGCCGCGGCCGCGCGATCCGCTCAGCGTGGAATTCCTCGAATGTCAGAAGGATCTGCTGCGGCACTTAGGCCACGACGCGGGCGGCAACGGAGCAGCACATTAAAATCTAAAGGGAGGATGACAATGACCATTCTGCAAATGGGAATGAACCGGCGCCAGGTATTGGCAACGACCGGCGCAGGCATGCTGGCGGCGGGACTGGGCGTGGGGCCTGCATCCGCCGCGATGGAAACGATCCGGCAGGGCTATCAGACCAACATGTGGGGCATGCCCACGTATTATCTGTTGCGCTCGGGGCTCTTGGAAAAGCACGGCATCAAGTTCGAGGAATTCGCGGTGCCGTCCGGCAATCTCACCATGCAACAGATGGTCGGCCGCCAGGTCGACATGGGCACCTATGCCGGACCCTCGCTGGCGATCGGCCACGACAAAGGCGGACTGATCGGCATCGTCATGCTCGAATATGTCGGCAAGACAGCGCGCGTGATGGCGCGCAAGGATCTCGGCATCACCAAGGTCGAGCAGCTTAAAGGTTTGAAAGTCGCCAATCAGAGCGGCTCGTCCACCGGCAATATCTTCGTCGACCAGATCGCGCCCAAGGCCGGCCTGAAGAAAGGCGACTTCCAGGAAATCCGCATGGACGTGAACAACATGGTGGCCGCGATGGCCGCCAAGACGGTCGATGCCATGGCCAATGTCGAGCCCTATAACGCCATCGCCGAAGCCGACGGCCTGGCGGTGACGATCTCGGAATACAGCGAGTTCGACCGGCTGCCGGTGTTCATGGCGGCGACGCCGGACTTCATCGAGAAAAGCCCGCAGACCGTGGTGGCCTACCTCAAGGCCTGGCTCGAAGTCGCCAAGGACTTCAAGAATACGCCGGATAAGGTGGCCGACTCGATCTTCTCGTTCTACAGCGGCAAGGGCTACACCATGAACAAGGACACCTTCACCAAGGCGCTGGCGCGCGTCGAGGTGCAGCCGAGCTGGCCCGCGGATATCGAGTCCTATATGACGCAGCAGTCCGAAATTCTGCTCAAGGAAAACAAGATCAAGGCCATGCCCGACTGGAAGAAGGCGCTGCGCACCGACTTCCTTAAGCAGGCCATGGCTTGATTTCTATTCCCCTCCCCCGCGAGCTCTTCGCGAGTGTGGGGAGGGGGCCCTAGGCCACCAACCTGTTGCGTACAAGAGTCACGATGAAGATTTAGAAGACCCCCACCCCGGTTCGCATCGCTTCGCGATTGCTCACCGACCCTCCCCCCGCTTCGCGGGGGAGGGAATAAAAAAATGGAGACGCGAATGTCCACCGCCAATAGCCCGCTCGACAAGAGCGGCGAACCGATCACTTGGAACTTCAAGCTGCTCGCCCAGAACGACCTCGGCGGCTTCGGCGGCATGGGCGAAGGCATGGCGGTGCAGATCGCCAAAGACGGCCGCCGCATCCTGTGGCTGGCGCATGAGAGCGCGCCGAAGAATTTCACCGGCGTCGACGTCTCCGATCCGCGCAATCCGAAAGTGATCGTTCAGACCGAGCTGCCGCAGGCTTATATGCGCTCGAACTCGCTGGAGATGACCGGCGACATCCTGGCGGTGGCCTATCAGACGCAGAAGGTCGGCCAGAAGCCGGCCGGGCTCGAGCTGTTCGACTGCTCGGTGCCGGAAAAGCCGCGCTCGATTTCGTTCTTCGACTGCTCGGGACCGAATTCGCGCGGCGTGCACCAGTTGTGGTTCTGCGACGGCGAATACGTCCACATGGCCTCGGGCTCGGAAGACTTCAAGCCGAGCCATCCGAACGACGATCAGTTCTACCGCTGCATCGACGTGCGCGATCCGAGTAAGCCACGCGAGGTCGGCCGCTGGTGGATGCCGGGCACCAGCGCCACCGACAACGTCGTTCCGCCGCCGCGCCACCCGCTCGACAAAGGCTATCGCGCCCATAACACAAACGTCTATCCGGATCGGCCGGACCGGCTCTACCTCTGCTACATCGACGGCGGCATGTTCGTGATGGACATCAAGGACAAGGCCAACCCGAAGGTGATCTCGCACTGGACCAACTCGCCGCCTTACACCGGCTTCATGCACACCGCGGTGCCGCTGTTCGATCGCGGGCTGATGCTGGTCACGGACGAGTCGACCGAGAACAACGCCAAGGACTGGCCGAAGCTGATCTGGGTGCTGGACGCGCGCGACGAAACCCACGTGGTGCCGATTTCGACCTGTCCGATGCCGCCGGTCGATGCCTTCAAAGATCGCGGGGGCCGCTTCGGCGCACACAATATCCACGAGAACACACGGTGCCGACGGCCTGGAAGTCCGATCAGATCGTGCTCGGCACTTTCTTCAACGGAGGTCTGCGCGCCTACGACATTTCCAACGCTTATCAGCCGAAGGAAATCGCGACCTTCGTGCCGCCGACGCCGGCGCGCACGCCGGTGGGCGCAGTACAGCTCAACGACGTCTATGTCGATGAGCGCAAGATCGTCTACACTGTCGACCGCTTCTCGGGCGGGCTCTACGTGCTGAGATGGATTTTTAGAGCGATTTGTCATGGCCGGGCTCGTCCCGGCCATCTCGCTTAGGCGAGCACTGGTGTTCCACTAAGCGGGATCACCGGGTCACGCCGCTTTCGCGGCGGCCCGGTGATGACAAGTTGTTGTATAGTAGACGCATGAACACCCTCTTTCCCTCGCCGGCTGCCGGGCTGTTCGGGCGCAGGCTCAGCCGCGCGCGCGGCGCCAAGATTCCGGTGACCGTTGTCACGGGTTCCTCGGCGCCGGCAAGACCACGCTGCTCAAGCGCTTCTTGGGCACGCCGGAAGGCAGCGGCACCGCGGTCCTCGTCAACGAATTCGGCTCAACCGGCATCGACGACGCGCTGATCCGCGGCAGCGCCGACGAGACCGTGCTGCTCGGCAATGGCTGCCTATGCTGCATCACCCGCAGCGATCTGCAGCAGGCGCTGCGCCGCATGGCGGTCGAGCGCGAGCGCGGCGAGATTCCCGACTTCCGCCGTATCGTCATCGAGACCTCGGGCCTCGCCGACCCGTCGCCGATCCTGCAAACCTTCGCCACCGACCGCGCGCTGGGCGATATGTTTCATATCGAAGTGGTGATTACGGTGGTCGACGCCGAAAACGGCCTCGATACGCTGTCGTGGTCGTCGGAGGCGCGCAAGCAGGCAATTCTCGCCGACCCGCGTGGTCGTCACCAAATCCGACATCGCCGGCGCAGGCGCGGTGGACGCGCTGACCGCGCAATTGCGCGCCCTCAATGCCGATGCGGAAATCCTTAAGGCGGTGAACGGCGAACTCGACCCGACGCGGCTGACCGAGGCCGCCACCGCACCACGCAATGCCTTTGTTGCCGAAGCCGAGCACAGCGACGGCATCGGCAGCTTCGTGCTGACCGAGACGGCGCCGATGCCGTGGCCCGCGTTCACGCGCGCGATGGAAACGCTGATCGCCATGCGCGGCGCGGATCTGCTGCGCGTCAAAGGCTTCCTTGACGTCGAGGGCTGCCGCGGCCCGGTGGTGGTGCAGTTCGTGCAGCACCTCGCGCATCTGCCGGTCGAACTCGAAAGCTGGCCGAATGGCGACCGCCAAAGCCGCGTCGTCTTCATCACGCGGAATATTTCGGAGCGTCAGGTGCGGGATTTGTTCGCGGCGGTAAGGGCGCTCGCTTAATTGTCGTCACCGGGCTTGTCCCGGTGACCCCGCTTAGGAAGGCACAGCGTCCCTAAACGGGATGGCCGGGACAAGCCCGGCCATGACAACTTCTACATTTCAGAAAGCCGCTGATGCTCTCGCGCGCCGTCGTGATGATGCCCGGCACCACGACGTCGTTGCCCGGCGCCATGATGTGCACGCCGGCAACGCCCGGTAGGTCCGACAAGTCGCGCACCATCTCAATGCAGATGGCGCGGCCCTCGGCCGCCGGATCGCTCGCCGCCTCCATGCGCGCGATAATCGCGTCGGGAATAATGGCGCCGAACAATTTCTCCTTGATCCAGCGCGCCGACTTGGCCGAACGCAATGGTACGATGCCGATCAGGAACGACAATTTGCCGGCGAGGCCGTGTTCGTTCAGCCGTGCCATATAGCGATGCACCACGCGGCATCCATGCAGAACTGGGTCTGCACGAATTGTGCGCCGGCATCGAGCTTGGCGGTCAACCCGGTGGGCGCCCAGCCCGGCGGCGGATCGATCGGATTGTCGGCGCCGCCGAGGAAGAAATCCGCACGCCCGGACTTTGCGGCCCGACGGCAACTCGCCGCGGTCGCGCAGGCGGCGGGCGGTTTCCAGCAACTGGCGCGGATCGAGATCGAACACCGGCTTGGCGTCGGGCTGGTCGCCGGCGCTCGGGTCGTCGCCGCGCAACATCAGCAGATTTTGTACGCCGCAGGCCGCCGCGCTCAGCAGGTCGCTCTGCAACGCGATGCGGTTGCGGTCGCGGCAGGTGAGTTGCAGCACCGGGCTCGATGCCTTGCTCGATCAGGATCGCAGCCGAGGTAACCGCGCCCAGATGCGGGCGCGCGCCGGCGCCGTCGGTGATGTTGACCGCGTCGGCCAGGCCTTTTAGCGGCAGCGCCTTGCCAGCAATTCGGCGCGGTCGGCCGAGGACCGGCGGCGTCACCTCGGCGGTGATGACGAAACGGCCCGCTTGCAGCTTTTGTTGGAGGCTTTTCACCGAAACCAAGTCGCAAAATTGGCTGGACCTTGCAAGCATAAGAGTGGGAAAAAGGCGCTTCGGGGCGCAAATGCCACGCAGCCATGCGGGTGAACATGTTTCAGGCAGCGAAATCGCTTGACGACGCGCTCAGCTGCGTCGCCGACGGCTGCATGCTGGTGGTGCCGCGCGAGGTATCCGGCGTGCCGATGGCGGCCACGCGCGCGCTGATCCGCCGCGGTGTCAGAAGGCTGCATCTGGTGGCGCTGCCGACCTCGAGCCTGCAGGCCGATCTGCTGATCGGCGCCGGATGCGTCGAGACGCTGGAAACCTCCGCCGTCAGCCTCGGCGAGTTCGGCCCGGCGCCGCGCTTTACCGCCGGCATTCTCGCTCGTTCGTTCAAGATGATGGACGCCACGTGCCCGGCGCTGCACGCCGCATTGCAGGCCGCAGAAAAAGGCGTGCCCTTCATGCCGCTGCGCGGGCTGATCGGCTCGGATGTTTTGAAATACCGTGACGATTGGAAAGTCATCGACTCGCCCTTCGGCGATTCCGATCCGATCGTATTGCTGCCCGCGATCAAGCCGGACGTCGCGCTGTTCCACGCGCCGATGGCCGACCGCTTCGGCAATGTCTGGGTCGGCCGCCAGCGCGAACTCGCCACCATGGCGCATGCGGCGGACAAGACCGTCGCGACCGTGGAGAAGATTCACGATGGCAATCTGCTCGACGATCCCGTGCTGGCCGCGGGCACGCTGCCGGGCTTCTACATCGAGAGCATCGCGGTAGCCGAGCGCGGCGCCTGGCCGCTGCCTTTGCCGGATTATTATGCCGCCGATGCCGATCACCTCGCCGAATATGCGCGGATGGCGGCGACGCCGGAGGGATTTGGCGATTATCTGGACAGATATGTTTATGAGAAGCGAGCGGCGTGATCTTTCTTATCCCTCCCCCGCAGTCTTTCTATTCCCTCCCCCCTTGCGGGGGAGGGTTAGGGAGGGGGGGTAAGCTACAAATTCGGAGCATGGGGCTTACCCCCCTCCCGGCGAACTTCGTTCGCCGACCTCCCCCTCAAGGGGGGAGGTGAGCCGTGGCCGACTTCCACTCCGAAGAACTGCTCGCCGACGTCATCGCCAGCCTGATCGGCGATGTGCGCCACGTCGCGGTCGGCAATGCCTCGTCGATCCCGGCGACCGCCGCGCTGCTGGCGCGCGAGCGCAATGGCAATTGCCGGCCTTACGTGTCGCTGCTGCAAAGCCGCAAGCATAATTTCTTCACCGACGGCGCGCGCGAATTGTTCGACTGCGCCGGCCAGGGCCGCATCGACGTGTTCTTTCTGTCGGGCGGCCAGATCGACGGCCATGGCAACGTCAACTTGGTGGAGATCGGGCGACCACGATCATCCGAAGGTGCGATTTCCCGGCTCGTTCGGCTCGGCCTATCTCTATTACGTCGTGCCGAAGGTGATCTTGTTCCGCACCGAGCATTCGCGCCGCACGCTGGTGCCGGATGTCGATTTCATCAGCGCCCCGGGCGCCAGCGAGCCGAACGTGTTCCGCCCCGGCGGGCCATAGCGCTGGTCACCAACCGCTGCCTGTTCTCCTTTCCCCCCGCCCCCCCCCCCCCCCGACGGCCGCTTCCGGCTCGCCAGCGTGCATCCCGGCCACACCGTCGAAGAGGTGATCGAGAACACCGGCTTCGACTTCGACCGCTCCGAGAGCGTGCCGGAAACGCCGGCGCCGACGCCAGCCACGCTCAAGCTGCTGCGCGAAACCGTGGCGCCGCAGGTCGCCGAGGTCTATCCGCAGTTCGCTGCGCAGATCTTCGGCGTCGGCACCAAGCTTTCGCTGGCTGAAAATCCACGCCCTTCCGGTGCGTTCACGCGTGGGTTAGTGTGCCGCCGCGCGGTCGCCCGGCCGGGCCAAATCAGCAATAATCGTCGAAGGAACTCGCACGGTGAAGACAGTCGAAGCGGCGGTGATCGGCGTTGGGTGGATCGGTGGATTGCGCGCGGAAACGCTGTCGCGCACCGCGCTGGTCGACAAACTTCATGTCTGCGACATCAGGCCCGAGCGGATTGCCGAGGCCAAAGTCAAGTACAAACCGGCGAGCACCACGGCCGATTACAATGACATCATCAACAATGAAAAGATCTCGGTGGTTTATGTCTCGACCACGCCGGAGACCAATCACTATCCGATCGCGCGTGACTGTCTGAAAGCTGGCAAGCACGTGATGCTTGAAAAGCCGATCGCGCTCGAGCTGTGGGAAGCCGACGAGCTGATCATGCTGTCCAAGCGCAACAATCTGAAATTCACCATCGGCTATTCGCAGCGCTTCAACACCAAAATCGCCTTTGCCAAGAAGAAGATCACCGACGGCACGCTCGGCAATGTCGTGTCGGTGCTGGTCAGCCGCCACCTGTCGCGCGACCTCGGCAAGAAGATCGCCGGCCGCGTCCGGCTGTCGCCGGTGGTGATGGAATCGACCCACGACCTCGACTTCGTGTTCTGGCTGCTGGAGCCCGCCAAGCCCGTGCGCGTCTACAGCCAGGGCGCCTATGGCTATATGGAAAAGGTCAACGGCTCGCATGACGTGATGTTCACCACCGTCACCATGGACAACGGCGTGGTGGTGATGATCGGCGGCGGTTGGAATTTCCCGCCGAGCTATCCGAATTACTGCTCGACCTGGATCGAGATCACGGGTGTCGACGGTGCGCTGGTGCTCGACGATACCCAGCGCGACAACTGGCTCAATACCGAAAAGCGCGGCCAGGAGTTCCCGATGTCGACCATGCCGGGCGAATGGGTCGACCATGTTTACGCCGGCGGCATCGGACCCGAGACGATCCACTTCCTGGAGGCCTGCATCCGCAACACCAACGTAATGGTGACGCCGGAAAAGCGCGCGCGTGGTGATGGAAACCTACAGCGCCGCCGACCTGTCGGCCCTATCGCAACGAATCGGTCGACCTGCCGCTGACCAACGAGACCATTAACGGCATCGCCGAACTGAAGCAGAAAAACCGCGCGGGATTGAACGTATGAAACAGTCGACCAAAGGCGTCGGCCTCGCGATCGTCGGCGGCGGCCGCGTCGGCCTGTTCCGCGGCGAAGTGGCGGCGCGCCATCCGGCGGTGGACTGGATCGGCCTGGCAGAGCGGAACCCAAACCGCGCCGGCGAAGTCGGCCCAAAATCAGCGCCGATTTCGTCACGCAGAGCCATCTCGAGCTGATCAATCGCCCTGAAACCACCGCCGTCATCATCGCTACGGACGAACACCTACATGTCGATCCCATCATGGCGGCAATCGAGCGCGGCCTGCCGATGCTCATCGAGAAGCCGCTGGCGACCAATCTGGTGCAATCGGCCAAGGTGCTCAAAGCCATCAAGGATGCCAAGATCGACGCCGTGGTCGGCTATACTCAGCGCTTCCGCCGCCGCTGGCTGGCGGCCAAGGAAAAGTGCCGCACCGGCGCACTCGGCGAGGTGACGCTGGTCACCTCACGCGCCTTCATGAACCGGCTGGTGGCGATCGACAATTACAAGCGCACCGACGATCCTGCGACGATTTCGCCGATGGTGATTTCCGGCACCCACGCGCTCGACATCTGCATGTGGTGCCTGGAAGGCAAGACGCCGGTCGAGGTCTATGCCCGCTCGATCGACAAGGTGCTGGGCCCGCTGTACCAGGGCATCGACGCCACCGCCGGCATGATCACCTTTAGCGACGGCACCGTTTATCACCTCAATATTTCCTGGGCGCTGCCGGTCACCTGGCCAGGCGCTGTCTACTCACTTGAAGTCGGCATCGTCGGCACCACCGGCGTTCTGACCATCGACGACACCCACCGCGACATCGTGCTGGCGGTGTCGAAGGCGCAATCCGAAGGCTACAATCCCGACTCGACGCGGCTGGTGGATTTCATGGGCAGCTATCCGCCCGGCGACATGGCGCTCGGCGAATTGCGCGGCCCGATGGCGGACGAGACCGTGAGCTGCTCAACCGCGTCGCCATGGGTCTGCCGACCGCGGCGGCGACAGTAGAAGAAGCCCACAACAACCTCATGCTGACCAAGGCCATGGATTCTGTCGGCCAAGCGCAAGGCGCCGGTGAGGCTGCCGCTCGATTTGGCGGACGTGACGGCCGCCGCGTAACATCTCAAAGCGAGCGAAGGCTGCCGTCCGCGAACCTGGGGAGGAAGCGGTGACGAAGCAAGCAACCATCGTTTCACGCTGGGGCACGCTCTTGTGCGCGGCGGCGCTAATGGGCGCCGCCCCCGGTCTGGCCGCCGACGATGCAGTCACCTACCCCAACCGGCCGATCCATATCATCGTGCCGTTCGCGCCGGCGGGCGCCACCGACCTCGCGGTGCGCATGATACAAGGCGGCCTCTCGCAGGCGCTCGGCCAGCAGGTGGTGATCGACAATCGCCCGGCGCCGCCGGCAATATCGGCATTGGAAGCCGCCGCGCGGGCGACGCCGGATGGCTATACCCTGTTCTTCGGCAATGTCGGCACGGTCTCGATCAACCCGTACTTCTTTCCCGACCTGACCGTTGTGCCGGAACGTGACTTCGAGCCGGTGTCGCTCGCCTCCGAGACGCCCGGCATCCTGATCGCCAGCAATAAGTTCCCGCCCAACTCCCTCAAGGAAATGATCGATTACGTGAAGGCGCGGCCGGCAAGGTGAATTATGCCTCCTCCGGCGTCAGCACGCTCAACACGCTGGAGATGGAAGCATTTCGTCGAGCCAACGGATTGGCGATGACGCAGGTTCCCTACAAAGGCGGCGCCGGCCCGGCGATTTGCCGATCTGATCGGCGGTCATGTCGATGTCATGTTCGTCACGGTTTTCCGCGGCGGTCGCGCATGTGAAGACCGGTCAATTGAAAGCCTATGCCGTCACCACGCGCGAGCGCGTCGCCTTGGTGCCGGACGTGCCGACCATCGTGGAACTCGGTCACCCGGAAAACGTCAGCACGTCGTGGCAGGCCTGTTCGCCTTGGCCGGCACGCCGAAGCCGATTATCGCCAAACTGCACGCGGCCGTGGTGCAAGCGATGGCCGACCCGAAAGTGCGGGAGATGATGATCCAGGGCGGAATGCTGCCCACCACCAGTCCGTCACCGCAGGCCTTCAAAGCCTATGTCGCGGCCGATTCGGCGAAATGGCAGAAGGTGGTGAAAGAAACCGGCGCCAAACCCGAATAGCATTTTACGGCGGTCAAATTTCTTGTCTTCTCAGCCGCGTTCTATTGTGACTAGATTTTCCTCTGCCGTCCGAGGATTCTGAATGCGCGCCCGCCGCAACGCCGCCATCCGCTTGCTCAAGACCATGATGGTGGCATCGATCGCGCTGCCGCTTGGCCTGTTTTCGTACGCGTCCTGGGTCACCTACAAGAACACCTTTGCACATGCCGACGAGCAGCTATCGGCGACGCTCGACATCATGTCCGAGCATGCCAACAAAGTGTTTCAATCCGTCGAGCTGAGTTTTGCCAGCGTTCGCGCCATCGTCGGCGATCTTTCCGACGACGAGATCAACGCCTCCGAGCAGGCGCTGCATCTGAAGCTGCGCGAACTGGATACCGCGCTGAATTCGATCGACGCCATCGCGATCGCCGACAAAACGGCTTGCCGCTGGTCTCGTCCTCCGTCTTTCCGGTCCCGAAGGACCTCAATATCGCCGACCGCGATATTTCCAGGCACAGATCGAACGCGACGCCGGCACCTTTATCGGCGCGGTCGTAAAGCCGCGGGTGCGGCCCAAAACCGCTGTTCGGCGTCACCAAGCGCCGGGCGCTGCCGACCGGCGAGTTTGCCGGCGTTACCGTGGTCTTTGTCGTGCCGAGAATATTTTCGGAATTCTACGACCGGCTGTCCCGCGGCACCGGCGCCAGTTTCTCACTGGTGAAGAGCGACGGCACGATTCTCGCCCGCCACCCGGCGCCGCCCGGAGACATCTCCCGCTTCGGTCCAATAGCGGCTTCATGCGCGCCGTCACCGGTAATCCCGAAGGCGGCATCGTCAATGCGATATCGGTCGACGGCACCGACCGACGCATCGGATATCGAAAGCTGGGCTATACCGATCTGTATGTATCGGAAGGCATTCCGACCGGCGAGATCTATTCCGAATGGCTGCGCACCATCGCGGCCCACCTGATATTCGGCGTGCCGGCGACGATCTTCCTGTTCATGCTGGTGCTGCTGACGATGCGGCGGACGCAAGCGTTCTACGCGGAAGGCGAGCGCCGCGAACTGGCCGAGCAGGCCCTGCGCCAGGCACAGAAGATGGAGGCGGTCGGCCAACTGACCGGCGGCGTCGCCCACGACTTCAACAACCTGCTCACCATCATTATCGGCAATCTCGGCATCGCCAAACGCGGCGTGGTCGAGTCGCGCGCCGAACGCGCGCTCAACAACGCACTGGCCGGCGCCGAGCGCGCCGCGCAACTGACGCAGCGCCTGCTCGCCTTCTCGCGGCGCCAACCGCTCAATCCACGCGCCGTCGACCCGAATAAATTGATCCTCGGCATGTCCGACCTGCTGACGCGCTCGCTCGGCGAGACCGTGCGGCTCGAGACCATCGGCGGCGCCGGCGTCTGGAAAATCGAGGCCGACACCTCCGAACTGGAGTCGACGCTGCTCAATCTGGCGCTCAATGCCCGCGACGCCATGCCGACGGCGGCAAGCTCACCATCGAGACCAGCAATGCCTATCTCGACGAGGAATATTGCGGGCACCACGAAGGCATTATGCCCGGCCAATATGTGCTGATCGCGGTCACCGACAGCGGCACGGGCATGTCGCAGAGCACCATCGAGAAGGCGTTCGAGCCGTTCTTCACCACCAGGAGACCGGCAAAGGCACGGGCCTCGGCTTGAGCCAAGTCTACGGTTTCATGAAGCAGTCCGGCGGCCACATCAAGATTTACAGCGAACTCGGCGAAGGCACCACGATCAAGCTCTATTTCCGCGCCATGACGGCGACGATACGGTCGTTCCGGCGGACGATCCCGGCACCGCGGCGCCAGGCCACGGCGAAACCATCCTGATCGTCGAGGACGACGACGGCGTACGGCAATACGCGTCCGAAATCCTGCGCGACCTCAATTACCTGATCATCGAGGCCAAGGATTCAGCCAGCGCGATGCGCCTGGTGGATGCCGACAAGAAATTCGATCTGCTGCTGACCGACGTCGTGCTGCCCGGCAAGAACGGCCGCGAACTCGCCACCGAGATCGAACAGCGCAGGCCGGGTCTGAAGGTCATTTTCATGACCGGATATTCGCGCAACGCCATTGTCCCATCATGGCCGGCTCGATCGCGGCACCGAATTGATCACCAAGCCGCTGATCGAGGGCGTGCTGGCGCGCTAGATCCGTCAGGTGCTCGACGCGCCGGCACCCAGGCCCGAGCCCGCCGACCCTAGCGCGCCGCCAGCGGCTTGATCGATAGCTCGCTTGCCAGCGTGTCGAGCTGCACCATGAGTTCGCGCGGCAGCATCAAGCCGTTCGCCTTGCGATCGGCGATGCGCTTGGCGCGGGCGTCGCCCGGCAGCCGCACGGCGTCGTTGCCCGGCAAAGCCTTGGAATTGCGCAAGCTGCGGATGTGGCGGTCGACTTCCGACTTGAAGACTTCGAGCTTCTGGAAGCGGCTCGGATCGAGCGCCAGCACGAACTGTCCGGTATTGGTCGGCGTCGCGGGATCGGCGTTGAAGTCGACGCAGTCGCGGCCGAACAGCGCGCCGTTGAGCGTGCCGGCGAGCAAGCCGAACATCAGCGCCAGCCCTGCGCCTTTGTAGCCGGCCATCGGCAGCAGCAGCGCCTCGGCGCTCTTGTGCGGTCGGTAACCGAGGCGCCGGTTTTGGGGTCGATCATCCAGTCGGGCTGCAAGGGCTGGTTTTGCAATTTGTGATTCTTGATGGTGCCGTAGGACACGATCGAGGTAGGCGATATCGAGCACCAGCGGCGGCTCGTCGCCGGCCGGGGATCGCAATCGCCAGCGGATTGGTGCCGAGCAGCGGCTCCGCGCCGCCGGCGAGCGGCATGTGGTTGGCGTTGGCCACCGCCGCGTACATGCCGATCATGTCGTGCTTGAGCGGCAGCGCGGCATAAACACCGGCGGCACCCGCATGGCCGACATATGGCAGCCGACCCAGGCGACGCCGTTTTCCTTGGCGAGTTCGATCGCCGTTTCGCGGCGCGCGCCACCACCAGAATGCCCATGCCGTTGTCGCCATCGACCAGAGCGGTCGCCGGGGCGGTGCGGTTGACCTTGATGTTGGGCTTGGCGTTGGTGGAGCCGAGCTTGAGCCGCTGTATATATTGCGGCAGGCGGAAGACGCCGTGTGCATCGGCGCCGGTCAGATCGGCCTCCAGCATCAGCTCGGCAATCTTGGCGGCGTCGGCCACGGGAACGCCGGCCTTCATCATCCGCATCGGCGATGAAGGCGGTGACAGCGGCGGTCGGTGTGTGCGCGCAGGGCTTGGTCTGGACGTTCATTTCGGCATTCCCGCCAGGAACTTCTCGAAATTGCCGCTGAGGATCGCCGCCTTATCGGCGTCGGCGATCTTGAGACCTTGCACGTGCTTCACGCAGTCGAGCATTGCCATATCGTAGGGATAATCGCTGCCGAGCATGACCTTGTCGACGCCGACCAGGCCGATCATCGCCTCGAGCGTTTTATCGGAATGCAAGATAGTGTCGTAGAGGAAGCGGCCGGCGATATTCTTCGGCTGCGTCTTGACGTTCTTCTTGGCTTCCGCGCGCACCGCCCAGCCGTGCTCCCAGCGCGGGCGCCTGATACGGCGTGAAACCGCGCCATGCGCCAGCATGATCTTCAATTTCGGGATAGCGGGTCCATCACGCCGCCGAAATACAGCGACGCGCGGCGATGGTGGTGTCGAGCGGATTGCCGATCAGGTTTTGCAAGTAATACGACTTCAAGCGGTCGGCGCCGGCGACATTGTTCGGATGAACGAACATGAAGGCGCCGAGCTCTTGGGCGGTGGCCCACAGCGGTTCGAACATCGGATCGTCGAGGTTGGTGCCTTTGATATTGGAGGCAAACATCGCGCCCTTGAAGCCGTGCTTGGTCATGACGCGCTTGAGCTCGTCGGCGGCGCGCGCCGGTTGCGCCAGCGGCAAAGTGGCGATGGCCATGAAACGGTCCCGAATGGGCAGCAACGTGCTTGGCCATCTGATCGTTCTGGATCGCGGCCAGCGTCGCGCTGACCTCAGGCTCCAGATTGTAGAGGTAAGTCTGCGGCGTGGCCGAGAGCACATGCACATCGATGCCGGTGGCATCCATGTCCTTGAGGCGGCGCGGAATGTCGTAACCGCCGGTTGGGAAGGCTTTGTAGACCACCCCATTCACATCCAGCGTCGACATCTCGGCGTCGTCCGGCGTGATGGTAACCTTGGCGCCGGCCTTGGTCAGCAACGCGGCGGTTTCCAGCGTCAGGATGTGGGTATGGGTGTCGATCGTCCGCAGCTTGGCCATTTTCGTCCCCTGAAATTTTGTTTTGCCGCCGTTGAGGCTTCGTGCCGCACCCAAGCAATGGACGCAAGCCCCTCTGCTCGCCGAAAACCGGTTCGAACTTTTCCGGATCATGCGCTAGGCTTCGGCCGTAGCAGCCCGCCACTGCCAGCCGGAATATCCCCATGACCGCGACCCACACTGCCCGCACCCGTAACCAGCCGCGCGTCGAGGACGACGCTTTGGTCCGTGGCGCCGGCAGCTTCATGGACGATCCCAAACTGCCGAACCAGGCGTACGCCGCCTTTGTGCGCTCGCCGCACGCGCACGCGCGCATCGTGAAGGTCGATACCGACGCCGCGCGCAAAGCCAAGCACGTGCTGGCCGTGCTCACCGCCGAGGACATGAAGGCCGCCGGCGTGCAGAGCGTGGCGCGGCACCCGCCGGTGGTCGGCCGCGGCGGCGCCAGATGAACATGCCGTTCCGCCCTGCCCTTGCGGGCGACAAGGTCATGCACGGCGGCGAGCCGGTGGCGATGGTGGTGGCGGAAACCTGCGGCGCCGCGCAGGACGCCGCCGACCTCGTCGTGGTGGAGTACGAAGAATTGCCGGCGGTGGTCGAACTGGCCGACGCATGAAGAAGGACGGCACCCAGTTATTCGACGACGCACCCGGCAATCTCTGCGTCGACTGGCCGGGCCCGGTGCCGAGCGAAGACAACGAACGCGAGGTCGCCAAGATCATCGCCGAGGCACCGCATGTCGCGCGCGTCAGCGTCGTCAACCAGCGTATGGTGGTAGCCTCGATGGAGACGCGCGGCGCTACCGGCGTCTACGACGCCAAGACCCAGAGCTACACGCTTTACGCCTCAATCGCAGGGCGCCGATTCGCTGCGCGGCATGGGCGCCGCGATCATGGGCATCCGAACGACAAATTGCGCGTCATCACCGAGGACATCGGCGGCGCCTTCGGCATGAAGACTCCCGTCTATCCGGAATATCCGGCGGTGCTGGTGGCGGCTAAGAAGCTCGGCCGTCCGGTTGCACTGGATGTCGACGCGGGTCGGAAGCCTTCGTCACCGACACGCAGGCGCGCGACACCGTCACCGAGGCCGAGCTCGCGCTCGACGACAAAGGCAAGTTCCTGGCGCTGCGCATGCGCCACCTGTGCAACCAAGGCGCCTATGTCAGCGTTGCCGGCGTCAACATCAACACCAACAACTTCGCGCGCTGCCTGCCAGGCATGTACCGCATCCCGAAGATCGACGTCGGCGTCGCCTGCTACTTCTCCAACACCATTCCGATCGGCCCCTATCGCGGCGCCGGACGGCCCGAGGCCAACTACGCGCTGGAGCGCGTGGTCGAGGAAGCCGCCCGCATCACCGGCATCGACCGCGTGCGGCTACGCAAGAAGAACCTCATCCCGGCATCCGCCATGCCGTTCAAGACACCGATCCAGACTTACGACAGCGGCGATTTCCGGCGATCGTCGACAAGGCTTTGGACACTCGCGGACTTCGACAACTTCGCCAAGCGCAAGCGGGAATCCGCCAAGCGCAAGAAGCTGCGCGGCATCGGCGTTTCATGCATGCTGGAGCACGCCGGCGCCATGCCGATGGAAACCGCGTCGGTGACGTTCCCCGGCGACGACAAACTGATCCTCGGCTGCAACGTGCAATCGACCGGCCAGGGCCACGCCACGGTGTTCGGCCGCCTGCTCGCCGCCATCTCGGCATCGACGCCGGTAAGATCGAACACCGGCACGGCGACACCAACATGGGGCTGACCGGCTTTGCCTCGGTCGGTTCGCGCTCGGCGATGTGTGCCGGCAATGCCATCATCCATGTCGCCGATCTGATGCTGGCCAAGGCAAGAAGGTCGCTTCGCCGCGCTGGAAGCATCCGAGTCCGATATCCAATACGCCGAAGGCAGCTTCGGCGTGGTCGGCACCGACCGCAAGATTTCGCTGTTCGAGACCGCCAGGCGCGCCAAGGAATTCGGCGAAAATCTCGATACCAAAGACAAGCTCGACACGCCGCTGACTTTCCCCAACGGCTGCCACATCGCCGAGATCGAGATCGATCCCGACACCGGCAAGCTCGATATCGTCACTTACACCGCGGTCGACGATTGCGGCGTCATCCTCAATCAAATGGTGTGGAAGGTCAGGATGCAGGGCAGCGTCGCCAATGGTCTCGGCCAGGCGCTCACCGAGAACGCAGTCTACGACAGGACCAGCGGGCACTGGTGACCGGCTCTTTCATGGATTACGGCATGCCGCGCGCCCACGACATGCCCGTCGAACTGCGCGAGGCGGCGCATCCGGTGCCGGCGACCAGCAACAAGCTCGGCGTCAAAGGCACCGGCGAGGCCGGCACCACGGCGGCGATTGCGGCGGTGATGAATGCGGTCGCAAATGCCATCCCGAACGGCGCCGCTGATCACATGGAAATGCCGGCGACACCGTCGAAGCTGTGGGAAGCGTGCCGGAAGGGGATGGCGGGAAGTAATCGGCCTCATGGTGAGGAGCGCTGCGCAGCAGCGCGTCTCGAACCATGTGGCCGCCCCATCCTTCGAGACGCATCGCTCCGCGATGCTCCTCAGGATGAGGCGGAGAGTGATCGAGCGAAACTTATCTCAAGCCTGCGAAATGACTTCGTGTTCATATACGCCTGCAAACCTTCGATGCCGCCTTCCGAGCCATAGCCCGATTCCTTGATGCCGCCGAACGGCGTTTCCGGCGTCGAGATCGCGACGCTGTTAACGCCGACCATGCCGGACTGGATGGCATCGCCGATCGCCATCGCGGTCGCGCCCGACGACGTGAAGGCATAAGCGGCAAGACCGAACGGCAGCGAGTTGGCGCGCTCGACCACTTCGTCGAAGGTCTTGAACGGCACGATAGGCGCCACCGGCCCGAACGGCTCCTCGGTCATGATCTTTGCATCATCTGGAATGTCGGTAATGACGGTCGGCTGAAAGAAAAAGCCCTGGTTGCCGTGGCGCGAGCCGCCGGTCTGGATCTTGCCGCCGCGGCGCCATGGCGTCGTTGACGAAGCTTTCCATCGCGTCGAGCCGGCGCGGAATTGGCCAGCGGGCCCATCGTCGTGCCCTTCTCCAGGCCGTCGCCAAGCTTGATATTCTTGGCATATTCGGTGAAGCGCGCCAGGAACTTGCTGTAGCTCTTCTCCTGCACGTAGAAGCGCGTCGGCGAAATGCAGACCTGACCGGCGTTGCGATACTTGAAGGCCGCGATGGTGTCGGCGGCCTTTTCCGGATCGGCGTCGTCGAACACCACGACCGGCGAATGCCCGCCCAACTCCATGGTGGCGCGCTTCATGCTCTTGCCGGCGAGCGCGGCGAGATGCTTGCCGACCGGGATCGAGCCGGTGAACGAAATTTTTTTCACGATGTTCGACGGAATCAAGTGCTCGGACACATTGGCCGGCACGCCGAACACGAGATTGAGCACGCCTGCGGGCAGCCCGGCATCGGCGAAACATTTCACCAGTTCGACGCAACCGGCCGGCGTCTCTTCCGACGCCTTGATGATGATCGAGCAGCCGGCGGCGAGCGCGCCGGCGATCTTGCGCACCGGAGTGAGCGTCGGGAAATTCCACGGCGTGAAAGCCGCGACCACGCCCGACCGGCTCCTGCGTCACGATCTGGCGCACGCCCTTCTGGCGCCCGGCACGATGCGGCCGTAGGAACGGCGGCCTTCCTCGGCGTACCAGTCGATGATGTCGGCGGAGGTCAGCACTTCGATGCGCGACTCGCCGTAGACCTTGCCCTGCTCCTGGGTCTGCACATTGGCGACGTGTTCGGCGCGCTCGCGCAGCAGGTCGGCCGCCTTGCGCATGATCTTGCGCGGTCATAGGCCGAGGTCGACTTCCACACCTGGAAGCTCTTGGCCGCCGCTGCGAGCGCTTCATCGAGGTCGGCCTTGCTGGCATGCGGCAGATGCGCCAGCACCTTGCCGGTGGCCGGATTGATGACGTCCTCGCCCTTGCGGCCTTCGCCGTTGAGCCATTTTCCATCGATGAAAAGCTTGAGCTCGGTGTACATGCGACAACCTCGTTGTTACCCGGGAAATTTCTTGGGGCGTGGATTAGCACTTTCGCGAGCGAGCGGCCACCCACCGCGCTAGCTGCTCAGATACGCCCCGCCATTGATATGGATGGTCTGCCCGGTGACGTAACGGCCGCCGGGACCTGCGAGGAAAGCGCACCATGGCGGCAACGTCGTCGGGCTTGCCGCGCTCGCCAGTGATGGTGCCGTGGGTCAGATGGTGCGCGGCTTGGACCGCCCGGCCGCGACGTATCGGATGGCCCCCGGCACCACGCAATTGACGGTGATCTTGGCATCCGCGAGATCGTGCGCCAGTCCGCGCGTGAAGCCGACGATACCCGCTTTCGCCGTCAATACATGGACGCGGTCTTGGAGCCGATATGCGCGCTCATGCCACCGATGTTGAGAATGGTGCCGCCATTCTGCTTCAGCGCCGGCAGGCAGGCTTTCACGCAATGAAAAGCGCCGTCGAGTGTCAGATTCATCACTTCGCGCAGTCGGCATAGCTGATGTCGTCGATCGATTTCTCGCGCCGGATCGCGGCGTTGTTGACCAGAATGTCGATACGGCCGAATTTTTTCATGGCGGCGTCGGCGAGCGCATCGGCAGTCTTCGGATCGGCGATGTCGCCGATGACGGCGACGGCCTTACCGCCTGCCGCCTCGATCTCGCGCACCACGGCATCGGCTTCGGCCTGGTTCGACCGCGCGTTGACCACGACCAACGCGCCCGCCTGCGACAACTGCAAACAAATAGCGCGGCCGATATTGCGCCCGGCACCGGTGACGACGGCGACTTTGCCGGCGAGTTCGTTGCTTGTGCTCATGTCGCGATCAGCCCCGCAGTGACGTCAAATCGATCTTGCCCTTGTACAGGCCCGACAGCAGCTTCAGCGCCGCCGCGGCGCGCTTGTCGTCCCAGCCGCCGTGCCGGACGTTGAGCGCGAACTTTTCCTCGATGTCGGCGCGGGTCAGCGGCTCGTTGGCGCCGCCGCGGAAATGCGGCTGGCGCTCTTCGATCACCGTGCCGTCGTTGAGTACGCAGCGGATGTGCCGGTGAAGGCCTTGGGATACGGGTTGTTCGGATCGACGACGTAACGCACCTTGGCGGCGAGCGCGAGAACCTCCTCGTCGCGCACCGCGGCTTCGGTGAAATCGCCGAGCCCGACATTGCCGCGGATAAAACCGGTGGCAAGGAGAACGGCGTCGAAAATTTCGCGGCATAGCCGTTCGGCGGCCTTTGTTTGACCGGCAACGGATCCATAGCCGGTGCACCGTGCCCTCGCCAACTTCGCAGACCATTTCCTTGATGTCGGCAGCCTTGATGCCGCGCGCGGCGAGCCGCTTGGCGCAGTCGATGTAGGGATGCGCCATGGTGCCGCACGGATAGGGCTTGAAGCCAGCGTCTCGGTCACCCATCGGGTGCCGAAGTCACCGATCACGAGGCCGTAATCGCCGTCCGTCTTGTGGGCGAAGGCGTGGAACAGCCGTGCACGCCTTCGACACCGTGCGCGGACCGGAGAAGCCGCCGCGCGCCAAAAGCGCGGCGCGGATGCCGGATTGCGCCGCAGCGCGCCGACGTTCTTGTCGATCACCAGAATGGCCAAACCGGATTCTTTCAGCCGCGCCAGGCAGCGCCATATTTCGGTGCGGATCAGCGGCGCCAGACCTTCGGTGGCCTCGTCGAGGATCAGGAGCCGCGGATTGGTCATCAGCGCCCGGCCGATCGCCAGCATCTGCTGCTCGCCACCGGACAACTGATTGCCCATGCTGTCGGCGCGCTCGGCGAGCCGCGGAAACAGCTCGTGCACGCGATCAAGCGTCCAGCCGCCGCCGTCGCGCGCGACCGCGGTCGCGGTCAGATTTTCGCGAACGGTGAGATTGGGAAATATCTGGCGGCCTTCCGGCACCAAGCCGATGCCGAGCTGCGCGATCTTGTAAGACGGCAGCGCGCGGATTTCGGTGCCGAGGAAGCGGATGCGGCCGGCGCGCGCCGGCGTCAGCCCCATGATCGAGCGCACGGTGGTGGTCTTGCCCATGCCGTTGCGGCCCATCAGCGTCACCATCTCGCCGGGCGCGACGGTCAGCGACAGGCCGAACAGCACCTGGCTCAGGCCGTAGCAGGTCTCAATGCCGGCAACGTCGAGGATGGGATCAGCCATGCTCGGCCTCCGCCTCGCCGAGATAAGCTTCGCGCACCTGCGTATTGGCGCGGATCTCGGCCGGGCTGCCCGAGGCGATCACGCGGCCATAGACCAGCACCGTGATGCGATCGGCCAAGGCGAACACGGCTTCCATGTCGTGCTCGACCAGAAGGATCGTGAGTTCGTTCTTCAAGGCGCGCAGCATGGCGACCATGCGCGCGGATTCTTCCGGGCCTAGGCCCGCCATAGGCTCGTCGAGCAGCAACATGCGCGGCTGGCTGGCGAGCGCCATGGCCAACTCAAGCTGGCGATGCTCGCCGTGGCTGAGCAGCGATGCCGGCAGTTCGGCGCGGTCGGCAAGCCCGACGCGGGCAAGCGCCGCGCGCGCCGGATCGCGCAGTTCCGGCTCGCGCCGCGCATCGCGCCAAAAGTGGAACGAATGCCCTACTCGCGCCTGCACTGCGAGCGCCACGTTGTCGAGCACGCTGAGATCGAGGAACAGCGACGTGATCTGGAACGAACGCGCCAGCCCCAGCGCGCTGCGCTTTTCCATCGGCACCGCCGTGATATCGCGGCCGTTGAAATGAATGCGGCCCGAGTCGGGACGCAATTGCCCGCTGAGTTGCGCGATCAGCGTCGTCTTGCCTGCACCGTTCGGCCCGATCACCGCGTGGAGTTCGCCGGCCGCGACGCTCAAGCCGAGATCGTCGGTGGCGACGATACCGCCGAAGCGCTTGGCGAGATTTTCGACCCGTAACATGAACTCCGTCATGAACGCACCTTTGCGTTCGCCTTGCCGAGCAGGCCCTCGATGCCGCCGCGCGCGAACAAGACGACCAGCAGCAGCAGCGGGCCGAGCACGATCTGCCAATATTCGGTGATGCCGGACAGCGCCTCCTCCAGCACCAAGAGCGCCACCGCGCCGATCAGCGGGCCGAAGGTCGTCGCCATGCCGCCGAGCACCACCATGATGATGAGGTCGCCGGAGCGAGTCCAATACATGATCGACGGGCTGACGAAATCGGTATGATTGGCGAGCAGCGCGCCGGACAGACCGCACAGTGTGCCGGCGATGACAAAGCAGACCAGCCGGTAGCGAGTGGTCGGGAAGCCGATGGCGCGCATGCGGACGTCGTTGGAGCGCGCGCCCTGCACCGCCATGCCGAAGCGCGAATTCACCAGCCGCCAGACCAGATAAATGGTGCCGAGCAACAGCGCCAGGCAGATGTAATAGAACTGCACCTTGTTCGACAGGTCGATCGGCGCCACGAACTGACTGCGCTTGTAGATGGTCAGGCCGTCATCGCCGCCATAGCGCGCAAAGGCCGAGACGATGTAGTAGGCCATTTGCGCGAAGGCCAAGGTGATCATGATGAAATAGACGCCGCGCGTGCGCAGCGACAGCGCGCCGATCACCATCGCGAACAGCGCCGAGGCCGCCAGCGCCGCCGGCCACTGCACGAAGCCGGAGAGAATCCCCTCGTGCGCTAGAATACCGACCGCATAGCCGCCGATGCCGAGATAGGCGGCATGGCCAAAGCTCATCATGCCGCCATAGCCGAGGATCAGATTGAGGCTGGTGGCGGCCAGCGCCAGGATCACGATGCGGGTGAATAACGTGAGCAGAAAGCGGTTGCCCGAAAGCCCGGTATAAAGCGGCAGCAGAATGAGCACGGCCACAAGGATCACGGCGACGGCCGTCCGAAGATCGAGCGCGGGTTTCATTTATTGCCCGCCGAGAACAGGCCTTCGGGCTTGACCACCAGCACCACCGCCATCAGCAGATAGATCAGCATCGAGGACAGAGCCGGCGCCGCGGTCGCGGCCGCCTCCTTGCTCAGCGTCATGCGCAGCAGATCGGGAAAGAACGAGCGGCCGAGCGTATCGAGGAAGCCGACCAAAATCGCCGCCACCAGCGCGCCGCGGATCGAGCCGATGCCGCCGATCACGGTGATGACAAAGGCGAGAATGAGGATGTTCTCGCCCATGCCGATCTGCACGGTCAAAATCGGCGCCTGCATCAGGCCGGCGAGCCCCGCCAGCGCCGCGCCGATGCCGAACACCAGCGTATAGAGCAGCTTGATGTTGACGCCGAGGGCGCCGACCATTTCGCGGTTCGACGCGCCGGCGCGGATCAGCATGCCGACGCGCGTGCGCATCACCAGCACATAGAGGAAGCTCGCGACCACGGTCGTGACGGCGATGATGGCGAGGCGATAGGCGGAATATTGGACGCCAGGCAGGATTTGCACCGGCGTCGACAGCCAGGACGGCAGCGGCAGGCTCAATCCGGCAGGCCCCCAGATAAGCCGCACGGCCTCGTCGAAAAACAAAATGAGGCCGAAGGTCGCCAGCACGTGATCGAGGTGATCGCGGCCGTACAGCCTGCGCATCACGATCACTTCCACCGCCATGCCGACGGCCAAGGTGGCCGCCAGCGCCAGCACGGCGCCAAGCACGAAGCTGTCGGTCCAGGCGGTAAACGTGGCGGCGAAATAGGCGCCGACCATATAGAGCGAGCCGTGCGCCAGATTGACCAGGTCCATGATGCCGAACACCAGCGTCAGCCCGGCCGCCAGCAAAAACAGCAGCAGGCCGAACTGCAATCCGTTGAGGCATTGCTCGATGAAAAGGGTCATGACTTTAAATCGTTATTCCAAACGTCGTCATTCCGGAGCGCGGCTGAAAGCCGCGAACCCGGAATCCATAACCCCCGTCTGTGATTATGGATTCCGGGCTCGCTCGCTCTGCTCGCGCCCCGGAATGACGGGGATTAGAAAAACGAAACGGCAGAAACGTCGCCGATTCTGCGGCCTCGCATCTCATAGCCACCCGATCACTTCATCGGACATTTGTCGTGATGGATATCCTGGTTGTCCTTGACGATGGTGGCGACGGTCTTGAGCGAGAGCTGGCCGTCGGCGTCCTTGACCACGTCCTGCAAGTAGAAGTTCTGTATCGGCACGTGGTTGTGACCGAACTTGAAGTTGCCGCGCAGCGACTTGAAGTCGGCCTTTTCCATCGCCTTCTGCACCGCCACCTTGTCGTCGAGCTTACCTTTGGTGGCGACCACCGCGGAGTTGATCAACTGCGCTGCGTCGTAAGCCTGGGCGCCGTAATAAGTCGGGCGCAGGCCGGTGTATTTCTTGCGGTAGTCGGCGACGAACTTCTTGTTCTGCTCGTTCGGCAGGTCGTTGACCCATTCCTGCGCGCCCGGCACCCCGATGGCGTTGTCCTTCTGCAACGGCAGCGACAGCTCATCGATGGTGAAGGCGGTATAGAGCGGGATCGAGCCTTTCAGGCCGGCAGCGGCATATTGATTGAGGAACTGCACACCGGCCGCGCCCGGATAGAATACGAAGACCGCGTCGGCGCCCGAGGCTTTTGCCTTCGCGAGTTCGGCCGAGAAGTCGAGTTGCGACGGCCAGGTCGTCAGTTCCTGCCCGATCACCTTGCCCTTGAAGGTCGAGGCGACGCCGGCCAGCATGTCCTTGCCGGCCGCGTAGTTCGGGCCGATCAGAAAGACCGACTTCACGCCCTTCTGGTTCATGTAGAGGCCCATGGCCTGCGGCGTCTGGTCGTTATTCCACGACGTCGAGAACACCGTCGGCGAGCACATCTCGCCCGCGACCTGCGAGGGACCGGCATTGGCGATGACCAGGAAGGTCTTGGAATCGACGATCGGCTTGAGCGAGGCCAACAGCACATTCGACCAGATATAGCCGGCGATGAAATCGACCTTATCGGATTCGATCAGCTTCTCGGTCTTCTGCTTGCCGACATCCGGCTTCTGCGCGTCATCCTCGTAGATCACTTCGACCGGCAGGCCGCCCATCTTGCGGCCCAGGTGGTCGAGCGCCAATTCGAACGAATTGCGCATGTCGTTGCCGATGACGGCGGTGGGTCCGCTGAAGGTCGACACGAAGCCGATCTTGATGGTTTTCTGCTGGGCCGCAGCCGGACCCGCCGCGAGCAACAGGGCGGCGCTCGCCGCCAGTAACGTTTGACGCATGATGTTTTCTCCCCCGAGGGGCCGTTTCCGGCCCATTCCTTATGATGCGCAATTGTACCGGGTTCGCGATCAAAAGGTCCACCAGACAATAGCCTTAGCGGTCCTTGACCACGTCGCGGCGCGACCGGCAGTCTAGCGGCGCCGGGCCCCAGGGGCGGCCCAACGACACGAGGGGGCTGCCTTTTTGTCCAAAGCGCTCGAGAAAACCTATGACGGCATCATCATCGGCGCCGGTCACCACGGCCTGATCCTCGGCAGCTATCTGGCCAAGGCCGGCCTCAAAATCCTGCTGGCGGAGCGCCGGCTCACCTATGGCGGCGGCTTGTGCACCCGCGAAGCGACCCTGCCCGGCTTCTACCACAACCTGCACTCGATCAATCATTTCCACATCAGCGAGACGCCCTGGTTCAAGGATCTCGAACTTGGCGAGCGCGTCACCTACATCACGCCGCGCTACGAATTCGGCCAGGCGCACCATGACGGCTCGGCCCTGGTGCTCGGGCGCGACCTGGAAGAATCGGTCGCCAATATCGCGCGCTTCTCCAAGAAGGACGCGCAGACGTTCCGCGACTGGAATCGCAAGGCCGAGCGCATTACGCGCGAGATTTTCCTGCCCGAGCGCTATGCCGAGCCTCTGCCGCGGCACGAGCGCGAGGCGCTGATCTCGCGCACCGCGCTGGGCCGCGAATTCCTGGAGATGGCGAACCGCCAGCCGCTCGACGTGGTGCGCGAATTGTTCGAGAACCATCACGTCCAGCTTCTGTTTTTGTTCAAGGTGTCGCTGTTTGGCACCTGGCTGGTCGACACCATGTCGAAGACCTCGCCGATGGGCTCGGTGATCCGTGCCTTCGATCTCGAGAGCGGCTACCAACTCTGCCAGGGCGGCTCGTTCAACCTGGCGCGCGGGCTGATGGAAAGCTTCATCGCCAATGGCGGCACCTATCAGCCGCAGGTGCGCATCGGCAAAATCGTGATCGAGAACGGCAAGGCGACCGGCATCGAGCTCGACGAGGGCCGCACAGTGCGGGCGCGTCAATTCGTCGCTTCGACGCTGGACGTGCATCAGACTTTCGAGAGTCTGGTCGGACGGGCGCAACTGCCGGCGCAGTTCCTCAACAAGCTCGACAATTTCCAGTACACCGCCTGGAGCCTGTTCGGCCTGCATCTGGCGCTCAACGAAAGCCCGCGCTTTGCCGCCGAGAAGTTCGATCCGAATATCAACCGCGCAATGAAGTGGAGCATCGGCGCGGAAACCATGGAGGACCTGTTCTCGGCGCATCAGGACGTGCAGGCCGGCCGCGTGCCGAAGCTGGTGCAGTTCGGTTCGGGGCCGTTGAGCCTGCTCGATCCGACGCAAGCGCCGCCGGGCAAACACACCACCTATTGCTGGCATGTGATGCCGCTCAACCCGGACATCGGCACCAGCAGCTACGAGACATTCAAGGAAGAATTCGCCGACCGCATCGTCGAAACCTTCGCGCGCTACTGCCCGAACATGACGAAAGAAAACATTCTCGGCCGCTACATCTACACGGGCCGCGAGTACGTGCAGGAAATGATCAACCTGCGCGGCGGCGATATCTTCATGGGGGCGTTCAACGCCGAGCAGGTGATGTACAACCATTTCGGTTATCGCTCGCCGATTCCGAATTTGTACAATGCCGGCAGCGCGAGTCATCCCGGCGGCGCCATCTCCGGGGGCGCCGGTTACATCACCGCGTCGGTGATCGCCGAGGACTTAGGGATCAAGCCGTGGTGGAAGCCGTGGAACGCGCGCGAGGCGCTGGAACGCTTGCCTGAACTGGAGCGCGGCGCGGCATGACCGACCTGCAAAACATCGTGTTTCCGTCGCACAAGGACCGCGTCGTCATCATCACGGGCGCGGGACAGGGCATCGGCCGCGTCTTCGCCAAGGCTTTCGCCATGGCGGGCGCCGCCGTGGTCATCGCCGAACTCAACGAAGCGAAGGCCGCCGCGGTCGCCACAGAAATCCTGAAAGCCGACGGCAAGGCGCTGGCGGTGACGACCGACGTCGGCGATCCGGCGTCGATCGCGGAGATGATCGAGGCGGTTGAGGATGAATACGGCCGCATCGACGTATTGATCAACAATGCCGGGATATTCTCGACGTTGGAGATGCGCCCGTTCGATCAGATTCCGCTGGAGGAATGGGAGCAGGTGTTGCGCATCAACCTGACCGGGCCGTTTTTATGCGCACGCGCCGTGCTGCCCGCAATGCGGCGCGCCAAGTGGGGCCGCATCATCAATATCGGTTCCGGCGCGGTGCGGCTCGGGCGGCCGAATTACCTGCATTACATCGCCACCAAATCGGCGCTGATGGGCATGAGCCTGTCGATGGCGCGCGAGCTGGGCGCAGACGGCATTACCGTCAACGCCGTTCTGCCGGGCGCGACCTTCACCGAGATCGAGCGCAAGACCGTGACTCCGCAACAGAAGGAACGCATCGTCGCCATGCAATGCATTCCGCGCCCCGAGGTCCCGGAAGACCTCGTCGGCGCGGCGCTGTTTCTGGCCTCCGACGCCGCGGCTTTCGTCACCGGGCAGAACATCAATCTCGACGGTGGGGTGACGACTTCTTAGTCCGTCGCCCTTCGAGGGCCGCGCTGTGCGCGGCCACCTCAGGGTGACGGAAACTCAGGCCACCGGCATCCGCCGCATATCGCGGAACGAGATCAGCTTCTTGGCGGTCTCGTCCCACAACACGAGACGCACGCATTTGATGCTGTCCCAGAATGTAAGCCGGCTGATGGTGCCGAGTTCGGGATGTTCGCGCAGCACGCGCGGCAAGCGGTAATACGGAATTTTGCTGCACAGATGATGGACGTGATGGATGCCGATATTGGCGGTGAACCAGCTCAAGACTCCGGGCAGCGCATAGTACGAACTGCCGTGCAGCGCGGCCTCGTGCAGGTCCCAGGTGTCGTTGTGCGCCCATTGGGTATTCTCGAACTGATGCTGCACATAGAACAGCCAGACACCCATGGTGGCGGCGAGCAAAATGATCGGCAGATGCACCAGCACGAAGGCTGTCGGACCGATCAGCCAGATCAGCACACCGGCTACAGCCGCGATCGCCGCATTGGTGCCTTGCGTCGACAGCCAAGGCAGAAGGCCGGCGCGCATCAGGCCTATCGGCACGCGATGCTGCACGATGAACAGATAGGCCGGACCGATGCCGAACATGACGGCCGGATGACGATAGAGGCGGTAGCGCAGCCGGCCCCAGCGCGAGAGCGCCAAATATTCGCTCACCGTCAGCGTGTCGATGTCGCCCATGCCGCGGCGTTCGAGATTGCCGGACGTGGCGTGGTGAACCGAATGGGTCTTGCGCCAGAAATCGTAAGGCGTGAACGTCAGCACGCCGAGCGCGCGGCCGATCCAGTCATTGACGACCTTGTTTCGGAAGAAGGCGCCATGACCGCAGTCGTGCTGGATCATGAACAGCCGCACCAGGAACCCGGCGGCCGGAACGGCGAGCAACAGGCTCAGCCACCACAGTCCGAACGAATAGAACAGCCACATCAGCGTCCACAGCGCCGCCAGCGGCGCGAAGGTGACGCCGAGCTCGAAGATGCTGCGCAGCAGGCTCGGTTCCCGATAGCGCAACAAGACCTGCGTCCAGCCGCGCGCCTCGCTTGCCGCGGCAATGACGGCCGGGCTTTGTGCCTGGTTCAAGCAATGTCCTTTATGACTATGTAAGGTGTAACGCCGTCCAGCCCCCCGGCTGGCGGTCACGCACGTTGTCGATTCGTGAGAATGACTGGGTCGCAGACTATCGAGGTTTTTTTATGTTTGCTACCGGACATACCGAGAGGAAATTGGAGCCTGTTCCATTGACCTTTGGAGACCGAACATGACGCCAACTGTCGCCCTGATCGCGCCCGGCAACATGGGTGCGGCGGTAGCAAAGCGGCTGACCGAACACAAGGTGACTGTGCTCACCTCGCTTATTGGCCGCAGCACGGCCAGCGCCGAGCGCGCCCGCGACGCTGACATGCAGGCGGTCGACGACCGGCGGCTGGCGGAAGCCGATTATCTATTGTCAATTGTGCCGCCGGGCGAAGCTTTGGCCTTGGCGCAGCGGCTTTCGAGCGTGCTGAGCGAAGCCAACAAGAAGCCGATTTATGTCGAATGCAACGCGGTCAGCCCGCAGACCATGAACCGTATCGGCGACGTTGTCGCCGCGACCGGCTGCGGCTTTGTCGGCGCCGCCATCATCGGGCCGCCGCCGAAGCCGGGCTCGACCAACACCAAGTTCTATGCCGCAGGGCCTGCCGCGAAGGAATTCGCCACGTTCAACGATTACGGCCTGATCGTGCGGGTGCTGGAAGGGCCAATAACCGCGGCATCGGCGCTGAAGATGTCTTATGCCGGCATCACCAAGGGCTTTACCGCATTGGGCGCCGCCATGATGCTGGCCGCGACCCGCGGCGGATCGGCGCAGGCGCTGCAAGCCGAGCTCGCCGAAAGCCAACCGGCGCTGCTGAGCTATCTGTCGCGGCAGGTGCCGGGCATGTATCAGAAGGCCTATCGCTGGGTGGCGGAGATGGACGAGATCTCGGCTTTCGTCGGCGACGGCTATGACGAAAACGACATGCTGGCGGCGGCGGCGCGGTTCTACGAGCGGATCGCGGCGGATGTCGAGGGCGACAAGACGGAAATCGGCGCGCTGGATAAGTTTCTCAAGCCATGAGCGATCAACCTATCCGTGCCAAGCAACGCGCCGGCTATCGCGTCATCACGCTCAACCGCCCGGAGCGGCTCAACGCCTTCAACGCGGCGATGCATGAGGCCTTGCGCGCGGCGCTCGGCGAAGCGGAAGCCGACGAGAACTGCCGCGCGCTGCTGATCACCGGCGCCGGCCGCGGCTTCTGCGCCGGCCAGGACCTCAGCGATCGCGTGGCGAAGCCCGGCGAGAAGATCGTGCCGAGCAATGCGCTGGAGACTTATTACAATCCGCTGGTCCGCAAATTGCGCGCGCTGCCCTTCCCCGTGATCGCCGCCGTCAACGGCGTCGCCGCCGGCGCAGGCTGCAACATCGCGCTGGCTTGCGACATCGTGCTGGCGGCGCGTTCGGCGAGCTTCGTGCAGGCCTTCGCCCGTATCGGGCTGGTGCCGGATTGCGGCGGCACTTGGTTTTTGCCGCGCCTTGTCGGCGATGCCCGTGCGCGCGGTCTGGCGCTCACCACCGAGCCTTTATCCGCGGAAAAAGCCGAAGCCTGGGGCCTGATCTGGAAATGCGTCGATGACGCGTCTCTGTTGGCCGAAGCACAGCATTTGTGTGAACACTTCGCCTCGGCGCCGACGCAAGGCCTGGCGCTGATCAAGCGCGCCTTCGACGCCTCCGCCGCCAACACGCTCGATGCGCAGCTCGATCTCGAGCGCGACCTGCAACGTGAGGCCAACCAGACATCCGACTATGCCGAAGGCGTGCGAGCCTTTATGGAAAAGCGCAAACCGAACTTCACCGGCCGCAAATGAACGCCATCGACATCCACACCCACATCGTGCCGGCCGAATTCCCTGGCTACGCCGGCAAGCATGGCGGCAAAGGCTGGCCGCACATGGCGGCGGCGCACGACTGCCACCACAAGAACGTGATGATGGACGGCAAGAACTTCCGTACCGTCACCGACGAATGCTGGGACATCGAGCGCCGGGCGCAAGCGATGGCGGCAATGGGCATTGCACGGCAGGTGTTGTCGCCGATGCCGGAGCTTTTGTCCTATTGGCTGCCGCTCGACGACGCACTGCCGCTCACCCGCCACGTCAACGACGCCATCGCCGCCATGGTGGCGCGCGCGCCGGACAAATTCATCGGCCTGGGTGGTGTGCCGATGCAGGACCCGGACGTGGCGGCGCGCGAGCTGGAACGCCTGATGCGCGATGGCTTTCGCGGCGTGGAGCTCGGCAGCAACATCGACGGCGCGCCGCTCGGTGATCCGAAATTCGATGGTTTCTTCGCGGCGGCCGAAGAACTGGACGCGGCCATTTTCGTGCACGCGCTGCATCCGGCCGGCAAGGAACGCATCGTCGGGCCGCCAGGTTTGATGGCCTATATCGGCTTTCCGCTAGAGACCGCCTATTGCATCGCCTCGCTGATGACCGGCGGCATGCTGACGCGGCACCCGCGCCTTCGGCTCGCCTTCAGCCACGGCGGCGGCGCTTTCGCCTCCATTCTGCCGCGACTGACCAAAGGCTGGAACATCAAGCCGGAATTCGCCGAGCGCATCGGGGCCTCACCTTACGAGCACGCGCGCAAACTTTATTACGACACACTCGTGTACGACGCACCGACGTTGCGACATCTGATCGACACTTTCGGCGTGCAGCAGCTTTGCCTCGGCACCGACTTTCCGTTCGATATTCACGAACGCACCCGGTCGAGGCGGTGGCGGCACTGAAACTTTCCGATGGCGACGTGAAGCTGCTGCACCACGACAACGCCGCCCGCTTCCTCGCTGAACCATGAGCAAGACTCTATGAGCCAAGCACGCGTGCGCGCATTGCGCAGCATCGATCTCGGCTTTGCCGAAGCCGACAAGGCGGCGCGCTTCTTTACCGACGTCTGGAATCTGCAAGCCGTCGGCAGCGGCAATGGCGCGCATTATTTTCGCGGCACCGGTGCGTTTCATCACATCCTGACCATCCGGCCGATGGCGCACCCGGCTTTGATTCGCATGGTGTTCGACGCCGCCGACCGCGCCGCGGTGGATGCCATCCACGCCCAGGCTGGCGCGCTGGGCTTAAAGACCATCGATGCGCCCGCCGTTTTGCGTCAGCCGCACGGCGACTACGGCTTCGGCTTCAAGGATCCGGAAGGCCGCAACATCGCCGTGGTCTGCGGCGTCGACGATCACACTGACAGCGCCGACCGGCCGGACCGGCCGCGCAAGCTCAGCCATATCAATTTGAACAATGGCGATCTGGACGCGACTTTCGTCTGCATGCGCGATGTGCTCGGCTTCACGCTCAGCGACACCACACGCAAGATGCGCTTCATCGCCTGCAATGCCGACCACCACAGCGTCGTGCTGGGCTTTTCCGGCGGCACGACGCTCAACCACATCGCCTTCGAGATGCCGGACCTCGATTCGGTGATGCGCGGCGCCGGCCGCATGCGCGACGACGGCCGCCCGGTCGAATGGGGCCCGGGCCGCCATGGGCCGGGCAACAATGTGTTCTGCTATTTCCTCGGGCCCGAGGATTGCCCGATCGAATATACCGGCGAGATGCAGCAGATCGACGAGACCTACCGCGCCAAGACGCCGGATCAGTGGACTTGGCCGCCGGGTCGGCTCGACCATTGGGGCCTCACGGCCAGGCCGAGCGAGCGGATGGAAGCCGCCGGCCTGAACTATCGGTTTACCGAGGACGGCTGGCGATTGGATGAGTGGAAGTAAGGAGCCTTAAGTGACGAACAAACCATCTTTGTGCGTCGGTATCGCCGGCTTGGGCGCCGTCGGCCTCGAAGTGGCGCGGCGGCTGATCGCCGGCGTGCCGGGCCTGACGCTGGCCGCGGTCGCGGTGCGCGATGGCGAGAAGGCGAAGCGCGCGCTGCCGCAGATCGGCGATACCGTGGCGCTGCGCAAGACGACCGAACTCGCGGACGATTGCGACGTGGTGGTGGAGTGCCTGCCGCCGGCGCTGTTCCGCGATGTCGCCGTTTCGGCGATCGACAAAGGCCGCATCTTCATGCCGCTGTCGGTCGCGCAACTCCTGGAGCACGGCGACCTGATCGAGCGCGCCAAGGCCAAGGGCGCGCGTATCGTGGTGCCGACCGGCGCGCTGCTCGGGCTCGACGCGGTGCGCGCGGCGGCCGAGGGCACTATCCATTCGGTCACCATGGTGACGCGCAAGCCGCCGGCCGGCCTGGAGGGCGCGCCCTATCTGCTGGAAGGCGAAATTTCCGTCGCCGGCCTTACAGCGCCACTGAAAGTGTTCGACGGCACGGCGCGCGAAGGCGCGCGCGGCTTCCCGACCAACGTCAACGTGGCGGCAGCGCTCAGTCTCGCCGGCATCGGACCCGACCGCACCAAGCTGCAAATCTGGGCCGATCCCACCGTCACCCGCAACACCCACACCATCACGGTCGACGCCGACACCATGCGCTTCACAATGACCATTGAGAACGTGCCGTCGGCCAACCCGCGCACCGGCAAAAGCGTGGCGCCCTCCACCGTCGCGGCGCTGCGCGGGCTGGTGTCGGAGCTGAAGGTGGGGAGCTAGGTGTCATTCCGGGGCGCACGCATTTGCGTGCGAACCCGGAATCCAGACTAATGCACTAAATGGCCGCTGGATTCCGGGTCCGGCGCTAACGCGCCGTCCCGGAATGACGCGAAGGTTCCCTCCTCGCCGAATCACTCCCGTTCATGCTTTGTACGAGCATGAACGTGCACGTGGCTGGGGCTTACCTGGACAAACTCAACGCCGGACAGCGCCGCGCGGTCGAGCATGGCGGCGACGCGCTCCATGACGCCCCGCCGCTGCTGATCATCGCCGGCGCTGGCTCCGGCAAGACCAACACGCTGGCGCACCGCGTCGCCCACCTCATCGTCGGCGGCGTCGATCCGCGCCGCATGATGCTGCTGACCTTCTCGCGCCGCGCCGCGGCCGAGATGCAACGCCGCGTCGAGCGCATCACCGCACAGGCATTGGGCGCCAAAGGCGGCGCGATGTCCGACGCGCTCGCCTGGTCCGGCACGTTTCACGCCATCGGCGCCAGATTAGTGCGCGAATATGCGCTCGACATCGGGCTGAATCGCGAATTCACCATTCACGACCGCGAGGATTCCGCCGACCTGATAAATCTGGTGCGGCACGACCTCGGCCTGTCGAAAAAGGAAAGGCGTTTCCCGATGAAGGGCACCTGCCTCGCGATCTATTCGCGCGCGGTGAACGCCCAGGCGCCGTTGGCTGAGATGCTGGGCAGCTTCTTTCCGTGGTGCACGGAATGGGAAGCCGAACTGCGCGACCTGTTCGGCGCTTACGTCGAAGCCAAGCAGAAGCAGAACGTGTTGGATTACGACGACCTGCTGCTGTACTGGGCGCAAATGATGATCGAAGGGTCGATCGCGCAGGACGTCGCCGCGCGTTTCGATCACGTGATGGTCGACGAATATCAGGACACCAACCGGCTGCAATCGTCGATCCTGCTGGCGCTCAAGCCGAACGGCCGTGGCCTGACCGTGGTCGGCGACGACGCGCAATCGATCTACTCGTTCCGCGCCGCGACGGTGCGCAACATCCTGGATTTCCCCGGCCACTTCGCACCAAAGGCCGACATCGTCACGCTGGAGCGCAATTACCGCTCGACCCAGCCGATTCTGGCCGCGGCCAACGCGGTGATCGAGCAGGCTTCGGAGCGCTTCACCAAGAACCTGTGGTCCGAGCGCGCTTCGGCGCAGCGCCCTGCCCTCATCAATGTCGCCGACGACGCGGCGCAGGCGCGCTACATCGTCGAAACCATCCTGGACAACCGCGAAGCCGGCATCGTGCTGAAATCGCAGGCCGTGCTGTTCCGCACCTCCAGCCACAGCGCCAGCCTCGAAGTCGAACTGACACGGCGCAATATTCCTTTCGTCAAATTCGGCGGGCTCAAGTTTCTCGAAGCCGCGCACATCAAGGACGTGCTGGCGGTGCTGCGCTGGGCGCAGAACACGCGCGACCGCGTCGCCGGCTTCCGCGTCGCGCAGTTGCTGCCCGGCATCGGGCCGGCTGCTGCCGCGCGGCTGCTCGAGCGTATGGCCGAAAGCGACGATCCCGCGCAGGCGCTGAGTGAATTCAAGCCGCCCGCGGCAGCCCTCGAGCATTGGCCGGATTTCGACGCCGCCGTCGGCATGTTGCGCCGGAACGTCACCGGCTGGCCGGCGGAAGTCGACATGGTGTGCCGCTGGTATGCGCCCCACCTCGAGCGCATTCACGAGGATGCGGCGGTCCGCCAGGCCGACCTGACGCAGTTGGCGCAGATCGCCGCCGGGTATCCCAACCGCGAGCGCTTCCTCACCGATTTGACGCTCGATCCGCCGGACGCCACCAGCGACGAGAGCGGCGTGCCGCTGCTCGACGAGGATTACCTGATCCTGTCGACCATCCATTCCGCCAAAGGCCAGGAATGGACTTCCGTTTACTTGCTCAACACCGTCGATGGCTGCCTCCCGTCCGATCTGTCAACCGGCTCGACGCCGGAAATCGAGGAAGAGCGGCGGCTGCTTTATGTCGCCATGACCCGCGCCAAGGATCAGTTGCATCTGATGGTGCCGCAGCGCTTCTACACCCACGGTCAGCGCGGCCGCGGCGACCGCCACGTCTATGCGCAACGCACGCGCTTTATTCTGAATTCAATGCTCAAGCATTTCGACCACCGCTCGTGGCCGGCGGCCAAGCCCGCGAGCGCTGCGAATGCCGGGCCGGCGCGAGCGCCCGTCGATGTGCGCGCCAAGCTGCGCCGGATGTGGGGCTGATCAGCGCTTGCGGCCGCGCGCGGCGATCACCTGATCGGCGGCGGCGACGCCGGTGAGATAGCCGCCATGCGCCGTCGAAAAATCGTTGTGCGAGCAGGCTTCGCCGGCAAAGAACAGCCGGTCGTCGACCGGCGCGGCGAGTTTGGCGCGGCAATCGACCATGCCCGGCTGCGCATACGAATAAGAGCCGCGCGCGAAGGGATCGCTGCCCCAGGGGTGCATCTGGAGCGGCTTGACGCGCCGGGGGAAATCGCTGCCGAGCAGACTGCCCAGCTCCGTTACGGCGTAGTCGGCGAAAGCGGGTGCGCCGCCCTGCTCCAGATCGGCTGCAAAGCGCCCGCCGAAATAGACTTCGATCAGGGGCCGGCCGAATGGCCGCAACTGGTAAGTCGCGGTCGCGGTGCGGTCGGTGCGGCCGAACAGGCGGCTGTCCGCCGGAAACTCATCCGCGCCTTCCAGCGACAGAAATAATTTATCGGCGAGACCCAGCGGCAGTCCCTTGGCGGCTTCCGTCTTCTCCGGCAAGGCCGGCGAAAACAGGAATTCCTTGTCGGCCAGGATCGCGCTTGGCAACGTGACGATCGCCTGGTCGGCGGCGATGACGCCCTTGGCGGTTTCGATCTTGAGGCGCCGGCCGCGACGATCGATCTGCAACACCGGACAATCGAGAACAGCCGGCAGGCTCTCGCCGTAAGAGGCAATTGCCGTGCCGTACCCTTCCGTCACGCGCCAGTTCACGCCGCTATCGGCGTAGTTCTCGAAGTCGAGCGCGGATACGCGGTCGAGTTCGGCGCCGCTGATATAGGTGCCGACGGCGTTGATCATGTTGTTCCAGCGGCAACCGGGATCGAAGGCCGTCGACGCCGCGACATCGGGATCGTGATGCGCCAGCGCTTCGAGACGCTCAAAGAACTCGCCTTGCGCCTTGCCGAAGGCGGCCTGCTCGTCGGGCGGAAAGCCGATGGTTAGCGCCGGCTTTTGCCACGGCGGCGTCGCCTTATCGATTGTGCGGCCTTGCGCCGCGGCAATCCCGACCCACGGATTGCGGTCGGCCGAATGCAGCCAGCCGCAGCCGAGATCGAGCGCGAAGCCGCCGGCGGTCACGGTCCAGGCGCGGCCGCCAAGCCGTGGCCGCGCCTCGACGATCAGACAATCGATCGCCGCCTTGGCCAGGCGCCGGCCCGCGGCAATGCCCGCCGCGCCGCCGCCGATGATCACGACTTCGGTGTCGCTATTCGCCATCAAATATTCTGCGCAAAACTCTGGACTGCGATCCAGGCACCACCGGAATCGACGCGGCTATGGTGTCATCTTGAACCGAAGAATTGTGACCCCACGATGATAACAAGCCAGATCGATGCATAAACACCCAAGGCAAGCGCCAATATGCCAATTCCCATCCCGGCCTCCCGTTGTTTATTTTGCGATTATCTTAGGCATATTCGCGGCAAATTTCAGCAAGGACCGGAACGCCGGGGAGATACGGCAAAAAAGAACAGACTCAGGCGAATATGTCGGCTATCGTACATTCCACAGCGAGCCGGTAATGCGCCTTACTTAAGCGTTGTGTAGGAGGCCTCGATGGCGGTCCGGACCACGCTTGCCCGCAACGGAACGCCGCGCCGCTCGGCGGCGCCGCCTCAATTGCCGCCGGAACGGCCATTCGATCTGACCGGGACGCCGCTGTCATTCACGCGCGGCGAGGAGATTTTCGGCCAAGGCGAGCCGGCCGAATATATCTACCGGCTGATCTCCGGCTGCGTGCGCGCCTATACCACGCTTAATGACGGCCGCCGCCAGGTCGGCGCGTTTTATCTTCCCGGCGATATATTCGGGCTGGAAGCGCGCAGCGTGCACAATAATTCCGCCGAATCGATCACCCACGGGGTCGTACAAGCCCTCAAGCGATCGGAATTCGAAACGTGTCCGCCGAACGATATCGTCACGACTCTTATGCTGCTGAACCTGACGACCGCGGAGTTGCACCGCACGCAGGACCACATCCTGCTGCTGCTCAAGAGCGCGCGGGAGCGCGTCATCGGCTTTCTGCTCGACTTGGCCAAGCGCCAGCATAATCAAAACGAGATCGAGCTGCCGATGTCGCGGCAGGATATCGCAGACTATCTCGGCCTCACCATCGAGACGGTGTCGCGGACGCTGACGCGGCTCGAAACCGCCGGCGTGATTTCAATGACGGGCACGCGGCGGCTGGTGCTGCGCGACCGGCACGCGCTGACGCAGTTGATGGCCTGACCCAACCGTAATCCAAAACTTAGCGGTCGAGCCGCCTCACCTTGCTACTGCGCGGTGATATGGCCTTCCTTCACCACCTGGCCCCATTTGACGATTTCGGTCTTGATGTATTCGTTGAACTCGGCCGACGTCATGACGACGATGGAGGCGCCTTCACGATCGAACTGCGCCTTCAACTCCGGCGCTTGCAACGCCGCCTGCACCGCGGCATAGATTTTATCGACCAGTGGCTGCGGCATGTTGGCCGGCCCCACCACGCCCCACCAGTTATCGGCGACATAGCCCTCGACGCCGGCCTCGGCGATTGTCGGCACGTCCGGCAAGACAGGGCTGCGCTTGGCGCCACCGGTGCCCAGCGCGCGAAGCTGGCCTGACTGGATGAACGGCGTGGTCTGCACCAGCGACGAGAACATGATTTTGACGTGGCCCGCGATCACATCCTGCATCGCCGGCCCGCCGCCTTTGTATGGCACGTGCACAAGGTTGGTCTTGGCCATCAGCTTGAACAGCTCGCCGCCCAGATGCTGGAAGCTGCCGACGCCGGCGGATGCGTAATTGAGTTCACCCGGCTTCTGCTTGGCAAGCGCCAGCAATTCCTTGACCGACTTCACCGGCATTTCCGGATTGACCACCAGCACGTTCGGTCCGCTGGCGAAGATGGCAATCGGGGTGAACGATTTGATCGGATCGTAATTGAGTTTGTACAGCGCCGGATTGACCGCGTGCGCCAGCGACACGCCGAGCAACGTATAGCCGTCCGGCTCGGCTTTGGCCGCCGCCTCGCTGCCGATGGTGCCGCCGGCCCCGCCGCGGTTGTCGACGTAAACCTGCTGGCCCAATTTTTCGCTGAGATACTTGGCGACCAGGCGGCCGACCACATCGTTGCTGCCGCCCGGCGGGAACGGAATAATCAAACGAACCGGCCGGTTCGGATAATCGTCGGCGAAAGCGGAAGCCGACAGCGCCAGCAAAATAACCGCGGCCTTGATCAGCCGCGCCACCAGATTCGACATTGTTTGTCTCGCTGTTTTTTGTTTCCTCAACCTCGGCCGATTAGAATTGATTTTTGCCGGCAAGCCAACCCGTCGCGCGGCTACGGGTGTGCGCTGCGGCAGATGCGCGGCGTTCGCGGGGCGCCGGCGATGCCGGGAACCGAAATCGCTTTGACAATCCAAAGACGGGGTTTATCGTTTGCTTACATACAATTAGATGCCGTCCTTTCATCTCAGCGCCGAATACTTTTAGCCCCATGAAACCCGCCGCCTTCATCCGCCATGTGCCGCGCACGCTCGATGAAGCGGTAAAGATCTTGGCGCAGGTGGCGGACGAAGACGGCCGCGTGCTGGCGGGCGGCCAGAGCCTGGTGCCGATCATGGCGTTCCGGCTGGCCAGACCCGCGCATCTCGTCGACATCAATGAAGTCGACGGCCTCGATCGCATCGCCAGCGACGGCATGATGCTGCGCATCGGCGCGCGCGTGCGCCACGCCGCGTTTCACAAAGCCGTGGTCGACAATCCGCTCGGCAAACTGCTGGCGCATGTCGTTCGCCACATCGCGCATTATCCGATTCGCGTGCGCGGCACCTTTTGCGGCAGCCTCGCACATGCCGATCCGGCGTCGGAGTGGTGCCTGGTCGCGGCGACGCTCGATGCCACCATGGTGGCGCAAAGCATACGCGGCGAACGGCCGATCGCGGCCAGGGATTTCTTCGACGGCATCATGTCGACTGCGCTGGCGGGCGACGAATTGCTGGCCGAAGTGCGGCTGCCGCTGCTGGCGGGCGACGCGAAATTCGGCTTCAACGAATTCAGCCGCCGCGCCGGCGATTTCGCCATGGCGTCGTCGCTGGTGACCTATCGTGTCGTTGACGGCAAGATCGCGGAGGCGCGCGTCGGCGTCGGCGGCGCCGAAGCTTCGCCGCGCCGCATCGCGCAGGCCGAGGCTGCTCTCAACGGACAGCCGCCCCGCGACAAGGTCTTCCGCGCCGCCGCGGAAGCAGCCGCCACCGCCATCGAACCGCTGGAGGATCATCAGACCACGGGCGAATACCGGCGCGACCTGGTGCGCGCGGTGGTGCGGCGCGCGCTGGAGCATTCCTCCGTATGACCGCTCCCACCAAAGGCAGCGGGCTGAAATGGGTCGGCCGTGCCATCCGCCGGCTGGAAGATCCTGCACTGGTCACCGGCCAAGGGCGTTTCACCGCGGACTTGCCTGCCGTGCATTGGGTGCGCTTCGTGCGCAGTTCGATCGCGGCCGGAAAGCTCGGCAAGATCGAAGCGCCGAAAGGTACGGTGGTGATCACCGCCGCTGACCTCAAGGGCGTGAAGAAAATCACGCCGATGCTGCATAAGTTCAATTACAAGCCGGTCGGCCAGCCGATTTTGGCCGAGACGCAAGTGCGCTTTGTCGGCGAGCCCATTGCCGCCGTGGTCGCGGCGACCGAGGAGGATGCCGAGGACATCGCCGATCTCGTTGAAGTTTCCATCGACGAGACCGCGCCTTTGATCGATGCGCGCGACGCGCTCGCACCCGGCGCGCCGCCGGTGCATGCCGACGTGCCCGGCAACGTGATCCTCAAGGGCGAATTCAAGACCGCCGATTTCGACACAGTTTGGAAGAGTGCCGCCAAGGTCGTTCGGATGGACGCGCGCTCGCACCGGCAGAACGCGACGCCGATGGAGGCGCGCGCGGGGCACGCCGCCTACGACATCTCGACCGGCCGCGTCACGCTGACCTGCACGACGCAGATGCCGCACCTCATGCGCACCGCCATTGCCGACGTGCTCGGCATGCCGGAAAGCGATCTGCGCGTCGTCGCGCCCGACGTCGGTGGCGGCTTCGGACAGAAGATGTCGCTCTGCGCCGAATATGTCGTGCTGGTCTGGCTGGCGCGAAAGCTCAAGAGCTCGGTGGCCTGGACCGAGGACCGGCGCGAAAATTTGATCGCCTCGTTCCACAGCCGCGATCAATACCTCGCACTGGAAGGCGCCTTCGACGGCAATGCCAAGCTGCTGGCGCTGCGCGCGGACGTCCTTGCCAATATCGGCGCCTATTCCTGCTTCCCGACCACGGCCGGCATGGAACCGCTGATGGCGATGGCGGAGATGCCCGGCCCCTACGATGTGCAGCAATATGAATGCCTGGCGCGCGGCGTGCTGACCAACACCTGCACCATGGCCGCCTATCGCGGCGTGTCGCGGCCGACGATCACCTTTACGCTGGAGCGGCTGATGGATAAGGCAGCGACCGCCTTCGCGCTCGATCCGGTCGATATCCGCCGGCGCAACCTGATCGACAAATTTCCTTACACCTCAGCGATCGGTCTTGTTTACGACGAGGCCACCTATAAAGAGACGCTGGAGATGGCGGTGAAGGCTATCAACCTGCCCGCCTTTCGCGCGCGGCAGCAGGCGGCGCGCGCGAAAGGTCGTCATCTCGGCATCGGCTTTGCCACGTTCTCGGAACGCACCGGCTACGGCAGTCCGGCCTTTGCTGCGCGCGGCATGGAAATCACGCCCGGCTGGGAGACCGTCATTCTGACCGTCGACCCATCCGGCTTCGTCGAAGCGCGCATCGGTGCCTCGCCGCACGGTCAGGGCTTGCGCACCACGCTGGCGCAGATCATCGCCGACGAGATCGGCGTCACGCCCGACGTCATCAAGGTGGTCCATGGCGACACCGATCGCGCGCCCTACGGCTGGGGCACTTTCGCCAGCCGCTCGCTGGTCATTTCCGGCGGTGCCTCGCTGATCGCGGCGCAGAAAGTACGCGCCAAGCTGATTAAGATTGCCAGTCACATGCTGGAAGCCGCCCCCGGCGACATCCTGCTGGAAAACGGCGCGGCCAAGGTCGCCGGCACCGACCGCTCCGTCACCATCGCGAAAATGGCACGCGAGGCCTACACGCAGACCCACCGCTTCAAGGGCGAGATCGAGCCGGGCCTGACCGAAACCGGGAGCTACGATCCGCCCGGCACGTTCTCCAATGCCTGCCACGTCGCCATCGTCGAGGTCGACATCGATACCGGCCGCACCACGGTCGAGAAATTTCTGGTGGCGGAAGACGCAGGCAAGATCATCAATCCGATGATCGCCGACGGCCAGGTCCAAGGCGGCATCGCCCAAGGCATCGGCAATGCCCTATTGGAAGAGATTATCTACGATGAGAGCGGCGGCATCCTCACCGCCAATCTCGCCGACTACATGCCGCCGACGGCGCACGAAATTCCGCCGATCGAACTGCATCACCTCGAAACCATGAGCACGGAGTCGATCACCAAGGCCAAAGGGCTGGGCGAAGGCGGCTGCATCGGCGCGCCGGCTGCCATCGTCAATGCCATCAACGATGCGCTGTCGCCGTTCGGCGTTGAGATCGATGAAATTCCGGCGACGCCACAGCGTATCCGCGCGGCGTTGCGCGCAACGGGAAAATGCGCATGAGCGACAAGACCGCCATCACCCTGACGATCAACGGCCGCGATCATGCGATCACAGTCGAGGACCGGCGTACGCTGGCCGACGCGATCCGCGAGGATTGCGGGCAGACCGGCACCCATATCGGCTGCGAGCATGGTATCTGCGGCGCCTGTACGGTGATCGTCGACGGCGAGCCGGTGCGGTCGTGCCTGATGTTTGCCGTGCAGGCGGCGGGCAAGGAGATCCGCACCGTCGAGGGCCTGGCAAAGGGCGACGCGCTGCACCCGATGCAGCAGGCCTTCATGGATCACCACGGCCTGCAATGCGGCTTCTGCACGCCGGGCTTCATGATGCTGGCGGTCGGCGTGCTGGAGCGCGAACCGGACATCAGCGACGAAGATATGCTCGACGTGCTGTCGTCGAATTTGTGCCGTTGCACCGGCTACGCGAACATCATCAAGGCCGTCCGCGCGGCAGCCAAAGAGATGAAGAAGTGATGCGCGGCGCGCTTTCTCCCTCTTCACCTCCCCCTCAAGGGGGACGGGAGCAGACTGCGGCGTACCGCAATGTCTGACCAAAGAAAAAAATTCATCGGCCGCTCCGTTGCGCGACTCGAAGACCGGCCGCTGCTGCTGGGCCAAGGCCGCTTTGCCGCCGACATTTCGTTTCCCGGCCAGTGGACCATGCGCGTGGGTGCGTTCGCCGGTAGCGCATGGCACGATCAAATCAATCGACGCCAGCGCCGCGCTCGCCCTAACCGGCGTACACGCGGTGTGGACCGCCGCCGATGTCGCACATATTCCGCCGATCCCGTTTCGCCTGACCGGCCTCAAAATGCTGGAGCCCTATCGCCAGCCGGTGCTGGCGAAAGACACCGTGCGCTACGTCGGCGAGCCGGTCGCGGTGGTGTTCGCCGACGATCAATATGTCGCGGAAGATGCCGCTGATCTGGTCGAGATCGAGATCGGGCAACTTCAAGCAACTTTGCAGGCAACCGAAGGCCCGGGCGTTTATCAAGGCGAACTGACCACCGAGGCGAGCGTGATCCGAAAGGGCTTTGGCGATGTCGACTCTGCCTTCCACGATGCGCATGCGGTCGTGTCACTGGAGCTTGCGGTCGGCCGGCATTCCGGCGTGCCGATGGAAACGCGCGGCGCGATTGCCCGCTACGACGAAGTCCGCGACGTCCTGGAAATGCACGGCGCCGCCAAGGTGCCGCATTGGAACAGAGACACGCTGGCGCAGATGCTGGGGCTAAAGCGCTCCTCCGTTCAGCTCTACGAAGGTCATGTCGGCGGCGGCTTCGGCATTCGCGGCGAACTGTATCCCGAGGATATTCTGGTCTGCGCCGCTGCACTTGAGTTCAAGCGCCCGATCAAATGGATCGAGGACCGCCGCGAACATCTGATCGCAGCCAACCATTCGCGGCAACAGGACCACAAGGTCCGGGCAGCCATCGATGCCGAAGGCCGAATCCTCGCCATCGACGACGAATTCTTCCACGACAATGGCGCCTATATGCGCACGCACGCGGCGACCGTGCCGGATCTCGCCGCCGCCATGCTGCCCGGGCCTTATCGCGTGGCGGCCTATCGCGCGGTCGGCCACATTCGCCTGACCAACAAGACGCCGTGCGGCACCTATCGCGCGCCGGGCCGCTACGAGTCGAGCTTCGTGCGCGAGCGGCTGCTTGACGCCATCGCCGGCAAAGTCGGCGTCGACAAGGTTGAAATCAGACGGCGCAATCTGATCGGCAAGAGTGCGATGCCCTACACGCTGGGCCTGGAAACGCTCGGCACGCATATCGTTTACGATTCCGGCGATTATGTAGGCCTGCTCGACAAGGCGCTGGCCTTGGCCGGATTGGACCAATCTGCAACAGGAGATGGCTAGGCGCCGCGCCCAAGGCGAGATGGTCGGCGCCGGTGTCGCCATGTTCGTCGAGAAAAGCGGGCTCGGACCGTTCGATACCGTCAAGATCGAAGTCAAATCGGATGGTTCGATCGAAGTCATCACCGGCGTCGCCTCCATCGGCCAGGGCGTCGAAACCGTGGTGGCGCAGATCGCTGCCGATACGCTCGGTGTCGACTATGCCGGCATCCGCGTCATTCACGGCCAGACCGACCGCATCGACAAAGGCATGGGCGCCTTTGCGTCGCGCGTCACGGTGATGTGCGGCGAAGCCACGCGGCTCGCTGCCGTCAAGCTGCGCGACAAGGCGCTGGCCTGCGCCGCGCAACTCATGCAGACCAGCGCCGACCGGCTCGATATCGTCGGCGGCGAAGTCGTGCGCATCGGCGGCGGCCCGTCGATGCCGCTCGGCGAGATCGCGCGCCAGCTTCCGGATGGGCTGAGCGCGGAAGACACCTTCGAATCCGCGCATATGGTCTATCCCTACGGCGTCCATATCGCCGCGGTGGAGGTCGATCCCGACACCGGCGGCGTAACCATCGAGCGCTATGCGATTGCCTATGACATCGGCAAGGCCGTCAACCCGAAGCTGGTCGAAGGCCAGATCGCCGGCGGCCTGGCGCAAGGCGTCGGCGGCGCGCTGCTGGAGGAATTTCTCTATGACGATCACGGCGAGCCGCTGTCGGTCACCTTCGCCGATTATCTGATGCCGACCGCGCGCGAAGTACCTGAAGCGTCGATCCTGATTACCGAGGACGCGCCGAGCCCGCTCAATCCGCTCGGCCTGAAAGGCGCCGGCGAAGGCGGCGCCAATCCGGTCGGCGCGGCCATTGCGTCGGCTATCGACGACGCCATCGGCATTCCCGGCGCGGTGACGCGGCTGCCGGTCTCGCCGCAGCGGCTGAAGGCGCTATGCGAAGGACCGCGCACATGACCGGCGAAGCGCAGCCCAAGCTCAAGGCCCCGCCCGGCACCTGCGACACGCATATCCATGTGTATGACGGGGCGTTGCCCGCTCGCCCCGACCGCCAAGTTTCAGCCGCCGCACGCGCCGGTCGGCGACTACATCAAGATGTGCAAGGTGCTCGGCATCGAGCGCACCGTCGTCGTGGCGCCCACCGCCTACGGCAAAAACAACACGCTGCTCCTGGCGGCGATGGCCGCCATCGGTCCCGGCGCGCGCGGCGTCGTCACCATCGACGAGACCACCACCGACGCCGAATTCGCAAGGCTGACCCAACTCGGCGTTCGCGGCATGCGCTTCTTCATGTTTCCCGGCGGTGCTCTGCCGTGGGACATTCTCGAGCCGATGTCGGCGCGGCTGGCGGAGATCGGCTGGCACGTCGTGCTGCAACTCGACGGCCGCGATTTTCCCGATCATGAATCGCTGATCAAGCGGGTCAAATGCGACGTGGTTCTCGACCACACCGGCAAATTCCTCGAGCCGGTCGCGACCGATCACCCGAGCTTCCTGTCTTTGCTGCGCTTGCTCGACGACGATCGGCGCTGGATCAAATTGGCGGCGCCCTACGAGACGTCGAAGGTCGGCCCGCCGCTCTATGACGACGTCGGCCGATTGGCGAAGGCGCTGGCGAAACATGCGCCCGACCGCACCTTGTGGGCGACCAACTGGCCGCATCCGACGCCGGGCATCGTCAAGCCGACCAACGCGGCGATGCTGGATATATTGCTCGACTGGGTACCCGATGAAACGGCGCGCGCCAAAGTGCTGGTCGATAATCCGGCGAGACTTTACGGATTTTAGGCGAGCTTCTTCAGCAGCCGTACCACCGTCACACGCTCTTCTTCCGTGAGCGGCGCCAGCGTTGCTGCCGTTATCTCGGCAGCAACGGCGGTGGCGGCTAAAGTCACCGCGCGGCCCCGGTCGGTCAGCGCAACGGCGCGGCGGCGGCGGTCGTTTGGGTCATTAACGGAAGTGACGAAGCCACGCGCCACCAGGCGATCGACCACGCCCTTGATGGTAGCGGCATCCAAATAGATGAGCCGGCCCAGGTGGTTCTGCGAACAGGGGCCGACATCGGCGAGCTTGGACAGCGCGGCGAACTGGGTCTGGGTCAGGCCCTCGATCATGCGCGACATGAAGATCGAGGTGTGCCGCTGCATGGCAACGCGCAACAGGAAGCCGACCTGCTGGTCCAGCACATAGCGCCCCTCGTCGGCCGCTTCTGCCGGGCGCGCCACCACTCTCAACCGTTCACGCGACATCGCCGGTCCCTACCGCCGGTTCCACTGAGCAGAAATCATGACCGGGATCGGCGGGCGGCGAAAGCCCTCTCGCGTCTTTCGGCCAAGTTTTCCTAAACGGTCAGATAGGCCCGCTGCACATCCAGGTTGTCGGCAAGTTGTGCCATGGAGCCCTGCCAATGGATTTGGCCCTTTTCCAGCACATAGACCCGGTCCGAGACCAGCCGGGCGAAATGGATGTTCTGCTCGGATAGCAAAATCGACAGGCCTTCCTTCTTTAACTCTATGATCGTGTTGGCCATTTGCTCGACGATCAACGGCGCCACGCCCTCCGACGGTTCGTCGAGCAGCACCAGCAGCGGATTGCCCATCAGCGTACGTGCTACCGTCAGCATCTGCTGCTCGCCGCCGCTCATGCGGCCGCCGAGGCGGTTAGGCATTTCGGCCAGGTTGGGAAACAGCGCGAACAGTTTTTCCGACGTCCAAGACGGCGCCGGCGTGCCGTCGGGGAAGGCGCGCGGCGGCTGACGGCCGATGTCGAGATTTTCCATAACGGTCAGGTCGACGAAGATGCGGCGGTCCTCCGCGTGAAGCCCAAGCCCCGGCGCGCGATCTCGAACGGCTTTAGCCTCGAAATATCCCCCCCGTTGAACCGTACATTGCCCTGGCACTGCGCGATCAGGCCCATGATCGCTTTCATGGTCGTCGATTTGCCGGCGCCGTTGCGACCCATCAGCGCCACCACCTCGCCGCGGCCGACCTCGAAATTGAGGTCGTAAAGGATGCGCGCCGCGCCGTACCAAGCGCTGAGATTTTCGATCCGGAGCATCGCGCCGCTCATGATGCGGCTCCGGGCGAAAGTCTTGCCCGTGCCGAAATAGACTTCACGGACCTGGGCGTTGTCGCGGATGGCGGCGGCATTGCCATCGGCGATGACCCGCCGCGCGCCAAAACGATGATGCGGTCGGCGAAGGCGAACACGACGTCCATGGAATGCTCGGTGAACAGCACCGAGATGCCGCGCTCGACCACCAAGCGCTTGACCAGTTCGATAAGCGCGTGCCGTTCCCGCGCACCCATGCCGGCGGTCGGCTCGTCCATCAGCAAGAGCTGGGGGTCGTTGGCGAGCGCAATGGCGAGCTCGACACGCTTGACATCGCCATAGGCGAGTTCGCGGCTCGGCCGGTCGGCGGCGTCCCGCATGCCGACCTGCGCCAGCAGGTCGAGCGCGCGGGTCGCGGTGCAGCGACGCCGCCGGACGCCAAAGGCCGTAGGGTTTGGTGGCTGTGCGAGATCAGCGCCATCTTCACGTTCTCGGCGACCGTCATCGAGCCGAAAGTGGCCGCGACCTGGAAGGTGCGGCCGACGCCAAGCCGCCAGATCGCGCGCGGCTCAAGCCCTGCTATGTTTCGTTCGGCGAACAGGATGGCGCCGGAATCCGGGGCAAGCTGGCCATTGATCATGTTGAAGCAGGTCGACTTGCCGGCGCCATTCGGCCCGATCATGGCGAGAAACTCTCCGCGCTCGACGGCAAAGCTGACCTCGTTGACGGCGCGCACGCCGCCGAAGGCCTTGGACAGCGACTGAACGGCGAGCACGCTCATGCGCCGCCTCCCCGCTTGCGCGACAGCGCGCCGAAGGCACCGGCAATGCCTTGCGGGAAGGCGAGCACCAGCAGCAGAATGATGATGCCGAGCAGCGCGCGCCAATATTCGGTCTGCCGCATGACCGTGTCCTGCAAGACGGCGAATACCGAGGCGCCAACGATAGGCCCGGTCAGCGTCTGGATGCCGCCGAGGCAGAACCATCACCAGACCGTCGATGGAGCGGCCGACGCCGATAGTCTCCGGCGAAATCGAGCCTTTGGCGAAGGCGAACAGGCCGCCGGCGACGCCGCAGACGCCGCCGGCAATGGCGAAGGCCAGCCAGTGCACGCGTTTGACGTCGATGCCGATGGCCTCGGCGCGCAACGGTGAATCGCGTCCCGCCCGCATGGCGTAGCCGAACGGCGCGAACAAAAAGCGCCGGAGCAGCAGCACGGCGGCAACCGCCAGCACCACGGTCAGCACGAAATAGACCCAGGTTTTGTCGAAGGGCGGCGGCGGCCAGACGCCGATGATACCGTTCGAGCCTCCCGTGAGGCCCTCCCATTGGAATACGGCCGCCCAGACGATCTGCGCGAAGGCGAGCGTCAGCATCGCGAGATAGACGCCGGACAGCCGCACCGCGAACCAGCCGAACAGCAGCGCGCCGGCGAGCGCGGCCAAAGGCGCCGCGATCAGCGCCAGTCCCATCGGCAGCGCCAGCCATTTCCACCAGCAGCGCCGCGCCATAGGCGCCGAGGCCGAAATAGGCGGCATGGCCGAACGAATGCATGCCGCCGGGACCCATGATAAAATGCAGCGAGGTGGCAAAAATAACCGCGATCAGCACGTCGATGCCGAGCACCAGGACGTATGGCGAGGTCTGCGCCAACAGCGGCATGCACATCAACAGCGCCAGCACCACGACGCCGAGCGCCTTGAGCATTGGCGATGCCGGACGGATCGGCTCCTCCGGTTCGGCGATGGAGCGCACGACGGCTTGCGCGCGACCGAGCAGGCCGTAAGGTCGCGCGATCAGCACCGCCGCCATCACCAGGAATTCCGCGACCAGCGTCAGCTTTGAAAAGTTCACGGTCATGAAGCCGAAATCGACGACGCCGATGCCGATGCACAGCGCCTTGACCTCGGCGATGATCACGGCGGCCAGATAGGCGCCGCTGATCGAGCCCATGCCGCCGACGACGACCACGACGAAAGCATCGCCGATGGCAATGAGATCGGCGGCGAGCGTGGCCGGCTCGCGCGCCACCTGAAGCGCGCCGCCGAGACCTGCGAGCAAGGCGCCGAGCGCGAACACCGAGGTGAACAAAATCGACTGGTTGACGCCGAGCGCGCCGACCATTTCGCGGTCCTGCGTCGCCGCGCGGACCAGACGGCCAAAGCGCGTGCTCGCCAGCGCGAAGTGCAGGATCACCAGCACCAGCGGGCCGACGACGATCATGAACAGGTCGTAGGTCGGCAAGCGGCGCCCAAGCACTTCGACGGCGCCGCGCAGGCCGGGCGCGCGCGGGCCGAGCAGATCTTCGGCGCCCCACAGCCAGAGCGCGGCGTCGTTGAACACCAGCACCAGCGCGAACGTCGCGAGCAGTTGAAACAATTCGGGCGCGCGATAAATGCGCCGTAGCAGCACGATCTCGATGAAGGCGCCGAGGATGCCGACCAGCAGCGCGGTGGCCAGAATGCCGCCCCAGTAGCCGAGCGCGCCGCCGACATGCGTGGCGAAGGATAGGCGACGTAGGTCCCCAGCATATAGAGGGACCCGTGCGCGAAATTGACGATGCGGGGTGACGCCGAAAATCAGTGACAGGCCGGCGGCGACGATGAACAGGCTCGACGCGGTCGAAAGCCCGTTGAGCGCCTGAAAGAGTAAGCCGCTGAGAGTCATCGTATTGGCCGCGACCTTCTTACCTTCTCCCCTTGTGGGAGAAGGTGGCGGAGCCCGAAGGGCTGAGCCGGATGAGGGGGCGGCTTCGAAAAGACATCAGGCGATCCCCCCTCACCCGCCTCGCTCGCTCGGCACCCTCTCCCACAAGGGGAGAGGGTTAAGTGAGCGGATCGCTGCGATTAATTCGCTTCCGCCGGCCGCAGCTTCTTTACTTCTTCATCGCTCGGCAGCACCGAAGCGCCGTCGACATATTTGAAATCGACCATGGTGCCCTTGCCGCCTTCAAGCGCGAGCTTGCCGACAAAGGCGCCCATCGTCGCCTGATGGTCGCTGGCGCGATAGGAAAACGGCCCGAACGGCCCGTCGACCTTCAAGTCTGCAAAGGCCGCCACCAGCTTCTCGGTGTCGGTCGACTTGGCCTTGGCGATGCCCGCCGCCGCCGAGACGATCGTGGTGTAGCCGACGATCGAGCCGAGGCGCGGATAGTCGTTGTATTTCTTCTGGTAGGCGGCAAGGAACGCCTTGTGCGCCGGGATCTGGATCTTGTCCCAGGGATAGCCGGTAACGGTCCCAGCCGACCGGCGTCTCGTCCTTGAGCGGATCGAGATATTCCGGCTCGCCGGACAGCAGGCTCACCACCGGACGGTCCTTGAATACGCCGCGGGTATTGCCCTCGCGCACGAACTTGGAAAGGTCGGCGCCGAACAACGCGTTGAACACCGCGTCCGGCTTGGCATCGTCGATGGCCTGCGCCACCGCGCCGGCGTCGATCTTGCCCAGCGGCGGCGCCTGCTCGGTGACGAACTCGACGTCGGGCTGCGCCTTCTTCAGCAGCGTCTTGAAGCTCTCTGCCGCCGACTGGCCGTATTCGTAGTTCGGGAACACCAGCGCCCATTTCTTCTTCTTGGCGGCGATCGCCGCCGGCATAAGCATCGCGACCTGCATGTAGGTCGTCGCGCGCAGCCGGTAGGTGTATTTGTTGCCGTTCTGCCAGGTGATCTTGTCGGACAAAGGCTCGGCGGCGAGGAAGAACACTTTCTTCTGGACGGCGAAATTGGTGACCGCGAGGCCGACATTCGACAGGAAGGTGCCGGAAATCATCGCCACGCCTTCGCGGGTGACGAGTTCTTCGGCGACGCGCACCGCTTCGCCGGGATTGGCGCCGTCGTCGCGCGAGACCAGTTCCAGCTTCTTGCCGAGGACGCCGCCTTTGGCATTGATCTCCTCGATGGCGAGATCCATGCCCTTCTTGTACGGGTCGAGGAAGGCGGGCACCGCCTTGTAGCTGTTGAGTTCGCCGATTTTGATGGTGTCCTGCGCGAACACCGGCGCCGAAGCCTGCGTGGCGAGGCCGATGGCGGCGGCGATCGCGAGAGAAAACGCGTGACGCTTGGTCATGACGACGTGGCTCCGTGTGTGAAAAACTTATTCGTACGCAAAGTGTCGGGCCGCAGCCGGAGGCTTGTCAAGCAAACCGCCTGTCTTTTGATGCGGCACAGCGGCGCTTATTTGCCTATCCTCTGGGCTTATCCCGGAAGCGGTCCATCAGCGGCTTGTCCTGCCCGCCGTCGATTTCGATCATGGTGCCGTTGACCATTTCCATCATCGGCGACGCCAGCATGACCACTAAAGCGGCCACTTCCTCGACCTCGGCGATGCGGCCCATCGGGATCGAGGCCGGCGCGAGCTTATCGGCCTCCTCGCGCGGGATTTTCATGTCGCGGGCCATGGCGTCGACCAGGCCGGCCCATCGCTCGGTGCGCACCGGGCCGGGATTGACGGCGACGAAGCTGATCTTGTCCTTGCCGTATTGGCCGGCGAGCGACAGCGTCAGGTTCTGCCCCGCGGCATTGGCGGCGCCGGGGCAGATTTCCCAATAAGACGGCTTTACGCCGTCATTGCCGATCAGATTGACGACCCGGCCGCCGCCTTGGGCGCGCATGATGGGCAACACGTACCGCAGGCAGCGCACATAGCCCATGAATTTGAGCTGGAGGCCTTTCTCCCAGTCGTCCTCTGTCAGATGCTCGATGACGCCGCCGGCCGCGGAGCCGGCGTTGTTGACCATGATGTCGATGCGGCCGAGCGCCTTGTGCGCGGCGTCGATGAAATTCTTGGCGTCTGAATCTTTGCGAAGGTCGGCGGTGATCGGCACGATCTTGCGGCCGGTCGCCTTGGCGATCTCCTGCGCTGCGGCCTCCAGCGGCTCCTTGCGCCGCGCGCAGATCGCGACGTCGACACCTTCCTTGGCCAGCAGCAGCGCGATGCCCTTGCCGATGCCTTCGCTGCCGCCCGTCACCAGCGCGGTCTTGCCTTTAAGCTTGAGGTCCATGGCAATTCTCCGTTTTCAATGCACGTGTTTCTTTTCACTTTGTCCAACGCCCAGCATGATCATCCAGGCGTTCCAAATGCATGCGATCAGACTACTCGCGTAGCTAGCCGTCACCAGATACATGCCCCATTCCGCACCGGTAACCGCCACGGCGCTGCCGGCGATGCCGAGCAGATAGCCGGCAATGAAAAAAGCGGCACGGCGGGTCGAGAACCCTCCCCGCCGCGGCGACGCCTTGACCTTGCCGGCCTTGTGCAGAAGCTGGAACGGAAATGAAATGCCCACCAAATTCATGACAAGAAGTTCGGCGCCGAGAAGCTGCAGCGGTTGCGGCGTCAGGATGGCGGTTGCCTGCACCAATGTGCCGAGCATGATGAGGGTCGTGTACTCGGCGCGCAGTTTATAGACGGCGTCGTTCACGATCTCGCTGAGATGCAAGGACGTCGCCACAAACAACAGGCCGATCAACACCGCCGACGAGCCGCCGAGCATCACGTAGAGTTCGTGCCAGCCTTCGGGCAATTGGGCGCTGTGCATGGTCAGCCCGGCTTGTGCGCCAGCCAGCGGCCCGCTTCCGCGGACGCGATGAAATCGGCGAGCGCCGCATTGAACGCGGCGGGTTCTTCGCTGGTGATGGTGTGGCCGGTGCGCGGCACGACCAGAAGGCCCGCCGTCGGCACCGTGCGCCGGAGAAAGACGCTGGCATCGAGACACCAGTCGTCCTCGTCACCGACGATAATCAGCAACGGCGGCTTGAACTTCTTCAACTCCCCTTCGATGTCCCACATCGTCGGCCGCTTGGCCTGCAGGTTCGCCATGGTCAGCGCATGGCCGAGCGCGGAGTGCTCGCTCAGCATCTTGATGAAATGCGCGTAGCCCCGCGGGTCCTTGTTCTTCTGCGATTGCCGCGTCGGACCGTCGCCATAGCGGCGCGCGGCCTCCTCCATGCCGACGTCGGCGAACATCTTGGCGGTCTCGCGCGACGCTGCCCGGCCTTCCTCCACCACTTTGGGGTCCGCGCTCGAGCCATAGCCGCAACCGGCCGCCGTGACGGTGAGACAACGGTCGGGATAATATATGCCGACATGCAGCGCGGTGGCGGCGCCCATCGAATGTCCCACCACATGGGCCTTGTCGATCTTGAGCCCATCCATCACGGCGATGACATCGTCGCGGAAGACGTCCTGGGTGTAGCGGTCGCCGTCGGTCGGCACATCCGAAGGCGGATAGCCGCGCTGGCTGTAGGTGACGCAGCGATGGGAGCGCGAAAAGTGCCGCATTTGCGGCTCCCAGGTGCGATAGTCGCCGGCATATTCATGCACGAAGACGATGGGCGTGCCCTCGCCGGCCTCTTCGTAATACAATTTTGTGCCATCGCGGGCGGGCGTATGCGGCATCTTGTACTCCCCTCAGGGCGGCCAATTATTTGCACGCGAATGAAAGCCGAGTAAAGTCTTTGCCGGCCGTTTAATGGCGCAAGATTTATAATGAGGATCGCGGCAACAAAGATCGCGGCCTTAAAAAACCACCACCAGGGGGATTGCTATGAGCCAGCGTTGCCGCGCGAGGCGATCCAGTCGACCTTGCAGAACAACGGGCCCGATCCGCGGCTTGAGTTCGCCTAACGTTTCACAAAACTAAAAGACCGATATTTTCTGCGGCAAGCAACACCGGCGCGACGGAACTTGTCGCCCGCTATGTCAAACTTTATAGCGCGCGAAGCCCCGCGCCACACAATCTTGTGAAGCTGCCACTTCAAGCAAATTTGAACCGCGCCTCCGACCGACAGTTGAATCGGTAGCAACGCCACATTTTGGGCATGAGGAGGAGTGGGTC
>JBBCIM010000025.1:0-107216 GCA_037200245.1 Pseudolabrys sp.
ATGTCGTTTCGTCGCGTGAAATCCATTTTGTTGGCGTACAGTGCTGCGAGCGTCTTCCTTGCAGTTGCGGCCGATGCCAATGCGGGCGGTCTCGCCGTCCGCGAACAGAGCGCCTACGGACAGGGTTCGTCTTACGCTGGCGTCGCCGCGGGCGGATCGCTGTCGTCGATGTTCTGGAATCCGGCGACCATGACCCAGGTTCAGGGTGTGCAAAGCGAGTCGGTGCTAAGCGGCCTTATTCCCTCGACGACGAACAGCCCAAGCGGCGGCTCATTTTCCGGAGCGCTCGGCGGCACGGGCAATATCGGGCATTCGGCCTTGGTGCCGTCCAGCTACTTCTCCTATCAGTTTAATCAGAGCCTCTGGGTCGGGTTGTCGGTGAACGCGCCGTTCGGCCTGTCGGAGACTTTCCCCGACAACTGGGCGGGCCGTATTTTCGCCGCCGGCGGCGAGAGCCTGAAAACCTATAACTTCACGCCGAGCATCGCCTACAAGCTCAACGACTGGATCAGCGTCGGTGCCGGCTTCCAGATCCAATATGCCTCGGCCGCCTTCACCCAGGGAATTCCCGGTCTGCCGCCGCCGTTCGGAGTGGGGGGCCTTGGCTTGACTCAACAGGCCGGTCTCAGCGGCTCCGGCATGGGCTACGGCTTCACCGCCGGCGTGACGCTGACGCCAACGCCGTTCACCACCGTGGGCGTGGGCTATCGTTCGGGCATCAATCAGAAGATCAACGGCACGTTTGTGCTTCCCGGCGGCCCGGCCTTTAACGCGCCGTTCTCGACGCCCGGCTCTGTCAACACCACCTTCAACATTCCCGGCATCCTCAGCGTCGGCCTGCGTCAGAAGCTGACGCCGCAATGGACGGCGCTGGCGACCGTGGAGTGGAGCAACTGGAGCCGCGCCGGCACCTCGAACGTGTTGCAACCGAACGGCGCCGCCGCAACGGTCGTTTTGAATCCGGCCATCATTCCGTTTCAGTACAAAGACGGCTGGTTCTTCTCGCTCGGTGCCGAATACCAGTGGAGCCCGGCGGTCGCCTTCGTGCCGGCGTCGCCTACGAAGTATCGCCGGTCACCGACACGGTTCGCGGCCCTGCAATTCCGGACGCCGACCGTACCTGGCTCTCGATCGGCGGCACCTACAAATACAACGCCAAGACGAGCATCGATCTAGCCTACTCGCATGTCTTCGTGAAGAACGCGCCGATCAACATTACGGCCGGCAGCGGCAACCCGTTCTTCGCCATCGGCGGCGGCACGACCTATACCGGCAACGTGAGCTCCTCGCTCGACATCATCTCGGTGGCGCTCAAGTATCGCTGGGACGATCCGATGGAGCCGGTCAAGCAGCGCTTCGTCAAAGCGAAATAGACGGCGCGCGCATCGCGTGACATTAAGAAGCCCGGCAGCGATGTCGGGCTTTTTTTCTTGTCATCACCGGGCCGCGCCGGAGGCGCGTGACCCGGTGATCCCGCTTATTGAAGCACTGCACTCCTCATCGAGATGGCCGGGACAAGCCCGGCCATGACAACGAGCCGAGAACCAGTCGCGTTAAAACGCCCCCGGGAAATTGCCGCCGTCGATCAGCAGGTTTTGCCCGGTGATGTAGCCGGCTTGCGCCGAGCACAGGAATGCGGCAGCTGCGCCGAACTCAGCCGGATCGCCGAAGCGGCGCGCCGGAATGGTGGCAATGCGGTCGGCGGCGACCTGGGCGATGCTCTTGCCTTTGGCCTCGGCCGCCTTGCTCAGTGTGCCGCGCAAGCGGTCGGTGTCGAAGGCGCCGGGCAGAATGTTGTTGATGGTGACGTTCTTGTCGGCGACCGTGCGGGCGACGCCGGCGAGAAACGCGGTCAGGCCGGCGCGCGCGCCCGACGACAGATCGAGGCCGGCGATCGGCGCGCGCACCGCGCCCGAGGTGATGTTGACGATACGGCCGAAATGCCGCGCCATCATCGGGTCGATGACTTTCTGAATGAGCTCGATGCCGACGATCATGTTGGCGGTGACGCCGGCGATCATCATGTCGCGCGACAGCTCGCGGAAATCGCGCAACGGCGGCCCGGCATTATTGTTGATCAGGATATCGGGCTGCGGGCAGGCGGCAAGCAGCGCCTTCTGGCCGTCCGGCGTGGCGACGTCGGCGACCACCGCGGTCACCTTGGCGCCGGTGATCTGGCTCAATTCGGCGGCGGTGGCGTTGAGCGTCTTGGCATCGCGGCCGTTGACGATGACGTCGCAGCCGGCTTCGGCCAGCGCGCGGGCGCAGGCCTTGCCGAGGCCGCGGCTCGACGCGCAAACGATGGCCTTGCGGCCGGCAATTCCAAGATCCATGGGGGGTCCTCGAGGCGCAGGGTTTTTGTTGGGGGACAGTGTTGGTGGAGGGCAGGGCGAGCGTCAAGAGTGCGCTTCCCTGTGCCAAGGCATTTAGACTTGTCGTCACGGGCTTGTCATCCCGCGTCGGGTTTACCCGACTTGGGCAACTGATAATGCGGAAGTCGGGCAGGCCCGACTTCCGATGTGATCCCGCTTAGGAGAGCGCAATGCCAACCTAAGCGAGATCGCCGGGACGAGCCCAGCCATGACCGAGAAAATGCGGGGAGAGGCGAAGGCAAGCCTGTCGCCAAACTGTAGCAATGGCTTGCTACGCCGGATCGCACTGCGATATTCCGATTCGAGGCAAATCATGCCGCGCGATCCCGAAAAACACGTTATGGAAAAGGCCTACGCGCACTGGGCGCCGGTGTACGACGCTTTGTGCGGGCCGATCTTCGTCAACGGACGGCGCGCCGCGGCGCAAGCCGCGCGCCAGGCCGGCGGGCGCATTCTCGAGATCGGCGTCGGCACGGGGTTGTCGTTCGACGATTACGATAACAACACCGAGATCACCGGCATCGATCTGTCGGAGCCGATGATCGCGCGGGCGCGCATGCGCGCGGCGAGCGGGCGCTATCCCTTCGTCAAAGGTCTCGCGGTGATGGACGCGCACGAATTGCGCTACGACGACGCGACTTTCGACTGCGTAGTCGGACAATTCGTCATCACGCTGGTGGCGAACCCGGAGCGCGTGCTGTCGGAATGCGCGCGCGTGGTGCGGCCCGGCGGACAGATCATCCTGGTCAATCATCTCTACTCCGAGCGCGGCTTGCTCGCCGGCGTCGAGCGGCTGCTGGCGCAAAAGGCGCGCACCTTCGGGCTGCGGCCCGAATTTCCCTTCGCGCGGCTCGCCGACTGGGCCGCCAGCCACGGCGGCGCCGAGCTGATCGAGCGGCGCAAGGTCAAGCCGTTCGGCGTCTATACGCTGGTGCGTTTCCGGCGCGTCGCGCAGCAATGCGTGGCGGCGTGATTGGGCGTCGAGAAAATGGTTAACGGCGTTGTCACAAAACCGAAATGAGACTCAGCTAAGGCCTTTGCACATGCAGATCGAACTGGACATTGTCGTATCGTGACGGAAACCGTCCCGAAGCGATATCGCGCGCTCTTCATCTCGGATGTGCATCTTGGCACGCGCGGCTGTCAGGCCGACAAACTGCTCGATTTCCTCCGCCACCACGAAGCCGATACGCTCTATCTCGTCGGCGACATTGTCGACGGCTGGGCGCTGCGCTCGTCCTGGTACTGGCCGCAGCAGCATAACGACGTGGTGCAGAAGCTGTTGCGCCAGGGGCGAAAAGGTTCGCGGCTGATCTATATCCCCGGCAATCACGACGAATTTCTGCGCGGCTATTACGGCACGCATTTCGGCGGCATCGAAGTGGTGGAAAACACCATCCACGACGGCGCCGACGGCCGCCGCTATCTGGTCGTGCATGGCGACATGTTCGACCTGGTGGTGACGCAGGCGCGCTGGCTGGCGCTTCTGGGCGACAAGGCCTACGACTTCGCGCTCACCGCCAACCGCGTGTTCAATGCGCTGCGCCGCGTGCTCGGTGCGCCGTATTGGTCGCTGTCGCAGTGGGCCAAGCTGAAGGTGAAGAACGCCGTCAACTTCATCGGCGCCTTCGAGAAAGCGCTGGCGACCGAGGCCAAGCATCACAATGCCGACGGCGTGATCTGCGGGCACATCCATTACGCGGTGATGCACGACAAATTCGGCCTGCGCTACATCAACTGCGGCGACTGGGTCGAGAGCTGCACCGCGGTGGCTGAACGCGAGGACGGCGTGTTCGAGATCATCACCTGGATCAGGACCGGCGAGGAAGCCGCCCCGGCACTGCGCGAAGTCCAGGCCGCATGATCCCGAAAAGTGGGAACCGGTTTTCGGATAAGATCATGCGGAAAAGAGCTACTTCGTGAAAATCCTCGTCGCCACCGACGCCTGGCACCCGCAGGTCAACGGCGTGGTGCGCACGCTGAGCCACGTGGCGCGCGAGGCGCGCGCGTTTGACGCCGATTTCGAATTTCTGAGCCCTGAAGGATTCTGGACGCTGCCGATGCCGGGCTATCCGGAGATAAGACTGGCGCTGACCGGCCCCGGCGAGATCGAACGGCGGCTCGCGGCGGCAAAGCCCGACGCCATCCACATCGCCACCGAAGGACCGATCGGGCTCGCCATGCGCCGCGTCTGCCTGCGGCGCGGCGTGCCATTCACCACCAGCTTCCACACGCGCTTTCCGGACTATCTGGCGAGCCGCCTGCCGATGCCGGAACGCTGGACCGCCGACGTCGCCTGGGGCTGGCTGCGCCGCTTCCACGCGCCGGCCGCCGCGGTTCTCGCGGCAACGCCGACGCTGGTAACCGAACTCGGCGGGCGCGGTTTCAATCGTGTGAAGCTGTGGCCGCGCGGCGTCGATGCGGCGCTGTTTCGCCGGCGCGCCGGAGCGTCGCTCGATCTGCCGCGGCCGATCTTCCTCACCGTCGGGCGGCTGGCGGTGGAGAAGAATCTCGAAGCTTTCCTCAAGCTCGATCTGCCCGGCACCAAGGTCGTGGTCGGCGACGGACCCGCGCGCGCCACGCTTGAAAAGGCCTATCCCGAGGCGGCGTTTCTCGGCGCGCATCAAAGCGAGGCGCTGGCGCGGATTTATGCCGCCGCCGACGTGTTCGTGTTCCCGAGCCGTACCGACACCTTCGGCCTGGTGCTGCTTGAGGCTTTGGCCAGTGGCGTTCCGGTCGCGGCATTTCCAGCCGCCGCGCCGCGCGACGTCATTGGGGACGCGCCGGTCGGCGCGCTTTACGAGGATCTGCAGCGCGCCTGTCTGGCGGCGCTGGAATGCTCGCGGTACGCCTGCCGCGATTTCGCCTTGAAGCTGACTTGGGCGGCCAGCGCGCGGATTTTCGTGGAACACGTCACCACGGCGGTAAAGGCGTGCAAGGCTGCGGTTCCGGCCGCGGCGTGAAAGCGAGCAGGGAATAGCGAATAGAAGGCTTCCATCCGTTACTGACTATTCGCTACTCCCTAATCGCTACTCGCGCTAAACTGTCCTCCATGGGTGCCATCGACAGCTCGATTCTACCGACCGCCGGCGATATCGAAGCTGCCATCAAACGGCTTGCCGGCGTCGCGGTGCGAACGCCTTTGATCAACGCGCCGGTGCTGGACGAGCGCTTAAGCGCGCGCGTGTTCCTCAAGGCCGAGACGCTGCAACGTACCGGCTCATTCAAGTTCCGCGGCGCCTACAACAAGGTGTCGTCGATCCCGATGGACAGACGCGCCGCAGGCGTCGTGGCTTATTCGTCGGGCAATCACGCGCAAGGCGTCGCCGCCGCGGCCCGGCTGCTCGGCATGCCCGCAACCATCGTGATGCCGGCCGACGCGCCGATGGCGAAACGCCAGCGCACGCTGGCACTGGGCGCGCAGGTTGTGCTGTACGACCGCAATACCGAGGACCGCGCTGCGATTGCCAAGAAGCTCGTCGCCGAACGCGGCGCCACTTTGGTGCCGCCTTACGACGATCCGCTGATCATCGCCGGCCAAGGCACCATCGGTGCCGAGATCGTTGAGGATCTCGTCCAACTCGGCCTGAAGCCGGAGATCGTGGTGGTCGGCGCTTCGGGCGGCGGGCTTGCGGCCGGCATTTCGCTCGGCGTCAAGGCGCGCGTGCCGTCCGCCAAGTTCTACACCGTCGAGCCGGAAGGCTTCGACGACACGCTGCGCTCGTTCGCGAGCGGCCAGCGCGAGCACAACGAGCGCATGAGCGGCAGCATCTGCGATGCGTTGATGAGCAATACGCCGGGCGAATTGACGTTCCCGATCACCAGCAAGCTGATCGGCGCCGGCATCACCGCCAGCGACGCCGAAGTCGGCCGCGCGGTACGTTATGCTTTCGAGGAGTTGAAGCTGGTGGTGGAACCGGGCGGCGCTATCGGTCTCGCTGCGCTACTCGCCGGCAAGCTCGACGTCAGAGGCAAAGTCGTGGTCGGCGTTCTGTCCGGCGGCAATGTCGACGCCGAGATGTTTGCGAAATTGATTGCGGGATAGCCGCGCCGACCGGCGGTGCTCCGTCGAGCGCTTTGTATAATGAGAGATGTTAGCTAGGTTTGTGAGCTAAATGCGGACATGGTGGCCCTATCTCGATCTGGCAAGATTCATTGCGGCGTTTATGGTTGTGCTGTCGCATTTGCGTGGATTTGTTTTCGTCGACTTTAACCAGTTCGATCATTCGTCTTTGGCGTGGTCGGCATTTTATTTCGCGACGGGATTCGGCCATCAAGCGGTAATGATATTCTTTGTGCTTAGTGGATTCCTTGTTGGAGGCGCGGTTGTTTCGCGGGCCGCGGAGGCTCGGTGGTCGTGGACAGACTACGCCATCTTGCGCATGACACGATTGTGGACCGTTCTTGTCCCGGCGCTGGTGTTGACCGCACTGTGGGACCAGATCGGAATGGCATTGACGGGATCGCCGTTTTACGCCGGTACCATGGGAGCGGTATACAATAGCGGGGGATCGCTCGATCCGTTGCGATATGGCGCGGCAGCATTTTTCGGCAACTTAGCATTCCTGCAGACGATCGCGGTCCCCTCGTTCGGGACAAATGGTCCGTTATGGAGCCTCGCCAATGAATTCTGGTATTACTTGCTATTTCCCCTGATCTTTGGTGCGCTGTTTGCGAAGGCGCGCCTAGGGACGAAGTTCCTCAACGCTACACTCGCCCTGATAATCTGCTATTTGCTGCCCATCGATATTGTGATTTTGGGCGCGATCTGGCTGTTCGGTGTCGCGGCTTTTGTGACGCACCGTAAGGTTAGGCTAAGCCGTCTGGCGCGCAATATTCTGCTCGGCTGCTCGGCTGCTCGGCGATTCTGCTGGCGGGGACGCTGGCATGGAGCCGGACGTCGCCCAGCACGATCACCGATTTTGCGATCGGTGCCGCATTCGCGATTTTGGTGGTGCCGCTCAGTCAGTTCGGCAGATCGTTGCCGATGGTGGAGAATATTTCGCGCGCCGGGGCCGAGTTTTCTTACACTCTCTACCTCGTGCATTTCCCGTTCGCGGCGTTTCTTGCCTGTTACGTTCTCAAGAATCAGCGGCTCATGCCGGGCGCGGCCAGCGCTCTGGTATTCGCCGCGTTGCTGGCAGCAATAATTCTGTATGCTTATGCAGTGTACTATCTGTTCGAGCGCAATACGCCGAAGGTTCGTCAGGCCGCATTCGAGATGATGAACCGCGTTCGTGCTGGCGGTGCGCACAAGGCGACAGCCGACTAGCTCACGTAAACAACGCGATTCTTTCGGCCTCGCTGAGCGCCATGATGGCGGCGAGGGGATCGGCCGCCGGCAGCGCCGCGGCCGTTTCCGGCTCGCCGATCGTCACCGGCATTGGCGCATTCAACTCGGCCACTGCCGCGTCGATGGCGGCGACCTCGCCGGCGGTCTTCTGCGCCGGCGCGCTGCCGAATGCGAACGTGACTTCGGGAATAACCGACGCCGCGCGCCGAATTTCCGCCGGCGCTGGCGCCGCCGCGGCTAGCGCTTGCGGTGCGGGTGCGCGCACGATTTCCATCGGCGGCTGCGTCAAGAGCGGCGTCGGCATCGGCAATTCCGGTTGCTCAGGCATAGGCACCACGGCGAGCGCCGAGCGCGCGGCTTCGGCGGCGCGGTCCGGCATCACCAATGCCGCAACTTCCTCCGGCAAGATCGATTCCTCGCGCGACGCCGCGGCGATCACGTCGATGCGGTGCTCGATGAAGCCGAGCAGCGCCGCGAACTTGGCGGCGCGGATGGCGTTGGGGCTGTCGTCGATTTCCGGACGCGTGGTCTGGATCGCCGCCAGCAGCGCGCGCAATTCCTGGCGGATGCGGTCGGCCTCGGGCGCCGCGGCGTGGCGATGCATCTGCGCTTCGAGCCGGTCGAGCGCCGCGAGCAGCATGCCGGTGTCGGCGTGGCGGTTGCGCCGGGCATATTCGGTCAGGAAGGCGCGGCCGCGCGCGCTTTCCGATAGCGCCGCGCAGAATGCCTGATAGTCACTCTCGATGACGACGTTCGGCTGCGCCGATGCCTCGTTTTCAATTGGCAAAGGCGGATTGGCCGCGGTCTTGCCGGCCAGTTTCTCGCCGGCCTTGGCGGCCAACAACTGGCGCGCCAGCACGTCCCTCGCCAATGGCTGATTCGACATGTGCATTCCTCAAGCCACTGTTTATCAATCAGGCGGCTTGATTCGGCCAGCGGGGGTCCCGCGAAAGGCCGGCGGCATCAGGATAAGGCGCCAGCATGCGGCCTGTTTTTCAACTCAAATTCGGTTTTTCGGCGCGGTTGGCGGCGCTGTACATGGCGCTTTTCGCGCTCGGCGGCATCCAATTGCCGTTCTTTCCGGTCTGGCTGAAGGCCAAGGGTCTGGATCCCGGCATAATCGGCCTGGTGCTGGCAGCGCCGATGGTGATGCGCGTCTTTGCCATCATGGTCGCCACCCGAAAGGCCGACCGGCGCGACGCGCTGCGTGCGGCTATCATCGTTGCGAGTTGCGCCGGTGTACTGGGTTACGCAGCGGTGGGCTTGGCCTCCGGCGGCATCGCCATCCTCATCACGTTTTCGATTGCCTCGCTCGCCACCACGCCGGTCATGCCGCTGACCGAGACTTATGCACTGAAAGGCTTGAGCGCGCGCGGCCGGGCCTATGGCCCGGTGCGGCTGTGGGGCTCACTCGCCTTCATCGCCGGCAGCTTCATCGCCGGATTTGCCGCCGATGTATTTCCCGCGCGCCATCTGATCTGGCTGATCGTCGCCGCCAGCGCCATCAGCGCGCTCGCCGCCTTCATGCTTGCGCCGCTATCGACTGCGGCGCCCGCGACCGGCGAGGCTGCGCCGGCGCGCAGAAGCCTGCTGGGCGATCCGGCTTTCATCGCGGTCGTGGCGGCGGCGAGCCTGATCCAGGGGAGTCACGCCGCCTATTACGGCTTCTCGGCGTTGGAATGGCGCGGCGCCGGCCTCGACGGCACCACCATCGCGGCGCTGTGGGGCCTCGGCGTGATCGCCGAGGTCGTGCTGTTTGCTTTTTCCGGCCGGCTGCCGCGGTTCTTCCAGCCGCCGGTGCTGCTGATGATCGGCGCGCTCGGCGGCTTGCTGCGCTGGGGCGCGATGGCCTTCGATCCGCCGGCGCTGTGGCTGCCCGGGCTTCAACTCCTGCACGCGACAACTTTCGGCGCGTCCCATCTCGGCGCCATCGGGTTTGTTGCGCGCCACGCGCCGCCGGGGCAGGCGGCGACCGCGCAAGGCTATCTCGCCATAGCGCTCGGCCTGGTCATGGCGGCGATGACGGGATTATCGGGCGTGCTTTATGGCGCCTTCGGGAGCCGCGCTTATGCGGCGATGGCGCTAGCGGCGCTCGCTGGCGGCGCTTGCGCTCTTGTAGCGTACCGAGCCCGTGGTGAGGCGGCGGTCTGAGCGCGCCGAGGCGCTGCGCGTCGTGGCCGGGTGGTCGCAACTGGCCACAATACCGCCGAGGTCCGAGCCCTGCATGAAGATCATCTTGCGCGACAATCCGCCGTGCCTGGTGATCCAGCGGCGCACCGGGTTGGGGTAGAGATTCCACAAAGCCTGCGTGCCCATCGGGCTGGTGACCGGACGGCCATCGACGTCCGGCATCCAGGCGGCGTGGAAGCCGAAGCGCGCGCGCGGCGTCGCGCACACGCGCTCGCGCGGGATTAGGCCCAAGATCAGCGTGCAGGCTGACAGGCAATTGCCATCGACGACGACGTGTTCGCCGGACGAGCGCAGCATGGCGAAGGCTTGCAGGTAGTGACCGATCTGGCCGCCGCGGTCTTCGGCGATACGCATGGTGGCGGAGGCCGACGAAACGCCGGACGCCAGCAAAGCGGCGCAGAGCAACAGGCCCCGAATACGCATAACCCCGTCCCCGTTACCGTCGGTGTGCCGTTACCCGGCACAGCCCGGCATGCTTATTCTGACGGAATTCTATGCCCAACGGGGGCGTCGCGGAAAGGTTTGGTTAACCAGTTTTATGGGGACAATTCGTGAACAAAATGGGGTATTTGCGCCGGTGTGGCTTGGCGGTACCGCTCAGGAGGCTTTGCTTCCAGGCACGATGCTGACGCCGGCGGCCTGGCGCTCGCATCTATCGGCCATCCGCATAAGACTGAGCGCGGTTTCCTCGTTCCAGCTCGCGCCCGCGATCTCGCGGCAGAGCCGGGCGTGGGCGAGTAAACGTTCGGCAATTTTGCTGGTCTGCGGCATGGCGGCACGATGACCGCGACCACCCACACCGGCATTGACAAATATCAATCAACAGTAACTATACGTAGTTAGCCCCAAAGCGCCGGCGTGGCTGGATAAATCAGGCTGCCGCGGTAGATGAGGCCGTCGGGGCGGTCTTTGGCCAGCAGCAGCGGGCCGTCGAGGTCGACGAAGCGGGCGGTCTGTGCCAGCAGCACCGCAGGCGCCATGGCGAGCGAGGTTGCCACCATACAGCCGGCCATCACAGCAAAGCCTGCCTGCGAGGCTTCGCCGGCCATGGCGAGCGCCTCGGTCAAGCCGCCGGCCTTGTCGAGCTTGATGTTGACCGCATCGTATTTGCCGGCGAGCGCCGCCAGCGAGCGCCGGTCGTGAACGCTTTCGTCGGCGCAGACCGGAATCGGCCGCGAAAGGCCCGCCAGCGCGTCGTCTTTGCCCTCGGGCAGCGGTTGCTCCACCAGCACCGCGCCGGCTTTCGCGCAGGCGGCGAGATTGGCGGCGAGGTTGCCGGCGCGCCAGCCTTCGTTGGCGTCCACAATGAGGGTGGCCTTGGGGGCCGCGGCGCGCACCGCGGCGATGCGGGCCGGGTCGCCGCCATGCTCGTCAGTGCCGCCGAGCTTGATCTTCAACAGCGCGCGGCCGCCGGCGGCAGAGGCCGCTTGGGCCATCGCCTTCGGAGTGCCGAGCGAGATCGTGAAAGCGGTGGTGAGCGGCTTAGGCGGAGGCAGGCCGGCCAATTCATGCACGGGCCGTCCGCTGCGTTTGGCTTCGAGGTCCCAGAACGCGCAATCCAGCGCATTGCGCGCGGCGCCGGGCGGCATCGCGCTTTGCAGCTCGATACGGCTCATCCCCTGGGCAAGCCGCGGTCGCATCGCCTCGATGGCGGCGCCGACCGTTTCGACGCTTTCGCCGTAACGGCCGTAGGGTACGCATTCACCGCAGCCTTTCGCCTTGCCGTTGCCCAGTTCGGCAAGCACAACAACAGCCTCGGTCTTGGCGCCGCGGCTGATGGCGAAGGTGCCTGCGATCGGCCAGCGTTCGACGGTCAACTTCAGGTTCACGGCGCTTCTGCGGATATCCATGGGTGCGGCCTGCCGCCAAACCCTCGACAGGTTCGCGGACGTGGGTCAAGTATGGTTTTAACGGCTCCCCGTTCCGGGGCGATTCTGCGGCATTTGAGGCGGTTTTTGTGGAGCGACACGCTGCTTGAAGGCAAGACCGAAGGCGAACGGCTCAGGCTGGTCGCGACCGGCGCGTGGATTGCCACCAATGCGCACCGGCTGGAAGGCTTGATCCAGACCGAGACCAAGCGCCGCGATAAGCTCAGCAAAGTCGACATCGACATGAGCGGCATCGAGCGCCTCGATACTTTCGGCGCTTGGCTGCTGGAGCGCCTGGTCCGCGACTTCACCGCGCGCGGCGGCGCCACCAGCGTCACCGGGCTCAAGGAAGACTATCGCGCGCTGATGGAAGAGGTGCACGCCGTCAAGAAGGAAGTACCGCCGGCGTCGGCGTCCAGCCAGGTGGTCTACGCGCTGGCCTCGATCGGATTGAGCATCGCCCAGGTCGGCAGTTCGATCTCGTCGATGGTCAACATGCTCGGCGCGCTCGCCATGACGATCCTGCGCGTGCTGGCGCGGCCGCAGACATTCCGTCTTACCTCGCTGGTCCATCAACTCGACAATGTCGCCTGGCGCGCGGTACCGATCATCCTGCTGATCACGTTTCTGATCGGCTGCATTATCGCGCAGCAAGGTCTGTTCCATTTCCGCAGGTTCGGCGCCGACGTCTATGTCGTCGACATGGTCGGCATCCTGGTGCTGCGCGAACTTGGCGTATTGATCGTCTGCATCATGGTGGCGGGCCGTTCGGGCTCGGCCTACACCGCCGAACTCGGCTCGATGAAGATGCGCGAGGAAATCGACGCGTTGCGCACCATGGGCTTCGATCCGGTCGAGGTGCTGATCCTGCCGCGCATCGTCGCCTTGGTGATCGGCGTGCCGATCCTGACGTTTCTAGGCTCCATGGCGGCGCTGTACGGCGGCGGCCTGGTGTGCTGGCTCTATGGCGGCATCGATCCCGATATTTTCCTGTCGCGGCTCAAGGAAGCGATCTCGCTGACGACGTTCAAGGTCGGCATGATCAAGGCGCCGTTCATGGCGCTGATCATCGGCGTGGTGGCGAGCGTCGAGGGCCTTGCGGTCAAAGGCAGCGCGGAATCGCTCGGCCTACAGACCACGGCGTCGGTGGTGGAGTCGATCTTCCTGGTGATCGTGCTGGATGGCCTGTTCGCCGTCTTCTTTGCCTCGATCGGGATGTAAGCGATGGCGCAGGGAACAAACGGCAGATCGAGCCAGGAAGTCGTGATCGAAGTGCGCGACGTGGTTGCGGGCTTCGGCGATCACGTCGTGCTCAACCACGTCGATCTCGACGTCTATCGCGGCGAGGTGCTGGGCTTCGTCGGCGGTTCCGGTGCCGGCAAGTCGGTGCTGATGCGCACCATCATCGGCCTGGTGCCGAAACGCGAAGGCACCATCAAGGTGCTGGGCACCGACATGACGGCGGCGAGCGATGCCGAGCGCCGCGCCATAGAGCGTCGCTGGGGCATCCTGTTCCAGCAAGGCGCGCTGTTTTCCTCGCTGACGGTGCGGGAAAATCTCCAGTTTCCGGTGCGCGAATATCTCAAGCTGTCGCAAAAGCTGCTCGACGAATTGGCTGTGGCCAAGCTCGACATGGTCGGGCTCGACGCCAGCGTCCTGGAGAAGTTCCCTTCCGAGTTGTCCGGCGGCATGACCAAGCGTGTGGCACTGGCCCGCGCGCTCGCGCTCGACCCGGAAATCGTGTTCCTCGACGAGCCGACCTCAGGGCTGGACCCGATCGGTGCCGGCGATTTCGACACCTTGATTGCGACCTTGCAGCGCACTTTGGGCTTAACCGTTTTCATGGTAACGCACGATCTCGACAGCCTGCATACGGTTTGCGACCGGATCGCGGTTCTGGCCGACGGCAAGGTGATCGCCGCCGGGACCATGGAAACCATGCTGGCGTCCCAGCACCCTTGGCTGAAGGCCTATTTCCACGGGAAACGGGCGCGAAAAGGCGAAGCTGCGGCTAAATAGAGGTAAGATCGGTTCCGGCTTCGTCCGGCACCGATTCTGGAGTGATGGATGGAAACGCGCGCGAATTATGTGTTGATCGGAGCGTTCACACTGGCCGTCGTGGTCGGCGTGTTCGGCTTTGTCTATTGGTTCCAGAACATCGGCGGCACCGGCGAGCGCGCCTTCTACCGGGTGCAGTTCGACGGTTCGGTGTCGGGCTTGCGTACCGGCGCCTCGGTGCTGTTCAACGGCATCAAGGTCGGCGAGGTCGTCGACCTCAGGCTCGACCCGCAACACCCCAAGCAGGTTGTGGCTGGCGTCTCCATCGACAAAAGTGTCACCGTGCGCAAGGACACCGAGATCGGCCTGGAGTTCCAGGGTCTGACCGGCATCGCCGCGCTGTCGCTGAAAGGCGGCGACCCGGCGGCGCCGCAATTGGTCGGCGCCAAGGACAACAAGACCGGCGATGCGCCGCTTCTGGTCGCGCCGCCCGGCGCCACCCAGGACGTAACGCAGGCCGCGCGCGACGCGCTGCGTAAGGTCCAGGAGTTCCTTGAGGACAATCAGGCGACGTTCAAAAGCGCGCTCATCAAGCTTGACAGCGCGCTCGGCAATCTCGACAAGTTCAGCGGCGCGCTGGCGCGCAATTCCGACAAGATCGACAACATCGCCAGCGGCCTGCAGAATCTCACCGGCGGCAAAGACGGCAACGGCGGCGAGGTCAACGAGGCGGTGCGATCGATCCAGACGCTGGCCGAGCACCTCGATGCGCGGACCGCCGAACTCACGAGCGGCATAGCCAGACTTGCCAACACCGGCGCCCGCACGCTTAACACCATCGACAAGGCGGCGAAAAACTTCGACGCCAATCCGAGCCGGATTCTCTTTGGCGGCGCGCCGCCGGACGAGAAGGAAAAAGAAAAGGCCAACGCCTCGGTCCCGGCCGCGCCTGTCAAGAAGCGATAGCTCCAATCCCTCCCCCTTCGGGGGGAGGAATTGAGAAGCCTAATCGAACCTTCCGGCCGCGTGCGCCAGCATGGTATAGACCTTGCCGGTTTCCGACGTCAGATAAGTGCGCGCTACCACTTGGCCGCGGTCGTCGCGCGAGACTTCGTCGAGCAGCCGCTCGAACTCGCTGATGTAGCGGTCGACGGTGAGCTTGAACTCGCGGTCGGATCGATACTTCTTGCGGATCTCGTCGAAGGCCTGCTGGCCCTGCAAGGTGTAGAGCCTGCGGGTGAAGACGTTGCGTTCGCCGCGCTTATAGCGATCCCACAAATCGGCGGCGGCGTCGTGGTCGATCATACGCGCGATGTCGACCGACAGCGAATCCAGCGACTCGATGCTGTGGCGGGCGGTGCGCTCTTCCTGCGGGCGGGCCGGCTCGCGCAGGATGTCGCGGGTGGGCTCACGGGCCGGTTCGCGCTGCTGGTCGCGCGGATACTCGCGCGCCGGCTCGCTTTCCTCGCGCGAGGCGCGGCTGAGAAGATCGGTCAGCCAGCCGCGACCGGCAACCGCCTGCCCGGGGCTAAGCGACGGCGCTTCGGCGCGGCGAGCGGCCGGCGCGAAGCTGCCGACGTCGTTGCGATCGGAGCGCTCGATACGGTCGTTGCGCGGCGCGACCGGACGCTGCGGCGGCAATTCGTTGCGCGGCTGCGGCACCTCGTTGCGGCCACCGACCACGGCGAGCGTCGGCTCTTCGCGGCGGCGCACCGGCTCGACCGAGTCGAGGCTGCGGCCGTGGCGGGCGACGATGCGGTTGAGTTCGGCCAGCGCCTCGATCTGGTCGACGATGACGCGGCGCATCTGCTGGGCGCTTTCGGCGGTCTCCTGCGGTAACTCGAACACTCCGCGGCGCAACTCGGTGCGGGTGGCGTCGAGTTCGCGCTGCATCTGCGCGCGCATCGTCTCCAGCTCGCGCTGGCTCTGGATGCGGGCCGATTCCAGTTCGCGCAGCATTTCGGCGGCCATCTGCTTCATGCCGCCGACGGCTTCGGCGAAACGCTCGCCGGCGTCGGCAAACATCGCGTGGCTGTCGCCGGTCGACTGCTCGAAGATCGCGCGCATGGAGTCGGCGGCGCGCAGACGCTCTTCCTCGGCATTCTCGCGGACGCGGTCATATTGCTCGCCGATGGCGCGGGAGCCTTCGGCGCTGGCTTCCGACACCACGCGGGCGACGTCGCGCGCGCGGGAGGAGGCGGCTTCGAGCGACTCGTCGAGCAGGCCGGAGAAGCGCTTGAGGCGCTGTTCGAGGTCTTCGGTGCGGATATCGAGGGTCGAGACCAGCGAGTCGAGCTGGACGCGGCGTTCGTTGATGGTGTCCTCGGAGCGCTGATTGCTGCGGTCGACCAACTCGGCGGCCTTGGCCAATTCGCGGCCATGGGCGTCGAACTCGTTGGCGAGTTGACCCAGGTCGGTAATGACGTGGGAGGTGATGTCGCGGAAGTTGGTGATGTTGCGCTCGACGCGGTCGGTGGCCTCGCCGGTCGAATTCGTCACCTCGTTCATGGCGGTGACGAATTCCGAGACGCGCAGCATCAGCGTGTTTTCCAGCGCGCTCATGTTTTCATGCGAGCCGGACAGCACTTCCTGCAGCATGATGTTGGCTTCGCGCAGGCGCTCGAACAGCGCCGTGGTGTCGGCGCGCAGCATATTGTGGGTTTCCAGCATCTCGGTGACGGTGGCGCTGGAGGTTTCCTTCGACTGCGCGATGGCCTTCTGCGCGGTTTCGTTGAGCTCGTTGAGCGTGCGGGTGACATTGTTGGAGGCCGTCTCGCCCGCGGTATTGATCATGCGGGTCATCTCGGTGCTGTTGTCCAGCACCGAGCGGGTAAAGGCGAAGCCCTTCTGCTCGATCGACGACATCGCGTGATCGGTGGCGGTGGTGATCTCGCTGGCGAATTGCGCGCCCTTCTCGACGATGGCCGAGAGCACGCCGCCGCTCTTGTCGGACAACAGCGTGGTCATCTCGCTGGTGCGCTGGCTGACCGCCGTGGCGATTTGTTCGGCCTTGCCGATGAAATTGCGCGCGACCTCGTCGCTCATCCCGGTCAGCGTGCGTTCGGCTTCGCTGGCGCTGGTGCGGATAGCGTCGGTGGCGGACAGCGCCAGCGCACCGAGCGAGCGCTCGGCTTCCGACGAGTTGGTCTTGATCGCGGTGGTCAGCTGCTCCATGCGCGAATGCAACGCGTCGGCGGCGGCCTTGGTGCGGCTTTCGATCTGCTCGGTGACGGTTTCGGCGCGGCCGACCAGGAGTTGCTCGAAACGGCCGATGCGGCTGTCGAGGGTGGTGGCGACTTCGTCGGCGCGGGGTGCCGAGCGTGGCGTTGAGTTCGATGGTCTTGGCGCCGATGGCGTCCGCGACTTCGGTGCCGCGGGCGGTGATGGTGCCGGCGACTTCGCTGATGCGCTTGTCCAAGGCGCCGACCACGTCGCGGCCGCCGTCGGTCAGCGTCTGCGCCAGATTGTTGACGCGTGAGCCGAGCAGTTCCTCGAACTGCACGAGGCGGTGGTCGAGCGTGGTGCTAAGCTCAGTGGCGCGGCCGGTGACGCGCTGGTCGAAGGTGTCGACGTAGTTGCGCATTGCCTCGGCGACGTCCTGGGTGCGCTGGCCGAGACGTTCGACCAGTTCACCGCCGTAAGTCTTCACGGTATTGTCGAATTCGGCGATGTGGCGCGTGATCAGGCCGCCGAGCGTGGTGGAATCGCGCGAGATCTTCTCGGACAGCGCGGTGCCGCCGGTGCTGAACACCTCGTCGAAGGCCTTGAGGCGCGTCGCCAGCATGTCCTTGACGGCGTTGCCGCTGTTGTCGAGCGTGGTGACGAGCTGCTGGGCGTTGGCGTCGAAGGTGTCCGCAATCGTGTTGCTGCGGTTGACGATGGTGTCGGTGATGCGGGTGCCGGTCTGCTCAATCTTGGAGACGACGTCGCCGCCGCGCAGCGAGATGTCCAGCACCAGCGAATCGCCGGTGGTGCGCAGCGCCGCGTTGACCTCGTCGGCGCGAGCGGCAATCGAATCCGCCATATGCTTGCTGGTGTCGGCGATTGCCGTGCTGAACTGCTCGGAGCGCGTCGCCATCTGCTCGATGGTGACGGCGGCCTTCTGCGAGAAGCCTTGCGCCACCTGATCGAGCCGCGACGTCATCATCTGCTGCAGGCGGGCGGAGAGGTCGGCGAATTCGTCGTGCACGTGCTCGGTCTTGAAGGTCAGGCTCGCCGACAGGCGGTCGCTGGCCGAACCGATGGCGGTGGTGGCCTTGTCGCTGGTGCTCTCGAGGCGGTCGAGCAACGTCGAACCGCGCTCGCTCAAGGCGTCGATCATGGAATCGCCGGCGTGGCCGAGCGCGAGCGTAATGTGCTCGCCCTTTTCGGTGAGCGAACGGGTGACGCGCTGCGCCACTTCGTTGACCTTGTCGGCGACCAGATCGCCGACCGAGGTGATGTCGTGGGCGAGATCGAGATGCACGCTGGCAATGGCGTTGCGAACCTGCTCGGACTGCGCGACCAGCGTTTCGCGCTGATTGGACAATTCGCTGAGCAGATCGCGGATGCGCACTTCGTTGTCATTATAGGCGCGCTCCAGCGCCGAGACTTCGTTGTGCACCAAAGCTTCGAGTTCGGCGGCGCGCGCCAAAGCACGCTCGACGCCGTCGCCCATGGCGGCGACTTCGCGGCGGATGGCCTGGCCGACCGAAACAATCGACTCGCGCGCGGCGGTCTCCGGCTGGGCCAGACGCATGGCGACTTCCGCCATGGATTCGGCGACCAGCCGCATGTCCTGCGAGCGGCTGAACATGTGGGCAATGACGTAGAAGAAGATCACCGGCACCACGATGGCGCTGACGGTGCCGACCCAGGCGGCGGTGCCGAGCGCCGGCACGGCCAGCATGGCCATCAATTCATCGGAAACCAGAAAGGCAATGGCGATGCCTCCGGCGGCCCAGATCGCGGAGGCGACAGTGGCCGCGATATACGGTGCGCGCGCCGGGCGGCGGCGCAGCGTCTGCAGAATTTGTCCGATATTGGCGCGGTCGTCATTGGCGGCGCGGCGCGGCGCATCGTCGTCGCCATCCCAGGCCGCGGGCGGGGCTTCTTCGTGAAACAGATCGGCGGTGAGCGGTGGGCTTGAATCCGGACGAACGGCGAGGGCTTCCTGGATGGCGTTAAGCGCCTCTTCGGTTGCGTCTTTGGATTTCTGCGGAGTGATCGCCATGTCGGTCGTCGCCTCGTTAATACGCTGGACTATCGTCACGGCCCGCCGGCACGGGCCGCGCCACGAGCGCGGGAACTCTAGGATCAAGTGTGCAAAAGTTGCGCCGATCCCATTTACCCTCAGGATTTCATCCTATCGCCTTGGCAATGCGAAAGAAACCGACGTGGTTTAAGAGTTTTCCATCATCGTTAACCGCTTGTTAACCATGAAAAGCCTCATTGTTGGGGGAATTGCGGCGGCCTACTCGCATTGCTGCCTAAAACATGATCGCCCAATTGCGGCCACGATGCGGCGCCCGCGCGCCGGTTTGCCGACGCGGTTACGGCGGCCTTAACCAGGCCGGCGGTTAACGGCGCTCAGCCGGTCGCGCATTTACCCGGCTTTTGCCAGGCTCGCGCCAAACTCCATCGTCAAAAAAGCGAGCGTTGCAGGAGGCCGGCATGGCGCAATGGACGGCATTGACGAGCGAGCAGACGGTCATCGACCGCGCTCACCTCGCGCGCATGACTTTCGGCGACCGCAGCCTCGAGCGCGAAGTGCTGGAGCTGTTCGACCGCCAGGCCGCCATGCTGATCGAGCGCATGCGTAGCGGCAATGCGATGGCGATCGCTGCACTGGCGCATACGCTGAAGGGCTCGGCCGCCAATATCGGCGCAGGCAATGTGGCCAAGAACGCGCTGGCGACCGAGCAGGCGGCCAACGGGCCGGATTTGGAATGCATCAAGGCCATCGACCGCCTGGCCTTGGCCGTCGACGAGGCGCATGCGCTGATCGCGGAATTGCTGCGGCAGGGGTAAGGGCCGCTCTAGCGCCGCCAATTGAATGACGTTATATGAGCCGCGCGCCAATCCGGCGCGTGTTGTCCCGCCCCGCGACCCCATGCCGAAAATCACCTATAAAGACTCCGGCGGTGCCGCGCGCACGATCGAGGCCGAACTCGGCTCGACCGTGATGGAAACGGCCATCCGCAACAATATCCCCGGCATCGAGGCGGAATGCGGCGGCGCCTGCGCTTGCGCCACCTGCCACGTCTATGTCGACGAGGCCTGGCGCGAAAAGGTCGGCGAGCCGTCGCCGATGGAAGAGGACATGCTGGACTTCGGGTACGACGTGCGGCCGAACTCGCGGCTATCGTGCCAGATCAAGGTCACCGCCGAACTCGACGGGCTCGTGGTCTCGACGCCGGACAAGCAGGCCTAGGCCCGCGGGCTCAAGTACCGCGATATTTCCATTGCTCCAGCCGCGCGATGGTCTCCGGCGTCAAAGGACGCGGGCGGCGGGTCGCGGTATCGAGCATCACCAAAGTCGCGCGGCCGGCGGCGGTACACGTGTCCCCGAAGAAAATCGTCTGCGCCACCGTGAACGAGCTGCGGCCCAGTTCGGCGAGCGCAGTGCCGACCTCGACGTCGCCCGGCCAATGCAGTTCGCGCAGGAAATCGATTTCCGTGCGCACCAGCACGAAGGTCGCGTTGCTAACGCCGATGCCGAGATCCGGATTGCGAAACATGGCGACGCGGCCGGTCTCGAAATAAGTCGAGAACACCGCGTTGTTGACGTGGCCTTGCGGATCGAGATCGCCGTAGCGCACGATGTCGCGCACGCGGTGCGGATAGTCTTCAAGGCGCGGCACCGGCCGGCGCGGGCGTGTCGATGTCGGTTGGGTCACGGGTCACCTCTTGCCGCGGTTCCATAGCCCTGCCGCTCATGCCTGCGCAAGCTGCAATGCCTGCCGGCGCGTTTCGTCGGCACGGGCATCCGGCCGGAGCCCTATCAGAACGCCGAATTAACTCTGTACGCGCCGCGGAAATGCGGAACCTCGGCGATTAAGGGAAATTTAGGGGGCAAAGTCGAACGTTGGATCGTGAGCCAAAATCGATGACAGTCAAAGCGCATGTCGATCGCGTGAAGAGGTTCGTAATGCGCCATCGCGTCAGCCTGCAGGATGCCGGGTTCATTCTCGCGACGGTTATCATCGTGGCGTATCTGCTGTTTGAATTCGACATATTCGTCGCGCCCGGCGCAAGCGTCGTCGAAAAGACTATCGAACTCGATGAGCTGGCATTGCTCGGCGCGGTCGTCTGTCTCGGCCTGTTGGCTTTTGCCTGGCGGCGGTTGAATGAACAAAAACGCGAAACCAGGAAGCGTATCGCGGCCGAACAACGCGCGCGCGAGCTTGCGTTCCAGGACCCGCTGACGGGTCTTCCGAACCGCCGGCAGTTTGCCGACGCGCTGAAGGTCGCGGTAGCCGCGCCGCCGCATGCCGGCGGCGTCCACTGCTTGCTGATGCTGGATTTGAACGGCTTCAAGCAGATCAACGACGTCTACGGTCACGGCACCGGCGATGAAGCGTTGAGCGCCGTCGGCGAGCGCCTTCTAACGTCGCTTGGCCATGACGATCTTGTCGCGCGCCTCGGCGGCGACGAGTTCGCGATACTTGCCCAGCATCTCGCCGGTCCGGAAGCGGCAACGGGCGTGGCGCTTCGTGTCGCCGGATGCTTGGCCGAGCCCCTCAGGCTAAGCGGCACCCTTCATCAAGTGGCGGCGGGCATCGGCATCTGCCTCTTTCCGTTCACGGACTGCAATTCCGGGGAAATCATGCGGCGGGCCGATGTCGCGCTATACAAAGCAAAAGCCAATCGCGAGACCTCGATGCGATTCTTCGATCAGGAGATGGATCGCCTTGTCCGCGAGCGCGAATTCATGGAGCGCGAATTGCGCGCTGCCGTCATTGCCGAAGAGATTGAGCCTGTGTTCGAGCCTCTTGTCGACCTGATAACAAAAGAAGTGGTCGGCTTCGAAGCGGTTGGGCGTTGGACCCATCGCGATCTGGGCGATGTGCCCGTCGACAGATTCATTCCGATCGCCGAGGATTCCGGGCTCATCCGCAGCTTGTCGGATCAGGTTCTTCGGAATGCTTGCCGTGCAGCCTGCGAATGGCCGTCGGCCGTGATGCTGAGTTTCAATATTTCTTCCGTGCTCCTCAAGGATTCGGCGTTTGGCTTGCGTATTCTTGGCATTCTCGGTGAAACCGGTCTGTCGCCGAACCGGCTGGAAATTGCGTTGTCGGAGAATGCGCTTGTGCGCGATCTCGGCTCTGCGCAGCAGGCGCTGGGGCCGCTGCGACAGGCCGGCATCAGAATTGCGCTGAACGATTTCGGCACCGGCTATTCGAGCCTCTACCACCTCCGCAATTTCAAGCTCGACAAGATCAAAATCGATCGCAGCTTCATCAAAAATATGAGTACCGAGCGTGAGAGCGATGCAATCGTGAACGCCCTGGTGGGTCTTGGAAAAGGATTGGGCTTTACCATCTCTGCCGAGGGCATTGACGGCGCCGGCCAAGAATCGGCGCTGCTGGCCAGAGGCTTCCAGCAAGCGCAGGGCCATCTGTTCGGCGATCCGCTGTCCGCCGATAGCGCCAGGAATCTCGTGACGCAGCAGCGACAGGCGACGGCGGCCGGCTGAACCTGTTTCTTAATTGAAGCGGTAGTTCAGGCCGCTGCGCACGGCGCGTTCTCGCTTAGCCTTTGAGCCCTGCCGGCGCGACGATCGACGACTTCAGCCCCATCTCGTCGAGGGCGCTGCGCACCAGACCCGACGCCTTGGCTTCCTCGATGAACTCGCTGGCGTAAGCCAGCGCCGCCGGCTTGCCCTTGGGAACGCAGACCGCCGTCGTCGAATTGAGAAACGCATCGGGCAGAACGCGCGAGCCCGGAATCTTGGTTTGCAACCCGCCGAGCGACTCGCGCGACAATGCGATGGCTTCGATCTTGCCCTCGTTCATCGCCGCGGTGGCGATGTCGACGCCTTTGAACTCGATGTGGGTTGCCTTCGGCGTCGATTTCACCGCGGCGCGGAACGTCGCGGTATTTGCGACGCCACCGATGCCGATACCGGGCACATCCGCATCCTTCACCGATTGCAGCTTGGACCCAGGCGCGACCAGGAACGTGCTTTGCAGCAGGTGATAGGCGTTGCCGAAGTCGACGAACTTCTTGCGCTCGTCGTCGACCGGCAGGAAGGCGACGTCCCATTTATTGTCGGCGGACGAATTCTGGATATCGCCGGAGCCCGCGTGCGGCAGGATCACGGCCGGCACGCCGAGCTTCTTCGCCAGCGCCTGGCCGAGCGTCACCGCGACACCCTTGAAGCCGTCGCCATCCTTGATGGCGAATTGTGCCGACGGCGAAGGCGCCACGGCGATCGCGATGCGCAAGCTTCCGGTGGGGGCGAGTTGTTGAAGAACGGTAGCGTCGGCCATTTCAAACTCCAAGACGTGTTGGGGACGTGATTGCGAATGCGCGGCGTTCCCCGCGACGAGGTGTGATATTACTTCGGCGCCGGCGGCGCTACGGCGGCCTGCTGGTTGCTGCGCTTGATGGCGTCGGCGACAAAGCCCGAGGCCTTCATCTCCTCGACGAAGCCACGCAGATATTCGACGCCCGCAAGGCGGCCCTTCGGCGTGCCCATGGCCTGCTCGATCTGCATGAAGGCGCCGGGGATCATGCGCACCTCGGGGTGGTTCTTGGCATAGGCTTCCAGCGGCTGTTTCACGCCGGCGGCGACTTCGAGCTTGTCGTTGACGAACATGTCGATCATGGCCTGGCCACCGCCCATCGACGCGCGCATGACGGTGGCATTCTTGATGGTGCGGGTGAGGTAAAGATCGTAGGCCGAGCCGACGCCGACCGAAATGCGTACGCCAGGGCGATCGACCTCGGCGACTTCCTTCAGAGGTGAATCCTTGGGCACCATGTAGGCGCCTTCGATGATGACATACGGCGCGGTGAACTCGATCTCCGCGGCGCGCACCGGCTCGATGGCGACGAAGGCGATGTCCCATTCGTTCTTTTTGACGGCGTCGAACACCTTTCCGGCGGCGTTGTAGGTGACGAGTTCGACCGGCACGCCGAGCCGCTTGCCGAGTTCGCGCGCCAGATCCGGCGTGATGCCTTTGGGCAGGCCGGTGGCTTCGTCCTTTTGCGCCAGCACGCCGTTGCCGAGGTTGATGGCGGCGCGCAGCTTGCCGGTGGGGGCAAGGTCGGACAGCGCGTCGGCTTGTGCCGCGGCCTGCAAGGTGAAAACCAGCAGCGCGGTCGCGAGACCGGTACAAATTCGACGAGCGATGGACATGGATTTCAGCCCGGCCGTGGATGGGGCCGCGACTTTAGGCCATATCGGCGGCCGGCCCAAGGAGGGGGTCGTGCGATACGGCCGGATGCGTGGCGCGCCGGCGTTGCGCCAGCATCAGCGCCACGCCGAAGGGCGCCAACAGCACCAGCCGGCTCTGATAGCGGTCGACCGGATGCGAGAAGATGCCGCAAATCGCGGCATTGGCGGCCAGCGCCAAAAGGATCGTGACGCAAAGCGCCGCGGCCTCCGGCGCGATGTCGAGCCGGCGGCGACCGAGCAATGCGCCGCCGAGGCCGGCGACGGCCAGCGCCCCGACGGGCACGTGCAGCCAATTCAGCGGCGACATGTCGAAGCTGTCCGCCTGCTGGCGCGCCTTTATGAAGCGCGGATAAAGCTGCGGCGTACGGTCGGCGAAGGTGGCGATGGTCGGCGCATTGTTTTCCTTGCTGACCTCGGTCTGGAACGAAAAGAACTGCTTGAGCGTATCGGCGAGCGCCGTGGCGGCATGGCTGAACGGATAGCGTTCCAGCGTTGCCTTGATGATCCGGTTCTCTTCGGGTTCCCAGGCCTGCCAAGCGCCGAAGCGGTTGAAAATATTGTCGCCCCACAGCCAGTCGTCGGCATTGTCAGGCATGACGTTTTTGTAGGCGCACAGCCGCAACGTCGCGTCCGGGCATTGCTCGGCGAGGTAACGCGCGACGATGCCGTCCTCGATCAGCCGGCCGAACAGGAAGCTCGAGCCGCCGGGCGTAAAGGTGAGCTTGCCGGCGACGGCGTAATTCGAGATCGGGCACAGCGCGATGCCGGCGGCGACGCCTGCCGCCGCCACCCACAGCCGCATCTTCGGCAGCGCCAGTTGTTTGACGCGCGCCAGCAGCGAAAGCGCGACGATGATGCCGACGCACATGCCGGCGGCCGCCATGTGGCTCGGGATCGCGATCGCGATCACGGCGGCCAGCGCCACGGTTTCCCAGCGCGCCAATTCTCTGGAACGAAACACCAGCAGATAAAGCGCCAGCGCCGCGGCGGAAAAGAAGATGTCCGGCATCAACTGACCGGCGAACCATGGCAGGCTGGTACCGACGGTGAGCATCGTGACGATGCCGAGCGCCAGCCAGGGCCTGCCGCCCAATCCGTTGGTGCGCAAGGTCAGCGCGATCAGCCAGACCATCAGCGCCGATTGCGCGATGGCGTTCGGCCAGAAGTCGAACGGTATGCCGGTATAGAGGAACAGGCCGTAGAAGGCCGAACGGCCCATGGCGAGCGTGCCTTCGATCGGCCGCGACAGGTAGCCGCCGGTGTCCGGGAAGACGATCGGGAAGCCGTTCCACAGCGCCGGCGCCATCAGCACCCGCCACCATGGCGACGCCGGAAATGAACCAGGCCAGGCTGTTATTACGCCGGGCGTCGGAAGCCGCCGCGGCAACGCCCGCTTGCGCCGCACGACCGGCAATCGAAGCGTCCGTCATTCCCCAAGCCCCATGTTTCGCGCCTTCACAGGCCGCGTATCCCGAAACCGAGGACGTCACAGGACGAACGCGAATGCATTGAATTAGTTCAAATGACCGGTGCGGGAAAAACGCCGCGGTGTGTTGCAATCGCTTGCCGATAGCGCAGCAAAGCGAATGCGACTGCAACCGTCGCGAGCCAGACCACGCGCGCGCCGTAGCGGTCATGCGGATTGGACAGCGCGCCGCAGATGAAGGCGTTGGCGAGCAGCGTCACGCTCACCCAAGCCGCCAACTCGGCGACGTCGGACGGCATGCGGCCTTGCCGCGCCAGCAGCAAGATCACCGGCAGCAACGCGATCGACAGCAGCGCCAAGGGATACTGCAAGGCATTGATCGCGACGAAGGAGATTTCGCCGCGCTGTTGGCGCGCCGCGTTCATCGCGGGCGCCAGACGCGGCGTGTAGCGGTCGATGATGCCGTAAGTGTGCCAGACGGTGCGCAGCACGCCTTCGCCGGTATGCACGCCGATCAATTGCCGGCCAGTGGCGATGGCGGCGGTGCTGGCCTGCAGGGCGGGATACTCGACCAGGCTGTCGAGCGCGATCTTTTCCATCTCCTGGCCGAGACCGTCGAAGCGGCCGAGGCTGTTGAACAGCTTGCTGCCCCAGAACCAAACATCGGCATCGTCGGGCAATTCGTCTTTGACGGCACAGAGCTGCAAATTTGGATTTGGACAATGGTCGTCGAGATAATTCTTGACGATGCCGTCTTGCAGCATGCGGCCGAAGGACAGCGCGAAGCCGCCGGGCGTCCAGGCTAGCCGCTTGGCGACGGGCGTAGTCGGCAGCAAACACCATGACGGCGCCGAGCACGAGCGCGATGACACCGCGGCCAAGATCGGCAGCCTTGATGCGGCTGCGGTCGAGCAGCCATAGCAACGCGGCGGCGGCGATGAGCGCCATCAACACTGCGATGGTCGCGCTGTGGGTCGCCGCGGAAACCGCGGTCAGCACGATCAGGCCGATGCGCTCCGGCCCACTGACGGCGTCGCCGCGCAGCACCAGGATATAGAGCGCGAAGACGCCGAGACCGCAGAAGATGTCGGTAAGCAGGATCGCCGTGAGCCAGGGGCAGGGTGGTCAACGCCGACAGCGCCGCGATGGTCCCGAGCATCAGTCCGGGCCGTTGCCCGAGACCGTGCACGCGCAGCAGCAGCGCCACGATCCACACCGTCAGCGCGGCTTGTGCGAGCAGCACCGGCCAGAACGCCAGCGGGCACGCCGAGATTGAGAATGAGGCCGTAGACGACGGCGCGGCTCGGCACCAGCGTGCCTTCGTACCAGCGCGCCAGATAGCCGCCGGTATCGTGCTGCAGCAGCGGGAAATGGTTCCAGATCGCGGGCGCGATCAGGATCGTCAGGGCGGCAATGACGGCAAGCGCCCACAAGGCGCGGTCGCGCGCAGGCATTCCAATTTCCCCCACCCAATCGATCATGGCCGGACTTGATCCGGCCATCCACGTCTTCTTTTTGATTCTTCATATAGTAAGGCAAGCCATGGATGCCCGGGTCAAGCCCGGGCATGACTGAAAGAGTTGCTTGACGCCCGCCTGCAAAGAGCGAATCTAGGCGGCGTGCTGCGCTGCGACACATGCGAGACTTGGAAAGATGTTCGTCAATTTCTTCACCGAGCTGAAATCCGCCGGCGTGCCGGTGTCGCTGCGCGAATACCTGACTCTGATGGAGGCGATGCAGGCCGATCTCGCGTCGCGCCGGGTCGAGGATTTCTATTATTTGTCGCGCGCCGCCTTGGTGAAGGACGAGCGCAACCTCGACAAGTTCGACCGCGTGTTCGGTACGGTGTTCAAGGGCCTGGAAAGCCTAAGCGAGGGACTGACCGCCGACATCCCGGCCGAATGGCTCAAGAAGCTCGCCGATAAATATCTCACCGAGGAAGAAAAGAAGCAGATCCAGGCCATGGGCGGCCTGGATAAATTGCTGGAGACGCTCAAGCAGCGCCTCGCCGAACAGAAGGGCCGCCACCAGGGCGGCTCGAAATGGATCGGCACCGGCGGCACCTCTCCTTTTGGTAATGGCGGCTACAATCCGGAAGGCATCCGCATCGGCGGCGAGAGCACGCATCGCCGCGCCGTGAAGGTCTGGGACAAGCGCGAGTTCAAGGACCTCGACGACGACGTCGAGCTCGGCACCCGCAACATCAAGGTGGCGTTGCGGCGCCTGCGCAAGTTCGCGCGCACCGGCGCGCCGGAAGAGCTCGATCTCGACGGCACCATCAAAGGCACCGCGCACAAAGGCTATCTCGATATTCTATTGCGGCCGGTGCGGCACAACGCGGTCAAGGTGCTGCTGTTCTTCGATATCGGCGGCTCGATGGACTGGCACATCAAGGCCACGGAAGAATTGTTCTCGGCGGCGCGCACCGAATTCAAGCACATGGAGCAATTCTACTTCCACAATTGCGTCTACGAGAAACTGTGGAAGGAAAACCGCCGCCGCTTTCAGCAGACCACGCCGACCTGGGACGTGCTGCATACCTATCCGCACGACTACAAGGTCGTGTTCGTCGGCGATGCCCTCGATGTCGCCTTATGAAATCACCGCGCAAGGCGGCTCGGTCGAGCATTACAACGACGAGCCGGGCGCCACCTGGATCGAGCGTATGACGCGCACTTATCCGGCGGCGGTGTGGCTCAACCCGGTGCCGGAGAACGAATGGGACTTCACCTATTCGATCAACATGATGCGGCAGCTGATGGGTGGCCGGATGTTTCCGCTCACCTTGGATGGCCTCGATCGGGCGATGCGGGAACTGATAAGATAGAATTCAATTTCAACTCAATAATCGCACGCTGAGAATCATTGCGACACATTTAGGTATTAGTGCTGACGATCTAAGCAATCGATTTGATAAAACGGTAACCAGCGAAGCGCAGGATTCGCTCAAGCATCGAGTGATCTCTGCGCTAATCTTGGAATTTGAAATGGGAAGTGATGTTGTCATGTTGGAAATGGTAGTCGCCTTCGCTCTTGGATTCGCCTTGCGTCAGGCATTCTCGCAACACCGTCGCGCCAAAGCGCGCCGGCGCTATTTCGCCACTCACGCGTATTGATTGGCGGCAAGCGACGAACTTCATGCGCTAGCCAACACCGCGAAACGCAAATCGGCGGGCCTCAAACGCCGATCGCCGGACCCCAAGGGCCCGGCGATTTAAGCGTGTCTCAGCCTTTAGAAAATCAGCAGCCGGTGAACCGCTGGCGGTCGCGCCGGCGCCAAGGCCGGCCGACGAACTGCCGGTGCCGTTCAGGTTGCCGCTGGTCGAGGCCGATCCGGTGGTGGTGCTGGCTTGCGGATTGCTGCTCGTCATTCCGGTGCTGCTGGTCGAGCCTGTCGAGGCGCCGCCGGCGACCGATCCGCAAGGCTGCCCATTCCTGGCGCCGTTGAGGCTGTTGTTCAGCGACGGATTGCTCGTGCTTGTGCCGGCGCTTGAGCCGGTGCCGGGGCTCATGGGCGTGCCCGGCGTCGCAGACGGGTTCGACGATGGGGCGCCGCTCATTCCCGCACCGCCAGATCCGGTACCGCCGCCCGCGCTGGCCCGATTGTGCGAAGGCAAAGCCGGCGCTGGTCGCGATGAGTGCCGCCGTGAGAACGGCGAGCGTCGTTTGTTTCATGGCCATTGGTTGCTCCTTGGGTTTCCCCCCGTCCGTCGGCAACGTGACGGCGCGGGCGTGGTTCCTGGTGGAACATTAATTCGCGGCCACCACGCGGCCCGCCGCATCCCCTGCGTTTGAGTTGTATCAATGCGGCGGCGCCGCGCTGCGCGCATAGAAGCGTCATGCTTGGATTTTATCGAAAACACACCGCGCCTGGCGCACCGGTACAACCTCAGCCCGATGACGAGGAAAACGTCGTCATCGTACCGGCGGCATGGCCGTCAATGTCCGGGGCGATCCGTCTGCCGCCGACCTTCCGGCCGAAGGCGTCGGTTCCCGCTTCCGATATTATAAAGCCGAAGATTTAGACGGCGACCGAGTGGCGCTTCTGGCCGGCGGCGAGGTAGCTGTCGAAGGCCGCCGCCGCGATCCGCACGTAAGGCCGGCCGGCTTGCGTCACCGCGATGCGGCCTGCCTCGATGTGCAGCAGGCCCTGATCGGCGAGCGGCCGCAATGCCTCGATCTCGCCGGCAAACTGCGCAACCCCGCCTTCGACCGCGTCGAGGTCGACTTCCAGATCGCACATCAGCCGCTCGATGATGCCGGCGCGCAGGCGATCGTCGTCCGACAGCGCCAGGCCTTTCACGGTGGGGAGACGTCCGGCGGCGACGCTGCGCGAATAGCCGCCGAGATCCGGAGCATTTTGAACGAAGCCTTGTGGCAGCTTGCCGATGGCGCTGGCGCCGAGCCCGATCAGTGCGTCGGCGTCGTCGGTGGTGTAGCCCTGAAAATTGCGGTGCAGGCGCTTCTCGCGCGCGGCGACGGTGAGTTCGTCGTCGGGCGATGCGAAATGATCGAGCCCGATCGGCACGTAGCCGAAGCTCTCCAGCGTTTCGGCGGCGACTTCCGCTTGTTCGAGGCGCTCGGAAATGCCGGGCAGCTTGGCGTCGTCGATCAGCCGCTGATGGGGCTTGAACCAGGGCACATGCGCATAGCCGAACAAAGCCAGCCGCTGCGGCTGGAGCGAGGCGGCCAATTCGGCGCTGCGGGCTGCGTCGCGCGCGGTCTGCTCGGGCAGGCCGTACATCAGATCGAGGTTGAGATTGGCGATGCCGGCCTCGCGCAGCAATGCGGCGGCGCGTTCGACCAGGTCGAACGGCTGGACGCGGCCGATGGCCTGCTGCACATGCGGATTGGCGTCCTGCATGCCGAGGCTGGCGCGGGTGACGCCGATGGCGGCGAGTGCGCGCACCAGGGAGCGGTCCATCCGCCGCGGGTCGAGCTCGATGGCGTGTTCCTTCAAGCCCGACAGATCGAAGCGCGAGGCTAAAGTCGCGGCGACCGTCTCCAGCCAGTTCGGCCCCAGAATCGACGGCGTGCCGCCGCCCCAATGCAGATGCGTCAGCTTGCGCCCGGTCAGATCGCCGAGCAGCGCGATCTCCTCGACCAGATGCTCGGCATAGACATCGATCGGCTCGCGCTTGCGCACGGCGCGGGTGTTGCAGCCGCAGTAGAAGCACATCTCGGTGCAGAACGGCACGTGGACATAAAGCGACAGGCTGGCGTTCGGCGGCAGTGCCGCAAGCCATTCGCGGTAAAGCTCGGGGCCGATGGCGGCGGAGAAATGCGGCGCGGTCGGGTAGGAGGTGTAGCGGGGGACGTTGCGCTCGGCGAGCGCCAGCGACGCGGTCATAACGCGGTCGCCTTGTGCGGAACCCACTGGTCGCCTTGCTTGACGTAACCGCGCTTGACCGCGGCCCAGGCGATCATATGCGAGCGCCTTTCCCCGTCGGCTTCGCCGGCATGCGCCGCATAAGCGTGGTTGAAGGCTTCGCGGTAGATGTCCTGGGCGTGATCCGGCAGGTGATGCGCACGGAATCCGGCAGATCGCGATTGACACGGTATGGCATGACGAAACCTTGGGACCCCCGCCAGGATGACGCATTGACGCTAGCGGGCAGGGCTCCCACCGCCTTGCGGTAAATCAATTCCGCCTGCTTCGGTTCGTCCCGTGAGGCCAAAAAAAATCGCCGGGCTTTGGGGCCCGGCGATGCCAAAGTTTCGTTGTTTTCGAAGGGTTTAGGCGGCGTTGGCGGCGCGGGGGTCGTCGTGGATTTCCGCGGCCTGCTGGGTGCGTTGCAGGGCCATGACTTCGCGCATCAGGCGGGCAAAATCGCGGCGGCCGGTTTCCAGCGCGCCTTCGATCACGGAGCGCTCCATCTTCTCGCGCTTCACCGCGGCGTTGAGTTCCTCGATGGTGTTTTCGGCGCTCTGCTTTTCGTTGGCGAGCGTCGCTTCGAGGGTGGCCAGCCTTTCGTTGAGCGCGCCGTTGGCTTCCTCGGCGCGGGCGAGTGCGGCTTCCTTCATGGTGTAGGCGCGGGCGAGCGTGGCGCTGCGTTCCGTCATGGTGACGCGGGCCTGATCGATTTCCTTGTATTCGGATTCGCGCTGGATGCGTTCGGCTTCCAGTTCGTTGATCCGCGACTGCAAGGCATCGCGCTCCATCGTCATCTCGTTCATGCGCCGGTCGTATTCGCGGATGTCCTCGGCGCGGCCGAGCAGATGCTGGCGGGCTTCGCCCAAAGAGGTTTTCGGTCGCGGTCGCGCGAGCCTGCATGGTGTCGAGCCGCATCTGCTGCGTGGTGAGTTCGTGCTCGTGCCGCTCGTTGGCCTCGTCGAGCGCCGACACCAGGCGCGAGCGCTCGGTGCTCACTTCGGCGAAATTCGCCTCGACATGGCGCAGGCGGCCTTGCGACGCGGCCAGACTCGCCTCGGTCTCGGTCAGCTTGCGCGCCAGACGGGCGGCGTCGGCGCTCGCTTTGTTGAGCGACACCTGCTGCGCGCGCTTCTCGTCTTCGGCCATCAGCAGCCGCTGGCGCGTGGCGTTGATGTCGGATTCGATCGCGATGATGCGCTTGTCGGCGGCGGCAAGCCGCTCGTCGAGGCGGTTGTTCTCGTCGCGCAGCGCTTTGTTCTCGCCGGCTTCCTGCGACAGACGTTGCTCCAGTTCGGCGATCTGCGCGCGGCGGGCGGCGACGTCGATGGCGATCTCAGCCTTGGTGGTTTCGGTGTTGCGCAGCAGGCTCTGCGTGGTGGCGAGTTCCTGGCGCAGCGACTTGCACTCCTTGTCGAGGCGGCGGTCTTTCTTTCGAGTTCGGCGACTTCGTTGCGCAGCTTGCCGTAGGCGGTGCGGGTGTTGTTGAGGACCGTCTGCAGGCTGAGCTTTTCGGACTTCTCGGCCTCGAGCGCGCGCAGCGTCTTGGTCAGGGGGGCCGACCAGCTTGTCGACCGAGGCCTTGATGATGTCGAGTTCGCCGATCTTGGCGGAGGCATCGAGCATCAAATTGCGCAGCGACTCGTTCTCGCCGCCGATCTGGGCGCCGAGCGCCGAGAACAGTTCTTCGTCGAGTTCGAGCGGATTGTCGGGTAGCGCGGTGGTGTTGGCGGCCGTCGGCAGAACGGTAACCGGCACGGGTTCGGACGGGGTGTCGAACAGTCCGGCCTTGCGGGCGAAAAAGCCCCCGAGCTTGCTCATGGGTCGTGATCCTTATGTGCGCCGATCCGCCCGGCCGAAGCGACGCCGAATCACCCTGCTATCTCTCGGAACCGAACTTGGATTGCGGTGGTAAACAAGGAGTTAACAGGATCTTAAAAACACGCAAAAGACCGTTCTTTATCAGTCGGTTGCGAGGCGCCACCGGCCGCGCCACGCCCTTTATTGCGGTCTTTGCGTATCCCACAAGAAAGCGAGCGACCCCCATGGCGCTTTCCGCGGCCTGTGAATAACCTCACCGACCGCTGTCGCGTGCGCTCGACTTGGCAATTAAGACAGCCCACAGACTAGAACTTCAGTCCAGAACGGACGACGGGAGACGAGGGATGAACCGGAAACTTGCGTTTGTTGCTGCGATCGTCGCAGCCTTTGTTGTGACTTGCCAAACCGCGGACGCAAAGCACCGCCGGCATCAAGATCCGCGCCTGGCCGCCGTCGAGCTCGGCGTCGGCGCTGCCGCCACCGCGGGCTACTTCGCGATCAATAACTGGAATTGGAAGTGGAATAACACCAACGGCATCACCCAGCTCGGCGCCATCGGCGCCACCACGCTAGGCTGCGCGGCGGTGTCGCCGATGGTCGCCACCGTGGTGCTCAACCGCGTGCTGACTTATCGCGAGGCGCATATCCTCATCGCTTCCTGCGTGCTGCCGGTCGTCGGCCCGTGGCTTGTAAACCAGGCCTACGACACCCATCCGGACTGGGAGCCGGGCGCGCCGCCGGTGACGAAGCCTCATCACAAGAAGAAAAAGTAAGCGCTCCGCGGGGAAGCGCGGAATTGATCGGCGGCTTTAAGCCTTCTGCGCGATGAACAAGCCTTCGCAGAGGCGGAAGGTGAGGTCGTCGCCGCTGCCGTTAGGCTGCAGCGTGGCGTTCACCTCCGGCGACACCTGCGTGAGCATCGAGCGGATGAGCCCCTGCATGACGGGCTCGTAGCGCTGCGCCCAGCTTTTGAACTCCATGGTTTTGTAAATCTGCTCTTCATGTCGCGGCGGCAGGTGCGCCGCGTTGAGCGCATCGCGCCATTCATCCATGGTCCAGGCGCGCAGGTGGCTCGGATCGCGGAAGCGCTCGAAGGCGTTGACGTAGTCGCCGACGCTGCCCGGCGGCACGACATTGTCGACCAGTGCCAACAAGCCGCCCGGCTTGAGCACGCGGTGCACTTCGGCGAGGAATTCCGTAATCGAGTCGAAGTGATGCGGCGCGATGCGGCATGTCACCAGGTCGAAAGAGCCGTCTTCGAACGGCAGCGCCTCGGCCTTGGCGTAAGTCGCGCGCACATTGGCGAGGCCGCGCCTGGCGGCTTCGGCTTTGACCTGGTCGATCATCTCCTGGGTGACGTCGGTCGCCCAGACGCGCGCGACATGCGGCGCGAAGGTGTAGGCGACATGGCCGCCGCCGGTGGCGACGTCGAGCACGCGCCAGTTTTTTTTTCGGCTCGGTGAGGTCGACCAGCCGTTCCAGGCTCTTGCCTTTGGCGTGCGGCTTGCTCGTCAAATAATCCGCAGCGGTCTTGCCGAAATGCTCTTGAACGAGGCTCTTGCTCATGGTTTTCCGTCCGGTTGAGGCTGCGAGTATATAGCCCGGCCGACGAAAAAGCCCTGCATCTTTCGATGCAGGGCTGATGTGCGCGAACTTGGTTAGGTTAGTGCACGATCATGCCGGTGAAGACATAAGCCTGCAGCATGACGAGCACGCCGACCAGACAGGCCAGTGTGATCGAATGGAAGAACACGAAGCGCAGGATCGTGCCTTCGTGTCCGAACCAGTTGGTGGCGGTCGAGGCGACCACGATAGACTGCGCGTCGATCATCTTGCCCATGACGCCGCCGGAAGAGTTGGCGGCGCCCATCAGGATCGGCGACAGGCCGAGCTGTTCGGAGGTAATCTTCTGCAGATTGCCGAACAGGATGTTTGGACGAGGTGTCCGAGCCCGTCAGCGCCACGCCCAACCAGCCGAGCAAGGTGCCGAAGAACGGGTAGAGCACGCCCGGTGCCTGCGAACGCCAAGCCCAGCGTGGCATCGACGCCGGACAGGCGGGTCAGTGTGCCGATCGCCAGCATCGCCGAGATGGTAAGCAGCGAATAGGCGCAAATCTTGATGGTCTTGCCGTATTCGACCACCAGCTTGACCGGCGAGAAACCCATCACGAAGCCGGAGATGATGGCCGCGATCAGCATGCCCGAGCCGGTATAAGACAGCCAGGTGAAGGAGAACACCGCGCCTTCCTTGGCCGGCGCCGAGACGATCGGGGCCACCTTGTTGATCATGTTGTGCAGGCCCGGCACCGGGTAGTTCCAGGTGGCGTAGGCGTTCAGAAGCGCTTTCACCGCGTTGGTGCCCCACAGCAGCAGGATCACGCAGACGATGATCCAGGGAATGAGCGAGAACCACACCTGTCCGGAGGTCGGCGTGGGACCGGGCGGCTTTGGCGGTGCCATGGTCGCGGCGGAGTCGTCCTTGCTTCGTAACGCCGCCGAGGTCCAGATCACCTTCGGCTTCCAGACTTGCAGAAATCCGATCAGGCAGGCCATCGAAACCAGCGAAGCGCCGATGTCGACGATCCACGGGTTGATGAAGTTGGATATCAGGTATTGCGGGATGGCGAAGGACACCCCGGTCACCAGGATGGCGGGCCATATTTCTTTCGTGCCTTTCCAGCCGGCAAAAGCCCAGACCACCCAGAACGGCACGATCAGCGAGAAGAACGGTAACTGCCGGCCGACCATGGCGCCGAGCAGGAACGGATCGATGCCGGTCACGCTGGCGAGGCCCGCGATGGGCGTGCCGAGCGCTCCGTAAGCAACGGGCGCCGTGTTGGCGATCAGCGACAGGCCCGATGCGGCGAGCGGCGAGAAGCCCAAGCCGATCAGGATCGCGCCGGTCACCGCGACCGGCGTGCCGAAGCCCGAGGCGCCTTCGAAGAATGCGCCGAATGAGAAGGCGATCAGCAGAAGCTGCAAGCGCCGGTCGGTCGTGACGCCGCCGATGGCGCTCTGCAACGTCGCGAAAGAGCCTTTTTCGACTGTCAGACGGTAGAGGAAGATGACGTTGAGCACGATCCAGCCGATCGGGAAGAAGCCTGTCACGGCGCCGAGGATGGTGGCGCGGATCGACATGTCGGCCGGCATCGTGAAGATGAAGATGGTGACGAGATTGGCAACGATCAGCGCGATCACTGCCGCGATGTGCGCCTTCACTTTATTGGATGCGATCAGCACCAGCAGGGTAACGACCGGCAACGCGGCCGCGAGCGTCGACAGCACCGAATTGTTGAATGGGTTGTAGACTTGATTCCACATGGTTCACTCCCCCGGCTGCCAGCGCAGCCATTTTTGTTTTGATTTTTGTTATTCTGCCCCGCCGGCGCTGGAAGCCGGCGCGTTAACTAAATGCCAAGTGGATCAAAAGACAAGAAGTCGATTCCGCGGAGCAAATATCTCCACAGGGCGCCGACTATAACTAAAGTATAAAAATGGCGTGCAAGCAGCTGATAAGATTCGGCTTAGTGTGACGAGGCGTCGTCGTCATAGCCGTGACGCGCGCTATAGAAGACCAGCGCCATGAGACCGCCGCCGACAAGCAGCGAGATGAGCACACCGCCGCCGATCGCCACGTAGCCGTACAGCGGAATCGGATCGCCGCTGAATGGGTCCATGAGGTGATCAGGAACCAAGCCGCGGCAACCAGCAGTGCGAACAAAGCGACGATGATCAATGCGCGCATGGCGTCGATCTTAGTCGTCCGGACGCAGGATCGCTACTTCTCCCGCATTATTTCGCCGGTGTGCCCATCGGGCTCACGCTCGACCCGGTGGTCTGCGCGATGGCGTCGCCGAATGCGAACGTCGGCGCGCTTTTGAGCTCTTCCTTCGAATAGCCGACAATAATTTTGTCGATCGAATTGGAGTCCGGCTTGCGCGTGATGCGCAGCGCGTCGAGCGGTTATGGGCGACGTTCTTCTCGCCGACGCCGAGGAAGCCGCCGACGCCGATCACCACCGCGCGGATTTTGGCGTCGTTGGAAATCAGTACGTCATTGACCGAACCGATCGAGGCATTGTCCGGGCCATAGACGATGGCGCCGATCAGCTTGGAGCCGCGCCAGTCGGTGGCGTGCTCGCTCTGGACGAAATTATCGTGTGGCTGCGGCTGCGGCGTGCTCAGCGCCGGCATCGAACTGTTGTCGGGTTTGGCATCGGGCGCAGGCGTCTGCGCGAACGCCGGCGCGGCCAGCACGGCCGCGACGGTGACGGCGCTCAGGGTGCGTTTGATCATTCGTGTCCCTCTTGATTGGCAAGAATCATGCAAATAGCAGCGCCTCGCGTAATCGAGCGCCGCTTAAAGAAAGAACGCGGGACCGGGGTCGCGCGTTCCAAATATAAATATGTCTTATGGCGCGGCGACTAGGCGGTTTCGGCGCCCTTGGCCTTCTTGCCTTTGGCCGGCTCGTCGTTGGCTGCTTCGGTCGGCTGCACCGGCGCTTCGTCGAGCGGCACGCCGCGGCGCAGCGTCGAGCGCAACGCGCCGACTTCGCCTTGCAGCCGCGAATTGTCCTTGCGCGCGCTTCCAGCGCGCCCTCGATCACGGCGCGTTCCATGCGTTCGCGTTGCAGCGCCGAGTTGAGATCCTCGACGCGTTTTTCGATGTTGGTGCGGCTGATCTGCACGTCGGCCTCGAGATGGCCGTTGCGCTCGGTCAGCGCCGCGATCTTTTCCTCGCACGGGCGAGCGAGGTCTCGCGCGACTTCAGCGTCTTGCTGATCGCATTGTTGCGTTCGGTGAGCGCGGCGCGGGCGGCTTCGAGGTCCTTGATCTGGCGCTCGCGCGCTTCGTGCGAGGCTTCGATCTGCGCAAGGCGCTTTTTCGGCGTTGTTGCGGCCGATGGTGGCTTCCACCGACTTGCGGTCGAAGGCGCGCACTTCCTCGGTGCGGGCGAGCAAATTCTGCCGCGCTTCCGACAGCAGCCGCTCCGCGGTAGCGGCGCGCGATTGCAACGCGTCGAGGCGCATGTTCAGGCTGTTGCGCTCGGCCTGATGCTGCTCCTTGGCCTCGTCGAGGGCGGCGCCGAGACGGCCGCGTTCGGCATAGGCTTCGGCAAAGCTCGACTCGACCTTGCCGAGCTGGGCGCGCGTCGCGGTCAGGGTGTTTTCGGTTTCGGTCAGGCGGCGGGTGAGGCGGGCGGTCTCGTTAAGGGCGCCGTCGACCGCGAGCTGCAGCGAGCGCTTTTCGTCTTCCAGGAGCGCCAGCTTCTCGCGCGCAGCCGCCAACTCGCCTTCGAGTTCGCCGATGCGTTTTTCGCTGACGTCGAATTGGTCCTGCAAGGTGCGGCGAGCTTCGCTGACCGAGCGGCGCTCGGCGCTTTCCTGCGCGAGTTGGCGCTCGAGTTCGGCGATCTGGCTGCTGCGGGTGGAAATCTCGTTGGCCAGCTCGATGCGGTTGCTCTCCAGGCCGCGATTGGATTCGCGCGATAGTTCGAGATCCTCGCGCAGCCGTTCGGTCTCGGCTTCGAGCGCGGTGGCTTTACGTTCGATCTGGTAGAATTCGGTGCGCAGCGTCTCATAGGACGCGCGCGATTCCGCGAGCATGCCGGTGAGGCCCAACGTCTGCGATTTTTCCTGCTCGAGCGCGCGCAGCGTCGAGTTGAACGGCGCGACGATCTTGTCGAAAGCCTCTTTGAGTTCGTCGAGTTCGCCGATCTTGCGGCCGGTGTCGGTCAAAAGGTTGCGGAGAACTTCGTTTTCCTCGCCCATGCGCGAGCCGACGTCGGAAAAATGCTCGACGTGGATGTGCTCGGAGCCGCCATTGCCGTTTCCATTGCGGGTGGGTGCCGCATGCGACGGGAATTTGTCGGGCTCGCCACCCTTCCGGCCAAACAGGTCCGACAACTTAGCCATGACAAAGCCTCCAACCCAAACACTACTAAAACCGGCTACGAGCGCCCTTTTAAGATATTATATACCTTTGACATTGGGAACACTCGCAACGTTTGCATAAGCCCTTCGTCGGTTGAGACCGCCAGCATGGTTAATGCTCAGAATCGAGCCGAAATGGCCGCAAGACGCGTTTTGTCACACGAAAGTCACGCATGAACGAGCAAACCGCCGTGACGGACGGCAATCTCACTTACACCTATCGGCCTTCGGCAATGGGCGCGCCCATGAGTTTCACGCTTGCCCCCGACGGCATGAACTGGGTCTCCGGAGGCCGCTCGGGGCGCGTGCGCTATAGCGACATCCGCCGCGTGCGCATGTCGCATCGCCCGGTCAACATGCAGCCGTACCGCTTCGTCACCGAAATCTGGGCCGCGGGCGCGCCCAGGCTCAGAATCGCTTCGGTATCCTGGAAAAGCATGATGCAGCAGGAGCGCCACGACGATGCCTATTCGGCATTTCTGATCGAATTGCATCGCCGCATCCGGCAAAGCGGCGCGGCCGTTCGATTGGAGCAGGGCAAGAACCCGCTGATCTACTGGGTCGGCTTTGCGGTCTTTGGCTGCGTCTGTCTCGGCCTTGCGGTCCTGGTCGTGCGCGCCTTGCAGGCCGACGCCAAAGCCGGCGCCGCCTTCATCGCCTTATTCCTCGGCCTGTTTCTCTGGCAGGGGCGGCGATTTTCTCCGCCGCAACAAGCCCGGACTTTATGACGCTGATGCACCACCGGCCTTGTTGCTGCCGAAAGGGTAGGCGAGGGCGATTTAAGCCTGCAATGCCTTATGCAATGCGGCGACGGCTTGCGTCAGTTGATCGCGATGCAGGATGTCGTCCTTCGGGACGCGCCCGACGCTCGACGCCAGGTCGCGCAGAATATCGGCGAACAGCCCGAAGTTTAGATGCATGTGGATCGACTTGCGCACGTCTTCGCTACCGGGATGTTCGAGCGTCAGCGCGATGCCTTTCGGGTCGAGATGGGCTTCGAAGCGCGATGAGCGTTCGAAGGTGCCGACATACATCTTGTCCGGATATTCCAGCGCTATCTCCGCGCGGTCGGCGATCGGCTTGGTCATGGGCTAAGCCTCTTCGGTGGGTCGAATGAACGTTCGCACAAAGAGGCAAGGCTGGCTTTGCGCTAAATCACGAAAGCGGCGCCGGCCGCGTCCGAGCTTGGAAAACAAAGCCCCGGCCGGTGGGTGCCAGCCGGGGCTTTAACCGAGCGCTCGGGGGGACGAGCGCCCAGCCTAAATGGATGCGAAAGTGATAATGCAGCGCGTGCCGCAGCCGTTGTCGCCGGGCGCGAATTGCAATTCGCCGTCGATTTGCTTGATGAGCGATCGAACGATCTTCATTCCCAGTCCGGCGCTTTTCGACGGATCGAAGTCTGCCGGCAATCCCGGCCCTTCGTCGATGATGGAGAGCGAATGGCTCCCGGCGGCGGTCCGAGCGATACGAACGGTGATGCGGCCCTTGGCGTATTTCACCGAATTGGTGATCAACTCGTTGACGATGAAGCCAAGCGGGATGGCCGATTTGGTCGGAATTTCGATTTCGTCGCCCTCGACGGCAATGGCGTAGCCGGTATCGATATCGACCAGCAGGCCGGAAAGATCCTGGCACAGTTGCTGAAGATATCCTTTGAACTCCACGCGATCCTGCTGATCGAGCAGATGCAGGCGGTGATGCACGCGGCCCAGCGCCGAAACGCGGCGGCTGGCGATCGTCAGTTGAGCGGCGGCTTCCGGCGTCGTCGCGGCCCGGCTTTGCATCGACAGCAGGCTGACGACGAGTTGCAGGCCGTTCACGAGGCGATGCTCGAATTCCTGGGCCAGCATGGTCTGGCGCTGCGACTGCTCGCGCTTTTCCTTCAGCAGCGCTTGTTCCCGCGTCAGCGCGCCTTGGAGCTCGGCGTTGACGGCGTCGAGCTGCATTTGCTCGCGTCGATGGCGCCCGGACCCGCGCCGCGAAGGAAATGGAACCGGGGATTCGGTGGTAATGCTCATAGCGCTAAAAATCGCACGAGCCCGCGCCGGCAGGCTGTTCAAAAACGCTCACTTTGACGGAAATTCGGGATGCCTCACGACGATGTTAACAACCGCTAAACGGTGCGCGGCTCCTCGCTGAGCACCACGCTCAGCAACGAGCTGTGAACTTCGAGATGGCCGTTGTAGTCGATGAAGCCCAGCTTGCGGAATTTGTTCATGAAAAAGCTGACGCGCGAGCGCGTGGTGCCGATCATCTCGGCAAGCGTCTCCTGGCTGATCTTGGCGATAATGGGTTCCGGCCGGCCTTGCTTGCCGAAATTGGCCAACAGCAGCAGCACGCGCGCCAGCCGTTTTTCGGTTGAATTGAAAAGCTGATCGACCAGGTCTTCTTCGACCCGCGCGTTACGGGTCAATATATGCGTCATGAACATTTGGGAAAAGGGCGTGCTCGCTGACGAGAACCTTTTCGATCTCGCTTTTGCTCACCTCCATAACGGTGCAATCCGTCAAGGCCGACGCCGTCGCCAGGCGCTTCGGCTGGCCGATCAAACAGCCCTCGCCGAGAAATTCGTCCGTTCCCAGAATGGCGACCACGGCCTCGTTGCCTTCCTTGGATAGGACGGTGACCTTGACCTTGCCGGACTTGATGTAGACGACCGATTCCGCCGGATCGCCCTGTTCGAAGAGGACGTCCTTCTTCTTGTACTTTGAGATGACGCGGCCCTTGGCCGCCGTTTCCAAGAACGCCGCGGGATCGAAACGCGGCAGCTTCGCAGCTTTGCGCTTCGGCGTGCTGGCCGGTGGTTTGGCGATAGACATGATGCACCCCCGTCCGTTGCGGCTTGGAGCGCGAGTGTCTTTCAGTCCCGGTGCAAGACCCCAATACCTCAACCGGTAGTAATTAGTGTACGCTAACCGACATATTGGAGTCCATGAATTTCGGCCGGCGAAAGAGGCCGCGGCGTTGCGCCGCTGGGTCATTGCTTGGCCTTTGACTGCTAAAGGCTTAGCGGTAACGGCAACGTGATCCACGCCTTTCGCGATCGGCCCGACATCGGCCGTCGTTACTGATTTGGCGAAAGCCGGCGGACGCGCCGCTTTTGCTCGATGACGCGATCGAGACGGCGGATGACCGGTTCGAGGGTCGGCCAGTGAACGTCACGGCCGGATCGTCGAACAATGGCAAACTCCGGAATAGCAACTTTGACGACGTCATTGATCGGCGCGTTGAAAGCAGCGTCGGTCAAGCCGAACACGCCGATGCTCGGCTTGTTGAAGGCGGCGGCAACGTGCAGCGGGCCGGAGTCGTTGCCAACGAAGATGTCGGCCGCCGCCAGATGAAGCGCAAGCTGCGTCAGCGAGTCCGTGAGAAGGTCGCGCACCGGCGCGCTTTGCCCGATTGCCGCGGCCAGTTCGCGATGTTCCGTGGCGCCGACAATCCAAACCGTGCAGCCTGCGTCCACGCAGTGCCGCGCGATCGCCGCAAAGTTCTCGACCGCCCAGTTTTTGTTCGTATCCGTCGAACCCGGCGCTATCGCGATCGCCGGCGCGTTTGCCTGCGCACTCGCCGCGACTATGTCGAACTGGGTGCGCAGTGAATTCGGCACGGCAAGCCGCGGTTCCGGCCAGAACTGAGGCGGGTCTTGGCCTTCTTCGATGCCCAGCCAGCATATTCGGTCGACCATGCGGGCCAGACGTCGCATCCGGAATTTTGGCCTGGTCAGCAGCGGCCGCCGAAACTCCTGCGACCAGCCAACACGCTCCGGTATGCGTGCAAGAAACGGCACGAGCGCTGCTTTGAACGAACTTGGGATGATGTAGGCAATCCCGTAGTCACGGCTGCGCAATTCGCTCACGAGCTTCAGCCTTGCGAGCGGACTAAGCCGGCTATGGCGAAAGTCCTCGCCGATGGCGCCGCGGACTTCCGGCATGAAGGCGGCAATGTCGGCCATCGGCCGCCGCACAATAAGATCGATTGGACGGCTCGGATACCGATCGGCGATCAGCCGGATGAGGGAATGGCAGCGGACCAGGTCGCCGAGACCGGAAAATCCAAAGACCGCAACGGCGGATTCCGTGCGAGCAATGTTTGTGCCGGAACCGGTAAAAGCGTCCATGACGGAAAGGAATCGTAGGACGCGCCCTTGCCGCAATGTATTGCGAGGTGGGATTTTGCGGCAAGCTGTCACCACGTAAAATATTCGTATGCGCGGAAAATATAGTCGCGCAGGTTATTCGGCGCTCGTTCGTTGGCAGTTCCGTGCGTCGATGTCAGGCACCGCGACATGTCGCGTCACATTGCGCTGCCAGGTGGCACTCTCCACGGCGACGGCGCCTGGTTGTGCGCGGCGACGAGTCCGCGCTTAATTTCGCACCACCAGCACCGAGCATTTGGCGTAGCGCACGACGTGCCCGGCATTGGAGCCGAGGAAATAAGTGCGCATCGCGGGCCGGTGCGAACTCATCACGATCAGATCGGCGCCGATGGCTTTGGCCTGCTCCAGCACCTCGTGATAGATGCCGCCTTGCCGCACCTTCCAGGTCACATGCGCCGCATCGAGACCGCATTCGCGCGCGATGATGCCGAGCGCTTCCTCCGACGATTTGAGTTGCTGCACGTCGAAATCCGGCGGCACGTATTCCGCCAGCATCACCGGCGTCATCGGCAGCACATTGACCAGGCAGACATGGCCGCCCGAGGTCTTGGCCATCGACACCGCAGTCTCGATCGCGGGCTTGGCGAGATCGGTATCGGCCAGATCGACCGGCACCAGGATTTGCTTGTACATGGCAGCGCCCCACGTTGCTGATGGCGCGTATCATGGCATGTTTCGACATCGGCGTCATTGCGGGGCGGTTGCAGCCCTACCCATTGTCTCGCCTGAACCATTCGACGTAGCGGGCAATCATAAAGCCGCTCAAGGCAAGCTGGGTTTCCTGCTCCCAGCCCGAGCTGTGATCGTCCGGTCCGTTCGCCGCCAGCAACCTTCGGATCTTCGCAAAGTCGATCATGCGCGACAGGCTTTCGGACTTTTCCATGCGCGCGATTTCGGTCAGCAGTTGCGGCTCGACCGATTTTGCCATGCGCTGAAAATCCGGAATTTCATCGTCGTTGCGCCGCCAGCGTGCCTGGTATTCGCGTGGGTAGATTTCCTTCAGCGCCATACAGGCCAAATAACGGTTGCGGCCGTTCTTGACGTAAAGATCCTCCGGGATCGCCAGCGCCAATTCGACCACGCGCTTGTCGTGAAACGGCCGCGTCAACTCCAATCCGTGCCGCGCGGCGCTTGTGGCCATACCGGGTGCCGAACCTCCGGTGACACGGCGCAGCGTGGCAGCCGATTGCCCGCGCATGTCGATTTTCGGTGCCGCGACGATGCGCAGGTTCTTTTCGGCGACGGCGCCTTCGGCCAGCAGCTTTTTCTGCAAACGCAGGATTGATCGGCTGGTCGCGCCAGACCGGTCCCCGCGCCGTGCCGCGCGCGATGCCACAGCTTCAGAAGGGAAGCCGGCAGCAGTAGCGCTGCGATGTCATACTTGAGCGTCTTCCAGAACGAATCTCCGGTCATGCGCAGATGGCCGCGCAGTTCGGTGACGAAACGGCGAAACTGGAACGTCGCCAGAAAACGCGCCAGCGCCGCTTGGCCGCGCGGGTGCAAGGTATAATCGCCGCCGTGGCCGTCCATGATGACCTGCGCGCCGGCGCCGGCCAGCGTTGCCAGCAACTCGCGCTGGACGAAGTGATACGAGCCCGCCGGCATTTCATTATCGGCAAACGATTGCTCCAGACCGGACAGCACGCTCTTGCCTTCGCGCGTGACGTGACGAACGTCGAGATGCGGCATGTCGCGCGCGCACATATCGACCCATTTGCGCGCGTGGCGGATGGTGCCGCGATAATCGGCCGGCATCGTCGAGGTCGCGGCGACGAGCTTGCGGCTTCGAGCACCGGGCCGGCAAGTCCGGCAATCGCCGCGCTGTCGTAGCCGCCGCTGAAAATGAGGCCTGGTGGCTTGAGCGTGCGCCTTATGCGGCAGGCCACCGCTTCGCCGAGCACGCGCCGGTAGGCGCCGATGTAATAGGCCTCGTCGCGGTTCTCGTGAACCGGATCGGCGTGCGGCTCCCAATAGCGGCGCTTTGTTACGGCTCCCTCGGCGCTAATCGTCATGACCGTCGCGCCGGGCAGGCCAAGAATGTCGTCGAACAAGGTTTCGCCTTCGCGCGGCATGCGGTCGTGGATCAGCATCTGTCCGATGCGCGCGTCGGACAGTACGCGCGGCACGTCCGGGTATGACCACAGCGTCTTGATGTCGGTCGCGAAGACGAAGAAATCCTTGCCGTGGTGGTAATGGACATAGCGCTGGCCCATGTGGTCGCGGCCGAGCACGAGTTTGTTGGCGCGGCCGTCCCAAATGGCGAAGACGAAGTCGCCGAGCAGACGGCGCGCGCAATCCTCGCCCCATTTTTGGTAGGCGCGCATGAGCAGCGCGCTGTCCGGCATGTCGTGCAAATCGGCGTCCGCGAGGCCGAAGGCCGCCGCCAACTCGTCGCGGTTGTCGAGCCGCAGGTCGGCGACCAGCGTCACGTCGCCGTCGCGCAGCGGCTGCGCCTCGAAGGCGTCCTCGCGCACGACGCGCATCAGGCCGTGGCCGAGCGCCAGCGGACCGTCAGCGATGAACTGAATGCCGTCCGGCCCTCGGTGGGCCAGCGCCTTGGCCATGCGTTCAAGGTCGCGCCGCGAGGCCTCGCCGCCGTCAAACCGTAGAAGTCCGAAAATTGCGCTCATACCGGCCCGATCATTCGAGGGGGATCGTACGACCCCGAGCCTTGGCAGCGCGCGTCAATTCGTCGCCGCTTCCAGCCACTTCGGCGACACGAAACGCTCCAAACGCCCGGACTGCGGATGCAGCTTGCCCCAATCGTCGAAAGCGAAGTCGACGATGACGAGACCTGCGGTCGGCAGCTTCTCGCGCAGCCGCGCGCGCGCCTCAATGTCGCCGGTGGCAATCAGCATCTGCGCCACCTCGTGCAGGCCCGGATTGTGACCGATCACCAACAGCGTATGCGCGGACGCCGGCGCGTCCTTGATGACGCCGAAGATGGCGTGCGGCGTCGCGTCGTATAGAGCGTCGGCGGTCATCGCGCCGGGCGCCGGCTTGAAGGCGCCGGCGGCATGTTTCCAGGTTTCCTGGGTGCGCTTGGCCGGTGAGATCACGACCTTATCGGGCGTCAGCCCGTGGCCCGCCATATAGGCGCCCATCTTGGCGGCGTCCTTGCGGCCGCGCTCGACCAGCACGCGGGCGCGGTCTTCCATGCCCGGTTCGGACGGCTCGGTCTTGGCGTGACGGAACAGAATCAGGCGGCGCATAAGGTGTTATATGGGTGCCGCCCGCGCCGTGGCCAGCGTCCCGCAAATTCGCTAACAGGATAGCATGAACGACACCGAAGCTCACGGCGCCGGCTGGTACGAGGCGACCCGGGTGGCAAGCCCGGAACGCCCGAAGCTGGCGTTCGATCTCGACGTCGACGTCTGCGTGGTCGGCGGCGGTCTTGCCGGGCTGACCGCCGCCCGCGAGGTGGCGTTGCGCGGCTGGTCGGTGGCGCTGCTCGAAGGCAACCGCTGCGCCTGGGCGGCGTCGGGCCGCAACACCGGTTTTGTCCTGCCGGGTTTCGGCGCGCATATCGACGGCATCGTCGAGCGCGTCGGCCTCGATCACACGCGCCAGCTCTGGGCGCTGTCGGAGCAGGGCCTCGACTACGTGCGCAAGACGATCGCCGACAACGACCTGCCGGGCGTCGATCCGCAGCCGGGCTGGCTGCATGTGTCGAAGACCGACAATGCCGCCGAGCAGGTGAGCTATGCCGAGCGCATGCGCTGGATCGGCGCCGATGTCGAAGCCTGGACCAAAGCCCAAGTGCGCGAGGTCTTGCCGAACCCGCAATATTTCGGCGCCGTGCATTACCGCAACGCCTTTCACATTCATCCGCTCAATTATGCGCTCGGCTTGCCGCGCTCGCGGAAAAGGCCGGCGTGCGCATCTTCGAGGATACGCCGGCGGTCACCATCGATGCCGGCGGCGTGCGCAAGCGCATCGGCACGCCGAGCGCGATGGTGCGGGCAGGGCACGTCGTGCTCGCCGGCAATGTGCATCTCGGCGCGCTGATGCCGCAATTGGCGGCGACGCTGCTGCCGGTCTCGACCTTCGTGCTGGTCACCGAGCCCATTGCCAATCTGCACGAGGTGGTGCGCACGCGCTCGGCGGTCAGCGACACCAACCGCGCCGACAATCACTACCGCATCGTCGGCGGCAACCGTTTGCAGTGGTCCGGCCGCATGCGCGCCTGGCCGGCCGATCCGCGCTGGATCAAAAGCGGGCTCGTCGCCGACATCAAACGCAATTTCCCGGCGCTCGGCCCCGTCGAGGTCGCGCATCTGTGGCGCGGCACGCTCGGCCGCACTGTCCACCGCATGCCGCAGATCGGCGAGATCGAGCGCGGTCTGTGGGTGGCAAGCGGCTTTGGCGGCCATGGCCTCAACACCTCGGCGATGGGCGGCGAACTGGTGGCGCGAGGCATGGTCGAAGGCGACCAGACCTGGCGGACCTTTGCGCCCTACGAACTGGTCTGGGCCGGCGGCAAGTTCGGCAGCGTGCTGGCGCAGGGCATCTATTGGGGCACGCGCCCGGTCGAGCGCGTCGAGCAAGGGCTGGCGCGCTATCGCGAAAAGGCCAAAGAGCGCAAAGAGGCCCGCAAGGCGGCGCGGCTCGCCGCGCGCCAGAAGCCCGACCAGGACACCATTAAAGCAACCGGTGAAGGAACCGGGGAAGCCGCAGAATAAATCACCGTTGAACCATGATCTGTCGTAAGCGTTGGGAAACCAGCCTTTGATATAGGGCAAAGGTGCTTCGGCCGGTGGCCGGACCAAGCGGGGCGAGATGCACTTAACTCATGGCCGAACGGCACGACGTCTGGCGGGGCTTATCGCCACCATGACTTACGTTTCCGCCGCCGCCGCCCAGCCGCCGGCGCCCGCTTCAACCGACTGGACCATCACCATTGGCGCTGAAGGCCGCGTCCTGCCGAAGTTCGAAGGCTCGGCCAGCGCGATGCTGCGGCCGTTTCCGTTGTTCGACGCCCGCCGCGCCGGCACGCCGGAGAATTTCCGCAGCCCCGTGGACGGCTTCAGTTTCTCGTTTCTCGACTACGGCCGCTTCCACATCGGCCCCACCACCAAGATCAAATTCGCCCGCAAGGAAGGCGACGACGCCAACCTGCGCGGCCTCGGCGACGTGTCGATGGCCTTCGAGGCCGGCGCTTTCGCCGAATATTGGGTCGCCGATTGGCTGCGCACCCGCGTCGAAGTGCGGCAAGGCTTTGGCGGCCATCACGGCGTCGTGGGTGAGGCAACCGCCGACCTCGTGATCCCGGTGACGCCGAAGCTCACGCTGTCCGGCGGCCCGCGGCTGACGGTCGCAACCGCCGCGGCGACCGATCCTTATTTCAGCGTCACGCCGGCGCAATCGGCGGCATCCGGCCTTGCCATCTATTCGGCCGGCGGCGGCTTGCGCGCTTATGGCGCGGGCGTGCAGGCGCGTTACGAGTGGTCGCCGCAATGGGCGACGCATGTGTTCCTGGAATACGAGCGGTTGGCCGCGCCCGCCGCCAATTCGCCGCTGGTGACGCGGTATGGAACTTCCGATCAAATTCAGGTGGGGATGGGCGTGACCTACTCGTTCAATATGAAGGCGCTGTGGTAGGTTCCACGCCCCCATTCCATTCCGGCTGAGTACTCAATTCCCATGCGGCTTTTATCTGTATTTGCGGCGGTGCTGCTGTTGTCCGGCTGCGCCCACTCCGGCGGATCGGGCGGCGGCATGAATTCCGTGTTCGGCGGCACGGGCGCGCCGGCCAAGCCCCGCGCCGTCATCGTTTCCGATTTCGTTCTGGCGCAGGAAGTGGCCGTGATCGACCGCGGCTTTGCCGATCGCCAGGAAAAGCAGCCCGGCAACTGGCCGATCCTGGAACGCCGCCAGCGCGCCGCGGCGCGCGTCAACGACGAGATCGTCGCCACCGTGGTGACGACGTTGCGCGACGCCGGTCTCGCCGCACAGCCCGGCAATCAGGACGCGGCCTCCGGCGACGCCTTGCTGCTCAGCGGTCGCTTGAAGATCGCCGAGACGCGCAAGTCGGTGCCGCTCGAACGCCTCGGCATCGGCCACGGCCGCAGCGGCGTGGTCGCCGACATGACGCTCAAGCGCCAGGGCGGGTTCGGCAGCACGCCGCTTCTGACCTTTACGGCGGACGGCAATGTCGGCAACCGCAAGCCGCCCACGGCCGCCGACGCGAAGGCGCGCAACGAGGAAATCTCCGGCGTGCTGGCGGCGGTGAATGCCGTGCCGGAAAAGCTGTCGCCGGACGTCGAGGCGCAGGCGCGCAACCTCGGCCGCTCAATCGCCGAAAAGGTCCTCGGCTACGCCGGCGAGCAGGGCTGGCTGGTGAAGCCGGACATCGCCGAGGCTGCGCCGGCGCCGAGCGAAAAGCCGGTCCGCGTGGCCGCGCCAAAGCCGGACAAGCCGAAGCCCGAGAACAAGCCTGAGGCGAAGCCGGACAAGAAACCCGAAAAGAAACCGGCGAAGCCCGCGGCGTCGGATGGGGATACCGATTCACCATCCGGAGATTGAATCGCCGCGCATTTGCGTGATGCGCGACAGCCACGCAAAACGAAATTGGGACGCGGTCTAGTGCTTTTGCGTCCAAAATGAAGCTGCGCCAGATTGTGAATCCAGTGGCTGCCCGGTAGCTTTTTTGCAACTTTAATGAGGCGTTAGCTCGACATATAGAGCCGCGCCATATCGCGGGACGTTGTTGTGTGATCGGCCCCTGTGGCCGTCTCCATAGTAGCGCCATTTCGAGGCTGTGGGGGGACGGGGATGTTGAGTTTGCGACGTCTGGCGCTGACCGTGGTCAGTTGCGCGATTGCTTTGCCCCTGTTCTTTTGGAGCAGTGGCGAGGCTTTGGCTCTGCTTGCATACACGGTGCAGTCGGCTACTTGCAGCGCGACAAGTTACAGCGCGCTAAACAGCGGCGATACGGTAACGGTGACATACACGATTGGTGCCACGGGTACGGCCAATGGCGCAGGCATCTTCAACAATGCTGGTGGTGCTACCCTGATCTCGACTGTGGCATTCCCCAACTCCGCCAACACCACCTACACACGCATTTTTACTCTATTCGCGAAGCCGACGTCGGGCACCCTTTACATTGCGGTTGACACTGACAGTAATACTACCGCGCTGAATTGTAACTTCGCATCGGCAACACCGGCCGTGTCCGACAGCGAAAAAATCCGCGCGCTGCAGACCACCATCACCACCATGGTCGCCACCACGTCCGGCCAGGTGATCACCAGCGCCATCGACGGCGGCATCAGTGACGGTTTCTCGAACGCCGGCACGCCGACGTTTTTGGTGCGAACGGCGGTTTCATCAATTTCGCCCCCGCGCCGAAGTCCGACATCGAAAGCCGCACCGATGACGCTTTCGCCGCGCTCGGTTATGCAAGCGACAAGAAGCCGAATTTCTACAAGGCGCCGCCGCGGCTCGATCGCGTATGGAGTGCCTGGGCCGATATTCGTGGCACCGGCTGGAAGGTCAACGATACCAGCGGTTTCGGCAACGATCTCAAAGGCAGCCAGCTCAACTTGACGGCGGGCATCGGCCGCAAGCTGACGGTCGACACGCTGATCGGTGCGGTCGCGGGCTACGAAACGTTCAAATACGACGTGGCCTCGCTCGCCGGCTCGTTGAAAGGCAACGGCGAAACCGTCGGCGGCTATTTCGCGCGGCGCATCGGCGGCAATCTGCGCTTCGACGCCGCGCTCGGCTACACGCATCTGAACTACAGCGCGACCGCCGGCACGGCCACGGGTTCCTTCAGCGGCAATCGCTTGCTGGCATCGACGGGTCTGACCGGCACCTACAAATACGGCGTCTACATGCTGGAACCATCGGCCAAGCTCTACGTGTTGTGGGAACGTCAGAGCGCGTGGACCGACAGCCTCGGCACGGCGCAGGCCGCGCGCGACTTCTCGGCCGGCCGCACCGCTCTGGGCGGCAAGGTCGCGCGTTCGTTTGCCTCGTCCGGCGGCTGGACGCTGACGCCGTCGGCCGGCGTTTACGGCGACTGGCGCTTCCAGTCGGACAACGCGCTTCCGACCGGCACGCAGGTCGCCAACATCGGCACAGGCTGGTCGGCCCGAGTCACGTCGGGTGTTCTGGCGCGGTCCGCCAACGGCTGCACGGTCTCGCTCGACGGCGAGTACGGTGGCATCGGCGCGAATTACAAGATCTGGACCGGCAACGTGCGGGCCACCGTGCCGTTCTGAGCGGCGATTGAGCCGGGCCGCGCGAAGCGCGAATCGCAATCCAGTCCTCTGCGGCAGGGCCGCGTAGGGTGGGCAAAGGCGCGCTTGCGCCGTGCCCACGCGTTTCTTGGCGAGATCGCCGTGGGCTTCGCGGCGCTCGGCCCACTCTACAAGGCACGGATAAAATGTCGCCGTTGGGTAGTGTCTCAGTTTGATTATGGCGGCGGCCCGCCAGCACTATTTCTTGCACGGCCACGCATCTTTGAGCGCATCGAGGGCCACGAAGGCAAAAGGTAGAATCTTTAAATCTGGCCGCCGGGCGATGTAACCTACAATTACCTCTCTAGCGTCATAGATTGATATATCCGCAGGCGGACAGAATTTTCGGTCGTCCGAAAGCCCGTCAATGTGCCCGATGTAGAGCATTTGGATTTGCCCTAAACAATTTCCAATTCTGAGCGGCGTCTCTGCGGTGCTTTCTTTGCACGCGGCAAGGATACCACCCGCGCTAAGCGCGCGAATCATATCGGCATCTAGTGCTTTCGCGGTCGAAACAGAAAGCGCTATTGAGACGATGATTGCGAACAGCAGTTGCATTGGCTTCGAGACCTTGCGGAGCTTACCGCTAAGCATTAGACCATAGACATGGCAAAAGGTCCAAAAGGCGAAAAGCGCCCCGCCGACGCAAACCAGCGTGCCGTCATGGTCGCGCGGATAGCTACCGGCGAGATCGAGGACAAGGTGACGGATGACGGCAAGAATGCCGCCGCCGTGGCGCTTGGCCGGATGGGTGGGAAAGCCCGGGCAAAAGGTATGACCGCAAAACGTCGAAAAGAGATTGCTAAAAAGGCTGCTGCTAAAAGGTGGGCTGATCCGTCGAGTAGCTGAGTCCCATGTTTGGCGACGAATGAAGCTGGCCAAAGAGGGACGGCGAAACAGTACGAGCCGCGCCTATTCCGATAGATCAACCCTTTCTCAGCTAGATGTCCGAGCATCTGCGTAGCGTGACTTGGGTTGAATGGCTTAGTGAGCAGTTTTCGCGAAGCTGCTGTAATGTCCTGAATCGTAAATTCACCGTCCGCTTCTTCAAGCGTGGCGATTACTTGCATGAATATCTGCTGACGATCCGTCGCTCGATTCCACCTTGGTGCGAAAAAATCCAAGTCTAGTTTTGCCGTGATTTCCTTCATCGGGACGGAGGGAGCCGCACCAATCGTCATTCGCCCAATCCATGCATCAAAGACTTCACGACAAATGTATTGAATAAGAAACGGATATCCCCTCGATTCCTCAATTATCCTGGAAATCGTCTGATCAGTAAACGTCAGCGTGCTTTTCTTGATTTCAATCGGCCTCATAATCGCATCACGTGTCTCTGCTTCGGACAGCCGATCAAGCACAAGCGTATGAAACATGCGCTCGGTGTAGGTTCTGGCCTCATTCAAATGTGTGATGAGTGTCGGTAGACCAGTCATCACCAATAAAAAACTGGCAACCTAGATCGCGCTTCTGCAGATTCGAAAAAACATCACAGACCAGAGAGAGGGGAAACTGCTCGCGGTCTTTCTTATCGGCGAGGTTCTGTGCTTCGTCATAAGCAAAAACGATGCCCCTTATCTTCGCATTGACGATGATCGTGGCTACATGCTCTAGGACCGCTTTTACCTTGTCTGAATTGAAACCCGGCGTGGCGTTGTAGATGTTCCAAAGGTCATCAAAAGCGAGGGGGCGGTCATCTTTGTGAGGCTTGGCGGTGAAGCCCATAGGCAATTCACCGGGGCGATAGCGCACGATAGGCGCTAGAACCTTCGTCAAATCCACAATCAAGCGCGTCGCAACATCCTTTTCCGAGACCGAGGCTGCTTCATTCCAATCGTTCCCAGTCCAGAGCCAGCCGTGTTGTGCCGCAATCGGTCGCAACTCTTCGAGCAGAACGGTTTTCCCGACACCACGAAGACCGGTAATCAAAATGTTTTGAGTCAAATCCCGCTGACTTACAGCCTTTACAAATTCGCCCTGTTCGTGAGAGCGCCCCGCTAAATACAACGGCTTCGTTCCCGCGCCGGGGCGAAAAGGGTTCTCTGGCACCACCGCGAGAGCTGTTTCGGCCATAATTAGCTCCTATTAGCCTGTCGACTATATATAGCCCGCGAGCTAAATTTAGTCCAGGAGCTTTCTTTCTGTAAATTGACGTTTCTATCTTGACGTTAAGCATAAAAGTTCATATCATGCCCGGCATGAACAAACTTCCTGTGGCCAAGCGCGTCCAAATCCTCTCGATGCTGTTGAGGGTTCTAGCCTCCGGTCCGCCTCCCGGGTCTGCGGCGTTTCGATCAATACCGTGACCAAACTGGTGGTTGACGCCGGGATGGCCTGCGCGAACTTCCACGATAGGATGGTCCGCAATGTCGCTTCCAAACGTATCCAAAGTGATGAAATCTGGTCGTTCTGCTACGCCAAGGATAAGAACGTAAAGGACGCCAAGCCGCGCCGGATGGCGCTGGCAATGTCTGGACTTGGACCGCGCTCGATCCCGACTCCAAGCTGATGGTTACGTGGTGGGCTGGTGACCGTACCAGCAGCACCGGTTCGAATTTTCTGGAAGACCTTCATCGCGCCTTGCCAACCGTATTCAACTCACCACGGATGGCCACGGCGCCTATTTGGAAGCGGTCGATTTCACCTTTGGCGATAACGTCGACTTCGCCCACTCAGCGCCTCCTTGCAAACGTGACGGATCATCATCTCGAGGTGTTTCGCGGCCGGAGCACCTTTGCTTATTCGGCGCCTAAGGGGAGCCAGCTATTCGACGTGCGCCGTCATTTTGGCATTCGGAACGACCAAAAGATGCTTCTCGCGACAATGAGCAGTTACGACGAGGATATGGCGGCCGAATTGGCGGGGGTTTACGCGGCCACCTCTAATCCTTTGTTCGGTAGCCAGATCGAGTGGGTGCGGGCGTTGCTGGATTTCGTCAACATCGGTCGGATCTGTTTCTCGTGATTCGTGTGCATCCAAGGGAGTTCCCTAATCGGCGTGAAGGGGTCAAATCGCAGCATGCGGCCGCGCTCGAAGAAGCATTGCAAGACCTGCCGGCTAACGCCGCGGTTAACTGGCCGGCCGAATCGATTTCGCTTTACGATCTTGCCGATCAAACAGATGTTGTTCTCAACGCGTGGTCCAGTGCCGGCCGAGAACTCGCTCTCTTTGGACTGCCGGTCGTAAGCTATGAATGGAAGAAATTGCTCTACTCTCCGGATATCAATCTATATGGAGTTACGCAGGGCGAATATTTCGAATGTATAGAGCGAGCCCTGCGCGAAGGCTGGAGCGCCGTATGGGTCCGTAAAGCTTATCGATGGGGGGCGTTCGAGTTTGTTCGGGCGACGGTACAAATTGGGGAGAGTTACCGTGAAGTGCAAAATGCGTCCCGGCCTTTGTACGTAAAGATCAAAGAGAGAATTTTCCGCCAGGTAGATCCTTTGTTTCGCAGACGTGCGGATTGTCGGCTGCGCCGTGACGAATTGGAATCGGCCCAATTAATTCGTCGCGTGGTCGAGACTGCTTCGCTTTCGCCGATCGACTTTCTGGCCCCCGCGGACGTCGAGCAGGCGGGCTTCGCTGAAGAGACGGCCGCGTTACGACATGAAATGAGGCGTTTGGCAGACGCGCTTTATCCGAACGAATTGTCGCGCTCGTCGAGCCGTCTTTATTCCCGGATGTTTGAGTTTCATTGATAAAATGACGAGGGAAAGATCATGGGCGCGATACGCAATACGCTTGTAAGCACGGCGCGGCTTGCAATGGGCGCGTTACGCTTTTGCAAAGATGGACGCACGCCAGATTCGGCCTATCAAAGCATGATTAGATTGTTTTGTGCGACAGGGGGCGCGTCGAACGACGCGATGTCGTCGTTTTTGTCGGTCGTCAGGCGACCATACACCTTCCAAGATGCGCGCGGTGTGCTTGGTGACTTTTCGTCAGAAGAGATCGATTTCATCGGTTCGGACATTCGTGAGCGCGGGTATCATGTTTTTAGACAACGTCTGCAAGACGAAATGTGTGATGAGTTATTGAAGTTTGCCGGTTCAACGACATGCGTCAAGCGTGCAATGGACGGTCAGGGGAATGCGGACACCGAAATTCCGCGATTTCCCCGCGAGAGCCCCGACGCGGTAAGATACGAGTTTCGTGAGCAGGACTTGATCAACTATCCGCTCATTCAGAAGATCATGGCGGATCGTTCTATTATTAATGTCGCGCAAAACTACCTGGGATCGCAACCGATCGTCGATGTGGTTGCGATGTGGTGGAATGCCGCTTCCGCTAGGCCTGACAAACAGGCGGCGCAGTACTGGCACTTCGATATGGATCGGATCAAATGGCTCAAGTTCTTCATCTATTTGACTGATGTTGGTCCGGAGAACGGTGCGCATTCGTTTGTGGAAGGGGTCGCACCGCCGCGGTGGGATACCGGCTGATCTATTGCACAAAGGATATTCGCGTCTTACCGACGACGAGGTCGCTCGTAATTACCCAAGCGAAAAGTTCGTGGACTTTGAAGCGCCGCGCGGGACCATTCTTGCTGAAGATACGCGTGGACTGCACAAAGGCAAACATGTCACGCGCGGCGATAGACTGATGCTCCAACTGCAATTCAGCAATAGCCTTTTCGGCGGCACATATCCTCCGGCAAAGTTTACGGGGGTGCATGATGGGGCTCTCGCTGAGATGATCCATTCCCATCCGCGGTTGTACGAGAACTACGTCCGGTAAGGCCTGATTAATAGTGGTTCGGATTTTAGGCATATTTGGCGTGGTTGGACGAAAAGGCGCTAGCGCGGTTCGACTGTTGCTGGGTCGATCGCCGCTGATGCGGCATGCTCGAAACCGGATGCTGTTTCCGGGGCTCAATTTGGATCCGGGCGCGACCCACTCTATCGCTGGAAAGCTGAGTTACGGCCGCGGAGTCAATTTTGGTGAAGGTTGCAATTTGATTGTGCCAACCGGTGCGGTACTGCAGGTAGGAGATGATTGTTACATCGGGCGGCATGTCGAACTCGGGCCTCTGGGGACGATTGAAATCGGTAGCCGTACGTCAATACAAGATCGTTCTGTCTTGCTTGGCGACATTGTTCTCGGCCGATATTGCGTGGTCGCATACAACGCCTACATCAGCTCTGGAAATCACTCCTTTCGCCACGCTCCCCATTTCCTGATTCGGGACCAGGATCGAGAGGTTTCAGCCAATCGCGATAGCAGTTCTGATTACAGCCGGCCCATCATTGTTGGCGAGGACTGTTGGCTGGGGGTGAATACGGTAATCATGCCCGGCATTACGATTGGCAGAGGGTGCGTCGTCGGTGCAAATGCAGTCGTGACCCACGATTTGCCGCCGTATTCGATTGCGGCCGGCTCCCCGGCGCGTGTCATCAACCAGCGCCTTAAATTCGCACCGCCTGTAAGTCTCAATTGGCAAGATCCGCTGCATATCCCGTATTTCTACTGTGGCTTCGAGATTGCCGACGATGAACGATTGAAGAACCGGGCACTCGAAGGGCATGTCGCCCAGGGAAGATTTGCGGTTTGGCTTGCCGGTGGCTCCGAGCTTCACGTACGGGCGCGCAGCATCGGGAGCGACGGCTGCGTGGTAACCTGCAATGGACAGCAAATGCGCCTCAGCACTGAATGGGATGAATATCTGTTCCCAATTCGGGGCAATGAAGGGCCTGTTTGGTTTGACGCGGATCGACCTCTTGCCGTCCGCGAAGCTTGGATTGCTTAGGCGGGTGTCGGTCAAAGCCTGACCGGAGCCCGTCGCGCAGGACACGACACATTTATCGGCACCCAGAATGAACCAGCCTGCCATTGAAGCCTACGAGCTTTCCAAGCTGTATGACCTTGGCAAGGCGCGCGAGTTGGCGGGTGGTTGGCTCCGTCGGTTGGTCGGCAAGGGTCGCACCGCGCGGGCCGAAAGCAATTTGCTAACAGCCCTCAACCGGGTCTCGTTTACTGTTAAGCAAGGCGAGGCTGTCGGTATCATTGGTGCAAATGGCGCCGGCAAGAGCACCTTACTCAAGGTACTTACCCGCGTCACGGCACCGAGTTCGGGGCACGGTGTTGTCCGTGGACGTGTGGGCACCATCCTTGAAGTAGGGACCGGATTTCACGCCGAGCTAACCGGACGAGAAAACGTGTTCCTTAGCGGTGCCATTCTTGGCATGCCTCAGCAGGAGGTTCGCGCCAAGTTTGACGACATCATTGAGTTTGCCGGCGTCGAAAAGTTCGTCGATACACCGGTCAAGCGTTACTCATCGGGAATGTACGTGCGCCTGGCCTTCGCCGTCGCGGCGCACCTGGATCCAGACATCTTGGTCGTCGATGAAGTTCTTGCGGTAGGCGACATTAATTTTCAGAAGCGCTGTCTCCAGAGAATGGAGGACGAAACGAGGCGTCAGGGCAGAACAATACTGTTCGTCAGTCACAATTTGCAGGCTATTCGTACTTTGTGCAGCCGGGCGATATTGTTGGATCACGGTGCGGTGATCCAAGACGGACCAACATCCGAAGTCATCCAGACATATCTTTCCAGCCAGAAGACTCTCATTGACGTTAGCGCCCGCGCGCTCGGAGATCGCAAGAATCGAACCGCCGGAAACGTGCGTTTCTCTCGCGTTTGGATCACGGATCAGGCCGGAACCGAAAAATGGAGTTTTCGGCCCGGCGAGTCCATTCGGTTAGGTTTTGAGTACGAAGCCTTCGAAACGGTACCAACCCTCGGCCTGTACATTTCCTTTACGAATCCTAATGACGGCACGACATTGTCGACGATCAAAGAGCCCTTAAAGATGAGCGAAGTGTCTCGGGGCGAGCGCGGCGGATACGATGTCACAATAGAAACAACAGGGTTGCGGCCGGGAAGCTTTGCCTTGTCGATTTGCCTTGGTAACGCTGATGGCTCGGTGTTTGAGGACGTCGTGGATTCAAATGTGAATCTTCCATTCCTTGAAATCGAGTCCGAAGAAACCGACATGCATCGCAGAAGTGGCTATTACGACATGACCTATAGGATCGTGGCCGCGTGACGCTAATGACTTTAATGCGTTCCTCTGGTCCATTGGCGGGATGCCACGAGTGAATAATGCGTCGAGGTTTTCATGTCAGTGAATGTGTTGCAGGCCAAGCCCGTTCATAAAATAGCGGCACGCCGGCGCTGGATGGCAGACATCGCCGAGCTATGGCAATTTCGCCATTTGGTGTTGTTGCTCGCGTTGCGCAGTATCCGAGTCCGCTACAAGCAAACAATTCTAGGGTTGTTGTGGGCCGTGATTGCGCCGATTGCCTTCACATCGATCTTTGTTCTTTTTTTCCAACTGGTGCCGGTTCGTCCCTCTAACGATCTGCCATACGTGCCGACCGTCTTTGCCGGAATGGTACTTTGGCAGTTTTTTAGTCGCGGGTTGACTGAAGCTGGTGTCAGCCTGACGGCAAACTCAAACTTGATTACGAAGGTTTACTTTCCCCGAATGGCATTGCCATTGTCTGCGGTCATCGCGTCGCTGGCAGATCTGCTGATAAATATGGTTCTGCTCGGCGTTCTGCTCGCTTGGTACGGGATCGTTCCAACAGGCAAGATCTTTTTGGCGCCGCTGTTCGTGGGGCAAGTGTTTGTCCTGGTGCTGGCGTGTGGCGTCTGGATGTCGGCCGTTGATGGCTTGTTCCGGGATTTTCGCCATGCGTTGCCGCTGTTGTTGCAGCTTGGGATGTTTGTAAGTCCTGTAGCTTACACCACAGCCGCCCTCGTGCCCCAGCATTGGTATTGGCTGTACGCGCTCAACCCGATGGTGTCGCCGCTTGAGGGTTTCCGGTGGTCTTTGATGTCTGCTGCGCCGCCTCCAGACCTTGGAATGTTTGCCGTCAATGTCGTGTTGACATTGCTGCTACTATTCAGCGGGACGATGTTTTTCACTCGCGTCGAGCGCCTCATTGTCGATCACGTTTAATGCGACATAGTTTATTCTTGCGCGGCAAGAGACGGCTTGTCTGATGTCTGCTTTGAATGGTTTTATCCGGTCGGCGGTTCTTTCTTGGGTCGTTGAGGCGGCGCGGCGCGGTCTTGAAAAACTGGATCCCTTCGTCAATCTGGCGTATTCGCAAGACGGCGAAGACATGATCCTTCGGCGTCTATTCGAGGGTAAGCGGGATGGTTTTTATGTCGATGTTGGCGCGCATGACCCTTATCGTTTTTCGAATACCTGTTACTTCCATCGGTTAGGCTGGCGAGGAATCAATATCGAGCCGAACCCAGAAGCGATCGCAAGATTTCTCCGCCATCGCCCGCTGGATACAAATGTCTGTGTTGGTGTTTCGGAGCATCAAGGAACGCTTTTGTACTATTTCTTTAATGATCCGGCATTGAATACGTTCGACGAAGCTCTGGCCCAGGAACGTATACGGTTACCTGGATATCATTTGGTATCAACGAAGAGCGTGCCGGTGCGTAGGCTGGACGAATTGTTGGCGGAAAATCTTCCAAAAGGCCAGGACATTGCGTTTCTCTCGATTGATGTCGAAGGGCTCGATCTGTCGGTTCTTCGTTCCAACGATTGGAGCCGATTTCGACCTCGGATCTTGTTGGTCGAGGCTCGCGAGCGGAAGTTCCGCGCTCTCGAAGATCCGATCAGTGAATTTGCCCGTAGGGCCGGCTATGATCTGATAGCAAAAACGGTCAATACCTTGATCTTCGAAGATGGATTGGCGTCTGTCCGTTGAGAGGACTTGCCCCCATCGCGCTGTTTGCGTTTCGACGGCCGATCCATACGCGCAAAACTCTCGAGGCACTCCAGGCCGACCCACTCGCTGCTAAAAGCGATCTGACGATCTATGCCGATGCAGCAAAAACGCGGGCGCAAGAGGCCGATGTGCGAGAGGTCCGGGTATTGGTGCGCGAACCGTGGCGGTTCGGGTCGGTACGCGTCGTCGAACGCGAAAGCAACTACGGTCTATCAAAATCGATCACACAGGGTGTGGGCGAGCTTTGCGCCGGGAATGGGCGCGTGATCGTGGTTGAAGATGATATCACGGTCGCGCCTGGCTTTTTGAGGTTCATGAATGATGGCCTCGACCGCTATGAAGCAGAAGAGCGAGTTATGCAGGTGTCCGGTTATATGTATCCGGGTGCGTCGCGTAGCAAAAAGGCGATATTCCTCCCTCTGACCAGTTGCTGGGGCTGGGCAACATGGCGGCGAGCTTGGAACCATTACGATCCGGCCGCCGGAGGCTTTGACAATCTGCAAACGGACGCCACGCTGCGTCGGCGCTTCAATCTCGACGGGGCCTACGACTATTACGGCATGCTGAAGCATCAACTGGGTGGAAAAGTCGACTCCTGGGGTGTCCGCTGGTATCTGTCGGTTTTTCTACGAGATGGTCTGGTACTGCATCCGCCGGTGACCCTGGTCGAAAATATCGGCATTGACGGTTCTGGCACCCACGGCGGAAGTCCTTCTGAGCTCCAGATGCGGCCAGCAACGGAGCGCGCGGAAATGGTTTCAGGTCTTGAATTCCCCCTCGGCATTTCAGTAGATGAAAAGGAGTTCGCAAGAGTGAAACGGATGCTGCATGCATTTCAGCCCAGCCTGATCAGACGGTTGGCATGGGCGGGAGCGGCGCTGGCCCGACGAAGCTTCCTCCAAAGTTAGCGAGCATGGAGGATATAGCGGCGTCTTGTTTTGCGATGGTGAGGTTTTGATGATTGGCGCACCGCTACGAATTGTTGCCTCTCTTCTACACTCTGTACACGACTATCGCTACCGCCGACGTTGCATTGCCGGAGCGGGTGCTCGGGTGCTTGCCAAAGGGACTATTGCCAATCAGCAAGGCCGGCACGCCGTAACGATCGGGAGAGACACCTGGATAGCCGGCGAGCTTTTGGTTTACTCAAATAGCGGACGTATCTCAATCGGCGACAACTGTTTCATTGGCGCTGGCTCGCGCATCTGGTCTGCAGCCGTCGTACACGTCGGTCATCGGGTGTTGGTGTCGCATGGTGTGAACATTCACGACAACAATTCTCATTCTTCCTCGGCGGATGCGCGGCAAAAACATTTTGAGGAATTGCGTATAACAGGGATGATCAATTTTCACGACAATATCAGCGCAGCTCCCATCACAATTGAGGACGATGCCTGGATCGGGTTCAACGCCGTCGTTCTCAAGGGCGTCCGGCTCGGTAAGGGTTCGATTGTCGGCGCGGCGTCCGTGGTGACGCGCGATGTTGCGCCCTATGCCATCGTCGCCGGCAATCCTGCCGTCGTGATCGGCGAAGCGAAACCTTGAGGCGGCCATGCGCCTCTTGACGTCGTTCATGAAGAGATTCCGCCGGATCGATGCGATTGAGGCGCGTGTTGAAAAGATTCAGGAATCGCTCGGCCGCATTGAAGCGCGCCAGATCGCGGCCGAAAAGCCGGCTTCGTTACGCGATGCGGAGTTCCGTGTCTTTTCGCAATGGGGCGAGGACGGCATTATTCAATATCTCGTCCAGCGCGTGCCGGTCGGCAGAAAAATATTCGTGGAATTCGGTGTCGAGCATTACGCCGAAGCCAATACGCGTTTTTTGCTGGTCAACGATAATTGGTCCGGCTTTGTCATCGACGGTTCTGAGGCCAATGTTAGACGCATTCGTGCCGAACCGATTTATTGGCGGCACAATTTGAAAGCCGAGTGTGCTTTTGTCACCCGTGAAAATATAAATGCGTTGCTCAGCGACCATGGGATCAGCGGCGACATCGGGATATTGTCCATCGACATTGACGGGAATGACTATTGGGTTTGGGAAGCCATCGAGGTGGTCGATCCGCGTATCGTTATTGTCGAATACAATGCACGATTTGGTGCTGAACGCGCAGTTACCGTGCCTTACGATCCGAATTTCATTCGCTCCAGCCAACTCGGAGCGATGACTTATTACGGCGCCTCGCTGGCCGGCTTGGAAAAGCTCGGCAAGCGCAAAGGGTATAGCTTGGTCGGCTGTAACGCTGCCGGTAACAACGCCTTTTTTGTCCGTACTGACTGCCTTGTCGACGACGTAAAGCCGGTCACGGCCGCGCAGGCATTCGTGGCTGCAAAATTCCGCGAGGCTCGTGACGTCCAAGGCGACCTTCTTTTCTTGTCGCCCGACGACGAAATTGCGTTGATCGAGTCTTTGCCGCTTATCGAAGTTGCAGATTGACGGCTGAGTGGCCCCTTTAGTCCTTGTGACCGGCGCAGCCGGTTTTCTCGGCGGACATGTCGTGCGGCATTTCGCGGCTGCGGGCTATCGTGTCATGGGCCGCGGTCACGGCCACATCGCGAAGTCGGCCTCGGCGGAATTAGGTCTTTCCGATTGGCGGGAGGATGACGTCACGCTGTCGACGCTTGCCGGGCTCAACGCCACCCCCGACGTGGTCGTGCATTGTGCCGGTGGTGCTTCAATCTCACATTCAGTCGGGCATCCCGAAGATGATTATCGGCGGACAGTCGGTACGACGCGGGAAGTTCTGGACTATGTTCGCCTCCATGCGCCCGCGGCGCGCGTCGTATTGCCTTCCAGCGCGGCGGTTTACGGTGAAGTGGCCCATCTGCCCATCGGAGAGGAGACGCCGCTTGCGCCAATTTCTCCCAGTGGGCACCACAAAAAGCTTGCCGAAGAACTGTGCCGCTCCTACGCCCAAGATTACGGGCTGCGGATCGGTATTGTTCGTTTGTTTTCGGTCTATGGGCCAGATCTGCGAAAGCAGTTGCGGTGGGATGCTTGCGAGAAACTGCGCAAGGCGGACATATCGCGCGCGCGTGAATGGGCGTGGCGTCCGAAAGTTGCGTTGGACGAAGGTCTAGCGGAGTTTGTCCGTTGGTATTCAAGAAGTAATTTATGATGCGTGTCGGCTTTGTCTTGTCGGAAAATGAGGGGTGGCTGGGCGGGATCAACTACTTTCGTAATCTCCTCACCGCGATTTACGGGTTGCCTGAACGACGGATCGACCCTGTCGTCATCGTTCCGGCAAACACGTCACCGGCGATTACGGATGTCTGCCCGCAATTAGAGATTCTACGGACCCCGCTTGCCGATCCTGGTCGTCCGCTTTGGAAGATGAGGAGAGCTCTGCAGGTTTATGCGGGTCGCGACGTTGCATTCGAGGCCTATCTCAAAACGCACAAGATTGATTTTCTGTCCCACTCGGGACATCTGGGGCGGTTTTGCCCAATTCCGACGTTGCCGTGGATTCCAGATTTCCAGGAGTTGCATCTACCCGAACTCTTTTCAAAAGAAGAAAGGTCAGTGCGAAAAGCTATCGCCGCGGAGGCTTGCAACCATGCAACCGCGATTCTGCTGAGCAGCGAGACGGCAGCGGCCGATCTTTCACGCATCGCCGCCCGATGCCGGGCCGGCGTTGAAATCCTGCGATTCGTTGCCGCCGTGCCTGCAACAGACAGTCTCGCATCGCGCCAAGAACTCGAGGCGCGATATAAATTTACGGGACGCTACTTTTTTCTTCCCAACCAGTGGTGGGCGCACAAAAACCATCGCGTTGTGCTCGACGCACTTGCCTTATTGAAGGCACGAGGCGGTGACCAGCTTGTGCTCGCCAGCGGCAACCCCCATGACCGGCGTCAGCCATGCCATTACGCGGCGCTGATGAGCCGGGCTGCGGAACTCGGAATCGGGGAAATGATCCGGCCGATCGGGCTGGTGCCATACCGGGATATCATGAGCCTTCTGCGTTGGTCCGTGGCCGTGATCAATCCATCTTTATTCGAGGGTTGGAGTACGACCGTCGAAGAATCCAAATCAATGGGCAAAACCGTGATTTTGTCCGACATACCGACCCATAAAGAGCAGGCGCCCAGTCTTGGAAAATACTTTTCGCCGGAAAGGCCCGACCAGTTGGCTGTCTTGCTTGCGTCAGCCTGGGAGCATTTCGACGAGACGGCGGATCGCGCGAATATGGATGTCGCCGCGGCGCAGCTTCCTCTGCGAAGAAAGGCCTTTGCGCGTCGCTACGAAGATATCGTCTTGCGGCTTGCGCGCGCGTAGATCCGCTATCGGCCACCATGTTTAATTCCGACATGATCGACTGCGGCGTTCAATATCGAAGCGAGCGGTGTGAACGAAAACCGCGCGCCGCTGATAAAGAGTAAACGCCAAGCCTCACCGAAACGCGCATGCCGCAGCGCAATCAACGCGAGTTGCGCGCGGCATCGCCCTTCAAGCAGCATCGCGACATGCCGGGTCTCGTTGCTGGCTGACTCCGTAGTACGCCAACGGTGGGCCAGCGCCACCAGTTCGGCATAGATCGCACTTCGTTTTTTTCCAGCCAAATCGAACGTCAACGAGTCGCTGTGCTGACGATAGCGGTAGACTAGGTTTGAAATTTGGACTGTTCGCATCCGGGCTTCATAGAAGCGCGTCAGCCAGTCGCGATCGGACACCAGCTTATAGAAGAGGTCAAATGGTCCGTTCCGGACAATCGCCGTCCGTCGGAAAAATCGCGCGTTGAGAATACAAGAGCCCGATAGGGTCGTGTGCGGCGACTCCAAGATTTTGTCACGGTCGTTGTCGAACGACGCTACGATGCGGCCATTGGATTCTAGAACAGCTGATCCACACACTGCATCGGCATCTGGATTCTCCGCTAAGACGTCCGCGACGGCCTCGAAGCTTCCAGGCTCATAGAGATCGTCAGAATTCAGGATGCCGATAATATCTCCCGAAGCTGCTGCTATGCCTTTGTTGAAAGCGTCATAGACGCCCGCGTCGGGGCCGCGCAGCAAGATAATGTCCTCTTGGTGTTCGATTGCTTCTACAGTCCCGTCGGTCGAGCAGCCGTCGACCACGATAATTTCGACATCGGGCCAATTCTGTGCCCGAATGCTGTCGAGGGCGGAGAGCAGCATGTCTCGCCGGTTCAGGGTCGCAACGACGATGGAAAAGCGGAGCGCCATGGCCAGAGGCAATTACATCGCTTGGCGCCGAATACAACTGAAAAGTAGTGGTGCTGTCGATTGCTGGGAGTCCGAGTGACAGCGGTTTCGGCGATTATTCCTGTCTTTAATCGTGCTTCGACCGTGAAACGTGCGATCGACAGTGCGTTGTCGCAGGCGATGATCGGAACGAAACTGGATGTAATTGTCGTCGATGATGGATCGACCGATGCCCTGAATGATGCGTTGGCCGGTTACGGCGATGGCGTAACTGTCATTCGGCACGACCGAAATATGGGCGCTGCCGCCGCCCGCAATAGCGGGGTTACGGCAGCGAAAGGCGATTACGTCGCATTCCTCGATTCGGACGACATTTGGTTGCCCGGCAAGATAGGCGCGCAACTCGGTTCAATGCAGGCGCATGGCTGGAAAGCATCATGTACGGCCTATTACCTCGTGCGCCCGCAGTGGGGCGAGGTCGTCTCGCCGCAATACAAGACCGGCGCGCTTGGTCTGTCCGACCTTGTATGGGGGTGCTTTGTCAGTCCCGGGTCGACGCTTCTGTTCGAGCGGACCCTGTTCGATCAAGTCGGGCCGCTCGATACCGGGATGCAGCGGCTGGAGGACTGGGATTGGCTTTTACGCTATACCCGTTTGCACGACCTCGGTTTTCTAGCGGAGCCGCTGGCCCGCATCGAATTGTCGCCAAACCTGCATGCCGAGCGGGTGCTCGCGGCGATCGCGAAGCTCGAGGATAAGTACCTGACGCTCTTAACCGACAAACAGCGGCGGAATTTCCAGGCTGCGCTTGAAGTCGAGCGCGCCGCCGTACAGTTTCGCATCGGCAATTTCGGGCGGGCGCTGCCGGCGCTTTTGCGCTCGCTCTGGCTTGCGCCGGTCCGTAACGCCGCGCTTTCGGCCGTGTTGTACAACCGGCTGGCACGAAAGCCGTCTCGCTGATGTGCGGAATTGCCGGCCTGTTCCAATTTGGCGGCGCATCGCCCGAGACCCTTGCCGCCGCCGCACAATCGATGACCGACGCCATCGCCTACCGTGGGCCGGACGGCGATGGCCAATGGGTCGATGCCGAGGCGGGCGTCGCGCTCGGCCACCGCCGGCTTGCCATTGTCGATCTAACGCCGACCGGTCATCAACCGATGGCGAGCGCGAACGGGCGCGTCGTCATCACCTACAACGGCGAACTCTACAACGCGCCCGAAATCGCCGCCGAACTCGCGATGCCGTTTTGCGGCACATCGGATACGGAGGTATTAGTCGAAGCCATTGCGCGCTTCGGCATCGACGGCGCGCTCAAGCGCGCGAACGGCCTGTTCGCTTTCGCCGCATTCGATCGCGGCACGCGGACGCTGCATTTGGCGCGCGACCGCGTCGGCATCAAGCCGCTCTATTGGACGCGGCAGGGCGGCACGTTCGCTTTTGCTTCAGAATTAAAAGCGTTGCGCGCGCTCAAGCAGCTTGAGTTTGCGCTCGACCTGGAGTCGCTTGCGACGTATCTACGTCACGCTTGCGTCCCGGCGCCGCGCACGATCTACCGCGGCGTCCTGAAGCTGATGCCCGGCGAGCGGCTGGAAGTCAGCGAGAGCAGCACGAAGGCGCATTGCTATTGGGATTTGCCGGCAATCGCGCGAGCAGGGCAGGCCAATCCCGATCGGCGGCCCTTACCCGAAATCGTCGATGAGCTCGATGCGCTGCTTGCCGACGTCGTTGCGCGGCAGATGGTCTCGGACGTGCCGCTCGGCGCGTTCTTGTCCGGCGGCATCGACTCCTCGACCGTGGTCGCCATGATGTGCAAGGCCGCCAAGGGACGGGTCAAAACGTTTTCCATCGGCTTTCGCGAGCAGGCGTTCAACGAAGCAGACGACGCGCGCGCGGTCGCCCGCTATCTCGGCACGGACCATACCGAGCACGTGTTCTCGGACGCCGATGCGCTGGCCATCATTCCGAAGTTGCCGGAAATTTATGATGAGCCCTTTGCCGATTACTCGCAACTGCCGACCTATCTCGTGTCGCGCCTGGCGCGTGAGCAAGTGACGGTGGCGTTGTCGGGCGACGGCGGCGACGAGAGTTTTGGCGGCTATGTGCGCCACCAGTCTTTGCCGCGGCTCGCGCGGCTGGCGCGCCTCATGCCGCTCGGTGCGCGTGCTGCGGCGGCGCGGGGCTTACAGATCGGCTCGCCGGCGGCATGGGATGCGGTCGCATCCGCCATGCCGGATAGGTTACGGCCCCGTCAATTCGGCGACAAGGTGCACAAGGTTGCGGCGCTGTTCGGCGGCGAAGGCCCGCGCGCGTTGTACCGAAGCGTGATTTCCCAGTGGCCGAACCCGGAGCGGCTGCTACAGAATGCGGCCGAGCCAGCCGGCTGGAGTGAGGGCCTTGCCAACGGTGACGGGCTCGACGGTGCGGCGCAAGTGCGGTTGCTCGATACTCTGGGCTATCTGCCCGACGACATCCTGACCAAAGTCGACCGGGCCTCGATGGCGGTGAGTCTGGAGGTGCGCGTTCCCTTGCTGGATCACCGCGTGGTGGAAGCCGCCTGGCGCCTGCCGTCCCGCACGCTGATCAAAGGCGGCAAGGGCAAGCAGCCGTTGCGCGGGGTGCTCGCGCGCTACGTGCCGCCGGCGCTGACCGAACGGCCGAAGATGGGTTTTACCGTGCCGATCGGGGCCTGGCTCAAAGGGCCGTTGCGAACATGGGCCGAGGATCTGCTGTCACCGGCTGCGCTTGCCGCGGATGGGTTGTTCGACCCCACAGTCGTGCGCGGGTGCCTCGCCGAGCACATGTCCGGCCGCCGCAATTGGCAGGGCGCTTTGTGGACCCTTTTGCAGTTTCAGGCATGGCGCGGCAAAATAGCTGACGGATCGGCGATCTAGCGATTGCCTCGGGGCACGGCGGCCCGCTAAAAGTCGCGCACTTACGACCTATTGAATTGTGAGGACGACTTGCCGCATTCCCGCAAAATCGCAGTGATTGGCCTAGGCTATGTTGGCCTGCCGGTCGCCGTGACATTCGCCCGTTCCGGCGCGCCGGTGGTCGGCTTCGATATCAATAGCAAGCGCGTCGAGGAATTGCGCTCAGGGCACGACCGCACGCGCGAGGTCGAGCCGACCGATCTCCAGCACGCGGCGCTGCGTTTCGAAAGCGATCCTGGAAGTCTGGCCGAGGCGGATTTCTATATCGTCACGGTTCCGACACCGATCGACAGTGTACGCCGTCCCGATCTTGGCGCCATGCTGGCGGCGTCCCGCACGGTAGGCACGGTGCTGAAAAAGGGGGACATCGTGGTCTACGAATCGACCGTCTATCCCGGCGCGGTCGAGGAAGAATGCGTCCCAATCCTCGAAGAAAAATCCGGCCTCCGCGCCGGCCGCGATTTTTCCGTTGGCTATTCCCCCGAGCGCATCAATCCTGGTGACAAGGCCCATCGTTTCGAGACGATCATGAAAGTGGTGTCGGCGCAGGATGCGCGCACCCTCGACATCGTCGCCAACGTCTACGGCTCCGTCGTCACCGCCGGCATCCACCGCGCGCCCTCGATCAAGGTGGCGGAAGCCGCCAAGGTGATCGAGAACACCCAGCGCGATCTCAATATCGCCTTCATGAACGAGCTGTCGGCGATCTTCCAACAGCTCGGCATCGATACCGGGGACGTTCTCGCGGCGGCGGCGACGAAGTGGAATTTCCAGAAATTCGAGCCAGGTCTGGTCGGCGGCCACTGCATCGGCGTCGATCCTTATTACCTGACGTTCCGCGCCGAAAAGGCTGGATACCATCCCGAGATCATTCTAGCGGGGCGGCGGATCAACGACGGCATGGGCGAGCGTGTCGCGCGCGAATGCATGCGCTCTCTGCTTCAGCGCGGCTGCGCCGAACCGACAGTGACAATTCTCGGCATGACGTTCAAAGAAAACGTCCCGGACATCCGCAACACCAAGGTGATCGACATCGCGCGTGAGCTCGGCCGCGTCGGTGTGGCCGTCCAGGTGCACGATCCGGTCGCGTTGCCGGAGGAGACGATCGACGAATACGGCATCGCATTGACGCCATTCGAGTCGCTGCGGCCGGCAGATGCCGTGATTCTTGCCGTCGCGCATAAAGACTACGTGGCGGGGGGCTGGCCGATGGTGGCGAAGCTTCTGAAAGGCGGGCAGGGCATCGTGCTCGACGTCAAATCGAAGCTGGACCGCCTGCAAAAGCCGAAAGGGGTCGATCTGTGGCGGCTCTGACAGCCGAAGCACCCGTTCTGGTCACCGGCGCCGCAGGTTTCATCGGCTATCACGTCGCACGGCGGCTGCTGGATAACGGCCGGAAAGTCGTCGGCCTCGACAATCTGAATGTCTATTACGATCCGAAGCTGAAAGACGCGCGCCTCGCGGAGCTGTCAAAGTACAACGGCTTTCAATTCGTCAAGCTTGATCTTGCCGATCGCGCCGGCATGGCCGCATTGTTCGCCGCGTACAAATTTCCATACGTCGTGCATCTCGCCGCGCAAGCCGGCGTGCGCTATTCGCTGGTCAATCCGCATGCGTATGTCGATTCAAACCTCACGGGATTCACCAATATCCTCGAAGGCTGCCGGCACAATGGCTGCCTGCATCTGCTGTTTGCCTCGTCATCGTCGGTCTATGGCTCGAACACGCACATGCCGTTCTCCGTCCATGACAATGTCGATCATCCGCTGAGTCTCTACGGCGCCTCAAAGAAAGCCAACGAACTGATGGCGCATGCCTACGCGCACTTGTTCAAGCTGCCGACGACGGGTTTGCGGTTCTTTACGGTTTACGGGCCTTGGGGCCGGCCCGACATGGCGATGTGGATCTTTGCCGACGCAATCCTGGCCGGAAAGCCGATCAAGCTATTCAACAACGGAAACATGCGGCGCGACTTTACGTTCGTGGACGATGTCGTCGAATCGATTGCGCGGCTAGTCGACCGCGTGCCGTCCGGGGACCCCAAGTGGTCGGCCGATGCGCCCGATCCGGGTTCGAGTTCGGCGCCCTGGCGGGTCTACAATATCGGCAACAACAATCCGGTCGAGTTGTTGGAAGTCGTGCGGCTGCTTGAGGAAAAAATCGGCAAAAAAGCTCAACGCGAATTGCTGCCGATGCAGCCGGGCGACGTGCCCGCGACTTATGCCGACGTCGACGATCTGATGCGCGACGTGGGTTTCAAGCCGGCAACTCCGATTGCCGATGGTATCGGCCGGTTTATCGATTGGTATCGTGCGTACCATCGCCTGTGACGATCCCCTTGCAGAGAACGGACAATTGAGATGGCAGACAAAGTCGCATTGATCACGGGTATCACCGGGCAGGATGGCGCCTATCTCGCTGAAATGCTGTTGGCGAAAGGCTATACCGTGCACGGCGTCAAGCGCCGTTCGTCGTCGCTCAATACCCAACGCGTCGATCATCTCTATGTCGATCCGCATGAACAGAGCACGAAATTTTTCATGCATTACGGCGACATGACCGATGCCACTAATCTGATCCGCTTAATTCAAGAATCGCAGCCGACCGAGATCTATAATCTCGCGGCGCAAAGCCATGTTCAGGTGAGTTTCGAGACGCCTGAGTACACCGGCAACGCCGACGCGCTCGGCACGTTGCGTCTGCTTGAGGCGATCCGCATCCTGCGCATGGATGAGCGGGTGCGCTTCTATCAGGCATCCACCTCGGAGCTTTACGGCAATTCGCCGCCGCCGCAGAACGAGACCACGCCGTTCGCGCCGCGCAGCCCTTATGCGGCTGCAAAACTTTACGCTTATTGGATCACGGTGAACTACCGCGAGGCTTACGGTATTCACGGTTCGAACGGCATTCTGTTCAACCACGAAAGTCCGATCCGCGGCGAAACCTTCGTCACGCGAAAGATTTCCAGAGCCGTGGCGGCCATCGAAACCGGCTATCAGCATCAGCTCTTCATCGGCAACTTGAATTCCAAGCGCGATTGGGGCCATGCCCGCGATTACGTCGAGGGCATGTGGATGATCGTGCAACAGCCCAAGCCCGACGACTATGTGCTGGCGACCGGCGAGACCCACACGGTGCGCGAGTTCGTCGAGCGCGCCTTTGCCGTGGTCGGCCGCCGTATCGTCTGGCGGGGGGAGGGCATCGACGAGGTCGGCATCGACCAGGCCAATGGCAAGGAACTGGTCAAGATCGACCCGCGCTATTTCCGCCCCACCGAAGTCGATGTCTTGCTGGGTGACCCGTCGAAAGCGCGGGCCAAGCTGGGCTGGAAGCACAAGGTAAAATTCGAGGACTTGGTGGCCGAAATGGTCACCGGCGATCTCGCGGAAGCGCGCGCCGGCAAGCTGGATTTCGGCGCTCGCTTCCCTTAAAGCGTTCTGCATTGGATCGCGTCTACAAGCGCTTATAGTGCCGCGCGACCGTAACGAGACTGGACGATGACGATGGCCGGGAAGCTGGAACAATTAAAGGTCAAGCTCTTCACCGATGGCGCCGACAAAGCGCAGATCGTGGAGATGGCGAAGCAGCCGTGGATCGCCGGTTTTACGACAAATCCCTCGCTCCTCAAGAAGGCCGGCGTGAGCGACTATGCCGCCTATGGCCGCGAATTGGTTGCGGCGGTGCCCGATCGGCACATTTCGTTTGAAGTCTTTTCCGACGACATTCCGGAAATGGTCGCGCAGGCCCGCGTCATCACGGCTTGGGGCAAAAACGTCTACGTCAAGCTGCCAGTGACGACGACGCGCGGCGAAGCATTATACGACGCCGTGCGCTCGCTCTCCCATGACGGCGTCAAGATCAACATGACCGCCATTTTCACCACCGAACAAGTGGTTCGCGCGATCGAGGCGCTCGATGGCGGTGCGCAATCTTGCGTCTCGGTATTTGCCGGCCGGCTGGCCGACTTCGGCATCGACTACCGCCCGATCATGCAGGACGCCGTGACGCGGGCACGCAAGACCCGCAACGTGGAAATCATCTGGGCGTCCACCCGCGAAGTGTTTAATGTCGTGGAGGCGGACGCCATGGGCTGCCACATCATCACCGCGCCGGCCGACGTCCTGAAGAAGCTGCCGGCGCTCGGCACCAAGACGGGAGCGGAGCTTTCGCTCGGCGCCGTGCAATCGTTCCGCGAAGACGCCATCGCAGCGGGCTTGAGGCTCGACATCCCGGCCTCGCGTGCGGCCGAATAAGGTGAATGCCGGCTCGGCACGAGCGGCGATTTTAAGCATATAAGTTTACTTGTAACGCTTTGAATCAAAACGTGTTCACCGCGTTTTCCCGGGGCGGTCGCCAGCCGCTTCCGGCCATGCTAGGGGATGAGTCGAGGGTGCGGTAGGGGAAACCATCGAGCGATGACGCAAGCTGCAGTAACGGGTGCGGAACGAACCTTGCGCGTCGGCGTCGTCGGCGTCGGCGTCATGGGCAGCAATCATGCCCGCGTTTTTGCCGGACTGCCGGGCGTCGAATTGGTCGGCGTAGCCGATCCTGACCGAAAACAAACCGAATTTGTCGCCAAGACATTGAACTGCGGTGCCTTCGCCAGCGTCGAGGAGCTGCTCGACAAGCAAGTCGACGCCATCACGATCGCCGCGCCCACCCATTTTCACCGCGACGTCGCGCTGACCTGTATCGCGCGTGGCGTCCATGTCATGGTGGAAAAGCCGATCGCCTCGTCGGTGGAAGAGGGTAACGAGATCATCAACGCGGCGCGCCGCGCCGGCCTGACCTTGATGGTCGGGCACGTCGAGCGCTTCAACCCCGCGGTCGAGGCGATCAAGGATGCGATCCGCAACGAGGATATTCTGTCGATCGCCATCACGCGCGTCGGCCCGTTCCCGCCGCGCATGTCGAATGTCGGCGTGGTCATCGATCTCGCCGTGCACGATATCGACCTGATCCGCTGGTTCACCGACAGCGATATCGTCGAAGTCCAGCCGCAGCTATCGAGCGCGGTCGCGGAGCGCGAGGATATCGCGCTGCTGCAATTCCGCACAGCGTCCGGCGTGCTCGCGCATATCAACACCAATTGGCTGACCCCGTTCAAGGCGCGCAACGTCACGGTCGCCACGCGCGGCAAATACGTGATGGGCGATTTGCTCACCCGTCAGGTCACCGAATGTTTCGGCTTCCAGCCGGACGGCAGCTATTCCATGCGCCACCTTTCGGTCGGGCACGCCGAACCGCTGCGCTCCGAACTGCTGGCCTTCATGCGCGCGGTGCGCACGGGTGCGCCGCCGGCTGTGACCGGCGAGGAAGGTGTCGCCAGCCTCGAGATCGCGATCCGTTGCCTCGACGGCCGTCCTTCCACCGTGGCGCACGCGCAGCGCAAGAGCCCGCGCGTCGCCGCCGGCTGACCGGCGCCATCAAGTATTATTCGGGACGTCCGATGAATCTCCGCACCGAGCTGCCGCCAATTCCATTCATCGATCTCGGTGCGCAGCGTCGTCGCCTAGGACCGGCCGTCGATGCCGCGGTGACCCGCGTGCTCAATCACGGCCAATACATCCTCGGCCCGGAAGTCCAGGCCTTCGAGGCCGATCTCGCCGCCTTCTGCGGCGCCAAGCATGCCGTCACCTGCGCCAGCGGCACCGATGCGCTCGTGCTGGCGCTGCGTGCCAAAGGCATTGGCTCCGGCGACGCGGTGATCTGCCCGTCCTTCACGTTTTGCGCCACGGCCGAGGTCGCGGCGCTCGTCGGCGCCACGCCGGTTTTCGTCGATGTCGATCCGGTCACGTTCAACATCGACGCCAGCGGCATTGCCGGCGCGGTCGCGGCGGCCAAAGCCGCCGGCCTTGCCCCCAAGGCGGTCATTCCCGTCGACCTGTTCGGCCTTGCCGCCAACCACGCCGCGGTAGCGGAAGCCGCCAAGGCGGAAGGCCTGTTCATTGTCGACGATGCGGCGCAGGGCTTCGGCGCCACCTTCAATAACCGCCGCCTCGGCACCTTCGGCGACCTCACGGCGACCAGCTTCTTTCCGGCAAAGCCGCTCGGCTGCTACGGCGACGGCGGCGCGGTGATGACCGACGACGACGCCATGGCCGATGTATTACGCAGCCTGCGCATGCACGGCCACGGCAGCGATAAATACGACAATATCCGTATCGGCCTTGCTTCCCGCCTCGACACCATCCAAGCCGCCATCCTGATCGAAAAGCTCAAGATATTTCCCGACGAGATCGAGGCCCGCGACCGCGTCGCGCGCCGTTATAACGAAGGCCTTGCCGGTGCGGCGATCACGCCGACGGTTCCGGCCGGGTCGACTTCCGTGTGGGCGCAATACACGCTACGGGTCGCGGGCGGCCGTCGCGATGCGCTTGCAGCCGCCCTTAAGGCCGAAGGCATTCCGACCGCGATCTATTATCCGATCCCGCTGCATCGCCAGCAGGCCTACAAGCACTACCCGGTCGGCAAGGGCGGTGTCGCCGTCAGCGACCGCTTGGCGGCCGAAGTGATAAGCCTGCCGATGCATGCCTATCTCGACGCGGCGACCCAGGATCGCATTATAGATGCGACGCGCCGTGCACTGAAGGCATGAGACTTAGACACTAAGTCTGCCGGTCCGCACGCGTATTTGAAGTGTTAGTTTCCACACTTGTTTTCCCCACATGCGATCGAAATGCAGTAGGACTACCGGGCAATAGGCCCGCATTCATCAATGAATTGGCGTGACACTAATATTCGGCTGCGCCGGCTTGAAGCCGAAGCAATCTATATCGTTCGCGAAGCAGCGGCCGAGTTCCGCAATCCGGTCATGCTTTACTCGGCTGGCAAAGACTCCAGCGCGATGCTGCACATCGCGCAAAAGGCTTTCTATCCCTCGAAGCTGCCGTTTCCTCTGCTTCACGTCGATACGACCTGGAAGTTTCGCGAGATGATTGCGTTTCGCGATCAAGTCGCGGCGGATTTCAGCTTGGACATGCTTGTCTACGTCAACGAGGAGGGACTTGCGCGAGGGATCTCGCCGGTGTCCTCGGGTGCGTCGATTCATACGCAAGTCATGAAGACCCAAGCGCTGCGTGAGGCGTTGGAGAAATGGCAGTTCGACGCGGCATTCGGCGGGGCGAGGCGCGACGAGGAAAAGAGCCGGGCGAAAGAGCGGATTTTTTCGTTCCGCTCGGCTAACCATGGCTGGGATCCGCGCAATCAACGGCCCGAACTGTGGCATCAGTTCAACACGCGCCTCAGGCCCGGCGAGTCCATGCGCGTGTTCCCGTTGTCCAATTGGACCGAGATGGATGTGTGGGAATATATCAGGGCCGAGAATATCCCGGTTGTTTCCCTTTATTTCGCCAAAGAGCGTCCGGTGGTGGAGCGCGACGGCACGCTGATCGTGGTCGACGACGAGCGCCTGCCGCTGCTGCCGGGGGAGACGCCGCGGACGATGCGGGTGCGCTTTCGAACGCTCGGTTGCTATCCGCTGACCGGCGCGGTCGCCTCGGATGCCGATACGCTCGACGCTATCATTGCCGAAATGCAGGCTTCTTCCAAGTCGGAACGCCAGGGCCGGGTCATCGATCGTGACGAAGCCGGCTCGATGGAAGCCAAGAAGCGCGAGGGCTATTTCTGATGAGCGCCGACACCCGCCCGGCCTTGCGCTTTCTGACCTGCGGTTCGGTGGACGACGGCAAGTCGACGCTGATCGGACGCTTGTTGTTCGAACAGAATCTGATCTTCGAGGATCATCTCGCCGGGCTCGAACGCTCGTCGAAAAAATACGGCACGACTGGCGCCGACATGGATCTGGCTTTGTTGCTCGACGGCTTGGAAGCCGAGCGCGAGCAGGGCATCACCATCGACGTGGCGTACCGTTATTTTTCGACTAAGCGGCGCGCGTTTGTCGTCGCCGACACGCCAGGTCATGAGCAATATACCCGCAACATGGTGACCGGCGCTTCCAACGCCGATCTCGCCGTGATGCTTGTCGATGCGCGCAAGGGGTTGCTCCATCAGACGCGGCGCCACGCCATCATCGCAGGCCTGCTGGGCATTCGTTACGTCGTTCTGGCGGTCAACAAGATGGATCTTGTCGGCTTCGATCAAGGGGTATTCGACGAGATCGCTGCTGAGTTTCTCGTCTTTGCGGCCGGCCTCGGCTTCAAAGACATTAGGGCGATTCCGATCTCAGCCCGCTACGGCGACAATATTTCGTCAGCGAGCACGAATATGCCGTGGCATCTAGGTGCGCCGCTGCTCGATCACCTGGAAACGGTCGACGTCGAAACGGACGGCAGGGCCAAGCCCTTCCGCATGCCGGTCCAATCGGTCAACCGCCCCAATTCCGAATTTCGAGGCTTTGCCGGCACCATCGTGAGCGGCAGCGCGCAGCCGGGCGACGAGATCGCCGTGCTGCCATCCGGGCAATTGACGCGGATCAAGCAGATCTTGGGGTCGGGCGGCGAATTATCTCTCGCCGCGGCCGGCGACGCTGTCACCATCACCCTCACGAACGAAATCGATATTGCGCGCGGCGACATGCTGGCCGCGGGCCGCGATCGCCCCCAGGTTGCAGACCAGTTCGGGGCCCATCTGGTGTGGATGTCGAGCGAAGATCTGATGCCGGGCCGTTCCTATCTCATGAAGATCAACCACAGCACGATCGCGGCAACCGTGACCGAGCTCAAGCACCGTCTCGACGTTAATTCGCTCTCCAAGCTTGCCGCCAAGACGCTCGCCTTGAACGAGATCGCCGTCTGTAATCTCTCGATTGCGCGGGCCGTCGCCTTCGATCCCTATGCGGATAACCGCGAGACCGGCGCGTTCATACTGATCGACCGCTATTCCAATGAAACGGTCGCCGCCGGCATGATCGATTTTGCCCTGCGGCGGGCCACCAATATTCACCATCAAGACCACACGGTGACCAAAGGCGGGCGATCCAGCCTTATGCATCACAAGCCGGCGGTGCTGTGGTTCACCGGCCTGCCGGGCGCCGGTAAATCCACCATCGCCAATGTCGTCGAGGCGGGCCTGCACGCGCGCGGCATTCACACGATCATGCTTGACGGCGACAATATCCGGCACGGCTTGAACAAGGACCTCGGTTTCACCGAGCCAGATCGGGTGGAGAACATCCGCCGCGTCGGCGAGGTTGCCAAGCTGATGGTCGAAGCGGGTCTGGTCGTGATCTGCTCGTTCATCTCGCCGTTCCGCGCCGAGCGTCTCATGGTGCGCGAGTTGCTCGGCGCCGGCGAATTCATCGAGATATTTGTCGATACGCCGATCGAGCAATGCATTGCGCGCGATCCGAAGGGATTGTACCGCCGCGCGCTGGCCGGCGAGATCAAGAACTTCACCGGCGTCGATCAGCCTTATGAAGTGCCGGAGAGCGCTGAATTGCATCTTTTGGCGGGCGACGGGCAACCCGAAAAACTCGCGCGTGACGTCATCGACGAACTGGTGCGGCGCAAGATTTTGTAACGCGGCTTAGATCCGCTTGTAGACATCCTCGATGCGCTCGATGTCGTCCTCGCCGAGATAGCTGCCGGTCTGCACTTCGATCAGTTCGAGAGGTATCTTTCCCCGGTTCGCCATGCGGTGAACGCTGCCGATCGGAATATAGATCGACTCGTTTTCATGCACCGCCCGAATCTGCTCGCCGATGGTGACTTCGGCGGTGCCGCGCACCACGATCCAATGCTCGGACCGGTGGCGGTGTTTTTTGCAGCGACAGGATGCCGCCCGGCGTGACGACGATGCGCTTGACCTGAAAGCGCTCGCCGATGTCGATCGACTCGTAATAGCCCCAGGGCCGGTGCACGCGCTTATGATCGGTGGCCTCGGCGCGTTTGCCGGCCTTGAGCTTGTTGACCAACTCGCGAACTTCCTGCGAGCGGGCCCGCGGCACCACCATCACCGCGTCCGACGTGCTGACGACGACCATGTCCCTGACGCCGACCACAGCGGTCAGCCGTCCGTCCGAGTGCACCACGCAATCGCTGGTGTCGATGGCGACCACCGGCCCCTGAAAGACATTGCCGGCGGCGTCGCGCGGCGTGATATCGAACAGCGCGTCCCAACTGCCGATGTCCGACCAGCGGAAGTTGCCGGCGACCACCGCGGCGCGGTCGGTTTTTTCCATCACCGCATAGTCGATCGATTTCTGCGGCGCGCGCGCGAAAGCGTCCGGCTGCAAGCGCAGGAAGCCGAGATCGTTGCTGGCGTTGTTGACGGCCGCGACGACCGCTTCCGCCATCTCGGGCTCGAGCCGCGCGAGCTCGGCCATGAGGACGTCGGCGCGGAATAGAAAGTTGCCCGAATTCCATAGATAGCCGTCGCGCACATAGCGGGCGGCGGTGGCGGCATCCGGCTTTTCGACGAAGCTCTTGACCGCGTGCACGCCGCTGTTGCCGACAGGCTCTCCCGGCAGGATATAGCCGTAGCTCGTCTTCGGCTCTGTCGGCTTGATGCCGAAGGTGACGATGCGGCCTGCATCCGCCGCCTCGCGGCCGGCGAGACAGGTTGCGCGGAATTCCGGCACGTCGAGAATGATGTGATCGGCGGCGAGCGCCAGCACCACGGCGTCGGGATCGCGTTGCCGGGCCACTTCCGTAGCCGCCGCAATGGCCGGAGCCGAATCGCGACGCAGCGGCTCGATCACTACCGTGACATCGACGCCGACTTCCTCGGCTTGGCGGCGCGCGAAGAAATGGAAGTTGGGGCCGGTAATGACGATCGGCGCGGCAAACATCGGGTCCTGCACGCGCAGCAAGGTCTCTTGATACGTCGACCGTGAGCCGACCAAAGGCAGAAACTGTTTGGGCAGGGCATCGCGCGAAACCGGCCAAAGCCTGGTGCCTGCGCCACCGGCCAGCAGAATGGGAATGATGGGGGAGGGTTTGGGCATGGGCTGGCTCAGGCTGGCTCGGGCTTGGCGCGTCGGTCTATGAAGGGCCTTAGAATCGTCTTAAGGCAGTTCCATCGCTCTGACTATCGTTAGCGTTGCATAGCGTTAAGTCCATTCATAGACAACGTTTTCACCCTCCCGCCGGGCCGCCCGATGTTTAAGCGCATACTCACTGTCGGCGGATTTACCCTGCTGTCGCGGGTCACCGGATTCGTTCGCGATATCATCTTGGCGGCCGTATTAGGCGCCGGTCCGTGGCCGACGCCTTTTTTGTTGCCTTGCGCCTGCCTAATCACTTCCGCGCCATTTTCGCCGAAGGTGCTTTCAACGCCGCTTTTGTGCCGGCCTATGCGCGCATTCGCACGCAAGGCGGCCCGGAGCGTGCCGGGCAGTTTGCCGACCGAATTTTCACGCTCTTGCTCGCGAGCCAGATCGTGCTGCTGGCCATCGCTTTGCTGTTCATGCCGGCGGTCATCGATGTGCTGGCGCCGGGCTTTGCCAAAGACCCCGGGCGCTACGCGCTCGCCGTCGATCTCACCCGTATCACGTTCCCGTATCTTCTTCTGATCACGTTGGTCACGCTGTACGGCGGCATCCTCAATGCATTGCAGCGTTTTGCCGCCGCCGCCGCGGCGCCGATATTGCTGAACATGTCGCTCGTGGTTGCATTGGCCCTGGCGGCATTCTTCCCCACGGCCGGGCATGCCGCCGCTTGGGGCGTGCTGGTTGCGGGCGTCCTCGAATTCCTCCTGGTCGCCGGCGACGCGACCCGCGCCGGTGCGATGACGTGGCTGCGCTGGCCCGAACTCGACGCCGACGTGCGGCAATTCTTCCGCGCGCTCGGCCCGGCCACCGTCGGCTCTGCCGGGGTGCAGCTTGCGCTGTTTGCCGACACCATCATCGCCAGCTTTCTGCCGGCCGGCGCGGTCTCGGCGCTTTACTACGCCGATCGTCTCAACCAACTGCCGATCGGGGTGATCGGTATCGCCGCCGGCACCGTGATCCTGCCGGAAATGTCGCGCCGGCTCGCCGCCGGCGACGAGACCGGTGCGATGCATGCCCAGAATCGCGCAGCCGAATTCACGTTGCTGCTGTCGATTCCCTGTATCGCGGCTTTTTTCGTGATCCCCGAACTTATCATGCGCGGCTTGTTTCTGCGCGGCGCATTTACCGCGGTGGATGCGACGGCGTCCGCGCGCACGCTGGCCGCCTATGCCTTTGGGCTGCTGCCGTTCGTTCTGATCCGCAGCACGGTCGCGACGTTTTTTGCCCGCGGAGATACGGCGACACCGGTGAAAGCCGCGCTGCTCGCGGCGGCTGTCAATATCGCCTTCAAGGTGCTGCTGATGGGGACCGCTCGCCCAAGTAGGCCTGGCGCTCGCGACCTCGATCGGGGCCTGGATCAACCTGGTTTTGGTGATGTGGTTCGCCTACCGGGCCGGCCACCTCCAGATCGATGCGCGATTGCGCGAATCGGCGGTCAAACTCGCGGCCGCAGGGGCCATTCTGGCGGCCGTCCTGTGGCTGTGCGCCGGGCCGGTGGGGGATTTGTTCGCCGAATGGCACCGCTGGCGGGATATAGCGATCCTATTGGCGCTGGCTGCCATAGGCGGCGCCGTCTATGGCGGCATTGTTCTGGCTCTTTTCGGACGGCGCTGGTGGGCCGCTTTTCAGGCACGATCGCGCTAAGGCGTGCCACCTATCAAATAGTTGAATGGTTCGCGCCGTTGCCAAAGGGCAAATGTGGACATACGTCCATGCGGACGATATGGGGACGGGTCCCCGAACCCTCGGCAGAGACTCTATGGTCACCCCTATCAGCTCGAATTCATTGTATTCGCTCAATTTTTGGACCCGCGCCGGCGCAGCTTTGGTGCTTGCGGCGTTTGTCGCCGCCTGCGGTGAGAGCAAGCCGCCGGCGGGGGGCCCGCCGCCGCCGGCCGTGACCGTTGCGAAACCGGTCAAACGCCAGGTTTTCGACTTCGACGAATATGTGGGGCGCTTTGTCGCGGTGAATTCGGTCGAGGTGCGCGCGCGTGTTTCGGGCTATCTCGACGGCGTGCACTTCAAGGACGGGCAGACGGTGAAACAGGGCGACCTGTTGTTTACCATCGACAAGCGGCCATTCCAGAACGCGCTCGATCAGGCGCGCGCCAATCTGGTGCAGGCCAAGTCCAATCAGTCGTTCACCGAGGCCGATTACACCCGCGGCCAGCAATTGGTGCGCGACAAGACCATCACCGATCAGACCTTCGAACAGCGTGCGCAGGCCTTTCGCAATGCGCAGGCCTCGGTCGCCAATGCCGAAGCGGCGGTGCGGCAGGCCGAACTCGACATGGAATTCACCGAGTTGAAGGCGCCGATCAACGGCCGCATCGGCGACCGGCGCGTATCGCCCGGCAACCTCGTTACCGGCGGCACCGGCGGCAACACAACGCTGCTCGCCACCATCGTATCGGTCGATCCGATCCGCTTCGAATTCACGTTCGATGAAGCGTCGTATCTGCGCTACGAGCGGATGGCGGATGGCGGCGGGCAGGATGTCGCCAGTCGCGGCGGTGGCGTGAAAGTCTCGGTCAAGCTGATCGATGAAACCGACTTCAAGCACGAAGGCAGCATGGACTTCGTCGACAACGTGATCGACCGGTCGACCGGCACGATCCGCGGCCGCGCGGTCTTCACCAACCCCAATGGCGTGTTCACGACCGGCATGTTTGCCCGCGTGCGCGTGCCGGCATCGCCAGCCTACGAAGGCTTGGTGCTACCGGACGCCGCTATCGGCACCGAACAGGTGCGCAAGTTCGTCATGACGGTGAATGCCGACAACGTGGCGACGCCTAAATACGTAACGCTCGGGCAAGTCACGCCGGACGGCATGCGCGTCGTTAAAGACGGCCTGAGCGCCGACGACCGCGTGATCGTCAACGGCCTGCTGCGGGCGCGGCCGGGTGCCAAGGTGACGCCGCAAGAACAGGGCGCAACGCCACCTGCCGGTGGCGCGCCGCCGGCGCCGAAATAGCGGCCGGCATCAGCCCATGCGCATATCGCACTTCTTTATCGATCGCCCGATCTTCGCTTCGGTGGTCTCGATTGTTTTCGTGATCCTGGGCGCGGTGGCATTTATTCGCCTGCCGGTCGCGCAATATCCCGAGATCGCGCCGCCGACCATTACCGTGACCGGGCAATATCCCGGCGCCAGCGCCGACGTCGTGGCCTCGACGGTGGTGACGCCGATCGAGCAGCAGATCAACGGCGTCGAGAACATGATCTACTTGACGTCGAACTCGACCGGCGACGGCCGTTTCTCGATCTCGGTCACGTTCGACATCGGCACCAATCTCGATATCGCGCAGGTGCAGGTGCAGAACCGCGTCGCGATCGCGCAGCCGCGCCTGCCGGCCGATGTGCGCAATATCGGCGTGACGGTGAACAAGGCCTCGCCCGACCTGATGATGGTCGTGCATCTCTATTCGCCGGACAATTCGCGCGACACCTTGTTCATCTCGAATTACGCGACGCTGGAAATCACCGATGCGGTGACACGCGTCGACGGCGTCGGCTCGATCACGGTGTTCGGCAGCCGCGATTACGCCATGCGCATTTGGCTCGATCCTGAGCGACTCCAGTCTGTCGGCCTGACCGCCAGCGACGTGGTGACGGCGCTGCAAGGTCAGAACGTGCAGGTTGCCTCCGGCGTGCTCAATCAGCCGCCGGTAGACAAGCCCGGCGCTTTCCAGATTTCGGTCAATACGTTGGGCCGGCTCGCTGATCCGAACGAGTTCTCCAACATCATCGTCAAGCAGACGACTACGGCCATCGTGCGAGTCAAGGACGTCGCTACCGTTGAACTGGCCGCGCAGGACTACTCGACCAATTCCTACCTTGATCGCGATCCGGCCATCGCGCTCGGCGTGTTCCAGCGCCCCGGCTCGAATGCGCTGTCGACCGCCAAAGCGATCATCAGCACGATGGACGGTCTGGCCACCCGGTTTCCGCCCGGCCTGAAATACACCATCGTCTACAATCCGACACAGTTCATCCAGGAATCGGTCGACGCGGTGCAGTCGACCATCGGCGAAGCCATCATCCTGGTCGTGCTGGTGGTCATCTTGTTCCTGCAGACGTGGCGCGCCGCGATCATCCCCATTGTCGCCATTCCGGTGTCATTGATCGGCACGTTTTTCGTGATGTCGCTGTTCGGCTTCACGCTCAACAATCTGTCGCTGTTCGGTCTCGTGCTCGCCATCGGCATCGTGGTCGACGACGCCATCGTCGTGGTGGAAAATGTCCAGCGCAATATCGAAGCAGGGCTCAATCCGCACGATGCGGCCATCAAGAGCATGGATGAAGTCGGTGGCGCGCTGATCGCGATTGCGCTGGTGCTGATATCGGTCTTCGTGCCGTCTGCTTTCATCACCGGCATTTCCGGACAGTTCTACCGGCAATTCGCGCTGACCATCGCCGGCGCGACCGTCATTTCGCTGATAGTGTCATTGACGTTGTCGCCGGCGCTTTGCCGTTTGCTGTTGAAGCCGCCGAACGAAACCGCCAAGCATTATTGGTGGAGCGCGCCGATCCACGGATTCTTCGGCTTGTTCAACCGTTATTTCGACAAGCTGACACGCGGTTACGGCTGGCTCTCCGGAAAGCTGGTGCGCTTCGCCGTGCTCATGCTCGTGGTCTACGCCGGCGTGATCGCGTTTGGGCTCAACGAATTCCGCAAGACGCCGATCGGATTTATTCCGCAACTCGACCGCGGCTACCTCATCATCGTCACGCAATTGCCGCCGGCGGCGTCGCTGGCGCGCACCGATGAGCTCAACCGGCGCGCCGTCGACATCGCCCTGAAGGTGCCGGGCGTCGCGCACGCGGTGAATATCGTCGGCTTCTCCGGCGCAACGTTTACCAATGCGCCGAATGCCGGCGCGATCTTCGTCACGCTCGCGCCGTTCGAGGGCAGGGCGAACGATCCCGCGCAATCGGCAACCGGCATCCAGACCGAATTGTTCAAGCGCCTGGCCGGTCTCCAGGAAGGCATGGTCTTCGTTGCCGCGCCGCCGCCGGTGTCGGGCATCGGCAATGCCGGCGGCTTCCGCATGATGGTGGAAGACCGCGCCGGCCGCGGCTCAGCGGCCTTGCAGGGCGCGGTCTACGCGATGATGGGGCGGGCGGCGCAGACGCCCGGCCTGGTGCAGGTCTATTCGCTGTTCGAGAACACCACGCCGCAGCTTTATCTCGACATCGACCGGGTCAAGGCGCAATTGCTCGGCATCAATATTCCGGACGTCTTCTCAGCGCTGCAAATCTATCTCGGTTCGGCCTACGTCAATGACTTCAATCTGTTCGGCCGCACCTTCCGCGTGGTGGCGCAGGCGTCGAGCGACTATCGCGCCGACACCAAGGATGTGCTGAAGATCCGTGTGCGCAACAGCACAGGCGACACCGTTCCGCTGGGTGCCTTCACCACCGTACGCAGCATCACCGCACCCTATCGCGTGCCGCGTTACAATCTCTATCCGACCGCGGAACTCGATGGCGGCGCCGCGCCCGGCTATAGCCAGGGCCAGGCGATCGAGATCATGGAGAAGCTGGCGGCGGAGACGTTGCCCGAAGGATTTACGAATGGACCACGCTGGCCTTCCAGCAACTGCGGGCGGGCAATACGGCCGTTTTCGCCTTCGTTTTGGCGGTGGTCTTCGTGTTCCTGGTGCTGGCGGCACAGTTCGAGAGTCTGACGCTGCCGCTGTCGGTCATCATGATCGTGCCGATGTGCTTGATTGCCTCGATCATCGGCGTCTCTCTGCGGGGACAGGACAATAATATTCTCACCCAGGTCGGATTCATCGTGCTGATCGGCCTTGCCGCCAAGAACGCGATTCTGATCGTCGAGTTCGCCAAGCAGTTGGAAGATGCGGGACGCGATCGCTTCGCCGCCGCCGTCGAAGCCGCGCATCTGCGCTTGCGGCCCATTCTGATGACGTCGCTGGCCTTTGTGCTGGGGCGTCACGCCGCTGGCATTTGCCGTGGGCGCCGGCGCCGAACTGCGTCAGGCGCTCGGCACCGCGGTGTTTTCCGGCATGATCGGCGTCACCATCTTCGGCCTGATTTTCACGCCGGTGTTCTACGTTGTCGCCCGCTGGATCGCCGAACGCACCAGCCGCGGCCGGACCCATTCGGCGCCGGCGAAAAAGTAGCCTTTCGATGGCCATGAAATTCGGTTTCGGCCAGCCGCTCACCCGTAAAGAGGATGACGCGCTGCTCCGGGGTGCCGGGCGTTATATTGCCGATGTCGCGCCGGAGGCGACGCTGCACGCGGTGATGCTGCGCTCGCCGCACGCCCATGCCCGTTTCAGCATTTCCGAACTCGACCGCGTGCGGAAAATGCCGGGCATCCGCCTTGTGCTGGTTGCTGCCGACATTGCCGAGCTTGGGCCCTTACCGACGCCCGGCGTGCTCGATGCCGACACCAAGGTTCCTTTTTATCCGATCCTGGCGGGGGACGTCGTGCGCCACGTCGGCGACGCCATCGCTTTTGTGGTCGCCGATACGCTCAATCAAGCCAAGGATGGAGCCGAGACAATCACGGTCGATTGGCAGCCGCTGCCGCACGTGATCGGCGGCATGGCGGCCCTCAAGCCCGGCGCGCCGCTCGTCTGGCCCGACCGTCCGGACAATCTCGCCTTCGAAAAGGATATGGGCGACGCACGCGCAACGAAAGAAGCCTTCGCCAAGGCGGCGCATACCGTCGAACTGACCATCGTCAACCAGCGCCTGGTCACCAATTACATGGATACGCGCGGCGTGGTCGCCGAATATGACGGCGAGCGCCACACGCTGACGCTGGGTAGCCAAGGCAGCCACATTATTCGTGAAATCATCTGCGGCGTACTGAAGCTGCCGCTTGACAAGATGCGCGTGATCACGCCGGACGTCGGCGGCGGTTTCGGCACCAAATTGTTTCCATATCGCGAGTATGCGCTGGCCGCGGTCGCGGCCGAGCGGCTGCGCAAGCCGGTGAAATGGGTGTGCGACCGCAGCGAACATTTCCTCGCCGACAGCCATGGTCGCGACAACATCTCGACCGCGCGGCTGGCCATCGACGACAAAGGCCGCTTCCTGGCGCTCGAACTCGACATCGTCGCCGACATGGGCGCGTATTTGTCGTGTTACGGCCCCTACATTCCGTGGCTCGGCGTCGGCATGGCGACCGGCGCCTATGACATTCCGGTCTGTTACGTGCGGCTACGCGGCACCTACACCAATACCGTGCCGGTCGATGCCTATCGCGGCGCCGGGCGGCCGGAGGCCTCGTATCTAATCGAACGCGCGGTCGATGCCGCGGCGCACGAACTCGACATCTCGCCGGATGCGCTCCGGCGCAAGAATCTGATCAAGGCGAAGGCGCTGCCTTACGCGACGCCGACCGGCAAGGTCTACGACTCCGGCGATTTCGCCGGCACCTTGGCGCGCGCGCAGGAACTGGTCGACTGGAACGGGTTCACCAAGCGTGCCGCGTCATCCAAGCGCGCCGGCAAGCTGCGCGGCATCGGCATCGCGACTTACATCGAAGCCTGCGGCGCGAACGGGCCGGAGACGGCGGTGGTGCGGCTCGATCCCGACGGCGGTGTCACCGTTCTCATCGGCTCGCAATCGACCGGGCAGGGCCATGCGACGTCCTATGCGCAGCTTGTGGCCGAGCGGCTTGATCTGCCGCCGGATCGCGTGCGCGTCGTGCAGGGCGATACCGATGCGATTGCGACCGGGGCCGGCACCGGCGGCTCGAGTTCGATACCGGTCGGCGGCGTTTCGGTCGACCGCGCCAGCAAGGACGCTGGCCGAGCAGCTCAAGGAAATCGCCGCCGATGCCTTGGAGGCGGCGGTCGGCGATCTGGAGATCGGCGGCGGCGCCATTCGCGTCGCCGGCACCGACCGCGTCATTACATTCGCCGATCTCGCCGCGCATCCGCAGGCGAGCCCTGAGAAATTGAAGGCGTCGAGCGAGTTCGCCACCGATCTGCCGACCTTCCCGAACGGCACGCATATCGCCGAAGTCGAGGTCGATCCTTCGACCGGCGTCACCGTCATCATGCGCTATGTCATCGTCGACGACTTCGGCGCGACGCTGAATCCGTTGCTGCTCGAGGGGCAGGTGCATGGCGGCGCGGTGCAGGGCATCGGCCAGGCGCTGATGGAAGACACCGTCTACGATACGGCATCGGGGCAATTGCTGAGTGCGAGCTTCATGGACTACGCCATGCCGCGGGCGGTCGATGCGCCGGACTTCGTGTTCGAGACCCGCAACACGCCGTGCAAGAACAACCCGCTCGGCGTCAAAGGCGCGGGCGAGGCCGGGGCCATCGGCTCGTGCCCCGCCATCATTAATGCCATTGTCGATGTCCTCTGGCGCACCTATGGCATTCGCACCATCGACATGCCGGCGACGCCGCAGCGCGTCTGGCAGGCCATCGAAAGGGCCAGGAATTCCAACGCCGCCTGAGAATTTCCCGATCACGAGTTCGTGAACGGAAGCCGCTCGCTCTCCCGGCCATCACCCGGCGGAATAAGCCCTCCGGGCGAGGGTTGATCCGATGGACGAAGCGCAGGAAAGGCGGCAATCGATGTTTTGGCGGACGGGACTGACGGCCCTCGTTGTTGTGCTCAGCCTGGGTGGCGCGATGGCGCAGGTCGATCCGATCGCGGCGCGCAAGGCGCTGATGAAAGGCAACAACGACAACGCGCGCGCGATGGTGCAAACAATGCGCGGCCAAAGGCCGTTCGACGCCGCGGCGGCCGAAGCTGCCCGGCCTGTTTCCCGATAATTCCAAATCCGGTGGCGACACCCGCGCGACGCCGAAGGTGTGGCAGGACAAAAAAGATTTCGACGAGAAGGCCGCTGCCTTCGGCAAGGCCGTCGCGGAGACGCGCGACAAGGCGGTTTCGTCCCTCGACGGGCTGAAGGCCGCGATCCCTGTGGTCGGCAAGGCTTGCGACGACTGCCATGAGGACTATCGGCTTTCGCAGCGCTAGAGTTTTTCCCGTCGTCTTTGAGTTCCGCCGGCGTGGCAGCATCGCGCCGGCGTTTTGTTTCCTGTATGAAATTGCCGGCATGCGCGCGGGGGGCGGGGCATGATGAAGAAGCTGATGGCCTTGGCTGTCGCCGCCGCGGTGCTCGGCCTTGCGGCGTTTTGGCTTTTGACCGTTCCTGCGATCGAGCCGCCGAGCGCGCAGCCTTTGCACGCGCCCGATCTCGCCAATGGCAAGGAGCTATTCTTGGCCGGCGGCTGCTCGTCGTGTCACGCGGTGCCGAAACAGCCGGACCGCAGCCGTCTCGGCGGCGGACTGGCGTTGAGTTCGGCATTCGGCACCTTCTACGTTCCGAATATCTCTCCCCATCCGGAAGACGGCATCGGTGCCTGGACCGAAGCGCAATTCATCACCGCGCTGCACAAAGGCACGTCGCCCGAAGGCAAGCATTACTATCCGGCGTTCCCCTACACTTCATATCGGCACATCTCGGTCAACGATCTGCGCGATCTGTTCGCCTATCTTAAAACGCTGCCGAAAGTGGCCGGCCGCGTGCGCGATCACGATCTGCCGTTTCCGTTCAACATCCGTCGCGCGGTCGGCCTTTGGAAGCTGCTGTATCTTGGCGGCGAGCCATTCAAGCCCGATCCGGCGAAGTCGGCCGCCTGGAATCGCGGCGCCTATCTGGTCAACGGCGCCGGCCACTGCGCCGAGTGCCATTCGCCGCGCAATGCGCTCGGCGCCATCGTCGCCAGCCAGCGCTTTACCGGCGGACCGGCGCCCGACGGGCAGGGCGGCGTGCCGAATATCACCCAGTCCAGCTCAAGGACTGGTCGGTGTCCGATATTGCAGGAACTCTCGCCGACGGCATGACGCCCGATGCCGATCGGGTCGGCGGCGGCATGGTCGAAGTGGTGCGCAACACCTCTCAGCTCACCGCGGCCGACCGCGACGCCATGGCGACCTACATCAAATCGCTGCCGCCGGTCGAGAGCCGGGCGCCGGCGAGAAAATAGCGGCCGATTGCATAGTGGCGCCGCTTCCTGGGCATAACCCGCGCGCGAGACAAGCGGACGTTGCCGCCGGGATCTGCCGTCAATGAATCCTGCTCAAGGCCATCGGCTTCAAGCTGATCTCTGCGCTTTTGTTTGCCGGCCTGGCGGCGATTGTGCGCCAGTTGGGCGATGTCGTCCCGGTCGGCCAATGGTGTTTTTCCGCAGCGCCTGCGCCATCCCGCCGCCGTGCTGCTGATCTACGCCTATCGCGGCGAGCTTGTCGGGGCCGTCTATACCCGGCGGCCGCTCGGGCAATTTGGCCGCGGCGCGATGAGTGTCGCCGGCATGTACACCAACTTCGGTGGGCTGGCGCGGCTGCCGCTGGCGGATGCCACCGCGATCTCGTTTGCGTCTCGTTGATTACGGTGGCGCTGGCCGCACTCATCTTGAAGGAGCGCGTGCGCGCCTATCGCTGGGCCGCGGTGCTTGTCGGTTTCGGCGGCGTGATCGTGATGCTGATCCCGCACTTCGACATTGGCAATTATGCCGTTGCCGGCGCTACCGCCGCAGCGACCGTCGGCTCGATGCTGGCGCTGGTCTCAGCCTTCTGCAACGCGGCCACGGTCATTCAGACCCGCCGCCTGACGCAAAGCGAGACCACGTCGTCGATTGTGTTTTATTTCTGCTGGTCACCAGCGCTCGCCGGTGCGGTGACGCTGCCCTTCGCCTGGCATTCGCCCGAGCGCGAGCGAACTGGCGATGCTGATTTCGCTCGCATTTTCGGCGGCATCGGCATCTCTTTCTGACCGAGAGCTATCGTTTTGCCGCGGCGTCGGTGGTGGCGCCGTTCGACTACAGCGCCCATGCTGTGGGCGCTTGCTGCTCGGCTACTGGGTGTTCGGCGAACTGCCGACAGCGCTGGTTTACGTCGGCGCGGCGATCGTTGCCGGCGCCAGGCACTGTTCGTGATCTGGCGCGAACGCCAGCTCGGTCTGCAACGCGCCGCCGAGGCCGAAGGTCCGCCCTCTGCGGTGTAGGTGTTACGCCGTGAACGCCTTGAAGGTGATGATGGTAGCCGTGTCCTTGATGCCCGGCACAGCACTGCACCTTCTCGTTGACGAAAGTGGCCGATGTCGGTACCGGCCTCGACGTAGAATTTCACCAGCAGGTCGAAGTCGCCGGCGGTCGAATAAATTTCCGATGGCGATTTCGCTTCGGCCGAGCTCATTGGCGACCTGATAAGCCTTGCCGAGTTCGCATTTGATCTGAACGAAAAAGGGCGTCATCGCGTACCCTCCGGCAACGTTCCTGGTGCCTTTTTAATCCAGCAAAAAAGACGCCTCCCGTGCAAGGCACACCTTGCCTTCAAAGACCGCCCGGACTAGGTAAAGCGCTGCAATCTCGTGGGGTGTCCGGCCTGTTGCCGGCTGAGAGGCGTTCCCCGAGGCCAACCCAACGAACCTGATCCGGGTCATGCCGCGGAGGGAGCAGAGATGCGGCGGGTTCCGTCAAAATATGCATATGCGTCGTTACGCTGCGCGTTGCCCGCAGATCGCCGCTCATATCCTCGAACGCAATCAGCACAGGTCTCTTAATGGACGTCGAATCTCCGCCTTTATGCCCTCATCGACCCAGCCGTCGCGGGCAGCCGCACGCTCGGCGATCTTGCCCAGCGCATTGCGGGCAGCGCGACCCTGGTGCAACTACTGCGCGACAAGCACGGTTCGACGCGCCAAGCTGGTTCGAAGAGGCGCGTGAACTGACGGTGGTGCTGGCGCCGCTCGATATTCCGTTGCTCATCAACGACCGCGTCGATGTGGCGCTCGCCGCCGAAGCCGATGGCGTCCATATCGGCCAGGACGACATGTCGCCGGCCGATGCGCGGCTTGCTGCTCGGCCGCACGGCCATCATCGGGCTCAGCATCAGGACCGTGGAGCAGGCCAAAGCCGCGCCGCTCGAGCATCTCGATTACGTCGCGGTCGGGCGGCGTTTACGCCACGACGTCGAAGGATGACGCCAAGGCGCCGATCGGCATCGACGGCTTGCGCGAGGTCGTTGCGGCCATCCGCGCGCGCGACCCCGAAATTTCCGATTTGCGCCGTTGCCGGAATCAACGAGAGCAACGCCGCCGACGTCATCGCGCAAGGCTGCGACGGCGTCGCGGTGATCTCGGCGCTGTCGCTGGCGAGCGATCCGACCGCAGCCGCGGCGAATTTGCGCGCGGTCGTCGACGCCGCGCTGGCAAGGCGGCGCCACACGTGACGGCGGTTGCCGTCACCATCGCCGGCTCGGATTCGAGCGGCGGCGCCGGCATCCAGGCGATCTCAAGACTTTCGCCGCGCTCGGCGTCTACGGTGCCTCGGTGATCGCGGCGTTGACCGCGCAGAATACCAAAGGCGTCACCGCCATCCACGATGTGCCGGCTGACTTCATCGCCGCGCAGATCGATGCGGTGTTCTCCGATCTCGAGGTCGGCGCGGTGAAGATCGGCATGCTGTCGCAAGCTGCGGCGATAGAAGCCGTTGCCGAGGGGCTTGCCCGCCATCACGCAAAGAATATCGTGCTCGACCCGGTGATGGTCGCGACATCGGGCGACCGGCTGCTGACGCCGGCAGCGGTGGCGGTGCTCCGCCATGAGCTCATCCCGCGCGCGTTGATCGTTACGCCGAATTTAGCCGAAGCCGCCGTTCTGACCGAGACGCCGCTCGCCCGCACCGAATCGGAGATGGAAGCTCAGGCGCGCCAATACTGGCGCTCGGCACGCGCAATGTTTTGATCAAAGGCGGGCACGGCGACGGCGCGGAAAGCGTCGATCTGCTGATCGGTCAGGGTGATGTCGTACGCCTCGCCGCTAAGCGCATCGCCACCCGCAACACGCACGGCACCGGCTGCACTCTGTCGTCGGCAATCGCGGCCGGACTTGCCAAAGGCTGCGATCCGCGGCTGCGGTGCGCGACGGCCAAGACGTACGTCACCGCCGCCATCGCCGCCGCCGACCGACTCAATATCGGCCATGGTCACGGGCCGCTGCATCATTTCCATGCGCTGTGGAGCGAATCATGACGACGCGACGCAACGTGCCCCAGGCACATGCCTAATTCCGCGCCCAGGGCGTGACAGATTTGTCACGCCTGTTGTCTTTCAGAGCCAAAAGAAGCCTGCCGCCGGTAAGGACTTCTTATGGTTAACCACCCTTTAACGAATTCGCGCTTTTCTGCCCGCGAGCGCGCCCCTGAGGACGCGTGAGGCGTCCCACCCGATTTGTAATTTACCGATCAGCCAAAGGGCCGAAGACGATGATGACAAAAACGATCCGTGCAGGCTTTGCCGCCACCGCACTGCTGCTCACCCCCATCGTAGCGCAAGCCGCGGACCTGCCGCGCCAGAGCTACAAGGCGCCGGCCTATAGCGCGCCGTCGTATGCGAATTGGAACGGCTTCTATGTCGGCATCAACGGCGGCTACGGCTTCGGCAAGTCCAACTGGGATGTGCCGGCCGTGAGCCCGAGCCCGAAGGGCGCGCTGGTCGGCGGCACGCTGGGCTACAACTTCCAGACCGGCACCTGGGGTGGTCTGGGGCATCGAAGGCGACATCGATTTCTCGACCATCAAGGGCAGCGAGACCGTCGGCGCCAGCGACCTCGAAACCAAGAACTCCTGGCTCGCCACCGCGCGCGCGCGTCTCGGCTATGCCGGCTTCAACAACTGGCTGCCCTACATCACCGGCGGCGCCGCCGGCGGCGATATCAAGGCGACCAACTCGACGACCGGTTCGGCCACCAAGACCAAGATCGGCTGGACCGCCGGCGCCGGCGTCGAATACGCGCTGTGGAGCAACTGGTCGGTCAAGGCCGATATCTCTACGTCGACCTCGGTAAATTCGATTGCGGCATTTCCTGTGGCGCCGCCACCGACAATGTCAGCTTCAAGTCCAACGTCGTGCGCGCGGGCATCAACTAACCGCTTCTAAGCGCAACGCACGTTTCACGAACCAAAGCCCCGGGCTTAACCCCGGGGCTTTTTTCTTTTCCGCCCGTGGCGCTCCGCCGCTAATCGAGGCTTTTGATGCCGGCGTTGGTGACGATTTCACGATATTTGGCGATTTCGTCGTCCCAGAACTTCGCCGATTGATTAAGATCGCGGCCGATTGCTACGGCACCGATCTTTTCGAATCTGGCGAGTACGGTGGGATCCTTGAGCGCCCTGGAGCAGCGCGGCGTTAAGCCGCTGCTGGATATCTTTCGGCACGCCCGACGGCGCGCCGAGCCCAAACCATCCGTCGACCTTGTATTGCGGCAAGCCTGCTTCGGTTGTCGTCGGCGTTTCCGGCAATACCGCTGTCAAACGCTTGTCGCCGGCAACTGCGAGCGCGGTCGCGCCGTTCGCGGCAATCGGCGCGGAGACGTTCGGGTACCACGAGAAGCCAAGCTGCCACCCTGCTTCCATCAGGTCGGGACCGAACTGCGCGATGTTGCGATACGGAATATGGGTGAGTTTCGTGCCGGTGATCTGCGAGAAATACTCGCCGGCGAGATGTTGCGACGAGCCGATGCCGACCGAACGTAGTTCAGCGCACCGGGTTCTTTCTTGGCACGCTCGATCAATTCCTTGACCGAGTGGACACCGAGCTTGTTGCTGGCGGTGATGACGACAGTGAAGCTCGCAAACGGCGAGATCAGCACAAGATCCTTGGCTTCGAAGCCGATATCCTTGTACAGCATCAAGCCCGTCGTCACAGGACCGGCGGCGACGCCGAGCAGCGTGTAGCCGTCCGGCGTGGCGTGCGCGGCTTGCGCGGTGCCGACGTTGCCGCCGGCGCCCGGCTTGTTTTCGACCACGATAGGCTGGCCGAGAATGCTCGACATTTTTCGAGCAACACGCGGCTGACGATGTCACTGGCGCTGCCGCCGGCATAAGGCACGATCACGGTGATCGGCCGGCTTGGGTAGTTCCTGGGCATGCGCGTTATTCGCCGCCGCCAGCGTCGCAGCAGCCAGCAAGCCCGCAAGCACGGCACGTTTGTTCAACAGCATATTCTTCTCCCTGTTTTCCCGCATTTTGTCACGCGGGTTTGTTGCCGATGCGCAGTGCTTATGCGCTTTTCTTGAGTTCGACCTCCGCATCGTAGCCGTACAGGCGCTCCTGTTCCGGCGGGAAGGTTGCGGTCTCCGGAACGCGGTTGGAGCGCATCCGCTCGTTGCGAGCCTTGATCGCGGCTCGTCGTTCGTCTGGTAAAGCTCTTCCTCGCGGCGGGCGAGCCCTTGCATCCACGCCGTGCGCGGCAGGGCGCATCTTCACAAAACGCGCCAGCGCCTCGATCGGCTTGTCGTGGCCTTCGGCGATGCAGCCGGCCAGCACGTAAGCGTCCTCGATGCTCTGTGCGCCGCCTTGCGCGTAGAACGGCAGCATCGGATGCGCCGCGTCGCCAAGCAGGACGATCCGTTTCACCTGCCAGTCGGACAAAGGCTCGCGGTCGTAGAGGGCTTGCTTGAGCACTTTCGGGGTCTCGGAAATGATGGTTTGGATCGTCGAATTCCAACCATGATATTCCGCGAGAGCGTCTTCGATCTTGCCTTCGGCAAGCCAGGACTCGCGCGCCGGCTCGGTCTTGGTGCGACTGATGCCGATCCAGTTGTAGGTTTTACCCGCGGAAACATAATACGAGACGATCGAACGGTTCGGCCCCATCCAGACGCTGACAAGATTTCCGAGATAGAGGTGCCGCCACGCGTTCGGCCGGAACGAGGCCGCGCCAGGCGACGTTGCCGGTGTAGCGCGGCAGTTCTTTGCCGAAGAGTTGAGCGCGCACCGTCGAATGGATGCCGTCGCCGCCGATCAGAATGTCGCCGTGATGCGTGGTGCCGTCGGCAAGCGTCAGCGAAAACTCCGTTGTCGTCCTGGTCGACGCGCTCGATGCGCGAACCGAGCTTGAACCCCCGTGCTGGCCGAGGACCGCTGAGCAGAACGTCGAGCAATTCGGCGCGGTGCGCGGCGTAGTAGGGCGAGCCGAAATGCGCTTCGGCTTTCTCGACCGAGCGGCGTGTAATAGAGACGCTCGGCGGTATCCCAGCCGCGATAGTCGCGCCCCTCAGGGTAGGTGGCGACCTTCTTGAGTGCTTCACCGAGGCCGAGCTTGAGCAGGATTTTGGCGGCATTGGACGAAACTTGAATACCGGCGCCGACCATTCCGAAAGCGGCGGCTTGTTCGAACAGTTGCACGTCGAAACCGCGCTGGCGCAGCGCAAGCACGCTGGCGATCCCGCCGATGCCGCCGCCTGCGACCAGAACTTTCAACTTGGCCATACGCGTGTCCTCCCGCTTTTTATTTTGCGTGCGAACGAGCAGGTCGTCCCGGGACGCAAGTTCGCGCTCTTTGTGGTTGCGCCGCGAGGAATTCCAACGGCTTTAGAACAGAGTGAGGGGCCGCGATATTCACGGGTTATGAACCGGTCACATCAGCCAATCTGATAATAGGCGCGCCTGCCCGAAACGGTAAAGCCGCGCGGGATTTTCCACGATGTACAACTATGGTTAACGGCCCCGGTAACCATACCTGAGTAGGTTGTAGCCACTGTTTTTCGAATCAGGGGGTTACAAGCTATGCGTTCCACCATCATCCGAATTTCCCTCGCCGCGGCGACGCTGCTTGCGACCCTCGTGGGCGGCCTCCGCCGCCGACCTCGGCTCGCGCTACAAGGCGCCGATGTACAGCGCGCCGGCCTACGCGAACTGGAACGGCTTTTACGTCGGCTTGAACGCCGGCTACGGCTTCGGCAAGTCGAGCGTCACCAACGATGTCGGCTCGACCGGCGACTTCAACGTCAAGGGTGCGCCTCATTGGCGGCACGCTCGGCCTACAACTTCCAGACCGGCACCTGGGTCTGGGCCTCGAAGGCGATGTCGATTACAGCGGCATGAAGGGCTCGTCGTCGGCCTTCTGCGCGCCGGATTGCACGGTCACCAACTCCTGGCTCGGCACGGCGCGCGCGCGCCTCGGCTACGCCGGCTGGAACAACTGGCTGCCCTACATCACCGGCGGTCTGGCGGCCGGCAACGTCAAGGTCGAACAGGCCGGCGTCTCCGACAGCAAGACCAAGCTCGGCTGGACCGCGGGCCTCGGCGTCGAATACGCGCTGTTCACCAACTGGTCGGTCAGGCGGAATATCTCTACGCCGATCTCGCAAGGCGACCTGCGCGGCGCCGACCTGCAACCCGGGCGCGGACGTCTCGACGACCTTCAAGGCGAACATCGTCCGTCTCGGCGTCAACTACCGTTTCTAAGCGCTTTTCCGAATTTTCGGCCGCGAACGAAAAAACCCCGGGGGAAACCCTGGGGTTTTGCTTTTTGATGGATTGCCGGATCAAGTCCGGCAATGACGAAGAGGGCACTGGCTGCCCGCTTTCGCGGGCATGACGGCGCCTAGTTCAACAGCGCGCCCGCGCGGGCCATCTCGAGCGCCACTTCATCCGTCAAGTTGACAATGTGGGTCCGATCGCAGATCGGACAATCCATCGGCGCGCAGATCGTCGCCGGGCCGATCAAGGCTCGGTCGACCATCGCCTGCACGACATGGTGGGTGCAGGGGCACCTGTAAAGAAATGGCCGCTGTCGCTCCCGAAGGTTGGCCGTTAGCATGGCGTGCTCTCTCGATTGAACGATGCCTTGCCCCGCGTTCTCGATCTTTTGCAAAAAGCCGTCTGTCCGTTAGTTGACGTTGCGGCCAAAAAGAGGTCGCAGCTTCGGCCGCCACGGTGAAAGCCCGCAGGTGAAACGCCGGATGCTTTCGGGATTCGTCGTCCCGGTCATACCCAAGCTTGACCTGACATCGGCAAAGACTCGACCGGCGTCTATTCGGAGGGCGGGAAGGTGGCCACGAGACGCTCGCCTTCCTTCACTTCGACGGTCTTGCCGTCCACCATTTGTTTGGCTTTTTTAATGATGCTGGCGTCGTCGGCAGATTGAATATTGACCGGTTCGCTGGCAGGGGCGCCGTCTTTTTCGAGAATGGACACCCGATATGTCGGTTCGGCGGCGTCGGACTCGTACAATTCGGCACACTCGGCAAGCACCATCCAACCCTGGGCGATTCTCAGCCAATGGGCTTTGCTTTCCGCGCTCGACGAAAGTTCGCTTTGGTCGACGCAGTGCTGGGCTTGTTTTCTAAATTCCGACAAATCCGACACAACGCTCACCCTTCAAGGCGGGAGCGCGGGCGCGTCTCTCAGTCGCCGGATATTGCCATTGGCCGCCCGGCGATAGACTCCTTATGCGCGCTAAGTGACTTAATAGCCAGCGCATAGACTGCGGGAACTACTTACTCGATGGTCGTCTGGGATTGGCGCGGAACCGGCCTCCTCTTTTTTGGGAATCACGGGAGCGGACCGACCTGAGATTAAAGTCCTTTACCAGCGTGACGCTGCTGTGCTAGATTTTTGGCATTGTCGCGGAACGCGCGTTTTTAAAAAAGCGCCTCGCGGCAGCACCCCCACACACCATCATCGGAGCTTCGCTCATGGCGAAAACAACGCGCGCGACTAAAATCGCGCGGCCCCAAACGCGCGACCAAAATCTCGCGCGCGAAAGCAAAGCCGCATGCAAATTCGCTTACCAAACCGTTGCCAAGGCCGCATGGCAATCTGCTCGTCTTCGCGCCCGAGTTGATGGCCGACGGCAAGCGCCGTTACGAGACCACGCCGGAGTCGCTCGATTCCATCGCGCTCGATTTCGGCGCCACCCGCTCGACAGTGAGAAACATCGCCAAGCGCGAGAACTGGGTGCGCTACGTTCCGCCGCCGCGCGGTCTGTCGCGGGCGGCCGAGATCGCCGCCAAGGCTGAGGCGCTCGAGACTGAGGCGCTCAATGACCGTCATCCTGAGGTGCGAGCCGCGTTTGCGGCGAGCCTCGAAGGATGGACGGCCGCTGACTCCGGGGCCGTCGCCCGCCGATCTCGGGTTCACCCGAGATCGGATTTCGAATGCGCAAGTCGGCTCGCGCCGACTTGCGATGGCGCGCAAGAGCGCGCACCTCAGGGTGACGGAGAAGGTGCGCCAGGTGGGGAGGAAGCGGCCGCGCCGCCCACAGCGCCTGCCTGGAGCACATGCCAGCGCATCGACGCGCTGCGCAGCGCTGTCGACGAAGAGATTGCCGCGGTGCGCGCCTTGCGCGCGAAGCTGAAAGGCGTGCCGCACAGCACGGAAACCGCCGGCCGCACGTCGCGCACGCTCGCGGACCTCACCACCACGCTCGAACGGCTGCACCGCCTTGAGATCGGTGCGTCGCAACACAATGGACAGGATGCCTATGCCGACAAGTTCTCAGAATTGCCCGCCGACCCCGATGAATTCCGTCTCGATCTTGCGCGACGCATTAGAGCTTTCGTCGCAAGCCGGACTAGAGCATGCGATGCTGATGGAAATTCCGGATCTGCTGCTGTGGACGAGGTTCGATAACGACTTCATCGCGCTGGCGCACGCGCATCAGGAGCCGCCGGTCTGCGCCAATAACGGCTCGGCCTGGACCACCTGGCTGATGCTTGGCGGCCGCGGCGCCGGCAAGACGCGTCTCGGCGCCGAATGGGTGCGCGCGCAAGCTTCGGGCGCGAAGCCTTACGCCGCGCAGCGCGCGTTCTCCATCGCGCTGGTCGGCGAGACCGCGCACGACGCGCGCGAGGTGATGATCGAAGGGCCGTCCGGCATCTTGCGGCACGCGCCGCGCGCCGAACGGCCGCAATGGACCCCATCGCGGCGCAGACTCGAATGGCCGAACGGCGCGGTGGCGCTGGTGTTCTCGGCGGAAGACCCCGAGCAGCTGCGCGGGCCGCAATTCGATGCCGCCTGGTGCGACGAACTGGCGAAGTGGCGCGACCCCGACGCCACGTTCGACAATCTGCAATTCGGCCTGCGGCTGGGGCCGCAGCCGCGCCAGCTCATCACCACGACGCCGCGGCCGATTGCGCTGATCAAGCGGCTGGTGGCCGACCCGCGCTCCGCGGTGACGCGCGCTTCGACGCACGCCAATGCCGCGCATCTGTCGCCGAAGTTTCTCGACGAGGTGATCGGGCGCTACGCCGGCACGCGGCTCGGGCGTCAGGAGATCGACGGCGAGATCATCGAGGACCGCGCCGACGCGTTATGGACGCGCGCGGGAATCGAGGCGTGCCGCGTGGCGACGCCGCCCGAAGAACTCAACTTGTTGCGCGTCGTCATCGGCGTCGATCCGCCGGCCTCGTCGCGCGAGGGCGCGGATGCCTGCGGCATCGTGGCTGCGGGCATCGCCGAGAGCGGCGTCATCTATGTGCTGGAGGACGCCAGCGCCGGCGGTCTGTCGCCGGCGGGCTGGGCCAGCAAGGCGGTGGCGCTCTATCGGCGGCACAAGGCCGACGCCGTGGTGGCCGAGGTCAACATGGGCGGCGACATGGTGCGCGCGGTGCTCAAGCAGATCGACGCCGCGGTGCCGGTGAAGGCGGTGCACGCGACGCGCGGCAAGTGGCTGCGCGCCGAACCCGTCGCGGCGATGTATGCGCAAGGCAAGGTCAAGCACGTCGATCCGCCGCTCGCCGCGCTGGAGGATCAGATGTGCGACTTCGGCCTCGGCGGCCTGTCGGGCGGCGGCTCGCCGGACCGCCTCGACGCGCTGGTGTGGGCAGTGACGGAGTTGGTGTCGCGGAGCAACCGGCCGGGGCCAAGGATCAGGAGTCTGGATTGGGGCCCGTCAGTGCCGACCGGGATTTCGGACAGGAGGTGGTGAGGGGGGGCGGGGGGAAGCTCGCAGCCTCATCCTGAGGAGCCCGCCGAAGCGACAGCGCAGGCGGGCGTCTCGAAGGATGGAGGCGGACGCGGAGCGGGTGTCACCCACCGCCGGTCATTCCCGCGAAAGCGGGAAGGCCGCGCGAGAGCTGATCTCATTGTGCGCGGATGACTCTCTGTCAGAGCCTCACGAACCGATAGACGAAGCGATCGGTCTCGCCCTTGATCGAGGGATCGAACACCTTGATCGAGTGCGGATCGTCCTTTTTCGCGAGCATGGAGCTTTCCGCGTCCAGCACGAAGCCGGCCGCTTCCACCTCCTTGCGAACGGAGGCGGGATCGATCCGATGCAAAGACTGGGTGTCGCTCGTGCCCGACCCCGCGGCGGCGGCGTGGTCCACAATGACATAGAACCCACCGGGCTTCAGCCTCTCGTAGACGGCTCGATTGAAGTCGGCCGCCGTCGCGCCCTTGGCCTGTATGAGCGCGGTATGCATATCGTGGTAGAATAGGTGCAGCCACAGGACATCGGCTGGCTGCGTGGCCTCTGGCATCGCCACAAGGTCCGCCGAGACGGCTTGGACGTTCTCCCGGCCCGGCTCCTTCGCAAGCGTCCGCATGCGGCCGAGCGGATCGTTCTTGAAGTGGGCGACTTCAGCCGGCACGAAGCTGAAAACCCGTCCTTCGGGTCCCACGATGTCGGAGAAGAGACGGGTCCAGTCGCCGTCACCTGGGTAAACGTCGATGACGGTGGAGCCAGCGTCGACTCGTGCGAACTGGATCAACTCGGATAGCTTGGATTGGTCGTACATCGCGATCTCCTTGCCGTTGTGGACGTTGCGTTATCAGTCGAACTTAACCAGATGCTGAAAGATCAGCCGACCCCAAGTGTTTCCGCGCGCCTGCACAAGCAGACCGCCTTCCGAGAGCCCGCCAAGATTGATCGGGGCGAAGCCGAGATCTTCCGCAAGTGCACCAATCGCATCTGCGGCACCGTCATCGTCGCTCGCCAAGAAAACGACCCGCTTGCCTCCATGTTCCGCCGGATCTTGGTCAAGGGTGGCGGCGAGCATATGGTTGAAGCCCTTGACCAGTCTTGCACCAGTGAAGGCCTGCGCGACGAACTTGGAGGAAGGCTGGCCTGCCAGTTTCTCAGGGGGCACGCCGTAGGCATTGGTCACATCGACGATGGTTTTTCCCTGCCAGGAGGGGAGTGCCTTCGCGACATCCGAGTGCGCCTCGAAATGGACCGCCAAAAAGATGATGTCTGCCTTGACGGCCTCCGCCAGTGTTTTGGGAATGACCTTGGGTCCGATCGCGGCCGCATCGGCCGCAAAGCTTTTCAGATCGCGCGTGGTCGCAACCGAAACTTCGATACCGTTGCGGGCAAACGCTTTGGCCAGCGCCTGGCCGATCTTGCCGAAGCCGATAATTGCGTAGCTCATAAAGCTTCTCCGATGTTTGTTGACATTGATGCCCCGGCCTTCAATGGCGCTGGATCATCCGTTCGGCTGTGCGGCCACGTTTGCTTGGACGGCCCGCCGCTCGGCCACTTCTGCGATCCGGCGCGAATTCAGATGGCCGAGAAGCCGCCATCGACCGACAACTCCACGCCATTCACGAAGCTGGAATCGTCTGAAGCGAGAAACAACGCGGCCGCCGCAATTTCCTCAGGACGCCCCATCGTTCCCCGCGGGATCAGCGATTCGAACATCTGCTTTGCCTCCGGGGTGAGAACCTGGTCCTGCATCGGCGTGGCGATCGGTCCCGGATGCAGCACGTTCACCCGGATATTCCGGCCCTTGAGTTCGTTGAGCCAGCCGCGTGCGAATGCGTGCAGCGTCGCCTTGCTTGCCGCATACACGCTGTAACCGGGAAAACCTTTCAGCGAAGCAACCGACCCGGTCATGAAGATCGATCCGCCATCGTTGAACAACGGCAGCGCCTTCTGAACCGTAAACAGCGTGCCGCGCGCATTCAAGCCGAAGGCCGCGTCGAAATGCTGTTCGGTAATTTCGCCCAGTGGCAGGGCTTCGCCCGTGCCGGCGCTTGCGTACAAGATGTCGATCTTGCCCTTTGTCTTCTTGACCACGTCGAACAGGCGGTCGAGGTCGTCGAGATTGGCCGCGTCGCCGCGCACGCCGGTCACGTTCCGGCCGATCAGCTTGACGGCCTCATCGAGCGCTTTCTGTCGACGGCCGGTAATAAAAACGTAGGCGCCTTCTTCAACGAACCGCTTGGCGCTCGCCAGCGCCATGCCGCTCGATCCGCCCGTAATGACTGCGACCTTACCGTCTAGCTTTCCCATGACTTTTCCTTCCAGGCTTCCGCCTTTGAGCGTTCGGGGAACGCCCCTGAGAACCTGGAAATAGGTCCGCCGGCCTCAGGCGTGAGTACAGAAACGTGCACATCCGTGGTGTGAAAACGATCCGGCCCGACAACGTTCTTCGAAATAAGCCGCGATAAACGCCCAAACTGGGGTTCGATGTGTTACAGCGGGCTTTGGAAGGCGCACCGCGCGGTGCTCAAATGCACCATGATCGACTGGGATGACGTTCGCTATTTTCTTGCCGTCGCGCGCGGAGGCTCGGTACGGGCTGCAGCGGAGCGCCTCGGCGTCAACCACTCGACCGTGCTGCGGCGCATCGCTCAGCTCGAGAAACACCTCGGGGCGCAGATGTTCGAAAAGCTGCCTTCGGGCTATCGCCTGACGGCTGCGGGCGAGGAGGTGCTCGAACTCGCGAACCAGATGGAAGCGTCGTCGAACCAACTGGAGACTCGCGTCTTCGGGCGCGACCAGAGCGTGCGCGGGCTCCTGCGGGTGACGTTGACACCGATCCTCGCGACACACCTGCTCATGCCGGACTTTGCCGATTTCGCACGTCTGCATCCGGACATCGAGATGGAGATCTTGTCGTCCGGCGAGCTGGCAAACCTGACCAACCGGGAGGCCGACGTGGCGATCCGCGTCGTCTACGACCGTAAAACCTTGCCGCTCAATCTTCACGGCCTGAAGGGACCGGAGCTGTTCGGCGGCGTCTACATGTCGCGCGATCGACTGGCCGCGTCGCGTACGGGCGCGCCTGGTCCCATGCGGTGGATCGTCATCAGCATGCATGGCATTCCGGAGTGGGCGAGCGAAGGTGACGTTCGCACAACGGGGGTTCCCTTCAGGACCACGGACGCCGCGGCGCAGATCGTTGCTCTCCGGCAAGGGCTCGGGATCGCGACACTGCCGTGCTTCGTCGGCGATGCCGATCCCCTGCTGGTGAGGGTGCCGGGCACCGATCTGCACATGTACGGAACGCTGTGGCTTCTCACACAGGGGGAGTCTCGTAAGACTAAGCGCGTCCGGCTCTTCACCGAGTTCGTCTCCCACAGACTCGCCGCCTACGCGCCGCTTCTCGCGGGGCTGTCGGTATCGCGCGACTGACGCCCGGCAGGGCGCCGGCGACGCCGCGATCGCTTGAAACGGCGTCGTTCAATCCGCGAATGTTGCGCCGTATCGCAACCGGCGCGAGGCCACACTACTGACCGCGACGGGCCTCACCATCGCTGACGGTCTTCTAATTGCCGGAAGAGCGATGTCGCTTTGGGATCAGAAGCGGAACTGACGCTCGCTGTCACTGACGTGCCTGGTATGGAGTGGCGGCACAAACAAAAACCCCGGGCTCATCGCCCGGGGGTTTACTTTTAGTGCTGGATTCCCGCTTGCGCGGGAATGAGGGGAGTTCGATTTAATACTTTCCCGCGACGATCTTCTGCTTCTGCTCGCCGAGCTTCTCGATGCCGAGCGTGACGACGTCGCCGGCCGTGAGGAATTGCGGCGTCGGCTTCATGCCGAGGCCGACGCCCGGCGGCGTGCCGGTGATGATGATGTCGCCCGGCTCCATGACGAAGAACTGCGAGCAGTACCACACCAGATGTTCGCAGCCGAAGATCATGGTCTTGGTGTTGCCGCGCTGGCGCTTCTCGCCGTTCACGTCGAGCCACATGTCGAGGTTCTGCGGGTCCTTGATCTCGTCCTTGGTGACGAACCAGGGGCCGATGGGACCGAAGGTCTCGCAGCTCTTGCCCTTGTTCCACTGGCCGCCGGAACGCTCAATCTGGAAATTGCGCTCGGACACATCGTTGGACAGGAAATAGCCGGCGATCGCCGCCTTGGTGTTTTCCTTGGTGAGGTAGCGCGCGCGCTTGCCGATGACGATGCCGATCTCGACTTCCCAATCGAGCTTGAGACTGTCCTTCGGGATGATGGTGTCGTCGTTGGGGCCGACGATGCAACTCGGCGCCTTGTTGAAGATGATCGGCTCCTTCGGCACCGCCATGCCGGCTTCGGCGGCGTGGTCGGAGTAGTTGAGACCGATGGCGATGAAGTTACGCACGCTGCCGACGCAAGGGCCGAGCCGCGGCTTGCCGGCGACCGGCTTCATGCGCTTGAGATTGGCTTGTCTGATCTTGGCGAGACCGCCGGAAGCAAGCATGGCGCCGTCGATGTCTTTGACGATGCGCGACAGGTCTCTGATTTTGCCGTCGTCACCGATGATGCCGGGCTTTTCGCGGCCGGGCGCGCCAAAGCGGACGAGCTTCATAGAAAGTCTCCCTCGAAAGTTTTGGAATTGGCGTGAAGGCTGGTCGGTCCCGATCATGCGACGGCGGAGGGGCAGGGGGCAACCCCCGCTGCTCGCGGCGCGGCGCCGGCGGGCGCGGTGCGTCGCGCCGCGACGGCGTCCCCGGCCGATAGGAATAAGAGCTCAAGGGGTAGACTGCTACTCTTGATCTGCATCAAGATATACGTACAACTCTTAATGGCGGTTAAGCTGCGCATCCCTATATCAATACTAATAAGCAGATGAACGCACCGCGGAGGTCGGCGGGCGCGGTTTGCTGGGTGAGCCAAAAGGGCAGCGATTGCGATGAGTACCCGTTTTCAAATTGGCGCGACGTGGGTGCTGACCGTCATTCTGTGCGGTGTCCTGCTGTCCACCGCCTTTTGGGATTTCTACCCGACGATATTGTCTTTCGCCAGATAGCCGGAGGCCGTTTCATGGTCGATCTTCATACCGAGCAGCTTAAAAGAATGCGGGCGGAGTGGGCGGCGCTGAAAAACGCGGCCATCGCCAAACTCGAACGCCAGGGCTACGAGGTGCGCGGCAAGACGACGGCGCAGATCAGGCAGATTTTGCGGCGGCATCCGACGCGCGCGGCGCCGCGCCAGCCCGGCTAAGCGCGCCGGCATATATCCGCGGTGTGTCTGCTAGCTGACGGACGAGAGCCTGCGCCGCTTCTACCGTCATGCGGCCATGACACTTTCGCAAATCGTTCTTTCATCCGCGGATATCGACGAGCGGCCGGTCTGCGCCACATGCGGCATGCCGATGTGGCTGTCGCGCATCAATCCGCATGACGCGGATCACGACGAGCGTATTTTCGAATGCGGCACCTGCGAGCTTTCGAAGCTGGCGGCGATGGTGCGCAGTCAACGCTGATCGATCAGCGCGACGTATGCTCGGGCCGGTCTTTGTCGCCTTCTTGATCTTCGGCCTTGACCGCGGCGTCATCCGTCGCATTTTGCGCCCCGCCACACGTCGGCAACGGCGTGCCCGGCAGCAAGGTGCGCCACAGCCGCTTCATGTCATTGTCAGGCTTGCAGGGGCGATTGGCCATTAGGCAAATATGCGCGCGGCTCGCGCGCCGCGCCAGAGGTCGAAGCGCTTTAAGCTACTTCTCGTCCTTCATCTTCCAGAGCTGATAGCCGTTGTCGGCGATCGACTTCTCGATCACGTCGCGCGACAAATTGTTCGGCGGATTTGCTTCCGGTTTGACTACGCCGACAGCGTGCCAGGGACGAAACGCCTTGGGCAGCTTGTGGCCGCCTTGGTCGTCGGAAAACGCCCGCAATTCGCGGTTGGATTCCGACTTGAAAATAAAAATGTTCATGGAAAAAGTCTTTCCGCGGCTGCCGCGAAAGTGTGTATGGAACATATAGGCGCATTGGTGCATTGCCACAAGGTGCGGCTGTACGGCCCGCGCGCTGCAAGGCGCGACAGTAAAGCGCGCGGAACTCACCGATTAATCCACAGCCGCCGTATCGCTCGCGCGTTAAAGCGCGCATGGTGTTCCATGGCCATCAGCTTTCCTAATCCCAGCCGCTCCTTCGATGTAACGCGCAACGCGGTGCATTTCTGGGGCCACGATCAATCGATGGAGACGTCGTTCTATATCAGCGCGGACGCACTCGTGCGGCTCATGCCGGAAGCAGCGCGCGACGAGACGGCGCTGCTTGCCGCATTCGACCGCAACTGCCCGCGCATTCGCGAAGCCGCCGCCAAGCTTTACGGCAACGGGAGAAAAGGCGGCTCCTATGATCTTCACCCGACCCACTTCTGAGTAGCCAATGACCATACCTTTCACCCAGCACTTCGACGCCCGGCTGCCCGCGGTAGCCAACCCGGTGCGCATCACGTCGTTCTATGACGCCCAGGTATTCACCCGCCGCTGGGTGATCCGCGACAAGGATCCAACGCTCAAGGTACTGCTGCGCAAGCTGGAGAAGGCCAACAGTGCCGCGCTGATCGACGAAGCGATGGGCACTTTCAAGCGCGAGCTGTCGCAGCGCGCGTTGCTGCCGAGCGAAGCGCCGGAAGTCTAGTCGTTAGCGGCAGCTACGCGCCGCCAGCACGACAATATAGAGCAGCACACCGGCGCCAAAGATCAGCATCCAATTTTGCGCGGTCACCCCGAACACGTCGCGCGTGTCGGCGAGCCACGTCAGAAATGCTTGGGCGTAATCGTTCATGGCGACATTGCCGCGCGTGTGCGCCGTTTCAGATTACGCGCGCGCCGGTGTCACAAATCTAAATTGTAAATTAAATTCGTGGCGATTTGCGTTCTAGCCCGGGTAACGATTGGTATTTGGTTAGCGATTGTTAACGGCAACGGTCGTATTTCGACGATCAGTTTCATAGTCGGATAAAGCGGAATGCCTATATCTCCGGTGTTCGGATATGTCCGACTGAAGGAACGGCCGCTCGCGCTGGGGGGTACACGCGGGAAAGCTGCCGGATCGATGGAGGATCGATATGGATCAGAAATTGGCGGAAAGCCCCACAGTCGAGCGGGTTGAACGCCGCAAGATCGTGCGCCAGCGAACGTTGAAGGCCGGCAGCATCACCTTCAATCGCGCCGGTGGCATTGACTGCCGCGTCCGCAACCTGTCGACAGCAGGCGCAGCTCTCGAAGTCGCAAGCCAGATAGGCATCCCCGACGAGTTCGTGCTGGTCATCGAAACCGATCACCTGAAGCAGCCGTGCCACGTGATCTGGCGGACGGCGACTCGTCTCGGTGTTGAATTTGTAGGCTAGTGCACAGTCTGTGAGCCGAATTGCCTAATATCAATTCTACGGCCAGCGGTGTGGCTTGGCCCTCGAAGCCTTTGAACCGACGGCCATTTTTTTCCTATGGGGTAGACTGCGCTGCTGTGGCCTGGCGGCCACATGGCGGAAAATAAGTCACATAGCGCCATTTGAATGCGGGAATGGGTCGTCCCGTTGCATTGCCGCCCGCACAACTTAAAGGCACGATGCTCCTTAGATACGCGCCAATAAAAAAAGGCGCATCCTTGGGGAGCAACGTC
>JBBCIM010000026.1:0-107125 GCA_037200245.1 Pseudolabrys sp.
GTGACGCATTTGCTGCCGAGCAATGCACCGCGCCGCCTGCCGGGCGATGGCTTTCTGCGCAAGACCTGGGCGGTGCTGGTGAAGGAATTCATCCAGCTCCAGCGCGACCGCGTGTCGTTTGCCATGATTGTGATGATCCCGCTGATGCAGTTGATGCTGTTCGGCTATGCGATCAACACGACGCCGCGCAATCTGCCGACCGCGGTGCTGTTGCAGGAGAATAGCGATCTGGCACGCTCGATTCTGGCGGCGCTGGAGAACACCAAATATTTCAAGGTCACCGAGCTACCGCACACAACCGCCGAGCTCGATAGGCTTTTGGCATCGGGCAAAGTGTTGTTCGGTATCGAGATTCCGGCGAATTTCGAACGCGCGGTGCGCCGCGGCGACAAGCCGGCGATGCTGGTGGCGGCCGATGCCACCGATCCGGTTGCCTCCGGCTCGGCGCTGGGCGCGCTCGGCATGGCGGTGCAGACCGCGTTGACCCACGACCGTCTCGTGCCCGATGCCCCGCAAATGGCGTTCGAAATCCGGGCGCACGCCCGCTACAACCCGGCCGGCGTCACCCAGCTCAATATCGTGCCAGGGCTGGTCGGCACCATTCTGACCATGACCATGTTGATCTTTACGGCGCTGTCGGTGACGCGCGAGATCGAGCGTGGCACCATGGAAAACCTGCTGTCGATGCCGATCACGCCGATCGAGATCATGCTCGGCAAGATCATCCCTTACGTCTTCGTCGGCTTCGTTCAGGCCTCGCTGATCATCGGCATCGGCGTGCTGCTATTTGGCGTGCCGATCATCGGCAGTCTGGCGGTGCTCGCCGCTTTAAGCACGCTGTTCATCGCCGCCAATCTGTCGATCGGCTACACGTTTTCGACGGTGGCGCAGAACCAATTGCAAGCGATGCAGATGTCGATGATGTTCTTCTTGCCAAATATCCTGCTTTCCGGCTTCATGTTTCCGTTTGCCGGCATGCCGACCTGGGCGCAGTGGATCGGCGAGGCGCTGCCGCTGACGCATTACCTGCGCATCGTGCGTTCGATCATGCTGAAGGGCTCGTCGATATCCGATCTGCATTACGACGCGGCGGCGCTGTTCGTGCTGATGCTGATCGCCATGACCATCGCTGTGACGCGATTCAGACGGACGTTGGATTGAGCTTACATCTTCTGCATCAGCCCGATCCGCACATAGGGGCTGGAGCGGCGGTCGGAATCGACAGCCCAGCCGGCGGCGGCGGACCACTGCGAGTTGTCGGTCTTCAGGCCTGTCAGATGGCCGCCGATCCGCAGGTGCCGATAGCCGTCGGACCCGAAATAGGCGAGTTCGGGGCCGAAATAGAACTGATCGTCGAGCACGCGCCAGCCGTAGGCAGCGCGCGCAGATTGGTTGGTGGCTACGGTCGATAGCGAGGCTTCCAGCACGGCCATGGTCTTCTCGGTCGGCTCGTACCAGAAGTCGGCCGCCATGCGCATGCCGATATCGTGGCCGCGCAGGTTGTTGCCAGGGTCGTAGGGCCACAGCCGGTGCTCCTCGAAGTCCAGACCGAAGAAGAACTTCGTCGTCATCCGCCCATGCGTGACCTGAAAGCCCGGCAGCACCTGCATGGTGGCCTCCGCGCCGATCACCTGCTGACCGCCCAGGCCGCCGGCGTTGTAGCGATATACGCCCGCCGAACTCAGCAGCTTCAGCCGCAAGCCGTCCTCGTCGATATCGCCGGGCGACAGCAATAGCCCGCCGTGGGCGAAGACGCCGTTGCGCCATAGATCGCGGCCGGAAAAGAGGATGGTGTGCAAATCTTCGTCGTCGCCGGCCCAAGCGGAGCAGGGCGATACGCAAACGCCGACAACAACGGAGGCCGCAACGGCGACTGCCGCCACGCATACGCGACGCATCGAAGTCCCCGAGCCCCGGGACGCTCCGGCAATCACACACCGGGCTACCGTTGCAACTTATGCGGGCTGTTTGGTTGTGTCCAATACAATTGCACCTGACCGGGCGGACCGGGAGGCGGTTGGCGGGGTCGGGGCGGTTCGGCGTACCTGGCATGCGCGACCCAGGAACCTAGGGATCTGTGGTGGTGCCGCCTGGGCAAGACGCTATATTGCGATTCCAATAAAGGCCGGAATTTCACCGATATGACCACGCCGACAGCCGACGATGCGGCCCGCCGCCGCTCCATCGCCTTCCTGAACTGGGCGCACGCGCTCGATCATTTCGTGCTGCTGATCTACCCGACCGTCGTCATCGGGCTCGAGGTCATCTACCAGCGGCCCTACAGCGAACTGATCGCGCTTTCGAGCACGGCTTTCGTTGCCTTCGGCATCTTCTCGCTGCCGGCCGGCTGGCTCGCCGACCGCTGGAGCCGCCGCAATATGATGGTGGCCTTCTATATCGGCTGCGGACTGTCGCTCGCGGCAACGGCTTTTGCGCCGACGCCGATGTGGCTCGCCGCCGGCATGTTCATGCTCGGCGTGTTCGCGGCGATCTATCACCCGGTCGGAATGGCGATGCTAATCGAAGCCTCCGGCGCCAAGGGCCGTACGCTGGCCTTCAACGGCGTCTGCGGCAATCTTGGCGTGTCGCTCGCCGCCGGCATCAGCGCCGCTTTGGCGACATGGATCAGCTGGCGCGCGGCGTTTCTGGCACCGGCACTCGTCTGCCTGGTTACAGGCGTTGTCTATTATTGGGTGACGCCGGACGACGGCCATCACGCCAAGACCCGCGTGTCGAAACCGGCGGTGCCGCTGACGCCGAAGGTTGCCGTCATGCTGTTCGGACTTTTCCTGGTGATCGCGCTGAGCGCCGGTCTGGTGTTCAACGTGCTGACTATCGCTTTGCCGAAGATCGTCGATGAAGGCGTGGCGGCATCTGTGCCGCTGGCATTGGTCGGCAGCATTGCGACCGTGGTGCTGGTCTGCGGCGCCGCGGCGCAACTCGTGGTCGGGCGCGCGGTCGAATGGGTGCCGCCGCATTTCATTTTCGTCTTTGTGACGGCCGTCGGCTTCGCCGGCAATCTGTGGGCGGCCTACGCCAACGGTTTTGCGCTGATGGTCGCACTCGCGGTCTCGATTGCGGCGATCTATGGCCAGGTCACCGTCAACGATATGATCCTGGCGCGCTACACGGCCGATGCCTGGCGCGGCCGCGTTTATGCGGTGCGCTATTTCACGCTGTTCATCAGCGCCGGCGCGGCGGTCGCCATCATTGCGCTGCTGCACAAGAACGGCGGCTTCAGCCTTGTGCTTGGCGTCAACGCCATCATCGCGCTGGTGATGTTCCTGTCGACGCTCGGCCTGGTCGCATTGATTTCCAGCATCGAAGCCCGCCACACCGCGGCGCAGCCGGCCGAATAGGCTTCATCTTTGACGCATGATCATGTCCGGCCCGTTTTTCGGGCAGGTGAGCAGGAGAGACATGCCGAAAGAATATGCACGGGCCACGACGGGGCGAGCGGCTGGGTAGCGGGTGCAGCAAATGTCCTTGCCGGAACATATTGTTCCTTCTAGCGGTTATGGTTGGAATTTCTGATCCTGGGTTCCAAGCCAGACTTGTTTGCGGGCGCCGGTGTAACGTTGGTTCCGGGAGCGCTGAAATGCGGGGCGAACAATCATGAATCAAGCAGCCGTCGGCAATTTTAAGCAAATATTCGGCAAACTCGCTTTGGCGTTTGCGTTTGCTTGTATGGTTGCACCGCCCGCTTCTGCGCAAACGGTCTTGCGCGTCGGTCATTTTCCCAACATCACGCATGTTCAGGCGCTGGTCGCGCACAATTTTTCGCGCAATGGCAAAGGCTGGTTCGAACAGCGTCTCGGGTCCGATGTGAAGATCGAGTGGTATCTCTATAATGCCGGCCCGAGCGCCATGGAGGCCGTCTTCGCCAAGTCCATCGACTTGACCTATGTCGGGCCAAATCCGGCGATCAACGCCTATTTCAAATCCGCCGGTCAGGAAGTGCGGATTGTCGCAGGCTCCGTCGAAGGCGGCTCGGCGCTGGTGGTGCAAGCCGATTCGCCGCTGAAGACGGCGGCGGATTTCCGGGGCAAAAAGATTGCAACGCCGCAGTTCGGCAATACTCAGGACGTCTCGGCGCGCGCCTGGCTGATTGCCGGAGGCCTAAAGATCACGCAATCGGGCGGCGATGCGCAGGTGATACCGGCCGCCAATCCCGACCAGTTGCTGTTATTCAAGCAAAAGCAGATCGATGCCGTATGGACGGTCGAGCCTTGGGTCTCTCGGCTCGAACAAGAGGCCGGTGGTAAAATTCTGATCGACGATCGCAGCGCGATTACCACACTCCTGGTGGCACGGGCCGAGATGCTGACAACGCAGCGCGAGTTGGTCCGGAAATGGGTGGCGGCACACCGCGAACTAACCGACTGGATCAAGGCCAATCCCGACGTGGCGCAGCGCATGGCCCGCGAGGAATTGGAAGCGGAAACGCATGCCAAGTTTGCGCCGGAACTCGTCACCTCCGCTTGGAAGCGAATCGTATTGACAAACGATGTGTCGCTTGATGCGCTCAAGTCCTTCATCACAAGCGCCCAAACGGTCGGCTTTTTGCGTAACGCTCCGGACTTATCGCGGCTGGTTGAGAACCCATGACCACTTACGGTGCCGAGCCGCAGACCGCCCCGCCGGCCAAGCTCGTTATCGATGACGTATCCAAGTGGTTCAGATCGTCGCGCGTCAGCGTGCAGGCGTTGGATCGCATCAACCTTCGCATCGAGGAGGGCGAGTTCGTATGCCTGGTCGGGGCGAGCGGGTGCGGCAAGACGACGCTGCTTGACATCATGGCCGGGCTCACCAAGCCGGACGAAGGCCGAGTATTGGCGGACGATCAGCCGGTCGAAGGACCGGGCCGACACCGGCTGGTGATGTTTCAGGAGCCGGCGCTATTCCCGTGGCTCAACGTGTTCGGCAACGTGATGTTCGGGCTTAAGCGCAAACCCGGCCTCACCGACAAGGAACGCCGCGACATCGCCGACTATCATCTGCAGCTTGTCGGTCTCGAAAAGTTCAAAAACGCCTTCGTGCACGAACTATCCGGCGGCATGAAGCAGCGCATCGCTTTGGCGCGGTCGCTGGCGCCCGATCCGGGCGTACTTCTGATGGACGAGCCCTTCGCCGCGCTGGATGCCATCACGCGCGAACAGCTCTACCAGGATGTGCAGAACATTTGGCAAGGCCGGCGCAAGACCATCGTCTTTGTCTCGCATGACGTACGCGAGGCGGTTTGCCTGGGCGACCGCGTCATTCTGTTGTCGCCGAGCCCCGGCCGGATTCGTGAAGAGTTCAAAGTCCAACTGCCCCGTCCGCGCGACATCAACAGCCCGGAGCTTGCCGCGATCGTGCAGCGGATCACGCTGAGCCTGCGCGCCCATCTGGTCGAATCCCGGGAAGCGGCCGAATGAAACGGACCCTCGTGGCTACCGTGTTTTTCGGCGTGCTGCTGCTGATCTGGCAGTTGGCGACGTCGAGCGGGCGCTGGTCGCCTGTGCTGCTGCCGCCGCCGCGCGCGGTCGCCGAATACCTCTGGGAGGCAGGCCGCGACGGCAGCCTGCTCGAAGCCACCATCGTCACCATGAAACGGCTGCTGATCGGCTATTTCATCGGCATCGTTATTGGCATTCCGCTCGGCCTGCTCACCAGCACGTCGGATTATGCCGAAGACACCATCGGCGCTTTGGCGCTCGGCCTGCAAACGCTGCCGAGCGTATGCTGGGTGCCGTTGGCGCTGCTGTGGTTCGGCCAGACCGAGACGGCGATGCTGTTCGTGGTCGTCATGGGTACCGTGTGGTCGGTCGTGCTCGCCACCAATGCCGGCGCGCGCAATATTCCGCCGATCTACGCGCGCGCGGCGCGCACCATGGGGTCCGAAGGTTTTGACAAGTGGACACGCGTCATTTTGCCGGCGGCGTTGCCCTATGTCGTCAGCGGCATGAAGCAGGGCTGGGCTTTCGCCTGGCGTTCGCTGATGGCCGCGGAGATTTTCGTTACCATTTTGACCGGCTTCGGACTTGGCCAGGCCCTGCAATACGGCCGCGAACTCAGCGCCATGGATCAGGTTATCGGCGTCATGATCGTGATTGTGGCGATCGGATTGGCCGCCGACAAATTGCTGTTTTCGCCGTGGGAGCGTTTTCTGCACCGGCGCTGGGGTACCGGCTTGAAATAGCTCAGCGCAGACGTTCGATCAGCGGCTTCCTATTTTAGGCGCTCTATGAGCGCCATGGCGGCGGCCGGCGCGCGCACTTTGGCCTCGTGAATGAAATAGATGAACACGTCGCGCGGGATTTTCGGCGTCGGCTTCTTGTCGACGCGCGGCAGATCGGCGGGCTGACCGCCTTTGACCCAGGTCTTGACGCGCGCGGCCCAGGCATCGAGCGCCTTCGGCGCATAGCCGGCCTTGAGTTTCTCGTTGCCCTTCTGCAAGCGGGCGTAGACGAAATCGGAGGTAACGTCCGCAATCTCCGTATAGGTGTCGTGCTCGGCATAGCAGACCGCGATGTTGCGCTCTCGCAGCATCGCGATAAATGTGGGCGTTTTGAAAGAGTCGTTACGCACCTCGACGACGTGGCGTAGCGGATGGCCGTCGAAACTCTTCGGCAGAAGTGAGAGAAAGCCGCCGAAATCCGCTTCGTCGAACTTCTTGTGCGGCGCGAATTGCCAGAGCAGGGGCCCGAGCTTTGGCCCCAGCTCGGTGATGCCGGATTCAAGAAAGCGCTTGATGGAGTCGCCCGCCTCGCTGAGCACGCGGCGATTGACGGCGTAGCGCGGCCCCTTGAGCGCGAACACGAAATCGTCGGGCACTTCCGAGGCCCATTTGCGAAACGTCTTGGGCGATTGCGTCGAATAAAAAGTGCCGTTGACCTCGATGGAGGTCAGGTGCTCGCCGGCGTAAGCCAATTCCCGCGCCTGCGGCAGTCCCTTCGGGTAGAACACGCCGCGCCAGGGCTCGTAAGTCCAGCCGCCGATTCCGGTGTAAGCTTTTGCTAACGATGCTGTCATATCGTCGTCATTGTACAGGGTTACACAGCGGACAAGTGGTGATGGCTACGTTTGTACCATCATCCGACGGCCACGATGAAGGCGACGGCGGATGTAACCGCGCCTTTCATTTGTGGTCGTTTTCATTTTACGCCACCCGAAACCTGACGCTCCCATAAAATGAGGCCCGGGATTGCTCCCGGGCCTTTTTTATTTTCGCGTTGAGCGAATGGACTTAGAAGTCCATTCCTCCCATGCCGCCGCCACCCGAAGTCGGGTATGACCGACTTCGGCATTTTAAGTGATGTTCGGAATGGACTTAGAAGTCCATTCCTCCCATGCCGCCGCCGCCCATGCCGCCCGGCATGCCGCCGCCGGCAGCACCCTTCTTCTGCGGGGTCTCGGCGACCATCGCTTCGGTGGTGATCAGCAGACCGGCGACCGACGCCGCGCCCTGGATCGCGCTGCGCACGACCTTGGCCGGATCGATGACGCCCTTGCTCATCAGGTTGCCGTACTCGCCGGCCTGGGCATCGTAACCCCAGTTGTACTGATCCTTCTCGAGGATCTTGCCGACGATGACCGAGCCGTCTTCACCGGCGTTGGTCGCAATCTGACGGGCCGGGGCCTGGATCGCCTTGCGGACGATCTCGACGCCGACTTTCTGGTCGTCATTGGCAGTCTTGACCTTCTTGAGGGCCTCGGTGGCGCGCAACAGCGCGACGCCGCCGCCCGGCAGAATGCCTTCCTCGACCGCGGCGCGGGTGGCATGCATCGCGTCGTCGACGCGGTCCTTGCGCTCCTTCACCTCGATCTCGGTGGCACCGCCGACGCGGATCACCGCAACGCCGCCCGCCAACTTGGCGAGACGTTCCTGCAGCTTCTCCTTGTCGTAGTCGAGGTGGTTTCCTCGATCTGCGCCTTGATCTGCGCCACCCGCGCTTCGATGTCGGCTTCTTGCCGGCGCCGTTGACGATGGTGGTGTTTTCCTTGTCGATCATCACCTTCTTGGTGCGGCCCAGCATCTGGATGGTGACGTTCTCGAGCTTGATGCCGAGATCTTCCGAGATCGCCTGGCCGCCGGTCAGGATCGCGATGTCCTGCAGCATGGCCTTGCGGCGATCGCCGAAGCCCGGCGCCTTGACGGCAGCAACCTTGAGGCCGCCGCGCAGCTTGTTGACGACGAGAGTGGCGAGCGCTTCTCCTTCCACGTCTTCAGCCACGATCAGCAACGGCTTGCCGGACTGTACGACCGCTTCGAGCAGGGGCAGCAGTTCCTGCAGACCCGACAGCTTCTTCTCGTAGATCAGGATGTAGGGGTCTTCCATCTCAACGCGCATCTTGTCGGCGTTGGTGATGAAGTAGGGCGAGATGTAGCCACGGTCGAACTGCATGCCCTCGACGATGTCGAGTTCGGTCTCGAGGCTCTTCGCCTCTTCAACCGTGATCACGCCTTCATTGCCGACCTTCTGCATCGCCTTGGCGAGGAAGTCGCGATCTCGCGATCGCCGTTGGCGGAGATGGTGCCAACCTGCGCGATCTCTTCGTTCGACGTAACCTTCTTCGAGTTGGCCTTGAGGTGCTCGACGACGGCTTCGACAGCGAGGTCGATGCCGCGCTTCAGGTCCATCGGGTTCATGCCGGCGGCAACGGACTTGGCGCCTTCACGAACGATCGCCGCGGCCAGAACGGGTCGCGGTGGTGGTGCCCGTCGCCGGCGGTGTCCGAAGCCTTCGAGGCCACTTCGCGCACCATCTGTGCGCCCATGTTCTCGAACTTGTCTTCGAGCTCGATTTCCTTGGCGACCGTCACACCGTCCTTGGTGATGCGGGGGGCGCCGAACGACTTGTCGAGGACGACGTTGCGGCCCTTCGGACCGAGCGTCACCTTGACGGCGTTGGCGAGGATGTCCGACGCCGCGCAGCATGCGGTCGCGGGCATCGACGCCGAATTTAACGTCTTTAGCAGCCATTGTTGTAAGTCCTCTGTGTTTCCTGGAAGCGAATTAGGCGGCTTTTTTCTTGGCGGCAGCGCCGCCTTCGATCACGCCCATGATGTCGCTTTCCTTCATGATCAGGAGATCCTGACCGTCGATTTTCACTTCGGTGCCCGACCACTTGCCGAACAACACGGTGTCGCCGACCTTGAGATCGATCGGGATGAGCTTGCCGCTCTCGTCGCGGCCACCGGGGCCGACGGCGACGATCTCGCCTTGGCTCGGCTTCTCTTTCGCAGTGTCGGGATAATGATGCCACCGGCAGTCTTTTCCTCGGCATCGATGCGCTTGACGACGACGCGGTCGTGAAGCGGGCGGAACTTCATGGCAGTCCTCCAAATTTATTGAAACGGTTTGTGGGTCGCTGGCTCGTCCCCTTGCCGGTTCTGCGCCCGCTTCCCGAACGGGAGGTGGGGGCACAGATTCGAGCCGCAAGAGGCTTCCGGCGATTTTTTAGCACTCATCTCGCCGGAGTGCCAACAATTCTTACAAGTACCTGGATTTCAATGGTAACCGCGTGGGAACTCCTGTTCCGCTGAACGAGTTATTTCAGGCTGCGGTCATCCGGCACGCCGCCAGGTTTGTTAGCAGGGTTGCTGAGCTGCTGCTAACGCCTTGATTTTAAACAGATTGTTTACCTTTTCGGCTTGCAATGCCAATGCCGGAAATGGAAACTTGACGTCCGACCAGAAGGAGGGCGCGAATGGTTTCGCAAGGTTCGGTATCTCGCGGCGTATCTGAGGACTTCCGTGCGCAGGTCAACGGCTTCGGCCTGACCACGGCGCATATCCTGTACCGGCGTCCGGATCATCAGTGGCTGCTGCAATCCTACGTGTGGCAGGCCTACGACCTGTTTCCGAAATTCCCCGAATTGCAGAAGTTTCTGGCGTTCTGCAGAAGAAGCTGAAGGCCCGCTGCATTCGGTCCAGGTTGCGCATTGCAAGCTTATCAAGCCGGCCGAACTGAAGGCGATCGACGGGGAGTTTCGGTTACATTAGCCCTTTCTGCATTCCGGAACGGCGCTTTTGCGCCGGACCGGAATCCATAACCTCGGCGCTGCGGAGTAATGACGGCCTTAGCCAACGCTTCGCCCCCCCGCATTCTTTAGCGGCCCCGGGTAGGCCGTAGTCCTTTTGCGGCCTCCGGATAAGAACCGAGGGCGCGCGGAACGCCACGGGTCCAAGAGGACCCACGCGCCTCGACGCCTCGCGACATCGAGGCTTGTCGAAGCTGATAGAAACGCAAGTCCACCAAACCCATGGCGTCCCGCGCGCGGTGTTTATAGGTTTGCTCCGCTTGACCCCCGGTGGACTGACCTTTTCAGGCTTCCTCTTGCTCTAGGAGTGCCTATCCACCGCTGCGGGGTTTTTCTGCGTTTGCGGATGAAGCTCTCGCCTCGGGCTCCTGGTATCGAAGCCGTTAGTTCAAACGCCATTGCGCGCGCGCAGGTCCGCCCCAGTGGCGCGCGGCAGGCGCGCCGGGACCAAGCGGCTTGGACCGCCGGAGGGGGATATTTTGCGCCGCATCTCCGACGCCCCCGTCCGGCCACCGCTCCCCGCCTCAACGTCCTGGAGACGCTGATCAAACGCCCCTCGGCAGCACGAGGCGGGATGCAGCTAGGATTACATACCCTGGGAATTTTAGTCAATAGGTTTTTCCTGCCTCATGGCGAGGAGCGCCGCAGGCGCGTCTCGAACATCGCAAGTCGGGTCTACCCGACTTGCGCAAATCCAATGCTGATCTCGGGCAAGCCCGAGATCAGTGGGCGCCTCCATCCTTCGAGACGGGCGCAAGTGCGCCCTCCTCAGGATGAGGCCGAGAGAGGCTGCGGCGTTTGGATTCCGGGTTCGCGAGCCATAGCGTCGAAGACGCGCGTGAACGCGCTTATGGCCCGCGCCCCGGAATGACCCGGTTTGTTTACCGGCTTTCGCGGCGATGACCGGGAGGCAACCGCATCAGGCTCCGTCATCCATTCACAGCCGTCATCCGAACCATTCAAACCTTTCGCGGCCGCGCGGGGTGTGCAGGCGGCGTAATTGCACTACCTAAGCCGTCCGCCGCGTTATCTTCCGTCAACGACGAATCCAAACGTGAAACGATCTCTCCCTCGCATCGCTTTGATGCTCGGCAACTTCGCCACCGGACTTAGCATTCTGGCGCCGGCCGGAATGCTGCCGGTCCTGGCCGAAGGTCTTGGCGTCGGCATTCGCGAAGCCGGACTACTGGTGACCTATGGCGCGGTGGTTCTGTGCTTCGGGTCGCCCATCGTCGCCTGGCTGACGACGCGCATCGACCGGCGCACGCTGCTGGTCGGCTCGCTCGGTTTCATGGTGATCGGGCAGGCGGCGTCCATTTTCGCGACCAACTATTCGATCGTTCTCGCGCTGCGGCTGGCCATGCTGGTCGGCGCGGCGGTGTTCACGCCGCAAGCCGCCAGCACGATTGCCTTGCTGGTGCCGGAGAGGGAGCGCTCCGGGGCGATCTCCTTCGTGTTCCTCGGCTGGTCGCTGGCGGTTGCCGGCGGACTGCCGCTGATCACGTTCATCGCCGCCTATGTCGGCTGCGCGGGCGCCTTCGCCGCCGCGGCGCTCATGGCTCTCGTTACCCGGCATCCTGCTGGCCTTTGCCTTGCCGCGCGCGTTGCTCGGGCCGCCGCTGTCTTTGCACAGTTTCAACGTGCTGGCGCACAACCGCAAAATCTGGCTGCTGCTGCTGATCACGATTCTGCCGATCTCGGGCCAACTCATTGTCTTCGTCTATCTGGCGCCGCTGCTGCAAAAGCTGACCGGCGCAAGCCACGAACTCATCGGGCTGATGTTCGCGTTGTTCGGAGTCACCGCTTTCATCGGCAACGTCATCGCAACGCGCATTGTCGGCGGGCTGGGCGGCTGGGTGACTTCCGGCCTGTTCCTTTCCTGCACGCTCGCCGGCCTGCTCCTGTGGTCGTTCGGCGCAGGCTATCTGCCGGCGATGGCAGCCGGTCTTGCCTTCATGGGGTTCGGCTTTGCCGCAACCAATTCGATGCAACAGGCGCGGCTGGTCCAGGCCGCGCCGGATCTTTCGAGCGCGTCGGTCGCGCTCAACACCTCGGGCGTCTATGTCGGACAGGGCCATCGGCTCGGGCGCCGGCGGTATCATGTTCGGGCTCGGCTGGCTCCACGGCGTAGGCTTTGTCGGCATCGTTTTCGTGCTCGCCGGCATCGCGATTTGGAGCCTGACGCGCGACCGCGAAACTAGGTGATGACGCCGACGATCGCGCCCATCAGGCAGGTGGTGAGCGTGCCGGAGACCACCGATTTCAGCCCGAGCGAGAGAATATCGGCGCGGCGCTCGGGCGCCATCACCGACAGGCCGGCGATCATGATGCCGAGCGAGGCGAAGTTGGCAAAACCGCACATCGCATAGAGCATGATCAGCCGCGAGCGCTCGTCGAGTGCGCCGGGCGGAAGTTTGGCGAGTTCGAGATAGGCGATGAACTCGTTCAGCACGGTCTTGATGCCCATCAGCGAACCGGCTGTGAAGGCCTGGTCCCACGGCACGCCCATTAGCCAGCATACCGGCGCCATGACGATGCCGAGCACGCGCTGCAAGTGTGATCGCCGAGCCGGCAACGTCGGGCAGCAGATTGAGGATGGCATTGGCGAGATGCACCAGCGCCACCAGCACGATCAGCATGGCGACGATGTTGAGCAATAGCTCGAGGCCGGCGGCGGTGCCTTTGCAGATCGCGTCCATGGTCGAACCCGCGACGCGGCCGATGTCGATTGAGCCGACATCGGTGCGCTCGGCGCGCAGCACCGGCACCATCAACTGGCTGATGAGCAGTGCCGCCGGCGCGCTGACGATGGACGCCACGAGAATATGTCCGGCGACATCGGAATGACGTCGCGCAAAATCGTGGCGTAGAGCACAAACACCGTGCCGGCGATGCCGGCCATGCCGCCGGTCATCACCATGAACAATTCGCCGCGCGTCAGCCGCGAAAGATAGGGCTTGATGAACAATGGCGCTTCTACCATGCCGAGAGAGATGTTGGCCGCGGTCGACAGGCCGACCGCGCCGCCGATGCCCAAGGTGCGTTCGAGCAGCCACGAGAAGCCGCGCACGATCGGTGGCAGAACGCGCCAGTAGAACAGCAGCGTCGTCAGCACGCTCATGATCAGCACGATGGGCAGCGCCTGGAAGGCCAGGCTGAATTCGGCGCCGGGGAATTTCGGTTCGAAGGGCAGCGGGCCGCCGCCGATATAGCCGAACACGAAAGAGGTGCCGCTTTGGTCGCTGCGCCGATGGCGTCGACTGCGCGGTTGACGAAGGCGAAGGCCAGGCGGACCGGCGGGACTTTCAGCAGCACGACGGCGGCGGCGAAGGTGACCAGCAGCGCAAGGGCGGCGCTCTTGATATCGACGGCGCGGCGGTTTTCGCCGATGGCCCAGGCGATGCCGAGCAGGGCAGCGACGCCCAGCGCCGATTGCAGATGCAGCATGAATTTCCCCTCGCGCTCGCCCGCCGTCCGCGCTGAACTGACCCTCGCAGCCATCCTTTGTTCGATGGATTGCCGGGGTCAAGCCTGGCAATGACCGAATGGGGACCGGGCATGGCGGAATGAACGCCGCCCGGCACGCAAGTAAAGTAGTGGCGCTCGATTAAGCCCGCCCTAGCCAATTTAGACGAAATCTGCTGCCGGGACCCTCACTTTGGGGAACAAATGCACTGCTGCCGGCCATAATATGAAATGGACCGGGCGGCGTATACGTTGGATTTATGTGCGCTGAAGAGAGCCCCTTTTTTGAGGATTTGCCATGCGCTTATTCAAATTGTTTGTCTCGGCCGCAGCCGTGCTGTGGGCCGCAACCGCGTCCGCGCAGCAGCCGCTGCGCGTCGGTTTCATTCCGGTGATGGGAGCGGCGCAGATCTTTGTCGCCGACGGCGAAGGCTGGACCAAGCAGGCCGGCCCTGACGTTGCAGACCGCGACATTCGAGTCCGGTCCGAACATGATTCAGGCCCTGTCATCCGGCACGCTGACGTCTATGTCGCCGGTCTTGCGCCGATCCTGGTCGCGCGTTCCAAGGGTATCGATGTCCGCGTGATCGCGGCCACCGTGGTCGAGGAGATGGGCTTTGCGGCGGCGCCGTCGCTGACGCCGTTCCTTGAGGGTCGCAAGCCCGCCGAAGCGTTCAAGGCTTTCCGCGAAAAGAACGGCCGTCCGGCCAAGCTCGCCACCCAGCCGATCGGCTCGGGGCCGAATACCGCCCTGCAGCACTGGCTGTGGGAAGTGGCGAAGGCCGACAAGGCCCGACGTCGAGATCGTCGAGATGGGCATTGATGCCACCCAGCGGGCGCTGGCGACCGGCGCCGTCGAGGCGGATCGGTGCGCGAGCCGGCCTGGACGATCCTGCAGAAGCAGAATCCCGCCATCAAGCTGATCGCCACCGGCAAAGACATGTTCCCGAACTTTCCGGGCGTGGTGGTCGCCGTGCTCGGTTCATTCGCCGACAAGAATCCGAAAGCAGTGGACGATCTGGTGCGCTTGATCGTGCGCGCGACCAAGCTGCTCAAGGAAAAGCCGAAGAGGCCGTGAAATTTATCGGTCCGCTTTCGGCAGGGGCCTGGTGTCCGAGGATATTCTGCTCGCGGCGCTGAAGTCGCCGCAGACGCAGTTCACCTCCGACCCGCGCACCATCGCCGACTCGACCGCGAAATTGCAGGACTATCAGGTCAAGATCGGCGCGCTGCAGAAGGCCGAGTCGCTCGATGGTTTGTTCGCCCAGGCGGTGTATGATCGCGCCATTGCCGGTAACTAAGAACTGGCAGGCAACTAAGGCGGCTCGATAAGGCCGAACGGCGCGCGGTGACGGGGTAAGAAGGCGGTTGCGCTTTCCGCATTGGGGCTGGCTGCGTTTCTCTCGCTATGGGAAATGCTGCCGGCCTTACGGCTGGTGCCGGCGACCGTCTTGCCGCCGCCGAGCGCTTTGCCGGCGGCGTTCTGGCGCGAAGTCGTCTCCGGCATCTGGTTCTCGTCGCTGCGCACCAGCCTCAGCCATTACCTGGCCGGTTTGGCGATCGGTTGCTTTCTCGGCGTCAGCCTCGGCATCGTCACCGGCAATGTGGCAGGCGGTGGAGGCGACGCTGGCCTGGATCGTGCGCATCCTTCGGCCGATCCCGGGGCTTGCCTGGGTACCATTCGCCATTTGTGGTTCGGCATCGATCCGGCGGCCGCGATCTTCATCATCACCACCGGCGTGTTCTGGATTTCCTATTTCGCGGCGCTCGGCGCGGTGCGGGCAGTCGATCGCGACCTGATCGAACTGGCGGATGCATTCGGTTTCCGTCGCGCCGACCAGAAACTGCTGAAGGTGATCCTGCCGGCGGCGACGCCGGGCATCCTCGTCGGCGTGCGCACCGCGCTCGGCCAGCCTGGATGGCGGTGGTGGCGGCTGAGATATTCGGCGTGCCCCGGCCTCGGCCAGCGCATGATGCAGGCATCCAACCTGCTGGCGAGCGACGTGGTCGTCGTCTACATGGCGACCATGGCGGCGGCCTACGGTGCGATCGACGCCATTTTCGTCGCCGTTCAATCGCGGTTGCTGCGATGGAAGCGATGATCCAACTCGAAAACATCGGATTGACCTTCACGCGCGACGGCGAGCAGTCCGAAGTGCTGCGCGGGTTGACGCTCGACATTCCGGCCGGCCGCTTCGTGGCGGTGCTGGGGCCATCCGGCGTCGGCAAATCGACGCTGTTGCGAGTGATCGCCGGACTGCTGGCGCCGAACACCGGCCACGTCACGCTTAACACGCGGCATGACAGCGGACGGCTGCCGGTCGCGATGGTGTTCCAGGACGCCCGATTGCTGCCGTGGCGCAAAGTGTGGAGCAATGTCGCCTTCGGCCTTGAGCACGGGCAATTTACAGCCGCCCAGCGCCGGCAAAAGGCGGAAGCAGCGTTGGCCCTGGTGGGGCTTACCGGATTTTCCGAGCGCTTTCCGCATGAATTGTCCGGCGGCCAGCGCCAACGCGTGGCACTGGCACGCGCGCTTGCGTGGAGCCTGACATTCTGCTGATGGACGAGCCCTTCGCCGCGCTCGACGCCATTACACGGAAGGATTGCAGGACGAATTGTCTCGTATTCATGCCGCCACGGGCAAGACCATCGTGTTCGTGACGCATTCGATCGACGAGGCCGTTCACCTCGCCGACGAGGGTGGTGGTGTTGACCGGCAAGCCGGCGAAGCTGACATCGAAGGTCGATATCGACGTTGCGCGCCCGCGGAAAACGTGAATCGGTTGAGATCGCCCTTTTGGTCGCACGGCTGCGTGACGAGCTTCAAGGATTGCCGGCCGCGTCCTGGGCTATCTAGCCCGGTTTCTTGCGCAATCGCCATGCGCGACCCGTCAGCCCCGCCCGACGAACGGCATCGTGTTCGCCATCACCGTCATGAACAGTACGTTGGTGTCGAGCGGTAAGCCGGCCATGTAGACGACCGCGTTGCCGACATGCTCGGCGTCCATGCGCGGCTCGATCTTCTTGGTGAGGTCGGCTTGCAGCACGCCTTCGCCGGACACCATGCGGTCGGTCAGCGGGGTCGCTGCGTTGCCGATGTCGATCTGGCCGCAGCAGATGTCGTATTTGCGGGTGTCGAATGAGGTGGATTTGGTGAGCCCCGTGACCGCGTGCTTGGTCGACGTGTAGGCGACCGAGTAGGGCCGCGGCACATGCGCCGAGATCGAACCGTTATTGATGATGCGGCCGCCGCGCGGGCTCTGGTCCTTCATGATCTTGATGGCTTCCTGGGTGCACAGGAATATGCCGTGAGGTTGGTGGCGACCACGTTCTGCCAGGTCTCGAACGGCAACTCCTCCAGCGGCACGGCGGGGTGCGCCGATGCCGGCATTGTTGAACAGCACGTCGAGCCGGCCGAAGGTCGATTTGACGGTGGGCAAACAGCGCGAGGATGGAATCGCGCTTCGACACGTCGGTCGGCACCGCCAGCGCCTGCGAGCCGAGCGTGTTGATCTCGCCCGCGACCTTGTCGAGCATCTCCTTGCGGCGGCCGGCCAGCACCAGGCTGTAGCCGGCTTTCGCCAGCGCCAAAGCGACGGCGCGGCCGACGCCGGTGCCGGCGCCCGTGACCAGCGCGATTTTTGCGGATGTGCTCATGACGTGCCTTCCCCTGAAATTGTTTTTCTGCGTCCCGCCATATCATAAAAGTGCGCGGGAGCCATCAGGCTTCCGTTTGCGCGAGGTGAGCAGCGGCAGAGGGCGGTGCGGCCCGGAATTTGCTTGGTGCATGGTGAAAACCCACCCACGGCACACGCATTGACATGCACGACTATGACATGATCGTCATCGGCAGCGGTCCGTCCGGACGCCGGGCTGCCATTCAATCGGCAAAAATCGGCAAGTCGGTTCTGGTGGTGGACAAAGGCGCCGCGTCGGCGGCGTTTCAGTGCATACCGGACGATCCCGTCGAAGACGCTGCGCGAAACCGTGCTCAACCTGTCGGGCTGGCGCGAGCGCGGTTTCTATGGCCGCTCGTATCGGGTCAAGCAGGACATCGAAGCCAGCGACCTGCTGGCGCGCCTCCGCAAGACGCTAGACCACGAAGTCGAGGTTCTGGAACACCAATTCAGCCGCAACGCCGTCAAGACGGCGCGGGGCGAAGGCCGCTTTGTCAGCCGGCATGGCATCGAAGTGACCGACGACAACGGCGAATCCCGGACCTACACCGCGGGTCATGTCCTGATTGCCTGCGGCACCCGGCCGTTCCGGCCGGATTATGTGCCGTTCAACAAGACGACCGTGTTCGACAGCGACGAGGTCGTCGAACTGTCGAAGTTGCCGCGCAGCCTCACGGTGATCGGCGCAGGCGTCATCGGCGTCGAATATGCGACGATCTTCAACGCGCTCGACGTCGCCGTCACGCTGATCGAGCGCGGCAGAGCTTTCTTGATTTCATCGACCGGGAATTGATCGAGGAATTCATGCACGACCTGCGCGACCGCAATATCGCGATGCGGCTGGGGTCCGAGGTGACAAAGATCGAAGTCGGCGACAACGGCAAAGTGACTACCAAGCTTGCCAATGGCAGAAGTGTCGTCAGCGACATGCTGCTGTTCGCCGCCGGCCGGGTCGGTTCGGTCGACGAACTCAACCTCGGCGCCGCGGCATCGCCGTCGACAACCGCGGCCGTATCAAGGTCGACCCGAAAACGATGCAGACTTCGGTGCCGCATATCTATGCCGCCGGCGATATCATCGGCTTCCCGAGCTTGGCGTCGACATCGATGGAGCAGGGCCGCGTGGCCGCCTGCCATGCGTTCGAGATGGCGCCGCACCGGCCGCCGGAGTTCTTTCCCTACGGGATTTATTCGGTGCCCGAAATATCGACCGTCGGCATGAGCGAGGAGGAGGTCCGCAAGCGCGGCATTCCCTACGAGTGCGGGATCGCGCGCTTCCGCGAAACGTCGCGCGGCCACATCATGGGCCTTAACAACGGCATGATGAAAATGATTTTCTCCACCAAGTCGCGGCGGCTGCTCGGCGTGCACATCGTCGGGGAGGGCGCCACCGAATTGATCCACATCGGCCAGGCGGTGCTCAATCTCAAAGGCACCATCGATTATTTCATCGAGAACACGTTCAATTATCCGACGCTCGCGGAGGCCTACAAAATCGCCGGGCTCGATGCCTGGAACAGGATGACGATGAGTGCGTGACGCTGCGGGCCGGCTGCGTTAAGCGTCAGCCCGCCAGCGCCGTGGGCGTGACGTCGATCGGCTTGAACGGCTCGGTCGAGCGAAGGCGGGCGGTGATTTCGGCCGGCGGCACGGCCCTGCCGAAGCGGAAGCCCTGCATGCAATGCACGCCGGCGGCGCGCAGGAAAAGCTGCTGGTCGGCGGTTTCGACGCCTTCGGCGGTGACCTTCATGCCGAGGCCGCGGCCGAGGCTAACCACGGCATGTACGATGGCAGCGGCGTCGGCAGCCTTCTCGATCGATAGCACGAAGCTGCGGTCGATCTTGAGCTTGTCGAAGGGGAAGCGGCGCAGATAGAGCAGGCTCGAATAGCCAGTGCCGAAATCGTCGAGCGCCAGCCGCACGCCGAGCGCCTTGACCCGCAACATGCCGGCCTCGGCGGTTTCGATATTGCCGAGCAGCACGCTTTCGGTGAGTTCGAGCTCGAGGCGGGCGGGGTCGAACTTGGTCTCGGCCAAGGTGCGCTCGACCACGTCGGCGAAATCGCTGCGGCGGAACTGCAGCGGCGAGACGTTGACGGCCACCGTCAGTTCCGGCAGGCCAGGCCGTCGATGCAGGCGCGGCGCAGCACCCAGTTGCCGAGGTCGATGATCAGGCCCGAATGCTCCGCGACCGCGATGAATTCCACCGGCGAAATCTCGCCGCGGATCGGGTGGGTCCAGCGGCACAGCGCTTCGACGCCACGCCGACCATGACCTCGCCGCTTTTGTTGACGATCGGCTGATACATCAGGCGCAGGCGGTCGTTCTCGATCGCTTCGCGCAGGTCGGCTTCCAGGAGCTTGCGGTTGGACAGATCGGCGTCCATCGCCGCGTCATAGATGCAGGCGCGGTTGCGGCCTTCGTTCTTGGCGCGGTACAGCGCCATATCGGCATAACGCAGAATGTCCGCGGCGCCGCCACAATTCTTGTCGATCACGGCGATGCCGATCGAGGCGCCGATGACGATGTTCTGGCCGCCAATGGAGTAGGGCGAGCAGATCGCTCCGATCAGGCGCTGCGCCAATGCCATCATCTTGATGCTGTCGTCGCCGACCGAGGAGATCACCGCGAATTCGTCGCCGCCGAGCCGCGCGACCAGGTCGCCGCCGCGCAGCGCGCGCGACAGCCGCAGCGTCACGTTGCGGATCAATTCGTCGCCGACCGGATGGCCGAGCGTGTCGTTGACGTCCCTTGAAATGGTCGAGGTCGATGTAGAATACCGCGGCCGGCGAGGAGCCGTGCTGCACTCCTCGATCACGGCTTCCAGCCGCTCGCCGAAGAAGATGCGGTTGGGCAGGCCGCACAGCGGGTCGTGCATGGCGAGATGACGCAGCCGGGATTCGCCCGCCGCAATCGCGGAGGCGGTGCGGCGCATGTAGCGCAGCACGAAAGCGGCGAGCCAAAGCAAAGCCTGCGAGCGCCACGGCGATGAAGGGCACCACGCTGTGCACGATCTCGGCGCCGGGCTGCTTCGGCGTCCAGGCCAAGCGCGCGATGCTATTGCCGCTCGGGCTGTTGGCCTCGTAGAGGAAGTCGCCGGGCGGCGGCGGGCCGTCGATCTTGCGCAGGTTCTGCAGGCCCAACTGATTGGCGATGGCCGCGAGTGCTTCGCTGTCGATGAATTTTACCGACAAGACGATCGGGGCGGCAGTGTCGAGCGCGGGCGGAATGTCATTGGCGGGGCCAACCGCGACCGCGGCGATGACCGCCGGCCGGCCCAGCAGACGGCCGATGACCGCGGCCTGGGCATGCGCGCCGCCTTCGGTCAGGCTCGACGGCGTCAGGCGGATGGCGCCGTACATCGCCGGCTCGCGCCCGCGCATATAAGAGAGCACGGCCATCAGTTCGGGCCGCACCGAATTGTACCAGGCCGGTTCGCTCGAAAGGCGGCCGGACACCGCGTAGATCGGATGGTCCTGGCCGTCGAAGACGAAGACGTAGTCGTGCGCGTAGAAGGATTCCAGCCAGGCGCCGATGTGCTGGCGGGCCCAATCCGCATCGGACTTGAAGCGGGACATTTTCGATGGTGTTTTCGGCCGTGGCGATGCTTTCGACTTCGTGCAGCACGCGGCCGCCGAAATTATTCAGCGCGGTGGTCAGCAATTGCGATTCATGTTCGACCGCGACTTCGTCGGCGCGCTGCGCCGACGACAGCACCGCGACGACGATGCAGACGATGGCCACGGCGACGATAACGCCGATCGGGACCACCACGCTCAAACGGGCGCGATCCCAACTGGTGTATTGCCGGTCTTCCGCAGTGCGCGTTCGTGCCACAGGCGGCAAATGACGTCCCCTAAAGTCCCATACGGATGGACTTTTCCGAACGGAACCTAGGGCAGAAAGCTTGCTATTCGCTTTCGCTTTGGCCTTTGGCGGGACCAGTCCGTTCGGTAAACGGCAATTCACGCGGCGGCGTTAACCGCCGGTAAACACGGGAGAATTGGAACTTTTGCCGCGAAAAGAGTGCCGCGCCGCGGCTGTGGTTTATTGAGGCCCTCAATCCAGGCGTTTTACACCGGGCTGCGGTAGGGTGGCCGGGGAATGGCGATGTGGGCGGCGCGCAGGGCCGCCGACCAGCGCTCGCGCAGGTCCTGGAAATAGGGCTCGCCCGGCTCGATGCGGTAGTTCACCTCGGAGACGCAGGTATCGCGCCGCACCACCAAAAGATCGATCGGCAGGCCGACCGCCAGGTTCGACCGCATGGTCGAATCCATCGAAATCAGGCCGATCTTGAGGCCGTCATACAGGTCGGTGTCGAACGAAATCGCGCGGTCCAGCACCGGCTTGCCGTATTTGTGCTCGCCGATCTGGAGATAGGGCGTGTCGGTGGTGCATTCGATGAAGTTCCCGGCCGAGTAGATCATGAACAGGCGCAGCCGCTCGCCCTTGATCTGGCCGCCGAACAGGAAGGCCACGGCGTGATCGACGTCGGCTTCTTCCAGCGCCTTGCCTTCGACCTCCTGGATGGTGCGGATGGCCCGCCCGATGCGCTGCGCCGCCTGGAACATCGTCGGCGCGTTGAGCAAGGTTTCGCGCTCGCCGGTTTCCGGGTTGTCGACGCCTTCGGTGAGCATCGAGCGTACCGTTTGGCTCAAGGAGAGATTGCCCGAGGAGGCGAGCGCCATGATGCGCTCGCCCGGTTCCGTATAGACGTGCAGCTTGCGGAAGGTCGAGACGTTGTCGAGGCCGGCATTGGTGCGCGTGTCGGCGATCATCACCAAACCGTCGCGCACCAGAATTCCGCAGCAATATGTCATGAACTCAGACTTCTTTTTGTTGTGTTGGTGGCGACCGTGTTTGCGCGCCGATCCGGTGACGGCCTTATAACGAGATGCGGTCATGGCCGGCAATGTTCCAGCGCACGGTCCACATCCTAGTTCTGCGATTGACTGCGCGCCTGTTCGACATGAACCGACACGTTCAGCGTTTCGCCGCTGCCGCCATAGCGCGTGCCGCGCACCGGCGCTGCGCCGAGGTAATCCAGTCCGGCGGCGATGCGCACATGCGCGTCGGTGGTCGAAATGCCGTTGGTGGCGTCGAAGCCGACCCAGCCGAGATTGTCGATATAGGCTTCGGCCCAGGCGTGGCCGGCGTCCTGCGAGGTGACGCCATCGGCGCGATAGAAATGGCCGCCGATGTAGCGCGCCGGAATGCCGAGCTGGCGCGCCGCCGTGATGTAGATGTGGGTGAGATCCTGGCACACGCCGCGCCGTAGCTTGAAGGATTCGGCGGCGGTGGTCGCAGTCTGCGTCGGGCTGGTGTCGAAAGTGATCTCGCGATTGAGCGCGCCGAGAAGCTCATGCAGCAGCGCCAGCCTGTCGGCGTCCTTGCCGGCTTCGGCGCGCGTGGTCTCGGCGAATTCGATAATCGCCGCGTCGGGCATGGTCAGGTCGGTCTCGCGCAAAAACATCGCCGGCGGAAAGCGCTCGATGGCGCCGTTGACGATGCCGTGCGTGTCGAGCGTCTCGACGTCGCCGTCGACGATGACGGCGAGCTTGTCGAAGGGGCCGTCGGCGGTGAAGGAGTGGGTGACGTTGCCGAAGGCGTCTTCGTGCTGATGCAGCAGGCAATCGACCGACAGGTCGATGCGCCAGTCGACCACGTATTGTCCGTCGTGATTGCGCGGCGTCAGCCGCAATAGCTGCGTCACGCCGTTCGGCGGCGTCTCGTAGTGGTAGGTCGTGGCGTGAGAAATGCGGATTCGCATGGCGACGCGGTTACACTCTTGAAAGACAGGCGACGCTAGCACAGGCCGCCCGCAGGTCTCCCGCTCATATCAGAAACTGTTCGGTGATGGCACCGCCAAGAGTATTGGTTTCGGTGATGAATTCACTAATGAATTCATGCAATCCCCGCTGGAAAATGCCGTCCATGCGGCTGTTTTGCAGTCTGGTGCGGATGCCGCGCGCCTGGCGCTGCGCCGGCCCCTGACGTCCGTAGGAACCGGCGACCTGGTCGAGATTGCGCACGATGGCCTCGTAGCAGGAGGCGAGCGAGCGCGGCATTTCTTCCTTGAGAATAAGCAAGTCGGCGACCAGCCAGGGTTTCAGGCTCTCGCGGTAGACCCAGTGATAGGAGGTGAGCGCCGACACCGATCGCAAGATCGCCGCCCATTGGAAATAATCGAGCGGGCCGCCGACGCGCTCGTTGTCCGGCAGCAGCAGATGATATTTGACGTCGAGAATGCGCGCGGTGTTGTCGGCGCGCTCGATATAGACGCCGAGGCGCGAGAACCAGTAGGCGTCGTTGCGCAGCATGGTGCGGTAGGCCGAGCCATCGAAGCGCAGCGAGGATTCCTGTACCCAGCGCAGGAAGCGGGAGAATTCCTCGCGCGAGGTCGGGCCGTTGCCGTAGCGTTGCAGTTCGAGCCAGGTGCCGTTGATCGAATCCCACATTTCCATGGTGAGCGCGGTGCGCACGGCGCGCGCGTTGCTGCGCGCCATCTCGAAGCAACTGCGGATCGACGACGAATTGGCGGTGGAGAAGGCGAGGAAGTCGGTGACGTTTTCCTCGTTGGCTTCTTCGTATTGCTTGAAAAAGGCGTTGGCGCAGCCGGCGGTCAGCACCGCCGATTCCCATTCATTGCTGGAACCGACATAGGCCAGCGGCATCGACGACAGCCGCTGCGTGGCATCGAGAATGCGCGCAAGATATTCGGCGCGCTCGACGTAGCGCGATAGCCAATACAGATTGTCGGCGGTGCGTGAGAGCATGACTTACTTCGCGATCCTCATCCGTCCAGTACCCAGGTGTCCTTGGTGCCGCCACCCTGGCTGGAATTGACGACGAGCGAGCCTTCCTTGAGCGCGACGCGAGTCAGCCCGCCCGGCACGATGCGGGTTTTGTCGCGGCCGGTGAGTACGAAAGGTCGCAGATCGACATGGCGGGGTGCCACGCCGGATTCTACGCAGGTCGGGCAGGTGGACAGCGCCAGCGTCGGCTGGGCGATGAAGTTTTTCGGCGCGGTCTTCAATTTGGCGCGGAATTGCTCGACGGCGATCTTGCTGGCGGTCGGCCCGATCAGCATGCCGTAACCGCCGGAGCCGTGCACTTCTTTCACCACCAGCTCGGGCAGATGATCGAGCACGTAAGCGAGGTGTTCTTCTTCGCGGCAGCGCCAGGTCGGCACGTTTTTGAGGATCGGCTCCTCGCCGAGATAGAATTTCACGATCTGCGGCATGTAGCTGTAGACCGCCTTGTCGTCGGCGATGCCGGTGCCGACGGCGTTCGCCAGCGTGACGTTGCCGGCTTGATAGGCCGACATCAGACCGGGCAGGCCCAGCACCGAATCCGGGCGGAAGGTCAGGGGATCGATGAAGTCGTCGTCGATCCGGCGATAGATCACGTCCACGCGCTTCAAGCCTTGCGTGGTGCGCATGTAGACGATCTCGTTCTTGACCAGGAGATCGCGGCCCTCGACAAGTTCGACGCCGAGCTTGTCGGCGAGGAACGAGTGCTCGTAATAGGCCGAGTTGAAGACGCCGGGTGTGAGCAGCGCGACGTTGGGCTCGCGCCCCGCGCTGAGCGGCGCCACCGACTTGAGCGTCGCCAGCAACTCGTCCGGATAATTCTCGACCGGCGCGATGCGGTGGCGCGAGAATAATTCCGGAAACAGCCGCATCATGATTTCGCGGTTCTCCAGCATATAGGAGACGCCGGAGGGCGTGCGCGCATTGTCTTCGAGCACGTAGAAGGTGTCGGCATCGACGCGCACGATGTCGATGCCGGCGATATGGACGTAGATGTCGTGCGGCACACTTTGCCCGCTCATCTCCGGCGGAAGGCCGGATTGCGGAATACCAGGTCGTCGGGGACGATGCCGGCGCGCAGAATCTCGCGCGCGCCGTAGACGTCCTTCAGGAACATGTTGATGGCTTTGACGCGCTGCGTGAGCCCGGTCTCCAGGAGCCGCCACTCGGGGCCGGAGATGATGCGCGGGATGACGTCGAAGGGGATCAGCCGCTCGGTGGAATCGGATTCGCCATAGACCGCGAAGGTGATGCCGATGCGGCGAAAAAGGAGCTCGGCCTCGCGGCGGCGGTAGTCCAGCACGTCCGGCGGCACTTCCCCGAGCCAGCGCGACAGTTCGTCATAGGCCGGGCGCACGCCGCCATCGTGGCCCTTCATCTCGTCGAAGGCGGCATTCATGGCAGTCCCCCAGCAGCGCGTCTTCCAGCCAATCCGATGCTCAATCCCCTAGCGGGAGCGGCCACCGGCGCTCCCCGAGTGGTATCGTGCAAGCTTCAGGCCAAACGAGCCCTGATATATCTCAATGAAACCACGTATTTGGCCGGCAAACGGCTTGGCCCCGGAGCCGAATGCTGCCTAAATATTAGGCGGGAATAGCTGCGGATATAAGGCCCATCCCCGCTGTTGGTTCCATTGGACGCGGTAACTTGAGCGTCCGGCAGTGCCACGCTACGAGTTTGAACGCCTTCCACCAAGGACATCATACCCGCCATGTCGAGTTCGTCGCCTGAAGTCGTGACCGCGGCAGTGCTTGTGATCGGCGACGAGATTCTGTCCGGGCGGACCAAGGACAAGAACATCGGCTATATCGCCGAATACCTCACCGCCATCGGCGTCGATCTGAAGGAAGTGCGCGTCGTGTCCGACGACGAGGACGCCGTGGTCGGCGCGCTCAATGCGCTACGCAAAGCGTACACCTACGTCTTCACCACCGGCGGCATCGGCCCGACGCATGACGACATCACCGCCGATTGCATCGCCAAGGCCTTCGGCGTCGCGCTGGAATTCCATCCCGAAGCGATCGCGATCCTGAAAGAGCGGCTGGCCAAAACCGGCGGCGAGCTCAACGAAGCGCGCATGCGCATGGCGCGCATTCCGCACGGCGCGGCGTTGGTGGCCAACAAAGTTTCCGGCGCGCCGGGATTCTGGACCGGCAATGTCATTACCATGGCCGGCATTCCGGCGGTGATGCAGGCAATGCTCGACGAGGTGGCGCCGAAACTCAAGACCGGCGCCAAGCTGATCTCGGAGACCATCCGCGCCGACGCCAAGGAAGGCGATGTCGGCACCGAACTCGGCGCCATCGCCAAGGCGCATCCGGAGACGATCATCGGCAGTTATCCGTTCTTCGATGAGAAGCTCGGACCCAACACCAATATCGTGGTGCGCGCGCGCGACGCCGGCAAGCTCGCCGCTGCCATTGCCGCGGTCGAGGCCATGCTCAAGACCGTGAAGGCGCAAATCGCGAGTTCACAATAATTTCGAGGGAAGTTTAATGCCAAAACCGCCAGCCGAAGGCGCACCGGGACCGGAAAAAGTTTTCCCGGTGTCCTGGGATCAATTCCACCGCGACGCGCGCGCGCTGGCCTGGCGGCTTCACGCCGCCGGCCCATTCGAGGCGATCGTGTGCATCACGCGCGGCGGGCTGGTGCCGGCGGCGATCGTGGCGCGCGAGTTGAACGTGCGCATCATCGAGACCATCAGCATCGCCAGCTATCACGGCTACAAGAACCAGGGCGAATTGAAGGTGCTCAAAGGCATCGCAGCCGAGGTGACCTCGATGCGCGGGCAGGGCAAGGGCGTGCTGATCGTCGACGATCTCGTCGACACCGGGAAAACGGCACGCGTGGTGCGCGACATTCTGCCCGCGGCGCATTTTGCCACCGTCTATGCCAAGCCCATGGGGCGGCCTTTGGTCGACACCTTCATCACCGAGGTGTCGCAGGACACCTGGATTTATTTTCCGTGGGACACGGCGCTGTCGTATGCGCCGCCGATCCGCGATGGCGGGGATTGATATGCCGGTTTCCCCTCCCCCGCGAGCACTTGCGGGTGCGGGGAGGGGTCAGGGGTGGGGGCAGTAAAAACTGCGAGCAAAAAGACCCCCACCCCGGCACACCTCGCAATCGCGAGGCGTGCAGACCCTCCCCACGCTACGCGGGGGAGGGAAAACAAAATGGGGAGGACACCATGCTGAACAGACGCACATTTCTTTCGAGCGCAGCGGCTGCCGTGGCGGCCGGCGGCATAGACCCTGCATTCGCGCAAGGCACTTATCCCGAACATCCGATCCGCATCGTCGTCGGCTATGCCGCCGGCGGCGGCGTCGACATCGTGGCGCGGCTCTTGGCCGAGCCGATGCGCGCCGAACTGGGGCAGACCGTGTTCGTCGAGAACCGCACCGGCGCCAGCGCCATGATCGCCAGCAACGCGGTCGCCAAGGCCGCGCCCGACGGCACCACGCTGCTCGCCGCGGCCTCCGGCGAGGTCGCGATCAACCAGCATCTGTTCAAGGACATGACCTACGACGCCAGCCGCGAGCTGGTGCCGGTGGCGCTGATCGGCATCGTGCCCTGTGTTGTCGTGGTGGCGGAAGGCACGCCGGTGCACAATCCGAAAGAGCTGATCGAATACGCCAAGGCCAACAACGGCAAGCTGTCGTTCTCGTCGTCCGGCGTCGGCAATCCGCAGCAGCTCGCCGGCGAACTGATGAACAGCATGGCCGGCATCAAGGTGCTGCACGTGCCGTATCGCGGCTCGGCGCCGGCGGTGACGGATGTCGCGACCGGCGCGGTGACCATGAGTTTCTCCAGCCTCGCCGCGGCGCTGCCGCTGATCAGTTCCGGCAAGCTGCGCGCGGTGGCGGTGACCTCCAAGGAGCGCATGCCGCAACTGCCCGACGTGGCGCCGCTGTCGGAAGGCTCACCCGGCCTGAAGGATTACGAACTGCTCAACTGGTTCGGCCTGTTTACGACCGCGGGCACGCCGCCGGCGGTGGTCGCGCGGCTCAACGGCATCGTCAACAAGGCGCTCAAAGATCGGCCAATCGCTGACAAGCTGATGCCGCAGGGCATCGTGCCGAAGATGATGACGCCGGCCGAATACAAGGCCTTCGTGACGTCGGAGACGGCGAAGTTCGGCAAGATCGTGCAGGCCGCCAATATCAAGCTGGGCGACTGACTTTGGTTTTGGTGATATATTCGGCGTGTTGGCAGGGAGGACAAACATGAACATGCAACCGACGACCTTGGGCGCCAAGCCCATCGAGGAATTGCGTTCGGGCGTGGTGCGGCCGGCCGAGATGGGCTGGCAGAAAATGCGGTTTCCCGGCTGCGAGATGAAGACGCTGCTGTTCGATCCGAAAAGCGGACTTGCCACCGCGCTGATCCGCATGGCGCCCGGCGCCGAACTGCCCGATCATGAGCACGTGCTGATCGAGCAGACTTATGTGCTGGAAGGCTCGCTGGTCGACAAAGAAGGCCCCGATGCCGGGACCGAAGTCGGCCCCGGCGAATTCGTTTGGCGTCCGGCGGGCAGCAGGCATTCAGCCTGGACGCCGAAGGGCGGGTTGTTCGTCGCCATGTTCCAGATCCCGAACAAGTTCTTCGAGAAGGACGGCAAGGTGGTGGACGCCAGCGGCAAGGATTGGGATCCGGCCTGGTCGCATTTATTACCGGTTTGAATGAGTTGCCCGCCGCGTTGGTGTTCTCATCCGCGCGTGCGGGTGATGAAGGCTAAGCGGGCGTGGTGGAATGGTAGACACAAGGGACTTAAAATCCCTAGGAAAGAAATTTCCGTCCCGGTTCGAGTCCGGGCGCCCGCACCAGGTTGCTTGTTGCAAAGAGGACAATCCCATATCGGCCATGGGATCGGCCAAATCCCCAGTGTAAATTCAATTTACCATTTATCATCAGTATCTTAAAAAGCTTCAAAATCGGCCAAAATGACCACGGAAACCCCCTCGCGCATTGAGCCCGCCCGGCTGGAGGAGCCGGCCTCGGCAGTGTCGGACGCCGTCGCCGAGCTGTCGGCGGCTTCCGCGACACTTGGCAAGGCATTGCACTCCGAAACGGCCACTAATCTTGCCAGTCTCGTGCGCGTGATGAACACCTATTATAGCAATCTCATCGAAGGGCACCACACGCGCCCGCGCGATATTCAGCGCGCCTTGGCGGGTGACTTCGATCAGGATCAGAAGCGCCGCAATTTTCAGATTGAGGCGGCGGCCCATGTCCGCGTGCAGGCCGAGATCGAGCGGCAGGCTTTAGCGGGCATCCTGCCGGAGCCAGCCTCACCGGACTTCATCCGCTGGCTGCATCGCGAGTTCTATAAGGACGCGCCCGAGGAAATGCTGTGCATCAAGGGCAAGACTCACGAATTCATCATGGAGCCCGGCGCGTGGCGCTCAAAGCCCGAGCACGACAACGAAGTGGGGCGGCATATCCCGCCCTCAAGCAAGCGTGTCGAGGACTTCATGCGGTATTTCGAGGAGCGGTATCGCTTCGCGGAGCTTGGCACGGCGGGGCGCATCATGGCGATTGGCGCCGCGCATCATCGCTTTAATTACATCCACCCCTTTCCGGACGGGAACGGACGCGTGAGCCGCCTCATGAGCCATGCGATGGCCCTCAAGGCGGGCATCGGCGCGCATGGCTTGTGGTCCATCTCACGCGGGCTGGCGCGTGGCCTCGCGCAGGGGCCGCGGGGGTCGCGCGGAATACAAGACGATGATGGATGCAGCGGACGCGCCGCGTCAGGGCGATCTCGACGGGCGCGGCAATCTCTCCTTGAAAGCGCTCAATGAGTTCGTGTCGTGGTTTCTGCGCGTGTCGCTGGATCAGGTCACGTTCATGTCCGGCCTGTTTGACATCGACACGCTCGCCAAGCGACTGCGTGCTTACGTGGCGCAAAACGAAAGTCTGAAGCCTGAAGCCGCGCGGCTCCTTGAGGAGGCCCTGATACGCGGCGAGATCGAGCGCGGCGAGATCGACCGGATTACGGGATTGCCCGAGCGCAGCGCGCGCCGGGTTCTCAGTTCGCTTATCGATGCGAAGCTGCTGGCGTCCGATACCGAGAAGGGGCCGGTCTCGCTGCGCTTTCCCGATGATGCTCTTGAGACGTTGTTTCCGCGCCTTTATTCGGCGGCAGCGATGGAGGAGGAATAGCGTGCACATAACGACAGATTCACTGCATGTCCGGGCGCCCGCACCAAAATAATTTTGGTACACTCAGTTCGCATCCTCCGCCGCCTCGCCCTTTTCCGGCAGCGGCCGGAAAGCCTCAGGCTTCTTATCGGATGGCCGGGGATATTCGAGATCGCACACCGTGCATCTGAAAAAATAGACAAAGCCGGCGTGCGTCGGATCGCGCAGCACCTGCTTGAGCGTCATGGCGCCCGAACATTCGGGACATAATGGCGGCAACGTAATATCGGTCATGGCTTCTCCTTCCTTGAAGAGAGCGTACAAACTCCGTCGATGGCGTCGTTAAATGCGGGCGGAATGCCCGAGAGATCGCTCAAGAGCAGGGATAACGCCCGGCGAGGGCGCAGGTCCCGTCACGACTGGCTTACGATGTTGTGACCGGTATCGCGGTGCAAACGTGGGAACGCGTCACTTCGCGCCGTGCCTTTGAACTGAGCGGCAATTGCTCTTACACTAGATGCTAGATTCTTCGGCCCGTCCGGACTGCAGCAATTCGATCCCGCTCGCCACACCAAAGCTCGATTTGAGGACGACGCATTTGCCGATGAACGACCCGGCGAAACTCCGACACCTCACCGCCGCCGCGCTGCTGGCGCTTGCGCTCGCCGGCTGCACCACGACGGGAAATCCAGACGACCGCGCGTCGCGGCTGATCACGTCACCGGACAAGTTCGTGCTGTATAATTGCGACGCGATTGCCGGGCTCATGAAGATTTCGCTGGCGCGCGAGAAGGAATTGGAGCGGCTGATCGCCAAGGCCGGCCAAGGGCCGGACGGGGTGTTGGTCGCGACCGTCGCCTATCGGCCGGAATATCTCTCGGTGCATGGCGACATCAATGAACTGCGCGCGGCCTCTGCCGCCAAGAACTGCAAAGCCGGCCGGGCGCCGGCCAAGGCCGGCGGCCGCAGCAGCGAGACCATCGACCGCTGATCGCGCTGCACCGCGGCGGCGAAATAACAGCGTCATCGCGTCCTTAAGACGACCCCCACCCCCCCAACCCCTCCCCACAAGGAGCAGGCTTGGAACTTTTCCGGTCCAGGCTCATTATTGCCCCGCGCGGCGCCGCAGGCGTGCCGGCAAACGGGGGGCAGCCATGAGCCTTTTGATCAGCATTCTTATTACGTTTCTTGTCATCATCCTGGTGCTTTATCTCATCAACATGCTGCCGCTCGACGGCCGCGCCAAACAGATCGTGCGCGTCATCGTCATCGTGATCGGCATCATTTCGCTGCTGAAATATCTCGCAGTGTTTTAGGCACTCTCCCGCTCGTCCCCGCGCACCGATATCGGTTTTACCCGATATCGGCTTTCAAGCGTGCGCAAGTCGGCCAAAGCCGACTTGCGATGGGGACCCAGAGCCAAGCATTCCTGGATTCCCGCTTACGCGGGAATGAGCGGAAGAATTAGTCGCGCCGCACCACCGCGAGCGTGCCGTCCGCCAGGCCGACCGCGATCGCGGGCGGTCCTGACGGCGTGGCGATCAGCCCGATATTGGTGACGGCCTTGTCCGGCAGCGAAACGGCCGCGATTTCGTGGGGTCTGGTGTCCTTGCCCTGCGGTGCGAACGAAATCAGGCGTAGCCGGCTGCGGTCGAACGATGGGAGGACCAGATCGGCGATGCCGTTGCCGTCGAAATCGGCCGTGGCGCTCATGGCGATCGCGCGTGCACCCGCAATGTGATTGGCGGTGTCGGTCATCTCCGCGGTCTTGCGCAGGCGGCGGTCGGCGCCCCAGGACCACAATTCGAGCGTGCCCAAGACGTGCGGCATGCGCACCAGCGCGATATCCATTTTGCCGTCGCCGTTGAAGTCGCCGATGCCGGCGGGATTGAGCCAGGCATTCGGCTGGCCGGCTGGTGGCGTCTCGGCGACGATGTCGTATTTTCCGTTGCGCTCGGCGATCACGGCGATGGCCGAGCCGCGCTTGAGATAAGATTTCACCACGACGATTTCGTCGCGGCCGTCGCCGTCCATATCGGCGAGGCGCGGCTGCAAGTCCTCGAACACCGCGTCGGCGCCAAGGCGCACGATCTGGCGCTTGCCGTCTTTCTTCTCGATCACCAGTGCGCCCGCCTCGATGGCGTCGCCCAGCACGCCGTGATCGTAGCGGGCGGTCGGCTCGGCGAGCCAGGCGCGTGCGATGTCGCGGCTGCCGGTCGCAATGCGGCCGTCGGGCAGGGCATCTTTGGGCGGCTTCGCCCGCGCGGGCCCGTCGATGAAGATGACGCTGGCCTGTTTGTCGCCAAGTTCGATGCGATACCACAGACCGCCGGCGTTGACGCGCACCTGGCCGCTTACAGTCTCGATGGCGGTGACGCGCGCCGGCGTGTCGACGCGCTGCACGTGCCAGTCGGCGGCGTCCGCCGTGGCAGAAACAAGGAAGACGGACAAAGCAAGCAAGGCGCGGCGCATGGACCTACTTAGAGGCTTATGCGGCGCAATCGCAAGGCGTTGCCGACGACGCTGACCGACGACAGCGCCATCGCCGCCGCGGCGATAATCGGCGACAGCAGCAGCCCGAAGGCGGGGTACAGCACGCCGGCCGCGATCGGCACGCCGGCGGCGTTATAGATGAAGGCGAAGAACAGATTCTGCCGGATGTTGCTCATGACGGCCGCCGATAGCGCGCGCGCCTTGACGATGCCGTTGAGGTCGCCTTTGAGCAGCGTGATGCCGGCGCTTTCGATGGCGACATCGGAGCCGGTGCCCATGGCGATGCCGACTTCGGCGGCGGCGAGTGCCGGCGCGTCGTTGACGCCGTCGCCGGCCATGGCGACAACGCGGCCTTCGCCGCGCAGCTTCTCAACCACGGCGCTTTTCTGATCGGGCAGCACTTCGGCCTCGACTTCCTTGATGCCGAGACGCTTGGCGACGGCTTGCGCCGTTGTCTTGTTGTCGCCGGTCAGCATAACGACGCGGATGCCGAGCGCCGCCAGCGCCTTCAAGGCCTCGGGCGTGGTGTCTTTCACCGGATCGGCAATGGCGATGACGCCGGCGAGCTTGCCGTTGACGGCGAGGAAGATCGCGGTGGCGCCGTCGGCGCGCTGGCGTTCGGCTTCATTGCTGAGTGCGGACGTGTCGATGGCGAGCTCCGCGAGAAATTTGGCGTTGCCGAGCGCCAGGCGCTTGCCGTCGACCATGCCGATGACGCCTTTGCCGGCGGGCGAGTCGAAGCCGCGCACTTGGCCGAGTTCGATGTTGCGCTCCTTGGCGGCGGCGACGATGGCCGCGGCCAAAGGATGCTCGCTGCCGTGCTCGACGCTGGCCGCGAAATGCAACACCTGGGCCTCGTCGAAGCCTTCGGCCGGCGTTATCGCGACCACCTTCGGCTTGCCCAGCGTCAGCGTGCCGGTCTTGTCAACGACGAGGGTGTCGATTTTTTCCATGCGCTCCAATGCCTCGGCGTTCTTGATCAGCACGCCGGCCTGGGCGCCGCGGCCGACGCCGACCATGATCGACATCGGTGTGGCGAGGCCGAGCGCGCAAGGGCAGGCGATAATCAGGACGCTCACCGCCGCGACCAGTCCGTAGGCAAAGCGCGGTTCGGGTCCGAACCACGCCCAGGCGCCGAAGGCTACAAGCGCGATCGCAATTACCGCCGGCACGAACCAAGCGGCGACCTGATCGGCCAATCGCTGGATCGGCGCGCGGCTGCGTTGCGCGCTCGCCACCATCTGCACGATCTGGGACAGCAGCGTGTCGCGACCGATCTTGTCGGCGCGCATTACAAAGCTGCCGGAGGTGTTGAGCGTGCCGCCGATGACGCGGGCATCCTTGTCTTTGCTGACCGGCATGGATTCGCCGGTGACCATGGATTCGTCGAGCGAGGAGTGGCCTTCGAGCAGAACGCCATCGACCGGCACCTTGTCGCCGGGGCGCACGCGCAATTTGTCGCCGACCTGCACGGTGTCGAGCGGGACTTCTTCGTCGCTGCCGTCGTCCTTGACGCGGTGCGCGGTTTTCGGCGCGAGATCGAGCAAGGCGCGGATCGCGCCCGACGTCGCCGCATGCGCGCGCAATTCCAGCATCTGGCCAAGCAGCACCAGCACCGTGATGACGGCGGCGGCCTCGAAATAGGCGGCGACCGCGCCGCCGTGCATGCGGAAATTATCCGGGAAAATGCCGGGCGCCAGCGTGGCGACGACGCTGTAGGCGTAAGCCACGCCGGTGCCCATGGCGATCAGCGTGAACATGTTGAGGCTGCGATTGACCAGCGATTGCCAGCCGCGCACGAAAAACGGCCAGCCGGCCCATAGAACGACGGGGGTGGCGAAGACGAACTGAATCCAGTTCGACAGCGTGGGATCGAGCCAGTTGTGCGGGCCTGCGAGATGCCCGCCCATCTCCAGCACCACGGCCGGCAGCGCGAGGACGCCGCCGATCCAAAACCGCCGCGTCATGTCGATGAGCTCAGGATTGGGACCGAGTTCGGCCGTGGCGATGACCGGCTCCAGCGCCATGCCGCAGATCGGGCAATGACCGGGCCCGACCTGGCGGATCTGCGGATGCATCGGGCAGGTGTAGATGGTGCCTTCCGGCACAGCCTCGGCAGTCTTGGTGCCATTCAGATACTTCTGCGGATCGGCGGTGAATTTGGTTTTGCAGCCGGCCGAGCAGAAATAATACGTGTGACCGCGATAGGAGGTTTGGTGTTTGGCGGTGTGCGGATCGACGGTCATACCGCAGACCGGATCGAGGACCGCGCCTTCGGCCGGCGCAGCGTGACTGTGTATTGGCGCGGACGGTATTGCTGCGGTCGAGGAGATCGCTCGTTCGTCGTTCATCCGAAAGCTCGCTTGCTACCCGCCCAGGGTTTAATTGGCGCCACCGGCATCATGTAAGAATGGCAACCGTCATCGACAATCGGCCGCACCTCGGTCTCTAGTGTGACAAGGACGGCGAGCGTTCGACCTGTCAAGGTCTGCAGCACGCATGGTTCGACCGCGGCCGGGTGGGCGCCGCCGCATTCGAATTCCATTGCCGTCTGCGCGAAGGTGCTAGCGGTTATTGAAGTAGTTGAATATCGGGGCAAAGACGGCGCCAACAAACAGGCCGTAGGCCACGGTCTCCACCATCCCGAACACTGCCGTTTGCCAGGTCAAATTGACGCCGGCGTAGAACAGCAGCCACGGTCCGTGCAGCCAGCCGGCCGGTATGAGCGCCACGACCGTCAAACAGACGACATAGCTGATCGCCAGAAAGGTCGCGAAGCTCAAGGCGAGCGGTATCGGACGCGCGTGAAAATCGTTCATTGTGTGTTTCTCCCGGCTTCTGTTGCGCTATCGTAGGACCGCAACCTTTCCGAGAAGCGATCTAAATCAAATCGCCGCTTCTCATGGCCTGAAATATCGAGCGCCATTGAGTTCTGCCGGTGCTGGATACCACCGTTATGGCCGGCGACGTGCCGCGACCGCTCGATCTCGATAATTAAGCATATTTCTTGCGTGCGAGCGCCACGCCTTCGCCGAGCGCCTTAAGCTTGGCGTTGGCGATGTCGCGATGCATCGGCGCCATGCCGCAATTGGTGCAAGCGACGATGCGCTCCTTGGCGACGTATTTCATCGCTTCGCCGATCAGATTGGCGATCTGCTGCGGCGTCTCGACGGTGTCATTGGCGACGTCGATGACGCCGACCAGCACGTCCTTGCCCTCGAGCAGCGAAATCAGCTTGAGCGGCACGTGCGAGTTCATGCATTCCAGCGACACCTGGCCGATGCGGCTTTTGGCCAGCGCCGGGAAAATCTTTTCGTATTGCCGCCACTCGTCGCCGAGCGAATTTTTCCAGTCGATATTGGCCTTGATGCCGTAGCCGTAGCAGATGTGCACGGCGGTGGTGCATTTGAGGCCGTCGATGGCGCGATGCAGCGCGTCGATGCCCCAGCCGGACACTTCGTCCATGAAGACGTTGAAGGCCGGCTCGTCGAACTGGATGACGTCGACGCCATCGGCTTCCAGCGCGCGGGCTTCCTGGTTGAGCAGGCCGGCGAAAGCCATCGCCATTTTCACTTTGTCGCCGTAGTGGGAGTCGGCCACCGTGTCGGAAATCGTCATCGGCCCCGGCAGCGTGATCTTCAATTTGTTCTTGGTGTGGGCGCGGGCGTGCTTGGCCTCGACCTGATGCACACGGCCTCTGAGTTTCAATTCGCCGTTCACCACGGGCACCATCGCTTTGTAGCGGTCACCGCGGATGCCCATCTCGACTTTGTGCGCGAAGTCGATGCCGTCGACGAATTCGAGAAAGCCGTGCACGAAATGCTGGCGCGATTGTTCGCCATCGCCGACGATGTCGATGCCGGCGTCTTCCTGCATCTTGATCGCCAGCAGCGTAGCGTCGAGCTTGCCCGCCGCGAGGTCCTCGCCTTGCAGGCGCCATTGCGGCCACAGCTTGTTCGGCTCGGCGAGCCAGGATGGTTTCGGCAGGCTGCCGGCAATGGTCGCGGGGAAAATCATAAGGGTCTGCTCGGCATGGGAGAAAGATCGGGCGGTTGCCAGTTATACAGCCAGTCGTAGCGGGCGCGCAGCTTTTCTCCGCCCATCGCGCGCATCGCGAGATTGCGGATGAGCGCCTCGGGGCCGGTCAGTCCATAGATATTGGCCTGGCGGCGCGAGGCCTGTTGGGCGCGTTCGGTGCGAAGCCGCCGTGCGCCTTCGTAGGCGCGCAACGCATCCTGCGGATCGTCGAGATATTTGCCCAGCATCGAGGCCAACACGGCGGCGTCCTCGATTGCCATGCCGGCCCCTTGCGCCAGGAACGGCAGCATCGGGTGGGCGGCGTCCCCGATCAGCGTCACCGGGCCTTCGCCGCCGCGGAACGGCGCCTTGCGGTCGTACAGCGCCCATTTGAGCCAATACTCGGGCGCGGCGATGAGATCGCGGGCCTTGTCGGCCCAGGAGAAGCGCGCGAAGGCGCGCAGGATTTCATCGCGGTCGCCGAGCGCAGACCAGCCGGTCTCGTTCCATTCGCCATGGACGATGCCGACAATGTTGATGAGGCGGCCGCCTTTGACCGGGTAGTGCACGAGATGAGCGTCGAGTCCGAGCCACAGATGCACCAATGACTCGCGGAATTCCGGCGCGACGCGGTCGGCCGGCACCAAAGCGCGCCAGGCAGTGCGGTGGCTGAAATTCGGCGGGCGTTGACGGCGCAAACGCTCGGCGACGCTCGACCAGATGCCGTCGGCGCCGATCAGCGCAATGCCGCGCTCGTCGATCACCTGGCGGCCGCTGCGGCCGAGCACGCTGATGCCTTTGACGTGGGAGGCGAAGTCCTCGACGCGAAGGCCGAGCTTGATCTCGACATCCATTTCGGCTTTCGCGGCGGCGGCGAGCGTTGCCTGCAAGTCGCCGCGATGGATCGTCCAATAAGGCGCGCCGTAATGGCGTTCGGCTCCGGCGCCTAATGGAATTCGTACGATCTCGCGGCCGGAGCCGCCGGCCATGACGCGCACTGCCTGCGGCGCCATCACGGCGGGCGCCAGGCGTTCCCGCAGGCCGAGCGCGATCAGCACGCGGGTGGCGTTGGGGGAGAGCTGAATGCCGGCGCCGGTCTCTTCGAGCTTGCCCGCCTGTTCGAGAACGGTGACACGCAGACCTGCGCGCGCCAGCGCCAGCGCTGCCGTCAATCCGGCAATGCCTGCGCCGGCGACGATGACGTGACGCGCAGGCGCCAAGGCTCAAAGCTCCAGGATGGTGGTCAGGCGGCGGCGGTCTGCCGCAAGGCGCATTCCGGCGGCCTGGCCGAATGCGAGTCGAGCTTGGGGTCGAACCGGTAGAGGGTCGAGCAATAGGAGCAGATGATCTCGTTCTCGTCGCCCATATCGAGGAAGATGTGCGGATGGTCGAACGGCGGGGTAGCGCCCACGCACATGAATTCCTTGGCGCCGACCTCGATCACCGGCACGCCGGGGTCGTTATGGAAATGGGGGACGACGTGTTCCGCCATGGCGAAGTCCTTATTGAAGAATACGGCGCGTTCGGCGCACCATAACCATGTGGGGCAGCCCTGTCACCGTTGGTAAACCGTGCCGGGCGGGCTGGCGGAACGCCTTTGAATTGGCGGCGTTTTCCTGCCGACTTGGGAAAGTGAATTAAGGTTATCCCCAGGCTCCGATTCTCTGTCACGATTCTTTGCCTCATTGGGATGAACGAAGACATGCGGGACGCGGAAGGGTTCGCGCCAAAGGACTTGAGGATCATGCGTCATCGGCGCATCGCACCGGCATTGATTGTTGCCGCGGGCCTGGCTGCCTGCGCCTGGTACGTCGTGCCGCGCGGGCTCGACGCCAATGCCCAGCTCACCATCGAGGACGACCCGGCGCAGATCGCCGCCCGCGCGCTCGACCGGAATTTCAACGCCGCGGTGGCGCAGCGCGAGATCGAAGCGGCGCTCGCGGCCAAGGATACCGATCTGGCGCAGAGTTTCGTCGAACTGTCGTCGGCGCGTCACGTGGCACTCGACCCAGTGCTGACCGAAAAAGTGACCGTCGCGGTGGCCGAGGCGTCGACCGCCCGCCACGCGGCGGAAAGCTTTGCGCTGGGTCTGGCCACCGGCGAGCCCAACGACATGGCGGGGCTGGCCGGCACCACGCTCGGCGACCTGTTCGTGTTCGGCGATATCCGCGACGCGGTGCGCGAGGGTGGCCGCATGGCGCTCGGCCTGCCGGCCGATGAACTGGTGCTGGGGCTGGCCTGCGTCGGCCTCGCGATCACCGCCGGCACTTACGCCACGCTCGGTGCGGCGGGGCCGGCGCGTGTCGGCCTGTCGATGGCCAAGGTCGCGCGCAAGAGCGGGCAACTCGGCGGCGAACTCGCGATTTATATCGGACGCAGTCTGCGCGGCGTCGTCGATTGGAGCCGCTTGAAGCAGGCCATTGTCGGCGCCTCGATCTCGCAGCCGGCGCTGGCCATTCGTGCCGCGCGCGAGGCGGTCAAGGTCGAACGCGCCGGCGGCCTGATGCATCTGGCCCGCGACGTCGGCCGCGTGCAGAGCAAGGCCGGCACGCAGGCGGCATTGGAAACCTTGAAAATCGCCGAGACACCACGCGAAGTGGCGCAAGTCGCCAAGCTCGCCGAAAAGGAAGGCAGCCGGACACGCGCCATTCTCAAAGTCGTCGGCCGCGGCGCGATTGCGCTGACCATGGCGACGTTCGATCTCGGCGTCTGGATATTGGGTGCGCTGTTCACGGCATTCGCCTTCGTGTCGTCGCTCAAGAGCGCGACTGAGCGCGGCACGCAGCGCTTCATCAATTATCGCAAGCGGCGGCGCATGCAGCGCTATGCGGCGCTCACCGCGCGCGTGTAGAATAGACTCATGGCAAGCTTCAAGAACGGAAATGTCGAGATTGCGTATCTCGACGAAGGTGCAGAAAGTCCTCATGCTGAGCCAATCGTGCTGGTGCACGGCTTTGCCTCGACCAAGGAAACCAACTGGGTCAATCCGGGCTGGGTGTCGACGCTGACGCGCGCCGGCCGCCGCGTCATCGGGCTGGACGATCGCGGCCACGGGCAATCGAGCAAGCTCTACGACCCGGCCGACTATCACAGCAGCAAGATGGCGGACGACGTACGCGCGCTGCTCGATCATTTGAAGGTCGAGCGTGCCGACGTGATGGGCTATTCGATGGGCGCGCGCATCACCGCTTATCTTGCGGTCGAACATCCGGACCGCGTGCGCTCCATCGTGCTCGGCGGGGCTCGGCATTCGTTTGGTCGAGGGCGTCGGTCTGTCGCCGAATATCGCCGACGCGCTGGAAGCGCCGTCGCTTGCCGATGTCACCGATCCGACCGCGCGCATGTTCCGCGCCTTCGCCGAGCAGACCAAATCCGACCTCAAGGCGCTGGCCGCCTGCATGCGCGGCTCGCGGCAGACCTTGAGCCGGGAGCAGGTGGCGGGCATCCGCGTGCCCGTGATGGTTGTGGTCGGGACCAAGGACACGGTTTCGGGGTCCGGCCCCGCGCTGGCGGCCCTCATTCCGGGCGCCCAGGCGCTCGATGTCCCGGATCGGGACCATATGACGGCCCGTCGGCGATAAGGCCTATAAAACGGGCGTTCTTGCCTTCCTGGGGCAGCGCCCCTAGCCGTATTGCGGCCTTCTAGGTCCCTGAAAATCTGTGATAAAAGCCCTATCTAGGGGATTCCGAGAGGCGCTGGAGACTTAAACGCTATGGCTCAATATCAGACCAAGGCCAACAAGGGTCTCGACACGGTCGATCCGGTTTGGAAGCGCATCCGCCAGGAGGCGGAGGAAGTGACGCGCCGCGAGCCCGAACTCGCGACCTTCAATGTTCGAGAACATTCTGCACCACGACAGGCTCGAGACCGCGGTGATCCACCGCGTCAGCGAGCGGCTCGGCAACAGCGACGTGTCCCGGCGATCTCATCCGCCAGGCCTTCGGCGACGCACTTGACGACCAGCCTGCGCTCGGCGAGATCTTCCGCGCTGACATCGTCGCGGTGGTCGACCGCGATCCGGCGACCACGCGCTTTCTCGAGCCAGTGCTTTACTACAAAGGCTTCCACGCCATTCAGACGCACCGCCTGGCGCATTGGCTGCTCGGCAAGAGGCCGCAAGGATTTTTCGCTCTATCTGCAAAGCCGCTCGTCGTCGGTGTTCCAGTGCGACATCAACCCGGCCGCCAAGATCGGGCCGCGGCATCTTCCTCGATCACGCGACCGGCTTGGTCGTCGGCGAAACCGCGGTGATCGACGACGACGTTTCGATCCTGCATGACGTCACGCTCGGCGGCACCGGCAAGGAACACGAAGACCGCCATCCGAAAATCCGCCGCGGCGTGATGATCGGGGCCGGCGCGAAAATTCTCGGCAATATAGAAGTCGGACATTGCGCGCGCATCGCCGCCGGCTCGGTGGTGATCAAGCCGGTGCCGAACAATGTCACGGTTGCCCCGGCCAAGGTGGTCGGCGAAGCCGGCTGCCCCGAGCCGTCACGCGCCATGGATCAGATGCTTTATGGCATCATGCTCGATGGCTAAATTTTGACATAGTCGCGACTTGCACAGGCGAGCCCAATCGGGCAACTAGCCATCGCGCAGGATCGTGCGCTCGCGATTAATGGATTGATTGTAAAGGAGCCGCCCGGTGGACGTGCAGGAAGTCAGAAAACTCGACGCCTATCTCAAGAAGCTGTTCGGCAACCAGCATATTCGCGTCGTGCCGAAGGCCGGCGAAGCCGCTGAGGTATTCGTCGGCGAGGAAGATCTCGGCGAATTGATCGTCGACGACGAGGATGGCGACCGCTCGTATAATTTCCGCATGGTGATCCAGATCGGCAGCGATCCGAGCATTCAACCGGTGCCGACGCTCACCAATTATCTGCGCAAGAAATTCGAGAACGACAAAATCCGCGTCGTGACGCGGCCGAAGAAACTCGATTCGGTGGAAGCCTATCTTGGCGAGGAATTTATCGGCGTGCTGTTTCTCGAAAACGAGAAGGGCCGCAAGTCGTATATTTTCGAGGTGCCGATCCTCGACATCGATCTGGTCGACGCGGACACGCAGCTCTAGTTGGTCGGATGCAGCCGCGCGATCAGCGTGTCAATGCCTGCTGCGATGCTCTGCCAGTTGCCGAGCCAGTCGCGCGGGAAACGAATGGTAATGTCGGCATTGCCGACGCGCCGCTCCAGCAAACAACTGCCTGAATTGATCACGCCTTTGGCGCGCGCAACGCGCCAGGAAATGTTCGGGCGCGGCCGCTTCAAAGACCAGTTCCTCGCCTTGGTAGGGCGTGTCCTTGCGAAAGCCGCGCAGCGTCAGGCCGCTGGGGCCCGCCATCGGCTCGGCCACCAGATAACGCGGATAGATCGTCTGCACGCGCTCGAGCAGCGGCAGCGTGCCATCGGCGGTCTGGATGGTGACGAACAGCCGTTTCATTGGGATCGACCGGATCGCCGACCGTGGGCTTGCGCGCCGGATCGGGCGGCCGCAGCGACGGCCACAAATACGAGAGATCGACGCGCTCCTGGGTGCCTGGGCGGCGCTGCACCGACTGGCGGATCGCCGCCGGCTCGATGTTGAACGTCTCGCCGCCGACGATGACCGGCAGCGAAGGCGTATCGAGCGCCACCGGCGCCTCCGGCCAGCGCGGCCACAGCACGTAAGCCACATAGGCCGCAGCGATCAGGGTGACCGCGGCAAACAGCAGCACCGGCGCGGTCAGCGGGCTCGCGCCGGCGCGGCGTTTGGCGGAGCGGGGCCGGGCGGGCGGCTGTTGCGCGAGATAGGCCAATTGCAAATCCTAAAGCCGAATCGAAAGTCAGTATGCCACGGCGAATGTGGCCGGCTTGGCTTCGGGCGGCATTAACCCTTTGTTAAGGATTGGCTGGCGGGAACCGGGCATCGTTGTAAAAGTTGGGTTTCAAGTATTGCGTTGAGGCCTCAATGTCCCCCGGAATCGCTGCAAAACCTGATGTCGCTCGCGCTCGGCTTTGCCGCCGCCGGCTTGTTCTCCTCCGGCTACCAGCTCTTCACCAGCCGCCTGCCGAGCTTCAATCTGCTCTCGACCGGGCCGAGCCCGCAGGCCTTTGCGGCGGTGCCGCTGCTGATGGTGGCCGCGCCGTTCCTCATCATGCGCAATACGCTGCTCGGCCGCCGCCAGGAAAGCCGCCGCTTCGAGTTCGTGTTTGTCGCCACCTTGATCGCCGGCTTCTGGAGCCTGATGTCCGGCATGGTGATGCTGATGACCTTGCAGGCCGCCGGCCTGTAATTCCGGCCATCCGACACTTCCAATTTCCATCGTTCGTGCGATTGTCCTGCGGTCGAGCGCGGCCAGCAAAAGTGGGAACCGGTTTTGCGTGCGGCCGCGCTCTAGTTTTTAATTGCGCGCAATCCGGGCGGCTGACCGTTGCCCACTCAGCCTGATTGCGCGCGCGGAGACACGAATGCCAATCTATGAACTCGAAGGCCAGGCGCCGGAATTTCCCGGCGAGGGCGAATACTGGGTCGCCGAAACGGCGGTGCTGATCGGGCGCGTGCGGCTCAAGCGCGAGGCCAGCGTCTGGTTCGGCGCGGTGTTGCGCGGCGACAACGAGTGGATCGAGCTCGGCGAGCGCTCGCAGATCCAGGACAATGCCACGCTGCATACCGATCCCGGTTTCCCGATGACGATCGGCTCGAATTGCGTGATCGGCCACAAGGTGATGCTGCAACGGCTGCACCGTCGGCGACAATTCGCTGATCGGCATGGGCGCCATCGTTCTCAACGGCGCCAAGATCGGCAACAATTCGCTGGTCGGCGCCGGCGCGCTGGTGACCGAAGGCAAGAGCTTTCCCGACAATTCCTTGATCGTCGGCGGCGCCGGCCCGCGCCATCCGCACCCTCGACGACAAGGCGCTGGCGATGATCCGCGGCGGCGCCGACGTCTATGTGAAGCGCTGGAAGCAATACGCGAAGGGACTGAAGAAGGTCGGCTAGCCGCTCAGCGTTTGGCGGATACGACGTAGACGCTGTCTGCAAGCCGGATCAGGCCGGGCATGACACGCGATAGCGCTTTAAAGACCTGCGACAGACCGATCAACAATCTGGCTTTGCGCGAGGCGAATTTGCGATCCTCGGGCAGCAGTCCGAGCCCGCCGAAGGCCTCCGGGATCAGGCGCGAAGGTCCGACATTTTTTCCAAAAACATTGCGCAGCGCATCGAGCGGCCAATAGCGAACCCGGAACACGCCGCTGTCGATATAACCGCGGCGCGTGCGGATATAGGTCGATCGCAGGCCGCCGGCATGCGCCATCTGCACTTTGCTGATGCCGCCGTGGCGCAGCACGCGTCCCATCTCGGCGATCGAGGTTTCGGCGTCCGCCTCGGAAAAATGTTGGGATCACGGAGTAGGAGAACACGCCGCCGAATGTATTGGCCTTGAAGGGAAGATAGCGGGCGTCGCCGCATATAAAGGCGATGTCGAGACCCAGGGACGCAAAAGCTCTACGTGACGCCATCAGCGCGCCGAGCGATGGATCGATCGCGACCGCGCGCCAGCCTTTGCGCGCCGCCGACACCGACCAGCGTCCCCAGTTCGAACCTATGTCCAGCAACAGATCGCCGGCCGAGCGTTCGAGCGGAATGTCGGGGATAGGGTAGTCGTGCAGTTGCCCGACCAAATCGACGTAGCCGAGCCCCGACGTGGCGGCGACCAGATAAGAAATCGCGGGGGTCGATCCGTGCGCCCCGCTGCCCAATCCTTTTCGACGGCGCGCCGCTGATCCTGCGACAGGCCGAGCGTGTCGGAATAAAGCGGCCCCCCCGTTTCGGACTCTGCGGCCTGCAACGAAGCGGTCGCGATGCCGATGGTCTGCTGTTTCTCGGCGAGCAGAAACACCGGGACGCCGTCGACAATGGGGTAGCGGTGGCCGGCGGCACAGCAGAGACAATCGCCATCCGGGCGAAGAGTGCCGTGATCGCGAGGGCACTCGAGGAGGGCTAGCAGCCGGCTGTCAAAAATGTGCATCGCGGTCTGCATAGTCGCCGGCAGTCATTACTATTGACGAGAAATACTTTTGGGGTGCGCAATTGAACGGGGCGTCGCGGCAAACAGGCGCTTAGCGACATCCTAATGGGGAATGGTCTGAGGCTCTAGCTAAAACAGGTGCGGCCGGCCTTGGGGGAGGCCGGCCGCTCGCGAACCCGGTCTGGGGACGGGGAGGGTTGGGGACGTGACCGGGGGTCGCGAATTCCTATTTTGGTTTGCGCATGAACGCCGAAATTCTTTCGGGTCCATGCGCTTGAGTTGGCAGTTGCTCAGTACAGACAGCTCACTTCAGACTTCAGTGCAGATAGCTAGGCTCAGACCAGAGATCGATGCTTTCAGCGTGCGGGACACCGTGGCCGGTCCGCGCGGTTCGCCGAGGCCGACCCACATATTCGGATCGGACTGCGACTGGCGTTTCACAAATTTGTATCCAGTCTTGTTCCACGCCAGGACTTCGGTTTCCTGGTTGTCGAGGATGAACTCGCCGCGGTTGGTCTTGACCGTGAGCACGGCATGGCCGTCGCCGCGCTTGTCGCGCACCACGGTGATCAGCAGCGCCTCGCGCGGCCAGCCGGCCTGCATCAGCATGCGCCGCTTGAGCAGCACATAGTCTTCGCAGTCGCCTTTGCCGTCGTCGGGATAATTCCAGCGCTCGACAACGCCCCAGTGCTCCATATCGGTGACGGGCTGGATGTTGTCGTTGGCCCAGGCATTGACCTTGAGCATGTCCTCCCAGGCCTTCGGCGTGAGCACGACATCGCGCGGCGCCGACGGCCGTGTGTCGCACTCGCCTTTGTACTCGACGCAGAATTCGACCCAGCCGATCGGCGAACGCGTCGGCTCGCCGACGGCGATGTAGTTGACGCGATCGTTCGGCATCGCACCGAGCGACGCCAGGCGCTCGCCTGCTGACGCACCCGGCACGGCGGCAAATGCCACCGAGATAGCCAGAATAAGCGCAGTGCTGGCCCGTAGAGATTGTTTGAAACGCCCGCCCATCGTTGTGGTCCCTGTTCCCCCGTCTTGTTGGGACCACATTTGTCACAAAGCTTTTGCAACGCTGCTAAGTCTACTGGGGGCTTTTAAAGATAAGCCGACTAAAGAAAGAGATGAATACTGCGCAAGTTGGAATATAAGTTGCCTAAATTCTTATAGAATACAATTTAACTCAAATTTTATCGATTAATATACTTTGTGCAGCAAGCGCGGGTCCGCGCTTATGGTCGTGGGCACGTTGTTTACTGTAAGTGAAGGGTGACACCGGCTACGCCGATACCTGCAGCGAGCGCCAATGCGCGCGAAAGCCGCGCCGAATGCGAGTGCAATTCGACGCGTTCCGTTTACGGACCGGTGACGCTATTCGCCGGTGACGTTGTCTTCGATGGAGTCGGGATGCTGCAGGCGGGTGAATTCGACGGCAAAAGCCATCGTCGATATGACGGACCACGCGGCCCGTGGTCTTGCCCAAGGTCACGGCCGAGCCGACGGCCGGCCGCAATTCGGGGTTGATCGAGATCGCCGCGCCCGATGCCGACAAGTCGATGACGCGGCAGGTCACATTGGTGCCGTTCGGCAGGATCAAGCGCGCGATCGGGTTGCGCGGCGTGAAGCGGCCGTTGGCGGCGGTTCTTCCGGCAGATTGAGGATCTGGCGGTTGGCGAGCCAGGTGAGCTGGGCGGCGAGCTTGTCGCGTTTGCGCGCGGTCGCCGAAATCGACATGGCGAAGCCGTTATCGAGCAGGCGCGTAATCTTGCCCTCGAGGCGGCCGAGATGGTCGACATAGGCGATCACGCGTTCGCCGGGTGCGCCCACCATTGGGGCGACGACCGCCATGCCGCCGGGCGACATATCGATCACCTGGCACGGGAATTCTCGCCGATCGGCCAGCATATAGCGGCCGAGCAGGTTCACTTTGACGCGTTGTTGGCGCCGGCGCTCTTCCGAACGCGGCACGACTCTAGGCTTAGTCAATGGTAGGGCCATGGCGCTTGGCATGTTGGGACGCAGTCTCCCGCAGCCAACAACCCTATGTCGCTATCCTTAACGGTGCGTTAGCCGGTCCGCTTGCCGGTCGGGCTCTCCCAGACCGCCGTTATAGACCACGAAACCGTGGCGCAGCCGGACGTCCACGTTGGCCGGGGCAAGCCCCGGGGCCTCGTAGTTTTCGAGGTCGGAGCCGATATGGCGCAGGGTGCCGAGTTCGAGCGAAACCACCGGCTTTTCGCCCAGCCAATATGGCGGCACGACCGGGGCCAGAACGCCGAGGGCGCGGATGCGGGCGTGGCCGGTATGCGCCAGTGGCAGCAGCATGAATTCGAGCTCGACCGCGGCGCCGTCTTCGCAACGGCCGATGGCGCCGGCGACCGCGCCGACCTTCTCATTGTTCACGACCGTTAGCAGGTCCTCGACCGGCGGCACGCTGGTCTCGCTCCACAGCGCCAGCAGTTCTTCGCCTTTGATCTCGCGGCAGAACAGGGCGCAAACGCGGGTGCCGGCGAGCCGGAAGCGGAGTTGATCGACGAAGTCCGCCGCCAGCATGAAGGTGTCGCCGAGCGCGTGACGGATAGCGGCCGGATCGATCTCGTTCCGGTCGGGAGCGGGACGGTCGCCGCGCTTGGCATTCCAATAATCGAACAGCGCCCGGGTCGATGCGTGTTTCATGTCGCCACCTGTTCCGTCGCGAGACGAGACCGGCGTCTCGTTGTCCCCTGGCCGGGACAACCGCGCCGGCTTTTCGCCGCGACGTGAGGTGAGGTGCAGCCGATATGCCGGGGGTGCGCAGATGGGGCGCGGCATTGGCGGTTAGTGTTAAAACAGCAAACGAATTGCGGCGCGCGGTGGGATCGCTACAGTCGGGGCAATCCACACAACGGCTTCAAAAAAGGGGGGCGCGAGCCCTCCTTTTTCTTTTTGGTATCGACGCACGCGGCTTGTGGTAAACGGCAGCGGCGCCCAATACCGCCAGGCCACCGGACCCAGAAGTGAAACGCGAACCGCTGTTCATGTCCCCGGCGTCGTCATCGTCTTGCTGGCGGTGCTGGGGGCGATTCATGGCGGCCGTACGCTGCTGCTGAGCGACGATCAGGACATCGAATTCCTGCTCACCTTCGCCTTCATCCCGGCGCGCTACGACACTTCGGTGGTGCTCGGCGGCGCGCTGCCCGGCGGCTTCGGCGCCGAAATATGGACCTTCGTCACCTACGCGCTGATCCATGCCAACTGGATGCATTTCATCGTCAACTCAATCTGGATGCTGCCGTTCGGCAGCGCGCTGGCGCGGCGCTTTGGCACAATGCGCTTCCTCGCCTTCTTTGCGGTCACAGCGGCTGCGGGCGCGGCGATGCACCTGGCGACGAATGCCGGTTGCACAATTTCCGATGATCGGCGCCTCGGCCGCGCTGTCGGGCATGATGGCCGCGGCGATGCGTTTTGCATTTCAGCACGGCGGGCCGCTCGGCATGTTGCGCGGCGACGATGACGAGGAAGCCTATCGCGTGCCGGCACTTTCGCTGACCGGCGTTTTCAGCGACGCGCGCGTACTGATCTTCCTCGCCGTGTGGTTCGGTATGAATATTATTTTCGGACTAGGCTCGCTGCCCGCTTACCGGCGGCGATCAGCCGGTGGCGTGGCAAGCGCATATCGGCGGCTTTCTCGCCGGTTTGTTTCTTTTTTCATGGTTCGACCCGCCGTTGACGCCGCAAAGCGGCGATGGTGCAACGCGGCATTAGTTATTACGATTGCCCTTGACGGAACCGGGGAAGCGGCAGAATCGTTCTCCTGAGCCCGGACACGCGGGCTTCCCCGCCGCCGGGCTTAGGGAGGCTTTCGATGAACGTCAAAGCAATTCTCGCTGCCAAGGGCGGCGACATCGTTTGCATCGAGCCGAGCGCCGATCTCGCGGCGGCGGCCAAACTACTGAGCAAGCATAAAATCGGCGCGGTGTTGATCCGCGGCGTAGGCGGCCGGCTCGCCGGCATTCTGTCGGAGCGCGACATCGTGCGCGCGTTGTCCGAACACGGCGCCGACGCGCTTGCCCTGCAAGTCGCGCAGGTGATGACGCGCAACGTCGAGACCTGCGGCGAGGACGCCACCATCTCAAGCTTGATGGAACAAATGACGGCCGGAAAATTCCGCCACATGCCGGTCGTGACCAAAGGTGAGTTGGTAGGATTGGTGTCGATCGGCGACGTGGTCAAGCAGCGGGTCGGCGAAATCGAAAGCGAATCCGAAGCGCTGCGCGACTATATTCGAACCGCGTAATCCTACTTCGCGCTGCCGTTAACATAAGGTGCGACAGGGCCGGCGATCGCTTCGGTGATGCCGTCCATTGCCTTTTCCGTGGCCTCCGTGCCGATCGCGATTGCCTCTTGGGCACGGTGAAACTCGAACCAGCCGACTTGGCCGAGACGCGGGCTGATCAGCACGTCCGGCGGGTCGTGCGCGGGGTGATGCGGTCCTGCATGACGTTGAACGCTTCCACCATCACGGTGGGAATGCCGGGACTGCCCCGCCGGCCGAGGAATTGGCGGCGCAGCGAGCGTTCGCCGCCAAATAGCCCGCGCAGGCCATGTGTCTTCGGCGTTTCCGGCGGCATGTCGTCGCTTTCGTCCGAGCCGTGGCTGGAAATGATGGTGCCGCGGCCGAACAAGTCGGAATTGAGGTTGACCGCGATCACCAGGCGGGCGCCGAGCGCGCGCGCGGCCGACACCGGCACCGGATTGACCAGCGCGCCGTCGACCAGCCAGCGGCCGCCGATCAGAACGGGCGGGAAGATTCCGGGCAGCGCGTAAGAGGCGCGCAAAGCATCGGCGAGCCGGCCGCGCGTCAGCCAGATTTCGTGGCCGGTGTCGAATTCAGTGGCGATGGCGGCAAAGCGTGTCGCAGATCGTCGATCTTGGTATCCTTGAGGGCCGCGGTCAGTTGCTTGGCGAGATGGCCGCCGCGAATGAGGCCGGAGCCGGACAGGCTGATGTCAAGATAGCCCATGACGCTGCGGATATTGAGGCCGCGCGCCCATTCCTCGAGGCCGTCGAGTTGCTGGGCGGCATGGCAGCCGCCGACCACGGCGCCGATCGAGGTGCCGACAATGACGTCCGGCACAATGCCGTATTTGGCCAAGGTGCGCATCACGCCGATATGGGCAAAGCCGCGCGCAGCTCCGCCGCCGAGCGCCAGTCCGATGGTCGGGCGCGTCATGACGGGTTCGGCGTGCTCGGTGGTAGCTTCGGCGGAGCGGTCGCCGTTGCGCACGCGCGCGAAAAGGCCCTCAAAAACCAAAGCTCGATCCTCCCCGGGGTCCGATCATCGAACCGGGCCCGCATCCCGACAACAATTTGTAGCTAACATGGTGAAAATGCGTGACGGAATCCTGTGACCGAAACGTGGCCGAAACCAATTCCGGCGGTCACGCATGGTTAAGTACCGCGGCGCGGCATTGGTTCAGGGTGCTTGGCAGCTATGCGCCCGGCCTGGCCATCGAAAACAGGCTGTCGACCACGGCATACTGGTCATAGCCGCAGCGCGCGATGGGCTTCATCGCCGCGGTGTCGAACTGACCGTTGACGATGAAGCGGTCGTCGATATGCACGCCGACCACTTCGCCGAACACCACATGGCAATCGATCGGTCCGCCGGCAGCGGTTTCCATGGCGACGATCTTGATGAGCTTGCATTCCATCGCACAAGGCGAGCTGGCAACGCGCGGCGGCTTCACCAGTCGCGACGGCGCGGCTTCAAGTCCTGCGCGCTGCATTTCGTTGACGCCGCGCGGCAGCGGCGCCGAGGTGATGTTCATCGCCTCGCGCAGATCCCAGGTGGCGAGGTTGCAGACGAATTCGCGCGTCTCTTCGATGAAGCTCACCGAATCCTTGCGGCCTTCGGACGCGAACATCACCAGATTGGGCCGGCTGTTGATGCCGTTGAAAAACGAATAGGGCGCGAGGTTCACTTCACCCTTCAGACTGATCGACGTGATCCAGCCGATCGGGCGCGGCGCGACGATGGCCTTGAACGGATCGTGCGGCAGCAGTTTGCGATCGCGTTTGTCGGGCTCGTAGAACATCGAATGCTCAACTTTTAAAGTAAGTGACGATCGTGTCGAGCTTGGGACGCTCGCGATCCTCCGGCGGCTTTGCCGGCCGGCCGATATGCACGAACCCGGCGATACGTTCGCCGGCGCTCAAGCCTAGGGCGTCGAGCACGCGGCGGTCATAGGCGTACCATTCGGTCAGCCAGCTTGCCGCGTAACCCAGCGCGTGCGCCGCCATGACCAGGCTCATAGCGGAGGCGCCGGCCGACAATTCCTGTTCCCATTCCGGGATCTTCGCATGCGGTCCGGCGCGGCTGACCACCGCGATGACCAGCGGCGCCCGCGCCAGACGCGCCCGCTCGAATTCGATCTGGTCGGGCGTGGCATCGGCACGATTGGCGCGGAAGGCGTCGGCAATGATCGCACCAGCTGCAAGCCGCGCGTCGCCGGTAAACACGATGAAGCGCCAAGGCGCCAGCTTGCCGTGGTCCGGCACGCGCGAGGCCATCGTCAGCAGCGTGTCGATTTCAGCCGAGGTCGGGACCGGGCCGGTCATTTCCGCCGGCTTGACCGAGCGGCGGGTCTTGAGCAGTTGCAGAGCGTCGGGCATTGCTGGTGTTCTCTCGCGTTAAGCCTGCGCTAGCATAGCGGTTTCGGGCTGACAAACGCCGCTATTGGCTTGAAATCGCCTCGATTCGAGCCGAAAAAACAAAGCGTCATGAGCAGCGCATTCGCCATTGCCGCGCCCCGAAACCGGCTTGGGCCGGCCGTTACGCTTATCCTGGCTTTGCTCGCGCCAGTCGCCGCCTCGGCGCAAAGCTCATTATTTTCGGCGGCGCCGTCGACGGGCTTCATCGCGCCTTCGTCACCGCCGCCGCGCAACGATCCTTTCAGTCCCACCGCGCCGCAGACGCCGCTGGCAGGCCCCGTTGCGCCGATGCCGATGGTGCCAGCGGGCCAGGTCGCGCTGACGCTCGGTGCGCGCTTCGGCAAAGACGCTGGGCCGATCGGCGGCGGCCTGACCTGGCGGGTCTATCCCGCGAAGGCCGATCCTGGCGGCAGCTTCAAGATGGTCAAGGAAGACAAGACGCCGACGCCGACGCTGGTGCTGCCGGCGGGCGATTATGTCGTCCACGTCGGTTTCGGGCTGGCGACCGCAGTGAAGCCCGTAACTTTGCGCGGGCCGACGGTGCGCGAGGAATTCGATCTGCCGGCGGGCGGCTTGCGCATGGAAGGCCGCGTCGGCGACGCGCGCATTCCGGCGGGGCAGATTTCATTCGACGTCTATAAAGGCAGCCAGTTCGAAGCCGGTGACCGGCGGCCGATCGCCGAGCACATCATGACCGGCGAAGTCGTGGTGGTGCCGGAGGGCACTTACTACATCGTGTCGAATTACGGCGACGCCAATTCGGTGGTGCGTTCCGATATTCGCGTCGCTGCCGGCAAGCTCACCGACATCACCGTGACACACCGCGCGGCTGCCATCACGCTCAAGCTGGTCGGGGAGCGCGGCGGCGAGGCCCTCGCCAACACCGCGTGGTCGGTGCTCACGCCGGGCGGCGACGTCATCAAGGAATCGATCGGCGCATTTCCACGCGTGATTCTGGCGAGGTGAATATCGCGCAATTGCGCGCAATGAAGGCAAAGTGTTCGAGCGTGAATTCAAGGTCGTCACAGGCGTGGACGGCGACATCGAGGTTCGAGCGCGTTAATTTACGGAACGATCCTCCGCGCGAAACCGTTATACTGCATATGAATGTGACAATGACGATACCGCCGACTGCGGAAGATACGGCGATCGATGTATTTTCCAGGCTCGACCCCAAAAGTGTTGCCTTTCTTTTCGACGTGGACGGCACATTGATCGAACTTGGACCTTCGCCGTTCGAAGTTCATGTTCCCGACACATTGCGGGGTTCGCTGCTGCGCCTGTCCGAATTGACGCACGGCGCGGTGGCTCTCGTCAGCGGACGGGCCGATCGTCGACCTCGATCATTTGTTCTCGCCGCTCAAGCTGCCAGCCATCGGTGGCCATGGCGCCGAAATGCGCTTGCGCGGCGGCGAAGTAAAGCTGGCGGCGATGAATCTGTCGTTGAAGCTTCGCCAACACCTCGCCGAAGCAACGATGCTCGATCCCGGCATCATCATCGAGGACAAAGGCTATTCGGTCGCGTTGCACTACCGGCTGGCGCCGAAATGTGCCGAGCGCTTGCGCAAGCATGTCGCGGCGTGCCGGTTGGCTTTTGCCCATGAGCCGACCGAACTGCTGCTGGGTAAGGCGATGTTCGAAGTGAAACGTCCGGGCGTCAACAAAGGCGACGCCGTGCGTGAATTGATGGGTCACGCACCCTATGCGGGCCGCATGCCGGTCTTCATCGGCGACGATATTACGGACGAGGCGGTGTTCAAGGTGCTGCCGTTTCTCGGCGGCAAGTGTTTTTCCGTAACGCGGCGTTTTCCGGGTCTTGCCGGCATTTTTGAATCGCCGGCCCATGTGCGCGAGGCGCTGGAAAAACTCGCGTCTCAGGAATAGGACCGCGAAATCCGTCTTTTCTGCGCGATATTGCTTCAATTAAAATCTAGCTGAACCCCAGCCCGACTTCGGCGTTATAGATCGGGGCGGCTTTCCCGGCTGGCTGCCCGGGGGAGAACTGCACGTGTCACGTCTTGTCATAGTGTCCAATCGCGTCGGCGTGCCGGACGGCGGGGCGCGGGCCGGAGGCTTGGAAGTCGCCATCCGCCCGGCGCTGCGCAAGCGCGGCGGCGTCTGGTTCGGCTGGAGCGGCAAAGTGGCCGATGGGGACCCAGGTCCGGCGCAAACGACAAAGCGCGACGACATTTCCTACGTCACGATCGATTTGCGCAAGGACGATTACGAGGAGTTCTATAACGGCTTCGCCAATCGGGTGTTGTGGCCGATTTTGCATTACCGGCTCGATCTCGCCGAATTCACGCGCCGCGATCTTTCCGGCTATTTCCGGGTCAACGAATTCTTTGCCGAGCATCTCGAAGAGGTGCTTCGCCCCGACGACGTCATCTGGGTGCACGATTACCATCTGATCCCGCTGTCCCATGGATAAGTCGAAAGCCCTGTCCGCCGCGCTCTCCCAGATCGAGCGCCAGTTCGGCAAGGGCTCGGTGATGCGTCTCGGCAAGAACGACAAGTCGATGGATGTCGAGGACCATCTCCACCGGCTCGTTGGGGCTGGATATCGCGCTCGGCGTCGGCGGCCTGCCGCGCGGCCGGGGTGGTCGAAATTTACGGGCCGGAGTCTTCCGGCAAGACCACGCTGGCGCTGCACACCATTGCCGAAGCGCAGAAGCTCGGCGGCATCTGCGCCTTTGTCGATGCCGAACATGCGCTCGATCCGGTCTATGCCCCGCAAGCTCGGCGTCAATGTCGATGACTTGCTGATCTCGCAGCCGGACGCCGGCGAGCAGGCGCTGGAAATCGCCGACACGCTGGTGGCGCTCCGGCGCGGTCGACGTGTTGGTGGTCGACTCGGTCGCGGGCGCTGGTGCCGCGCTCCGAACTCGAAGGCGAGATGGGCGACGTGCAGCCGGGCAGCCAGGCGCGGCTGATGAGCCAGGCGCTGCGCAAGCTCACCGCGTCGATTTCGAAATCGCGCACCATGGTTGTGTTCATCAACCAGATCCGCATGAAAATCGGCGTGATGTACGGTTCGCCGGAAACCACCTCGGGCGGCAATGCGCTGAAGTTCTACGCCTCGGGTGCGCCTCGACATTCGCCGCATCGGCGCGATCAAGGAACGCGACGAAGTGGTCGGCAACCAGACCCGCGTCAAGGTGGTCAAGAACAAGCTGGCGCCGCCGTTCAAGCAGGTCGAGTTCGACATCATGTACGGCGAGGGCGTGTCCAAGGTCGGCGAGTTGGTCGATCTCGGCGTCAAGGCCGGCGTCGTGGAGAAATCCGGCGCCTGGTATTCCTATGACAGCCAGCGCATCGGCCAAGGCCGCGAGAACGCCAAGGTGTTCTTGAAGGAAAACAAGGATATCGCCGCCAAGATCGAAGCGGCGGTGCGGCAGAATTCCGGTCTGATCGCGGAAGCGATTTTGGCCGGCGACGTCAGCGACAAGGACGATGACGACGCTGCTGCCGAGGCTTGAAAGGATGCGGGCACGCCGGCCGCTAGCACATCTTCGCTAGCGCCCGGTGCCGGTCACGGCGACGAGGGTGACGCCTCGTTCCAAGGACCGGCGCAGGAAAACAGACCGGGCGCACATCGACGCGCTCCCTGCACAGCCCAAGCCGACCTATCAAATGCCAGCCTCTTCTGAAGAGCCGATGACTGCGGACGTGTCCGCTGCCGCGCCAAGCCCGGTGATAGCGCTTGCGGCGCGCATCGCGATGCCGGCGGTGGACGAAGCTAAATCGCGAGAGGCAGGTAACCTCGTGATGACCCGGCCGAAGCCCGGAAAAGCGCAAGAACGCGCGCGAGCGGGCCAAGGCTCACGGCAAGCCGGAAGCGATCGAATTGACGCCCGTTCCTGAGGTGGCAAGTCTTAAGGCAGAAAGTTCTGAGGCAGGAGGTCTTTCGACCGCCCACCCCAAGCCGGAAAAACGCAAGAACGCGAAAGAGAGAGCCAAAGCCAAATTCGCCAAGGATAAGAACGCCAAAGAAGACACCGCCGAGAACACCCCCACGGACGGGACCACGCCGATGACGGCAACGGCGAAGTCCAAGGTGGATACCAAGGTGGAGCGCAAGGCCAAAGCCAAGGCCGAGCGCAAGGTTGCAGCCAAGGCAAAGAAGGCGAAGTCCGCGGCCCGCAAAGCCGCTTGAGTTTGAGTAGCGCGTAACCGCATCGCCCCCATCGGCACCCGGCTGCGTAAAGCGGCCGCCACCGAGGATGGGGGCGAAGGCGTTTTTAATCCCTCCCCGTAAAGCGGGGAGGGTGGCCGTAAGAGCGGTCGATCGGTATTCTCTGTCATGGCCGGGCTTGTCCCGGCCATCCCGCTTAGAAGAATGTCGCTTTGCCTTATGGTCGGGATCGCCAAACATAGGCGAGCGAAGCGACTCCGTCCCTTCGGACGGCTATGCCCGGGGCGATGACAACATTGCCCCCTTTCCTGGACTTAACCCACCCCCATCGCTAAATAGCTCTTGAAAACGCCAAGCCGGGCAGGGATTTAAGCCCCGCAAGGCTTCAGGCCGGTCCGGTGGGCCGCAAAGGGTCAAGGGGTTCGCGTCAGCGTCTTAAGATGAGCGGCGTCAACGATATCCGCAAAAACTTCCTCGATTACTTCGTCCGCAACGGCCACACCGCCCGTGGCGTCGTCGGCGCTGGTGCCGCGTAACGACCCCACGTTGATGTTCACCAATGCCGGCATGGTGCAGTTCAAAAATGTCTTCACCGGCATGGAGAAGCTGCCTTATGCGCGCGCCGTCAGTTCGCAGAAATGTGTGCGCGCCGGCGGCAAGCATAATGACCTCGACAATGTCGGCTACACCGCGCGCCACCACACCTTCTTCGAGATGCTCGGCAACTTCTCGTTCGGCGACTATTTCAAGGAACGCGCCATCGAGCTTGCCTGGAACCTGATCACCAAGGAATTCGCCCTGCCGGTCGAGCGGCTGCTGGTGACGGTCTATATCGACGACGACGACGCCTTCAATTTATGGAAGAAGGTTGCAGGCCTCCCCGACAAGAAAATATTGCGCATCGCCGGGTTCCGATAATTTCTGGGCCATGGGTGATACCGGCCCTTGCGGACCGTGCTCCGAAATCTTCTACGACCACGGCGACCATATCCCGGGCGGCCCGCCCGGCCAGCGCCGACGCCGATGGCGATCGCTTCATCGAGATATGGAATCTCGTCTTCATGCAGTACGAGCAACTGGCCTCCGGCCCGCGCGTCGACCTGCCGCGGCCGTCGATCGACACCGGCATGGGGCTGGAGCGTATCGCCGCCGTGCTGCAAGGCACCCACGACAACTATGCCATCGATTTGTTTGCGACGCTGATCCGCGCCATCGCCGATTTCACCAACGTGCCGTCGGATGGCCCGCACAAGGCCTCGCACAAGGTCATCGCCGATCATTTGCGCGCCTCGTCGTTCCTGATCGCCGACGGCGTGCTGCCGTCGAACGAAGGCCGCGGCTATGTGCTCCGCCGCATCATGCGGCGCGCCATGCGCCACGCCGAACTGCTGGGCGCCAAAGAGCCGCTGATGTGGAAGCTGGTGCCGACGCTGACGCGCGAGATGGGCCAGGCCTATCCGGAGCTGATCCGCGCCGAGGCTTTGATCACCGAGACGCTCAAGCTGGAAGAGACGCGGTTTCGCGCCACGCTCGAGCGCGGGCTTGCCATCCTCGACGAAAAGAGCCGCAACTTACACAAAGGCGCGATGTTCGACGGCCGAAACAGCGTTCACGCTGTACGATACCTACGGCTTCCCGCTCGACCTGACGCAGGACGCGCTGCGCAATCGCGGCATCAGTGTCGACATTGCCTCGTTCACCGACGCCATGGATCGCCAGCGTGCCAAGGCGCGCGCGTCATGGTCGGGGCTCGGGCGATGCCGCGACCGAAACGGTGTGGTTCAGCCTGCACGAGAAGGTCGGCGCCACCGAATTCCTCGGCTACGAGACCGAGAGCGCGGAGGGGCGTGGTCTCCGCGCTGGTGCGCGACGGCAAGGAAGTGCCGGAACTCAAGAAAGGCGAGAGCGGCGTGGTGCTGCTCAACCAGACGCCGTTCTATGCCGAGTCCGGCGGTCAGGTCGGCGACACCGGCGAAATGCGCCGCGAGGGCGTGCGGCTGTCGGTGTCGGACACGCAGAAGAAAGCCGGCGACCTGTTCGCGCACAGCGTCAAAGTGGAAGAAGGCGCGGTCAAGGTCGGCGACCCGCTGCTGCTGCTGGTCGATCACGACCCGCCGCGCCGGCATTCGTCAGAACCACTCCGCCACGCATCTACTGCACGAGGCGTTGCGCCAGGTGCTCGGGCGACCACGTCGCGCAGAAGGGCTCGATGGTGGCGCCGGACCGGCTGCGCTTCGACTTCTCGCATCCCAAGCCGATTACCGCCGAGGAACTCGAGCGCGTCGAGGACATCGCCAACGATATCGTGCTGCAAAATGCGCCTGTGACGACGCGGCTGATGGCGCTCGACGACGCACGGGCCTCCGGCGCCGCGCCTTGTTCGGCGAGAAATACGGTGACGAAGTGCGCGTCGTGGCGATGGGCGAGGGGAAGCGGCAACACGCTCGGCTGGTCGGTCGAATTATGCGGCGGCACGCATGTCAAGCGCACCGGCGATATCGGGCTGATCACCGGGCCTGTCCGACAGCGGCGTGTCGTCCGGCGTTCGGCGCCTGGAAGCGATCACCGGCAAGACGGCGCGCAAGGCCGCCGGCAAGCAGGCGCAGATGCTCAAGACCGTGGCGGCCGAGATGAAATCGCCCGTCGAGGAAATGCCGGCGCGGGTCGCGGCGCTGATCGACGAGCGCAAGAAGCTCGAGCGCGAACTGACCGAGGCGCGCAAGAAACTGGCGATGGCCGGCGGCGGCAAGGCTGGGACGGAGGCTTCGGATATCCGCAGCGTCGGCGACGTGAAGCTTCTCGCGCGCGCGGTGTCCGGTATCGAGTTGAAGGACCTGCGCAGCCTCGCCGACGAAGGCAAGAAGCAGGTCGGTTCCGGCATCGTCGCCATCGTGGGCTTAAGCGCCGATGGCAAGGCGGGCATCGTTGTCGCGGTGACCGACGATCTGACCAAGCGTTTCAACGCGGTCGACCTCGTGCGCAAAGGCGCCGAAGCGCTCGGCGGCAAAGGCGGCGGCGGCCGTCCCGACATGGCGCAGGCCGGCGGCCCCGGATGGTTCCAAGGCCGACGCCGCGCTCAAGGCGGTCGAAGCGGCACTGGGCAGGTGACGCGCTGTCATGGCCGGACTTGTTCCGGCCATCCCGCTTAGTAGCAAAATTCGTGCGTTCTTCAACGAGATCGCTGGGACAAAGGCGAGCGCACCGACGCCGTCCTTCGGACGGCTATGACTGGCGATGACACGAATATTCGGACTGAAGGCGGCATGACACGCATCAAGACCAAAGAAATGCGCCGGCGCGTCTATCAGGCGCTCGAGCAAGGTCCGGTCGGAGAACGTCTCGGTGTCGCGCTCGACCGCCTGTTGATGGTGCTGATCGTGATCAATCTGGTGGCGGTTGCGATCGAGTCGGTGCCGTCGCTCGACGCGCGCTACGCCGTCGCCTTCGACGTCATCGAGTATTTTTCGCTGGTCGTTGTTCACGATTGAATACGGCTTGCGCATCTGGGCCGCGGTCGAGCACGGGCCCCACCGCCATCTGCCGGATACACGCGCGCGGCTCAAATACATATTGAGCCCCGCCGGCCTGGTCGATCTCGCCGCGGTGCTGCCATTCTGGTTAGCGCTTGTGCTGCCGGCGGATTTTCGCTTCGTGCTGGTGTTCCGGATGGTGCGGTTCTTCAAGATCGCGCGCTATTCGCCGGCGATGCGCTCGCTGCTCGACGTGCTCTATCGCGAGCGCCGCGCGCTGTTCGGTTGCCTGGTGATTACGCTCGGCACCGCGATGGTCGCCGCATCGCTGATGCATCTCGCCGAAGGCCACGTACAGCCGGATAAGCTCGGCACCATTCCCGACGCGTTGTGGTGGGCGATCGTCACGGTCGGCACCATCGGTTATGGCGACGTCGTGCCGGTGACCGCGGTCGGCAAGATCATCGCGACCGGCACGATCTTCGTCGGCCTCGTCCTGATGGCGCTGCCGATCGGCATCATCGCACGGCCTTTGCCGAGCAGATCCATCGCCGCGATTTCATTGTCACCTGGGGCATGATCGCCAAGGTGCCGTTGTTCGCCGAACTCGGACGCCGGTGAAATCGCCGACATCAGCGAACTGTTGCGCGCTCAGTTGGCGGAGCCCGGCGAAGTGATCGTGCGCGAGGGCGACCACGCCCATTCGATGTATTTCATCGCCGCCGGCGAAATCGAGATGGCCTTGGAGAAGAAGAAGGTCAAGCTGGGTGAGGGGCAGTTTTTCGGCGAGGTGGCGGTGCTGCGCAAGGTCCGCCGCTCGGGCACGGCCACCGCGCTCACCCGTTGCAATCTGCTGGTGCTGGCAGCGCAGGACCTGCATGCCCTTATGAAGCGCGACCGGCGCATCGCCGAACGCATCAAGGGACGTCGTGGAAAAGCGCACCGGCCGCAAAGTGGACGCAGCCAAGGCCGACGCCGAAGAGGCGGACTGACCTAGGAACGTACTACGCCATTGCCTTTTTCAGGTTGGCGTCGACCTTGTCGAGGAAGCCGGTGGTCGAGAGCCACCTCTGGTCGGGGGCCGACCAGCAAAGCCAGATCCTTGGTCATGAAGCCCGCTTCGACGGTGTCGACGCAGACCTTTTCCAATGTCGCGGCGAACTTGCCGAGCTCAGCATTGTTGTCGAGCTTGGCGCGATGGGCGAGGCCGCGGGTCCAGGCAAAGATCGACGCGATCGAATTGGTCGAAGTTTCGTTGCCCTTCTGATGTTCGCGGTAGTGGCGTGTGACGGTGCCATGGGCTGCTTCCGACTCCACGACCTTGCCGTCGGGGGTCGACAGCACCGAAGTCATAAGGCCGAGCGAGCCGAAGCCCTGCGCCACGATGTCGGACTGCACGTCGCCGTCGTAGTTCTTACAGGCCCAGACATAGCCGCCGGACCACTTCAGCGACGGCCGCGACCATGTCGTCGATCAGGCGGTGCTCGTAGGTGATCTTCTTTTCGGCGTAGGCCGCCTTGAACTCCTTGTCGAAGGTTTCCTGGAAGATATCCTTGAAGCGGCCGTCATAGACCTTGAGGATGGTGTTCTTGGTCGAGAGGTAAAGGGGCAGGCCGCGCGCCAGCGCGTAGTTCATCGAGGCGCGCGCGAAATCGCGGATCGAATCGTCGAGGTTGTACATCGCCAAAGCGACACCCGCCGACGGGTACTTGAACACTTCGTGCTCGATCTTCTTGCCGTCGGCGGCGGTATAGCTGAGCGTCAAAGTCGCATCGGCCGGCACGCGGATGTCGGTGGCGCGATACTGGTCGCCATAGGCGTGGCGGCCGATGATGATCGGCTTGGTCCAGCCCGGCACCAGGCGCGGCACGTTCTTGCAGATGATCGGCTCGCGGAAGATGACGCCGCCGAGGATGTTGCGGATGGTGCCGTTGGGCGAGCGCCACATCTTTCTGAGATTGAATTCCCTCACCCGACCTTCGTCGGGGGTGGTGATGTAGCGCATTTGATGCCGACGCCGACCTTCTTAGTCATCTCGGCCGCGTCGACGGTGATCTGGTCGTTGGTCTCGTCGCGCTTCTGGATGCTGAGGTCGTAATAGAGCAGATCGATGTCCAGATACGGATGGATCAGCTTGTCTTTGATGAATTGCCAGATGATGCGGGTCATCTCATCGCCGTCCATTTCGACGACGGGATTTGCAACCTTGATCTTCGCCATTTTAGAAAGCTACCTTCTGAGAGCCGCGGCGGGCTCTCCATAGCATTGACTTTCGTGCCGTAAAAGCCGCGTTAGCTCATGGACTTAAGTCGCATCGCGAGCCTGACGGGTGGTGTTGCCGCCCGAAATGAGAACCCGCCCGATGAGTTCGTCATCGAGCGACGGGCCGTCGCCGGACTTAGGCGTCAGAGCGCGGCGATTGCGGCGTTCAGCGTCGCACTCGGGCGCATTGCGGCCGATGCCTTGGCAAAGTCGGGCAGGTAGTAACCGCCGATGTCGACCGGCTTGCCTTGCGCGCCGATCACTCGGCGTTGATCTTGGCTTCGTTCTTTTCGAGCGTCTCCGCCAGCGGCTTGAAGCGGGCTTGCAGCTCCGCGTCCTTGGTCTGCGCGGCCAGCGCCTGCGCCCAGTACAAAGCGAGGTAGAAATGGCTGCCGCGATTGTCGATTTCGCCGACCTTGCGCGCGGGGTTGCGGTTGAACTCGAGGAACTTGCCGATGGCCGTGTCGAGCGTCTCGGCGAGAACCAGCGCCTTGGCGTTCTTGTAGGTGTGCGCCAGATGTTCGAGCGAGGCGCCGAGCGCGAGGAATTCGCCGAGCGAATCCCAGCGCAGATAACCTTCTTCCTGAAACTGCTGCACGTGCTTGGGCGCCGAGCCGCCGGCGCCGGTCTCGAACATGCCGCCGCCCGCCAACAGCGGAACGATCGACAGCATTTTGGACGAGGTGCCGAGTTCCATGATCGGGAAAAGATCCGTCAGATAATCCCGCAGAATGTTGCCGGTGACGGAAATTGTGTCCTGGCCCTTGCGAATCCGCTCGAGTGAAAATTTCATCGCGTCGACCGGGGCCCAAAATGCGGATGTCGAGCCCCTTGGTGTCTTGATCCTTCAAGTACGTCTCGACCTTGGCGATGAGCTGTGCGTCGTGCGCGCGGTTCTTGTCGAGCCAGAACACCGCCGGCGTGTTGGTGAGGCGCGCGCGGCGCACACCGAGCTTCACCCAATCCCGCACGGCTGCGTCCTTGAGCTCGCACATGCGGAAGATGTCACCGGCTTCGACGGGCCGCTCCAGCAGCACCTTGCCGCTCTCGTCGACGACGCGGACCGTGCCGCCAGTCGGCACTTCGAAGGTCTTGTCATGCGAGCCGTATTCCTCGGCCTTCTGCGCCATCAAGCCGACGTTCGGCACCGAGCCCATGGTCTTGGGATCGAACGCGCCGTTAGCCTTACAGTCGTCGATGGCCGCCTGATACAGTGTCGCGTAAGCGCGATCCGGGATCACGGCCATGGTATCGTGCAGCTTGCCGTCGGGTCCCCACATCTTGCCGGACTCGCGGATCATCGCCGGCATCGTCGCGTCGATGATGAAATCGCTGGGAACATGCAGACCGGTGATCCCCTTGTCGGAATTGACCATGGCGAGAGCCGGACGCTTCGCGTATTCGGCCGCGATGTCGTCCTTGATCGCCTTCTTCTCAGGCTCCGGCAGCGTCTCGATCTTCGACAGCAGATCGCCGAATCCGTTGTTGAGATTGACGCCGAGCTTCTTCAGCGTGGCGGCGTGCTTCTCGATCACGTCGGCGAAGAAGATGGAAACGGCGTGGCCGAAAATGATGGGATCGGCGATCTTCATCATCGTCGCCTTGACGTGCAGCGAGAACAGCACGCCTTCCTTCTTGGCGGCCTCGACCTGCTCTGCAAAGAAAGCGCGCAACGCCTTGGCGCTCATCACGGAGGCGTCGATGATCTCGCCGGCCGCGAGCGCAGTCTTCGCCTTCAGCACCGTAACGGTGCCGTCTTTGCCGGCCAGTTCGATGCGGACGTTAGTCGCAGCCGGAACGGTGGTCGCGATTTCCGAGCCGAAGTAGTCGCCGCTCGACATGTGGGCCACGTGCGTTTTGGAGTCCTTGCTCCAGGCGCCCATTTTGTGCGGGTTCTTGCGGGCGTATTGCTTGACGGCGCCTGCGGCGCGGCGATCGGAATTGCCCTCGCGCAGTACCGGATTGACGACGCTACCGAACACCTTGTCGTAGCGGGACTTGATGTCCTTCTCGGCATCCGTCGTCGGGTTGTCCGGATAATCCGGAACGCCGTAGCCCTTGCCTTGCAGTTCCTTGATCGCGGCCCGTAGCTGCGGGATCGAGGCGGAAATGTTGGGCAGCTTCATGATGTTGGCTTCGGGCTTCAGCGTGAGCGCGCCGAGTTCGGCGAGTTCGTCCCTTGGTCCGTTGCGCCGGGGGGAGCAGGTCGGCGACGCTGGCGAGGATGCGGCCTGCCAGAGAGATGTCCTTCAACTTCACGGACACACCCGCGGCGCCGACAAAGGCTTCGACGATCGGCAGCAGGGAATAGGTTGCGAGCGCCGGGGCTTCATCAACCTTTGTCCACATAATTTCGAGATCTGGCATGCTTGCACCTCAGGTCGCCGGCTGACGGGAGTTCCGCGCGCGCTATAGCATCCGCACGGCCGGAAGGCCAAGCGGGTGCGGCTTTGCTTCTTTTGTCGTGGAAAAGCGCCGGATTCGGCCTTTCAGAGCGTGCCCGGCGTCAGCGCCACCTCGGCGGCGATGACGACGGGGCAGTTCAGCGGCAGGGCCGGCTACTCCGATCGCGGGTCCTGGCATGGGTGCCGATGTCGCGTCCGAAAACCTCGACCAGCAGGTCGGAGCACCCGTTGAGCACATTGGTCGTTGCGGTGAATCCGGGGGCCACCGCCACGTGGCCCGACGCCGAAAGCCAGGCGGCGACGTGGTCCAGAGCTGCCAATGCTGTGGCGAAGGGTGGCAAGAAGACCGAGCGTCCGCCAGCCGGGCGGCTTCGTAAGCCTGTTCCGGCGTCACGGCGCCGCCGACCTGGCCGAAGGGCGGCGCTATGGAGCCGTCCGGCGCCTGCGGACCGTGGCCGGACAGGAGCACGCGGTCGCCGTGCCGGCGCGCCCAGACGAAGTTGATGCTGACATTCGGCGGCACCTTGACCGGCGGCGGCAGCACAAGACCGAGCTGCGCCAATCGCTGTTCTGCTGACATTTGGAAAACCCTCATGAATGACCGCCGCTAAACTAGCGCGATGGTGCGACAGCGAGGAGGTCGGCGACGGGACATTCGACACAATGTCGTGGATTCGCTAGGCCGGGATCACCGACAAGGACCGAGCATGCCCGGAGCCGGCACCGACAAGACCAAACGATGGATCGAGCAGCCGGCGCCCGTGGTGGTGCTGGTCGAGCCGCAACTTGGCGAAAATATAGGCGCCACCGCACGCGCCATGGCCAATTTCGGGCTGTCGCGCTTGCGCTTGGTCAAGCCCGTGCAAGCCTGGCCGAATGAGCGGGCCCGCGTCATGGCGGCGGGCGCCGACCGGGTGCTCGACGGCGCGGTACTTTATGACAGCCTGGCCGACGCTATCGGCGATTGCAGCTTCGTGCTGGCGGCGACCGCGCGCAATCACGACCAGCATAAGCCGGTGATTTCCGCCGATGCAGCCGCTGCCGAAATGGCACCGCGGGTGGCGGCTGGCGAAACGGTTGCCATCGTATTCGGGCGCGAGCGCAACGGCCTGGAGAACCATGAGGTCGGTCAGGCCGACCAGCATCATCACGCTGCCGGTCAATCCGGCTTTTTGCATCACTCAACCTGGCGCAGGCGGTGGTGATCGTCGGCTACGAATGGTTCAAGCGCGCCGGCGGTGAATTGCCTTTTGCCAAGCCGGAGCGATCGCCGCCGGCGGCCAAGCAGCAGCTTGAGGCTTTCTTCGCCGATCTGGAACGCGAACTGGAAAAGGTCGAATTCTTCCGGCCGGAGGAAAAGCGCGGCGTCATGGTCGTCAACTTGCGCAATATCTTTCAGCGCATCGCGCCGACGACGCAGGATATTCGCACGCCTGCACGGCGTCATCACGGCGATCTCGCAAGGCCGCAAGGGTCCGGCACGCGGCGGCGTGCTCGACGGCACCCAGGCGCAGCATCTGCGCGATCTCTTGGCCGAGCATAGCGCCGGCCGCGCGCCGTCGGAGCGTACGCCATTGCGCGGTCTGCCACGGCTGCTACGTCGCAATCCGACCGAGGCCGAGCGCATGTTGTGGATGGCGCTGGTCAACGACCGCCGTTTTGCCGGCCGCGGCTTCAAGCGGCAGGTGGCCGATCGGGCAGCACGTCAGCGACTTCGTCTCGTTCCCGCTCAAATGCGTCATCGATCTGGTGCGCGATACGGAAGGCGAGGCGGCGGCCCAGGCGCGCGACGCCAAGCACGCCTGGCTCACAGCGCGCGGCTATCGCGTGATCGAGGTGGACGCGGGCGAAGTGGGAGAAGGACGTCGCGGCGGTGATGGAGAAACTTGAAGCCGCGCTGTCAGCCCTTTAGCGCCTTTACCATTGCCGCGGCGCTTTCGCGCACGAGCCCGTGGTCGCTGCCGACCGCGATGAAGCGGAAGCCGCGCTTGGCCATGGCGAGCGCGCGGCCGGCATCCTTGCAATAGATACCGGGAATTTTTCCGGCCTTGGCCGCGGCTTCGGCGATGCGGTCGATGGCGCGTTCGATATCGGGCGCCTGGATGTCCTGCGCCTTGCCGCCACTTAACGCGGTGGAAAGATCGTACGGGCCGACGAACAGCGCATCGATGCCGGGCGTGGCGGCAATCGCGTCGGCATTGCCGAGCGCGGCCGTTGTCTCGATCATCGCGAAAGTCAGCGTGCCTTCATTGGCTTCACGCAAGTAATCGACCGCCGAGGTCTTGCCCTGCAGCGCCATCGCGCGCGTCGGACCCCAACTGCGCTCGCCGACCGGGCGGATATTTGGTGGCGGCGACGAAGTGCCGCGCGTCGTCGGCGGTATTGATCATCGGAGCGATAATCGCCTCGGCGCCGAAGTCGAGCGCGCGGCTGGCGATGTCGAAGGCGCGGAGCGGAATGCGCACCACCGGCGCGCTACCGGCATTATGCATCGCGGCGATGCCGGCGATGACAGTGCTGGTATCACCATAGCCCGTGCTGTTGATCGAGCACGGTGGACGCGAAGCCCTCGCGCGCGATCGACTCGGCGACAATCGGCGAGCCGAGATTGCACCAGGCGGAGGGGGGAAGAGAACGGTTTCGCCCGCGCGCAGGCGCCGCGCCAGCGCGAAGGCGGTCACGTCAAGCCGCTCTTCTTGATCTGTTCGATGGCCTGCGCCAGCAGGCTGTCCATGGCCGCGCGGATTTCCTGATCTGACACGGTTAGCCCTTTGGCGTCGATGTCCGTGCGGATTTTCTTAAATACGTCCTGATCGCCGGCTTCCTCGAAATCGGCAACGACGACTTCCTTGGCATAGGCGTCGGCGGCGGTGCCGGACAGGCCAAGCTTCTCCGCGGCCCACAGCCCGAGCAGGCGGTTGGCGGCGGGCCATCGCCTTGAACTGCAATTCCTCGTCATGCGCGAACTTCTTTTTCGAAGCCGTCTTCGCGCTTGTCGAATGTGGTCATGGACGCCCTCGTTGATAATTCCTCGCGCGCCCCGCGCCTTCGCGTGCGCACATATATGCTTGCGCCTTGCATAACGCTGTGCCAGCGTCAAGGCAACCTCGGCGCGGCACACTGCGACGATATTGCGAAGTGGAAAACCTGGGAGTAGCTCAATGTGCTGCCCAGACCGATCGGCTAGGTTCGCCTCGTGCCCGGACCGTTTCAGGCGCAAGCGAAACGCAGTAGTTAAGTCCGGTCCCGCCGCCGCGGATCTTGTACGTCACTATAAGGAGCCACGGCAATCCGATGGACTTTCAAAAACCACGGTATACCCCGATGAGTCGCCGCCGCCGTATTTACGAAGGCAAGGCGAAGGTCCTCATATGATGGTTCCCGAGCCTGGAACGTTGATCCAACACTTCAAGGATGACGCGACCGCCTTGCAATGCCAAGAAACACGAAGTGATCGAAGGCAAGGGCGTCCTCCAACACCGGATCTCGGAATATATCTTCCAGCACCTCAACGACATCGGGGTGCCGACGCATTTCATTCGCCGGCTCAACATGCGCGAGCAGTTGATTCGCGAGGTCGAAATCATTCCGCTCGAGATCGTCGTGCGCAACGTCGCCGCGGGCTCGCTGGCGACGCGGCTTGGCATCGACGAGGGCACACAACTGCCGCGTTCGATCATCGAGTTCTATTACAAGAACGACGCGCTCAACGATCCGATGGTATCGGAAGAGCACATCACCGCCTTCGGCTGGGCCTCGCCCCAGGAGATCGACGACATCATGGCGCTCGCCATCAGGGTCAACGACTTCCTGTCCGGACTTTTCCTCGGCGTCGGCATCCGCTTGGTCGATTTCAAGATGGAAACCGGCCGGCTGTGGGAAAACGACGTGATGCGCATCGTCGTCGCCGACGAGATTTCGCCCGATAGCTGCAGGCTGTGGGACATCAAGTCGAACGAGAAGCTCGACAAGGACCGCTTCCGCCGCGATCTCGGCGGCCTGGTGGAGGCCTATACCGAGGTCGCGAAGCGCCTGGGCATCATGAACGAGGGCGAGCCGCCGCGCGGCGCCGGCCCGGTTCTGGTGAAGAGCTAGGCACTCTCTTGGGTCTGCCTTTTGGCATGTGTATTACCCAAAGCCCGGTCTTGTGCCGGGCTTTGGCGTCTCTAGGTTAGGCGAATCATGAAAGCCCGCGTCACCGTCACCCTGAAAACCGGCATTCTCGATCCTCAAGGCAAGGCGATCGAGGGCGCCTTGCGCTCGTTGGGCGTCAACGGCGTTGCCAGCGTCCGCCAGGGCAAGGTTTTCGATATCGAAATCGAGGGCACGGACCCCGCCGCCGCCGAGCAACTGCTCAAGCAGGCGGCCGACAAGCTCTTGGCGAATACGGTGATCGAGAATTATCGCGTTGAGGTGGTGAAATGACACGCCGGCAGGTCGCGCGATGAAAGCCGCCGTCGTCGTATTCCCCGGCATCAATCGCGAGCGCGACATGGCGCGCACCCTAAAACTGGTCTCCGGTCATGAACCGGCGATGGTGTGGCATGCCGATGCGGAACTCCCAGCCGGCACCGATCTGGTGGTGATCCCAGGCGGCTTTTCCTACGGCGACTACTTGCGCTGCGGTGCGATTGCCGCCCGAGCGCCGATCATGGACGCGGTGCGCGCCTACGCCGCCAAAGGCGGGCTCGTGCTCGGCGTCTGCAACGGTTTCCAGATCCTATGCGAGGCGGCGCCTGTTGCCGGGCGTGCTGATGCGCAACGAGAATCTGCGTTTCATCTGCCGCGACGTTTATCTCCGGGTCGAGCGCTCCGATACGCCGTTCACGCGCGGCTACAACGCCGGGCAGGTGATCCGCGTGCCGGTGGCGCATGGCGAGGGCAATTACATCGCCGACGGCGAGACCATCGCGCGGCTCGAAGGCGACGGGCGGGTGATGTTCCGCTATTCGTCGCCGGACGGCATGATCGACCCGAACTGGAACCATAACGGCGCTATCAACGCCATCGCCGGCATCGTCAGCGACAAAGGCAACGTGCTGGGCATGATGCCGCACCCGGAAAACCACGTCGAAGCGTCGGTCGGCTCGACCGACGGCCGCGGCCTGTTCGCCGGGTTGAGCGAAGCGCTGGCGCGGGCGGCTTAAACAATTCTACCTCTGCCCGCGCGCGGGGAGAGGCGAGCAGCAGTCGATCGGATTTTCAGTGATTTCCAATACGCCCACCATAACCCCCGAACTAGTCGCCGAGCACGGCCTCAAGCCGGACGAGTACAAGCGCGTGCTCGACCTGATCGGGCGCGAGCCCACGTTGACGGAACTCGGCATCTTCTCGGCGATGTGGAATGAGCACTGCTCGTACAAGTCCTCCAAGGTGCATCTGCGCACGCTGCCGACCAAAGGTCCGCATGTCATCCAGGGCCCCGGCGAGAACGCCGGCGTCATCGACATCGGCGATGGTCTCGCTTGCGTGTTCAAGATGGAGAGCCACAACCACCCGAGCTACATCGAGCCGTACCAAGGCGCCGCCACCGGCGTCGGCGGCATTTTGCGCGACGTATTCACCATGGGGGCGCGCCCGATCGCCTGCCTGAACGCCTTGAGCTTCGGCGCGCCGGGCCATCCGAAAACGCGGCATCTGGTCGGCGGCGTCGTCGCCGGCATCGGCGGCTACGGCAACAGCTTCGGCGTGCCGACGGTCGGCGGCTCTGTGCGTTTCCATTCGCGCTATGACGGCAACTGCCTGGTCAACGCCATGGCGGTCGGCATTGCCGAGAAGGACAAGATTTTCTACGCGGCGGCGTCGGGCGTCGGCATGCCGATCGTCTATCTCGGCTCCAAGACCGGGCGTGACGGCATCCACGGCGCCTCGATGGCCTCGGCGGAATTCGACGACGACTCCGACGAGAAACGCCCCACCGTGCAGGTCGGCGATCCGTTTTCGGAAAAGCTGCTGCTCGAGGCCTGCCTCGAGATTATGCACAAAGGCTGCGTCATCGCGATCCAGGACATGGGCGCGGCGGGGCTGACGTCATCGGCGACCGAAATGGGCGCCAAAGGCGACCTCGGCGTCACGCTCGATCTCGACAAGGTGCCGTGCCGCGAAGAGGGCATGACGGCTTACGAGATGATGCTGTCGGAATCCCAGGAGCGCATGCTCATGGTGCTCAAGCCCGACAAGGAAAAAGAGGCCGAGGCGATCTTCCGCAAATGGGGCCTCGATTTCGCGGTGATCGGCGAGACCACGCCGACCAAGCGCTTCATCGTGCGCCACCACGGCGAGGTCATGGCCGATCTGCCGATCAAGCAGCTCGGCGACAGCGCGCCGGAATACAAACGGCCTTTCGTCAGCGCGGCGAAGCCGGCCGAACTTGACGCCGATGACGTCAAGGCACCGGCCGGTTTGACCGAGGCGCTGGAGAAGCTGCTGGCGACGCCCGATCTGTGCTCGAAGCGCTGGGTGTGGGAGCAATACGACCACATCATTCAGGGCAATACTGTGCAGCGGCCGGGCGGCGACGCCGCCGTCGTGCGTGTCGGGGAAGGCCCGAAAGGCCTTGCGCTGACAACCGACGTGACGCCGCGCTATTGCGAGGCCGATCCGTTCGAAGGCGGCAAGCAGGCGGTGGCGGAATGCTGGCGCAATTTGACGGCGGTCGGCGCACTGCCGCTGGCCATCACCGACAACCTGAATTTCGGCAATCCGGAACGGCCCGAGATCATGGGCCAGTTCGTCGGCTGCATCCGCGGCATTGCCGAGGCCTGCAAGGCGCTCAGCTTCCCGGTCGTGTCCGGCAACGTGTCGCTCTACAACGAGACCAACGGCAAGGCGATCCTGCCGACGCCGTCGATCGGCGGCGTCGGGTTGATCGAGGATTTCACCAAGTCGGCGACGCTGGCCTTCAAGCGCGAAGGTGAGGCGATCCTCTTGGTCGGCGAGACCACGGGCTGGCTCGGCCAGTCGATCTATTTGCGCGATCTGTGCGGCTGCGAAGAAGGCGCGCCGCCGCCGGTCGATCTGATCGAGGAGCGCGAGAACGGCGACTTCGTGCGCGGGCTTATTCTCGACGGCACCGCGACCGCGGCGCACGATCTGTCCGACGGCGGGCTGGCGGTAGCGCTGGCCGAGATGGCGATCGCTGGCAATGTCGGCGCCGCGCTCGACGACGCGCCCGATGACGTTGCCGCGCATGCTTATTGGTTCGGCGAGGACCAGGCGCGTTACCTGGTGACGGTGCCGGCGGCGAAAGTCGCGGCCGTGCTGGACCGTGCGCGCAATGCGAGCGTGCTGGTGTCGCGCATCGGCACCACCGGCGGCGACGTCTTCACGCTGCCGGGCGAACGGCCGGTCGCGGTCGCAACGTTGCGCGACGCGTTCGAAGCCTGGCTGCCCGGGTACATGTCGGGCGAGGTCGTGGCGGTTTAGCGCCGTTTATTCGACGTCATTCCGGACGCCGCGTAAGCGGCGATCCGGAATCCAGATACGCGTCTAAAACTGTAGCCGGATTCCGGGTTCGCTCACTTAGTTCGCGCCCCGGAATGACGGGTCGTTACCGCACCGGCTCAGTGATCTTCAGCGCGGCCTTGCAAAGCGGCGCCAGCCTGTCGCCGCGCGCCAGCAAGCAAGCGATCTTCCTGCCGTCGCCGACTTTGATGTGGGCGCAATGCAGCAGCAGATCGCGCAGGCAGGCGCGGCCGATCACCGCGGTCATCACCACCGGTGCATTGGGTGTGCGGGCCGCCGGGGGCGGTGGCGGCGCGTCCGCACCAGGTGGCGGCTGTGGTGGCAGGGGCGGTGCCGCGGCGGGCGGTGGAGGAGGTGCGGCCGGCTTCTGAGCTTGCGGAGGCTTCGGTGCAGGACGCGCGGGCACGGCCCGTGGCGGGGTGACCGGTTTGACGCCGCGCGGTTCGGGCGCGGCGGCCGGCGGCACGGTGGGAGGCGGCATCGCTGCCGCCGGTGGAGGCGGTGGAGGAATGGGGGCGGGCGCCGGCTGGGCGGGCTTTGCTTCGACGGGCGGCGGCGGCGGAGGCGCCGGAATGGTCACGCTCACCGCGGCGTTGCAGGCGGGCGACAGGCTGGCGACGTTCTTTTGCAGGCAGTTCAGCGCGTCCTTGCCGCCGCGCGCGACACCGGGGCATTTCGACATGAAATCGGAGCGGCAGTTCGAGCGGATGGCGCTTTGCTGCTCGGGCGTCGGCTGGGCCGAGGCGGCGCCGGTGAGGACCGCCCATGCGGCCATGCACGCCATCAAACAGCTTGCAATGCGGCTCATAAAAACTCCCGCGCTTGGCCCGGCACGCCTATGGTATCCCGCAATCCGATCTTGTCATCCGTAGAAATTTGGGCGCAATTTACTTGATAAAGAGCGGGCGGATTCGACGCTTGAAGGAGTGACCGACCATGGCGATGGACGCCGGCGAAATCGAGCGGCTGATCAAAGCAAGCATCCCGGACGCGCAGGTCACGATCCGCGACCTCGCCGGCGACGGCGATCACTACGCCGCGACGGTGCTGGCGCCCTCGTTTGCCGGCAAGTCGCGGGTGCAGCAGCACCAGCTCGTCTATCAGGCGCTCAAGGGGCAGATGGGCGGCGTGCTGCACGCGCTGGCGCTGCAGACCGGGACGCCGTAGCGCATGATCCCGAAAAGTGGGAACCGGTTTTCGGACAAGATCATTGCGCAAGCAAAAATCCTGATGGCCGTCAAAATCCTCTTGCCCCAAGGCGCTATCGCCCCCAACCGGGACCTGGAGCGTTGGCGCGCGCGCCGGCGATTTCGTTTTTGTCGCCGGCATGCGCGGCATCGATCCGGCGACCAACGCGCTCGTCGAGGGCGCGGAAGCGCGCATCCGGCAGGCTTTCGCGAACATGACGACGATCGCGAAATCGGAGGGCGCCGGTCTCGCTGCCTGCGTTCGCGTCGTCGTCTATGTCACCGACATGGCGGGCCTGCGGCCCTTGGTGAACAAGGTGCAGGAGGAGTTGTGGGGCGGCGGACCTTATCCGCCGCGCACCATTGTCGAGGTCGCAAAGCTCAATCAGGACGATATTTTCGAGGTCGAGGGCACTTTCTACGCGCCGGCAAAGCCTTGATTACGCAATATTTATAGGGCGATTTGGGCTGGCAACGGAATCTGGGCTACATATATCGGCAAGCAGGGGAATTCGCCGCGCAGGCGTTCGCGTCTGAGCGCGCCGCAGATAGGACTGAAAACATGGCTATCGAGAAATTCATCGAGAACGAGGTCAAGGCCAACGACGTGGTGCTGTTCATGAAGGGCACGCCGCAGTTTCCGCAGTGCGGATTTTCCGGCCAGGTGGTGCAGATCCTCGACCATCTCGGCGTGAGCTACAAAGGCCTCAACGTGCTCGACTCAGCCGAGCTGCGCGACGGCATCAAGGTCTATTCGAACTGGCCGACCATTCCGCAGCTTTACATCAAGGGCGAGTTCGTCGGCGGCTGCGATATCGTGCGCGAGATGTTCCAGGCCGGCGAGTTGCAGCAGGCGCTCAAGGACAAGGGCGTCGCGGTCAAGCAGACCGCCTGACGCTGCCGGCGGTCAGGCCGCCTCTAAATCTATTCGAGCGGGCGCGGGTCATGCCGCGCCCGCTCTGCGTTTGGCGGCAGGCTTCGGTGCCGGCGGGCCGGTTCGCGTCAGCACCAAATAGACGATGGTGCAGCGAGCGGCGGGTGAAATTAGCACGGCGCAGTGATAGCAAAACCCCCGCCTTTTGAGGGCGGGGGTTTGGAAACGTCGGATGCTGCGATCGACGGTGGATTAACGCGAGTAGTATTCCACCACCAGATGCGGCTCCATCTGGACCGGGAAGGGCACATCCGTAAAGGCCGGGATGCGCGAAAGCTTGGCGGTCATGTTGCCGGTGTCGACGTCGATGTAATCGGGCACGTCGCGTTCGGACAAGGCTTGCGATTCCAGCACCAGATTCATCTGGCGGGACTTTTCCTTGATCTCGACGACGTCGCCGATCTTGACGCGGAAGCTCGGGATGTTGACGCGGACGCCGTTCACCTTGACGTGGCCGTGATTGATGAACTGGCGCGCCGCAAATACCGTCGGCACGAACTTGGCGCGATAGATGATGGCGTCGAGACGGCGCTCGAGCAGGCCGATCATGTTGGCGCCGCTGTCGCCCTTCATGCGGATGGCTTCGTCGTAAATGCCGTGGAACTGGCGCTCGGAGATGTTGCCGTAATAGCCGCGCAGTTTCTGCTTGGCCTTGAGCTGCACGCCGAAATCGGAGAGCTTGCTCTTGCGGCGCTGGCCATGCTGGCCGGGGCCGTATTCGCGGCGGTTAACGGGGCTTTTCGGACGGCCCCAGATATTCTGGCCCATCCGGCGGTCGAGTTTGTACTTGGATTCTTGGCGCTTGCTCATTCCGTCCTCTATTGGTTTTAAGATGTGAGGAACCGCGCCCTCCTTTGTTCCGGATCACTCCGGAACCGACAGGAAAATCCTCAGAAAGCGCAAGGACTTGCCACGGGTCGCGAAACACCTTGCCAGGCTAAAGCCTGCAAGATGCGCGGGTTTTAGGGGGTAGAGTGCAGGGTGTCAAACCGGAAAGCCTGGTTTTTTAAAGGGTTTGGCGGCTGCAACCAAAAAGAGGTTGCGGGAACCCGGCTCGGCTGCCATTTAGGCCCCATCAGGCCGGGCCCCTCTGGCAGCCTCGTGGCTGCGATGTCGGACTGATTGAACCCAGGAGGGCCCTAAAACCATGGCCGATCTCGCTTTTCTGTCCGGTCCCGCGCTCACGGCTCTGTTCCAGGTCGTTGCCATCGATCTGGTGCTGGCGGGCGACAATGCCGTCGTCATCGGGCTGGCCGCCGCCGGCCTGCCCAAAGAGCAGCGCGGACGCGCCATTCTGGTCGGCATTATCGCCGCGACCGTGCTGCGCATCGCCTTCGCGATCTTCGCCGTGCAGCTTCTGGATATCGTCGGCCTGTTGCTGGCCGGCGGCATTCTGCTGCTCTGGGTGTGCTGGAAGATGTGGCGCGAATTGCGCGGGCAATCGCACCGTCAGGACGCCGACGCGGTGTTGGCGGAGGCAACGCCAAGGCGCCGCGCAAGACTTTCGCGCAGGCCGCCTGGCAGATCGTGATGGCCGACGTGTCGATGTCGCTCGACAACGTATTGGCGGTGGCGGGGCGCGGCGCGGGAGCACCCATTCGCGCTGGGTCTTCGGACTGGGCCTGTCGATCGTGCTGATGGGCGTCGCCGCGAGCTTCATCGCGCGGCTGCTCAATCGCTACCGCTGGATCGCCTATGCCGGCCTCGCTATCATCCTCTACGTTGCGTTGCACATGATCTGGCGCGGCGCGGTCGAGGTGGAGCCGCACGTCCTAGGCAGTCTCGAAGCCATATTTGGCTAGCGCCCTGGCCAGCACCGGCGCGGGCGCGCGGCCCGAGGTGAACATGATGCGCGGCGGCGCGGCCGTCGGCGAGCGGTGGCCCATCAGATTGACGACGCGGCGGGCAATCGCGGGCGCCGGATCGAGCCAATCGACCGGCCATGGCGCCACGGCGCGGAAGCGCACGATCAGCAACGGATAATGCGTGCAGGCCAGCACCACGGTGTCGGTGCGCCGGCCGCCGGTATCGATGAAGCAGGGCGCGATCTCTGCCTTTATCGCATCGTCGGGAGCCGGCTCGCCGGCGAGCTCCGCTTCCGCGTAAGCCGCCAGATGCGACGATCCGACCAGCCCGACCTCGCAGCCCTCGGCGAATTCGCGGATCAGGGCGCGGGTATATTCGCGGCTGACGGTGGCGAGCGTTCCCAGCACGGCGATGCGTTTGGTCTGCGACTGCGCGCAGGCCGGCTTGACCGCCGGTACGGTGCGACGAAAGGCACCGAAAAGCGCGCGCGCAAATGGGAGAGCGCCAGCGTCGAGGCCGTATTGCAGGCGATCACGACAAGATCGGGTGCGAGTTCGGAAATGGCCGCGCCGATCACCGTGGTGATACGGGCAATCAGCGCATCCTCTGGCTGGTTCCCATAAGGGAACCCGGCATCGTCGGCGAGATAGACAAGACGCACACCGGCAACGCCCTGACGATTTCTCGAAATACGGTGAGCCCGCCGACACCGGAATCGAAAACCAGAACCGTCGCGGGCTTGTTGTTAAAGGGCGGCGTGGGATTCGGCATAGCGGACGCCAGCTAAGACACGCGCGAGTGTTTATGACAATGGGTCGCGCGCGACAGTATCGGCGGCTATTGGCCCCGCACGGCCGCAATAATCACGGGAACGGCGCGTGGCTCGGTGGTCATGGCGATGTGGCCGAGGTCGGGAACGATCGTGACCGACGTTGCGGGGCCGCTCGGCGTGGATGGTGGGCGCGAACTTGTCCGCAAAGAACAGTTCATCGGCGCTGCCCGCCAGCACGGCGAGGGGACATTGCGCGTTGCGCAAATCGGCCGCGTAATCGGCGGTGCCGAAACCTTGCATGAGCCGGAACGAATAGAACGAGGTCAGGCGCTCGCGATCTTCCGGCGCGACTGCGAATGCGAGGGTAGGCAGGCTGTCGAAAGCGTGGATGCCGGCGCGCCCGAGAATGGCCAGCGCGATGATGCGCGGGATATAGGGTGAGACCCAGGCATTGACCTTGCCGCGCGCGGTCGGCGCGAAGGGCCGAGCATCGGCGACAGCAGCACCGCGCGTTCGAATTGGCCGCCGAGTTTCGTGCCGGCAATGTGCAGGGCAAAGCCGCCGCCCGACGAAAACCCCAGCAAAACCAATGTCGCCTTCGGATGGGCCGCGCGCACCGCCGTCACAACATCAGCCAGGTCGTCGTCGAGGTGGGCCGCATAGCCGATATCGCCGCGCCGGCCGCTGTCGCCATGGCCGCGGATGTCCGGCGCATAGACGGTCATGCCCGCGTCGCGCAGCGCCTTTGCCAAAGGATGTAGGCTCAAGCCCATTGCCGACGAGCCGTGTATGGCGATGACGACGCGGCCGGCATCGGCCGGCGCGCCGGCAGCGTTCCAGATGCGCACCGCCAGCGGCGTGCCGTCGCGGGCGGCAATGCGGGCGATGGGCGGGGCGTCACCGTAGTCGACGCGGCGGAAAGGGTCGCTGATCGACGCCATCGGCGTGGGCGGCGCGCTGGTGCCGAACCCGATCATGGCGGCGAGAATGGCCAGCGGCGTCAACACCGCGGCGAAGGCGATCCACATCCGCAAGACTTTCAACTCCCAGCCGGCCCGTCGAGCCTACGCGCCGAATACGCGTTTGAAAATCGTGTCGACGTGTTTGAAATGATGGTCGAGGTTGAAATTGGCCTCGAGTTCGGCGTCGCTCAGCTTGGCGCGCACATCCGGGTCGGCTTTGAGCAGCGCCAGGAAATCGGCTTCGCCGCCCCACACCTTCATGGCGTTGCGCTGGACGAGGCGATAGGCGTCTTCGCGCGCGACGCCTTTTTGCGTCAGCGCGATCAAGATGCGCTGCGAATGGATCAGCCCACCTAGCTTGTCGAGGTTCTTCTGCATGTTGGCCGGATAGACCAAAAGCTTGTCGATGAGGCCGGACAATCGCGCCAGCGCGAAATCGAGCGTGACGGTGGCGTCGGGGCCGATCATGCGCTCGACGCTGGAATGCGAGATGTCGCGCTCATGCCAGAGCGCGACGTTTTCCATCGCCGGCATGGCATAACTGCGGACCATGCGCGCCAGGCCGGTGACGTTCTCCGACAGCACCGGATTGCGCTTGTGCGGCATCGCCGAGGAGCCCTTCTGCTTCTCGGAGAAGAACTCTTCGGCCTCCAGCACTTCGGTGCGCTGCAAGTGGCGGATCTCGACAGCCAGCCGCTCGATCGACGAGGCGATGACGCCGAGCGTGGCGAAATACATGGCGTGGCGGTCGCGCGGGATGATCTGCGTCGAGACCGGCTCGATGGAAAGGCCCATGGTCTTGGCCACATGGGCTTCGACGCGCGGATCGACCTGGGCGAAGGTGCCGACCGCGCCGGAGATCGCGCAGGTGGCGACGTCCTTGCGCGCCGCGACCAGCCGCTCGCGGCCACGGGCGAATTCGGCATAGGCGTAAGCCATCTTGAGGCCGAAAGTGGTCGGTTCGGCATGGATGCCGTGCGAGCGGCCGACGGTCGGTGTCAGTTTGTGCTCGAAGGCGCGGCGCTTGAGGGCGGCGAGCAGGGCATCGATATCGGCGAGCAGAATATCGGCGGCGCGGACAAGCTGCACGTTGAAGCAAGTGTCGAGAACGTCCGAGGACGTCATACCGGAATGCATGTAGCGGGCTTCCGGGCCGACGATTTCCGAGACATGCGTCAGGAAGGCGATGACGTCGTGCTTGACCTCGGCCTCGATGGCGTCGATGCGGGCGACGTCGAACTTGGCGTGTCTGCCTTTTTCCCAGATGGTCTTGGCGGCTTCTTTCGGGATGACGCCAAGCTCGGCCATGGCGTCGGCGGCGTGCGCCTCGATTTCGAACCAAATGCGGAATTTGGTTTCCGGCGACCAGAGCGCGACCATTTCGGACGGGAGTAACGGGGGATCATTATGAGTGTCCGTGTGTCGTCTGAGTGCTTGTCATCGCCGGGCCTGTCCCGGCGATCTCGCTTAGGCAGGCACCGTGCGTCCCCTATCGAGATGGCCGGGTCAAGCCCGCCATGACATCGGCTAGGCTGCTTCACCTCGCGCCATCGCGCCGGCCTGCCGGATCGCGGCGATGTTGGCTTTGTAGTTGCCGCCCTTGAAAACGGCGGAGCCCGCGACCAGCACATTGGCACCGGCTTTGACGACCTTTTCGGCGTTGTCGGCGGTGATGCCGCCATCGACTTCAAGATCGATCGGCCGGCCGCCGATCAGCGCGCGCACGGCGGTGATTTTATCGAGCGCCGAGGCAATGAACGACTGGCCGCCGAAGCCGGGATTGACCGACATCACCAGAACGAGATCGACCATGTCGATGACATTCTCGAGCGTGCTGACCGGCGTGCCGGGATTGAGCGTGACGCCGGCTTTCTTGCCGAGCGCACGGACCGCCTGCAACGAGCGATGCACATGCGGCCGGATTCGACATGGACGGTGATGATGTCGGAGCCGGCCTTGGCGAAGGCCTCGAGATAAGGATCGCAGGGCGCGATCATCAGATGGGTGTCGAAGATCTTTTTGGACGCGCCGCGTACGGACTGCATGACCGCCGGCCCGAACGAAATGTTGGGCACGAAGTGGCCGTCCATGACGTCGACATGGATCCAGTCGGCGCCAGCCGCGTCAATGGCGCGCACTTCGTCGCCCAATTTAGCGAAGTCGGACGCAAGTATTGACGGCGCAATCAGCAAGGGGCGCATGGCGGCTCCGGATGCCGTTCGGGTAACACGGCGGACGCCTCGGGGCAACGCGACGGCTTTGGCGCGGCAGCCCGGGCAGTTTTGCGCCGAACAAGCGGGCAAGAATTGCCCAGCGCCGCGCGTTTCGTTAAGGCGCCGTACGCCGGAAACTGTGGACAAGTGCAATAACCACGGGCGTTTTGACGCGCGGCGTCCCTTGGCGCGGCTCTTGCGACGGCGGTGCTGGGGGCGACTGCCATCGGGGCGACCTTTGGATTCGTGGAGTTGAGTATGTCTATGTCTGTGGGCGCATCGTCATCGAATGCGCTGTCCTATCTTCAGCAGTTGCTGCAGCAAGGCCAAGCCGGCGCGAGCGACGCGGCGAGCGCGACCGATCCGCTCTCGCTATTGATGCAAAGCATGTCGGGGTCCGACGGGACCTCGGATCCGCTGACCTCGTCGACGTCGGCCACGGGCAGCGGCAGTTCAAGCTGCCCGCCCTTCGGCGCCGACACGATGTCGGCGCTGCTGTCGCTGCAAGGCCAGCAGGCCAACGGCGCACCGCCGGAATCGCCGCTGTTTGCCGCGCTCGACGGCAATGGCGACGGCACCGTGACCAAGGCCGAGTTCGAGACCGCCGCCGGCAAGGCCGGCGCTGATACGGCGACAGCCGACAAGGCTTTCGCCAAGCTCGACGCCAACGGCGACGGATCGGTGAGCCAGAGCGAGGTTTCGAAGGCGGTTCATGGTCACCATCACCACGGCCACGGCGGCGGAGGTGGCGATGAGGCAGGCGCCGCATCCGGTCAGAGCCCGCTCGACGCGCTGCTGTCGGGCGCCGGCGCCGATGGCGCGACCACCAAGTCCGCCACCAATGCCGACGGCTCGACCACCACGACCATTTCATACGCCGACGGCACCACCATCGACATGACGACACCGGCGGCGCAGGCGAGCAGCGGCACGTCGACCGATGCGTCTTCGAGCAGCGGCGGCGGCGTCAACCAAAGCGCCAACAATCTGCTCGCGCAATTGATGAAGTTCCAATCGCAGATGCTAAGCATGGCAACGTCGACGCTGTCGGCGATCGCCTAAGCCGGACGGGAGCGCTGAAGCCGCCTCGCCAGCGGCTTCAGCAAAGCCGGCAATAGATAAATCGGAAACTGCGCCATCGCGAAATAGAACCAAGCGAGATCGGGCAAGGCCGCGCCCAGCGCCGCCATGACCACGCCGATATTGCGGAAGCCGGACAACAGGCCGATCACCAGGCCGCGGTCGATGCCGGCGCGGACGAACACCAGCGCGCTGATGCCGATCAGGACGCAGGTCAGCACGATGATCAGCAAAAACAGCGCGACCGCGAAGAGCGGGTCGGCCGCCACATGGCGCGGCACCCCGTCCATCGCCGCGATGGCGAAGACGAAGACGGCGATGACGTTGAGGCCGTCGATGCGCTCCTTTTGACGCTCGATCCAGAGCTGACCGGCGATGCGGCGGATGGCAAAGGCGACCGCGCCGGAAGCGGCGAAAAAGAAAAACAGCTTGGCGCCCAGTTCGATGGGCGAGAACAACGCCGTGCCGAGGAACAGATAGCTGAACGCCACCGTGGTGACCGGCGAAATCGCGCTGCACAGGATCAGCGCCACCAGCGAGAACGCGACGTCGAGGCCCATCAATGCGGCGAAGGCGGCCGATGAAGTGATCGGCGCAATGGCCGCTTGCAGAATCATGATGGTGTAAAGGTCCGGCATCGACTCGCGCAAACCCAGCAGCACATAGGCGGCGCCCAGCAACAGCGGCACCGCGACCATGACCCAGAGCGAGGCGACAATGGCGAGGCCGGGGGCTTTGACATAGCGGCTCAGCGCCGTGGGGTCGGTGCGCAGATAGGAAAACAGCAGCAGCACAAACACGGTTTCGCCGAGATGGGGCTTTACATAGGAGGCGAGGCCGGGCACCGAGAGCCCGAAAAAAACCGAGGCCGCCAAGGCGCGCGTGCCCTGCCGGCCAAGCCAAGCCAGCGCGGCGGACAACGCCGTCAACACAGCCATGCAGTCAAACTCCCGGCAGATCGCCGCAGGGTCATAGCGCCTGCGCTCGATCCATTCCATATAAAAGGCAGGAGGAACGTAAATGGCCCGTACCGATGCGATCGTGCTGGGCGCCGGGATTGTCGGCACCTCGATTGCGCTGCATCTCGTCAGGCGCGGCATGAGCGTCGCTTTGGTCGACCGCGCCGCGCTCGGCGAACAGACATCCTATGGCAATGCCGGGATCATCGAGGGCAACACGATTTTTCCGCCGGCTTTTCCCGCCGATTTCGGCGCGCTCATGCGCATCGCGCTCAAGCGCGCGCCGGAGGCCAATTATCATCTGTCGTTTCTGCCGCAGGTGCTGCCTTGGCTGATGGCGTTCCGCGCGGCGTCGAGCCCGGAGCGGCTGGCGGAAACCGCGCGGCTGATCCGGCCGCTGTTCTCGCAGGCGGTGGCTGAGCACGAAGCCTTGATGGCGGAATCGGGCGCCGCGCATTTCCTGCGCAAGACCGGCTGGCTGAAGATTTATCGCAGCGAGCGCAGCTTTGCCGCGTTGCAGAGCGAATTCGACATGGCCGCGCAATTCGGGTTGCCGCTGCAGGCGCTCGACACCGCCGGCGCGCTGGCGCTTGAGCCGTCGCTCAATCCGGTGTTTCCGCGTGCGGTGTTCTGGCCGCAGGCGGCGAGCATCAGCAACCCGCTTGGGGTGACAAAGGCCTATGCCGCGCGTTTTTCGGCGCTCGGCGGCGTGACGCTTGCCGGCGACGCCCGTACGCTGCATCGTTCCGGCAACCGCTGGCGTGTGGAGACCAATGAAGGCGGCATCGATGCGCCCGAGGTGGTCGTCGCGCTCGGGCCGTGGGCCGGCGAATTGCTCAAACCGCTCGGCGTCAAACTGCCGCTGATGGTCAAGCGCGGCTATCACCGCCATTTCCATGCCGAGGGTAACGCCGGCTTGTCGCAGCCGGTATTCGACGCAGGCGGCGGTTACGTCATCACGCCGATGGAGCAGGGCATCCGCATGACCACCGGCGTCGAGTTTGCCGCACGCGATGCGGCGCCGACGCCGGTTCAGTTCGACCGCGTCATGCCGAAGGCGCGCGAATTGTTTCCGATCGGCGAACGCGCGGAGGAGCGCACCTGGCTCGGTGCAAGGCCGTGCTTTCCGGATTCGCGGCCGGTAATCGGACGCGCGCCCGGCATCGGCGGCCTATGGCTGGCCATCGGCCACGCGCATTGGGGGCTGACATTGGGGCCAGCGACGGGGCGGATGATCGGGCAGATGATGGCGGGCGAAACGCCGTTCGTCGATCCGGCGCCGTACCGCGCGGAACGCTTCAGCTAGCGCGCAACGTCAACTCGCGGAAATCGTAGCGGTCGCGGATATAGGCATTGAAGAATGTGCCTTTGGAAAATGCCGACTGAAAAGACGCTGCGACGTGCGGCGGCACGTCAACATACTCGTAAATTCGGCCCGTCACGAAGGTCACGGTAAGCCGTTCTATCTTCGGATCGTAATGAATATCGGCGATTGCGGTTGAAGGCATGGCGACCTCGCGTACCTTAACGCGCAAGCGCCGCCCAAGTTTCGCAGTTCAGCCATGCCGATCGCGCCAGGTCGGCAATCCGCCGGGAAACGGCAAGGCCGTCGCCTCAAAGACGCCACGGGCGATGGCGCGCGCCATCACGTTGGCGGCCACCATGCCGAGTTCGGCAAGCCCGTAATATGGATCGGCCAGCGGCTTTTCGCCTGTCGAGGCCGAAAATACGACATCGCCGTCGAGCGGCGTGTGTACGGGATAGATGGCGCGGGCGAGGCCGTCTTGCGCCATGATGGCGAGGCGGTTGCATTGCGGCTTGTTGAGCACGGCGTCGGTCGCGATGACCGCGATCGTGGTGTTTTCCTGCGGGCCGCCTTTGGCGCGGATGGCAAGATCGGTTGACGAGATGTTGGCCGGCCAGCCGCGTCCGCCGAATTCGCCGTTCTGCTCGAACGGCGCCGCCCAGAAATGCGGACCGTCACCGACGACGGTGCTGCCGACCGCGTTGACGATGACAATCGCGCCGACAGTGATGCCGTTGCGCATCTGCGCCGAGGCCGAGCCGACGCCGCCTTTAAAATTGACCGTGGTGGCGCCGAGACCCGCGCCGGCGCTGCCGAGCGCGAAATCGCTGGCGGCGTTCTTGGCGGCCTCGTAGCCAAGGTCGCGATAGGGCGGATATCGGCCCCAGTCCTTGTTGCCGCCGTTGAGCAGGTCGAACATGATGGCGCCGGGAACGATGGGCACGACCGCATCGCGAATGCGGAAGCCGCGGCCTTGCTCGCGCATATAGGCCTGCACCCCGGAAGCTGCGTCGAGGCCGAAGGCCGAGCCGCCCGACAGCACGATGGCGTCGATGCCTTCCACGGTTTGTGCCGGATCGAGCAGCGCGGTCTCGCGCGTGCCGGGGCCGCCGCCGCGCACGTCGACGCCAGCGGCAACGGGCGCGTCGAACACGACGACGGTTGAGCCCGAGCCGAGTTTGGCGTCGCTGGCGTGACCGACACGGATGCCGGAAATATCGGTGATCAGATTGCGCAATAGTGCCTCCTGCTTGGCCGCCAGCGTAGCGAGGAAGCCGGGTGAGGGGAAAGAGGGCCAAGCCCTTCAATTGAAGTCCGTCGCCTCAAGTCCATCACTTAAAAGTCAGGCGGCCGTTCGAAACCTTGCCATCGCCATAGTTGCCGGGGCATCTATGGCGGCATGAATAGCGACGTCACCATCCTCGCCGCCCTGATTGCCGGGCTGGTCAGCTTTCTCTCGCCCTGCGTGCTGCCGCTGGTGCCGCCTTATCTGGTGTATCTCGCCGGCACCTCGCTGGAACGCTTTGCCGACAAGGAGCCGGAGCCGCGCGTCAAACGCGAGACGGTGACCGCGGCGCTATTATTCGTTGCCGGTTTCTCGACCGTGTTCGTGTCGCTCGGCGCCAGCGCTAGCGTGGTCGGCTCGCTGATCCGCGCCTATTCGGGGCCGCTGGCGACCATCGCCGGCATCGCCATCATTATCATGGGGCTGCACTTTCTTGGCGTCACCCAGATCGCGCTGCTGCACCGGCAGAAGCGGATGGAGGTGGCCAAGCCCGTCGGTCTGTGGGGGCGCCTATGCGATGGGGCTCGCCTTTGCGTTTGGCTGGACGCCTTGCATCGGGCCGATCTTGGCCGCGATCCTGGCGGTGGCGGCGTCCGAGCAGACGGTGACGCGCGGCGCAGGCTTGCTGGCGGTTTATTCGATGGGCCTCGGCATTCCGTTCATCGTTGCGGCCTTTGCCATCGAACCCTTCGCGGCGTTCATGGCGCGCTTCCGCAAACATCTGCGGCGCGTCGAGCAGACCATGGGCGCGCTGCTGGTCATCACCGGCGTCGCGTTCCTCACCGGCAGCATCAACACCATGAGCGTCTGGATCCTCGAAGCGTTCCCGGTGCTGGGGCGAATTGGGTAGCCGTTACTCGCCGTCATTGCCGGGCTTGACCCGGCAATCCATTCCTTTCTTAAGATGGATCACCGGGTCACGGCGCATGCGCCGGCCCGGTGATGACGAGAGAGGTTATTTCACCTTGGTGCAGTCCGAGCCGGGACATTCGACGTAAGTGACCTTGCCGGCGGCATCCTTCTTCCAGATGTACATCACGTAGTCCAAGTTGGTGCGGTCGCCCTTCTTGTCGTACGAGATGTCGCCCAGCACGGTCTTGAACTTCAGGCCGGAGTGCATCGCCTCGGCGACCTTCTTAGTGTCGAGCGACTTGGCATGCTCGGCCGCCTGCTTGATAATTTGCACCGCGGCGTAGCTGTAGAGCGTATAGGCCTGCGGCTCGAACTTGGCGGCGCGGAATTTCGCCACCGCATCCTTGGCCGCCGGATTGTTGCGCGGGTCGGGACCGTAGGTCATCAGCGTGCCCTCAACACCGGGGCCGCCGATCGAAGCGAACTCGTCGTCGGTGATGCCGTCGCCGCCCATCAGCGGCGCCTTGACGCCCTGGTCGCGCATCTGGCGCACGATCAGGCCGCCTTCGGTGTAGAGGCCGCCCCAATAGACGAGGTCGGCGCCCGACTGCTTGATCTTGGAAACCAGCGCCGAGTAGTCCTTCTCGCCGGTGTTGACGCCTTCGTAGAGCACTTCCTTGATGCCGCCTTTGTTGATGCCGGCCTTGGTCTCGTCGGCGAGGCCTTTGCCGTAGGTGGTCTTGTCGTGCACCACGGCGATCTTCTTGCCCTTGAAGTGCTTGACGATGTAGTCGGCGGCGACCTTGCCCTGCTGATCGTCGCGGCCGCAGACGCGGAAGATGTTCCACATGCCGCGCTCGGTGACCTTGGGATTGGTCGAAGCCGGTGTGATCTGCAGGATGCCGTTTTCCTGGTAGACCTCGGAGGAGGGGATGGTAACGCCGGAGTTATAGTGGCCGACCACGAACTTGACGCCATCGGCGGAGAATTTGTTGGCAACCGAGACGCCCTGCTTGGGATCGGAGACGTCGTCGCCGTAAGACACCGCGATCTTCTGGCCGAGAATGCCGCCGGCGGCGTTGATGTCGGCTGCCGCCTGATCGACACCGTTCTTCATCTGCGCGCCGGTGGCGGCGCTCGGTCCGGTGATCGGCCCGCCCACAGCGAGCTTGACCTGGGCCTGCGCCATCGACGTCAGCGCTAACCCGAAACCCAGCGCGAGGCCGAGCGTAGTGATCCTCTTCATATGCTTTTCCCTTTCGGCTGGAACCGGCAAAATCCAATAGCTAATGCTACTTCAGGGCGCCCGGCGGCGCCAGCGCAGAGGCCCCTGCGCCTCGTTGATCCAGCGATATTGCGTGACCATCTGGGCGGCGCGGGCGGCCTTAAAGCCTAAGAATCCAAAGGCGATGCAGATCGCCGTATCGACGGTGTAATAATGCGCGGATAGCAGCGTTCCGCCGAACAAAGCGAAGTGGAAGAACCGCACCGTGGCACCGAGGATGAAGCTGTAGGCGACAATTTGCCACCATGGCCGCCAGGTCTCGGCAATGGCGCGGCCGGCGAGAAAGGCCGCGCCGCCGCCCAGGAAGACGGTGACCAGCAGGAAAACGCCGAAGGAGGCTTCCTCGGAGAACAGTTCGGTGACGCTCATGCGCGCTTCCCTTTGCGCATGATCTTGTCCGAAAACCGGTTCCCATCCCCGATCGCGGTCGAGGACATGCTTTTCGGGATCATGCGCGGCCGCCTTCGAGATAGGCCTGCTTGATTTCCGGCCGTTCCAAGAGATCGGAGCCCGAGCCGGACAGGGTAATCAGGCCGTTGACCATGACATAGCCGCGGTGGGCGAGCTTGAGCGCGTGGTACGCATTTTGCTCGACCAGGAAGACGGTGAGGCCATCCTGGGCGTTGAGCGCTTTGATGGCGTCGAAGATCTGCCGCACGATCAGCGGCGCGAGGCCCAGCGACGGCTCGTCGAGCAGCAAAAGCCGCGGCCGCGCCATCAGCGCGCGGGCGATCGCCAGCATCTGCTGCTCGCCGCCGGACAATGTGCCGCCACGCTGACCGAGCCGCTGTTTCAAACGCGGAAACAGCGTCAGCATGCGCTCGAGATCGGCACCGAAGTTGACGGGTTCGCCGGTGGTGGCGCCCATTTGCAGATTTTCCAGCACCGTCATGCGCGAGAAGATGCGGCGGCCTTCCGGCGCCTGCGCCAGCTTGAGGTGGGCGATCTCGTGCGTCGGAAGATGGGTGATGTCCTGGCCGTCGAAGGTGACGCTGCCTTCGCGCGCGCGCGGATTGCCGCAGATCGTCATCATCAGCGTCGACTTGCCGGCGCCGTTGGCGCCGATCAACGTGACGATCTCGCCGGCGTTGATCTCCATGTCGACGCCCCTGAGCGCTTGAACGCGGCCGTAAAAAGTCTTGACACCGCGAACGGCGAGGAGAGGCGCGGTCATAAACCCACCTCGGCTGCGACCTGTGTCACTTTTTCTTCCGCGACGCCGAGATAGGCCGCGATCACCTTGGGATCGTCGCGCACGGCCTCGGGCGATCCGTCGGAAATCTTGACGCCGTAATCCAACACAACGACGTGGTCGGAAATCTCCATCACCACCGACATGTCGTGCTCGATCAGCAGAATGGAGATTTTCTCGTCGTCGCGGATCGCAAGCAGCAGCGCATTGAGCTCGGCGCTTTCGCGCGGATTGAGCCCGGCCGCCGGCTCGTCGAGGCAAAGCAGCACCGGCTCCGTGCACAGGGCGCGCGCGATCTCAAGCCGCCGTTGCGCGCCATAAGGCAAGTCGCCGGCGGGATCGTCGGCGCGGTTCAAGAGGCCGATGCGATCGAGCCACGAGCGCGCCCGGTCGATGGCGGCGCGTTCGGCGGTGGCATAAGAGGGAAAGCCAAGAATGCCGAGCAGCGTGTAGCCGGACGCCAGCATCAAGCGGTTGTGCTGCGCAACGAGAAGATTCTCCAGCGCCGTCATGCCGGGAAACAGCCGGATGTTCTGGAAGGTGCGGGCGACGCGCGCCTGTTGTGTCACCAGAAAATCCGGCATGCGCTCGAGCTGGAACAGCGCGCCGTTCGGCCGCGCCAGGCTGCGTTTGCCGCTATCGGTGAGTGTCTCGATCTCGCTCCATAGCGCGGCGTCGCCGTGGCAAAGGCCGAGCCGGCCCTCGCTCGGCTTATAGAATCCGGTAATGCAGTTGAACACGGTGGTCTTGCCGGCGCCGTTCGGGCCGATCAGCGCCGTGATATTGCCTTGCCGGGCCTGAAACGACAGATCGTCGATCGCGACCAGGCCGCCGAAGCGCATGGTCAAGTGCTCGACGCTGAGCAGGATATCGCCGGCCGTAGCCATCAGCCGCGACCCTCATTGACGAGGTCGACGGAAATCGATTTGCGCTCCTTCAGGAACACCGATGGGTCGCGGGTCGAGATCAGCCCGCGCGGCCGCCAGATCATGATCATCACCATGGCGAAGCCGAACAGCAGCATGCGGTATTGCGTCGGGTCGAAGGATTCGCCGAAGATGCGTTTGAGGAAATCGAGTTCGCGCATGATTTCGGTGCCGCCGATCATGACGATGGCGGCGATGGCGACGCCGATCTGGCTACCCATACCGCCGAGCACGACAATCGACAAAATGGTGGCCGACTCCAGGAAGGTGAAGGATTCCGGCGAGATGAATCCTTGTCGCGCGGCAAAGAAAGAGCCGGCAAAGCCCGCAAACATTGCGCCCATGCCGAAGGCGGTGAGCTTGGTGTTGGTAGTGTTGATGCCGAGCGAGCGGCACGCGATTTCGTCTTCGCGCAGCGCCTCCCAGGCACGGCCGACCGGCAGCCGTCGCAGCCGTATGGTGACGAAGGCGGTCAGGAAGGCGAGCGCCAGGATCAAATAGTAGAGAAAGATGGTGCGGTAGATCGGCGAAAACTCAAGCCCGAACCGCGCGGCAAAGCCATCCTCGTTGGCATTGAACGGAATGCCGAAAAATGTCGGGCGGGGAATGCCGCCGATGCCGGCATAGCCGTTGGTCAGATCGACGAAGTTGATGATGACGATGCGGATGATTTCGCCGAAGGCGAGCGTGACGATGGCGAGATAATCGCCGCGCAGCCGCAGCACCGGAAAGCCGAGAAGAATGCCCCAGAACGAGGATAAGACGCCGGCCAGCGGCAGCAGAATCCAGAACGACAGGCCGAATGTTTTGGCGAGGAGCGCGTAGGAATAGGCACCGACCGCGTAGAAGGCGACATAGCCGAGGTCGAGCAGGCCGGCGAGGCCGACCACGATGTTGAGCCCCCAGCCCAGCATCACGTAGATTAAAATCTGGATGCCGAAATTGTCGATCCACTTCACCGAGCCGCCGAGGCCGTTGATGGCGAGGATCATCAGCGGATAGACGATGACGAAACCGATCGCGAAGGGAATGAACCATTTGCCGGCGACGGCGCGCCACGGCGATAGAGCCACCGCAGGCGGGTGACCGGCGCGCTGCCGCAGCCAAGGCTCAAGCGTCAGCGAGTAAAACAGGCGGCCGAAACCGACAATGCCGACGATGGCGAACAAAAGCGGCCAGCGCGTCGTCAGCATCAATTCGTTGCGGATGTCCTGCTCGGTCTTGAAGCCGATCAGCGGCAGGAACAGACCAAAGGCGAGCAGAGCGGTGATGCCGGCATCGGTAAGTGCACTGGTGAGCTTGCTGCGCTCGCTCGTCGCCTGCGCCGTCATCTCACACCTTCTCGACATCCGGCCGGCCGAACAGGCCCTGCGGCAGGAAGATCAAGGTGATGGCGAGCACCGAGAAGGCGGCGACGTCCTTGTAGTCGATGGAAAAGTAAGCCGACCACATGGTCTCGATCAGCCCAATGAGAATGCCGCCGATCACCGCGCCCGGCAGCGAGCCGATGCCGCCCAGCACCGCCGCAGTGAAAGCCTTCACGCCGGGCAGGAAGCCGTCGGAGAAACTGACGACGCCGTAATACATCAGGTACATGGTGCCGGCGACGGCAGCCAGCGCCGCGGCGATGACGAAAGTCATCGATACGGTACGATCGACATCGACGCCGACCAGTGCCGCCATCTTCTGGTCCTGCTCGCAGGCCCGTTGCGCGCGGCCGAGCTTGGTCTTCGATACCAGATACCAGAATGCCACCAGCAGCACGGCGGTGACACCCCAGATGATGAGCTGTTTGTAGGACAGCGTCACCGCGTAATCGTTCTTGGTGAAGATGACGAATTCGCCTTGCACCATCGGCGGCGTCGACTTGTTGCGCGGGCCTTGGCTGACCTGCACGAAATTAGAGAGGAAGATCGACATGCCGATGGCTGAGATCAGCGGCGCCAGGCGGAACGAGCCGCGCAACGGGCGGTAGGCGAGGCGCTCGATGGTCCAGTTGACCAGCGACGTGAACAGCATGGCCACGACCAGCACGATCATGAGCGCCAGCGCGATCGAGGTCATGCCGAGCCAGGTGGTGAGGATCAGGAAGACGATCAGCGCGATGAAGGCCGACACCATGAAGACGTCGCCATGGGCGAAATTTACCATGCCGATGATGCCGAACACCATGGTGTAGCCGATGGCGATCAGGCCGTAGATCGAGCCGAGCGTAATGCCGTTGATGAGCTGCTGGAGGAAGACTTCCATGCTTTGGCTCAAGCCTCTCGGTGGCCGCCCGGCTGACGGCCTGATGTTTCGTCCTTTAAAGGCTTAACAGGGGATACCGGAAGCGGCAACGTTTGCGGCGCCAAGCGTGTGATTAAGTCCCCATTCCTCTATACGGAAGCCCCGCCGACCGGCGGGGCTTTTCGTTTTGAGCCAAGCGTCGCTGCCGACGTGGTTAAGCGGCTAACAAGTAAGGTAAAGGTTTGGTTTCTTTTGAAATTAGCATTTGAAGCGCTTATCCGTGAGTTCCTCACTGGGAGGAATGCATGCGGAAAGTTTCTAGCGCCTCGGTAGCCATGATCCTGGCCATCGCGCTTTATTTCACGCTGTTCTGGGGCTTCGACGCGCTGCGGGTGCTGACCTCGCCGACTTACGGGCTCGAGGATGTGTGGCGCTCGCAATATGTGTTCGGCATCGGCGCATTGTTCGGCTTCGGTCCGATGGCCTTGATGAAGCTCGCGGCGTTCTTCGGCACGCTCAAGCTCGCGGCGGCCGTGATCTGCGCCATTCACATCGTCGATCGCTTCCGCGGCCTTGCCGGCAGCGGTGCGAACAGCGAAATTCTCGAGGGCGGCCTAATCCTGGTGGTGCTGATCACCATTGCGTCGGCCGGTCCCGCTTTGTGGTCGCACAACACCGATCTGGTGCGCGATTCCGCAATCCAGCTTGCCTTCGCCGCGCTCGCCACCGCGCTTTGCATGGTCGAGCGCAGCTACGCGCGTTCGGCGGAGAATGATGAAGCGGCAGTCGATGAGACCGCTGTGCCGCAGAATGCGACCTGGTTCACGCCCTGGCGCTAAGCGCGCTTTAATCGAAATTCGTCTGAGCAAACTTAGCTCGCCCCAAAGCGGGCTATTTTTCTTTGGCGATCTCGGCGATGACTTCGGCGGCTTCCTTGAAGGCATGATTGCCGGCCGGCACGCCGCAATACACCGCCTGCTGCATGATGATTTCCTTGATGTCGTTCTCGCTGAAGCCGCCTTCAACAAGAGCAGCCCGCACATGCATCCGGAATTCGTCCCACTGGGCGATCGCGATCATGGTGCCGATGACGAGAATGCGCCGCGTGCGCTCGTCGTAATGCGGCCGTGTCCAGATTTCGCCCCAGGCGCCGCGCGTGATGAAGTCCTGGAATTCGGAATTGAACGGCGTCTTCTTGGCGTTGGCGCGGTCGACCCAGGCATTGCCCAGCACCTTGCGGCGCCGGGCCATGCCCTGATCGTAGCGGTCCTTTTCGTCCATAGCCGCCTCTTTACGAATGCAAGAAGTTAAGCACCGTCTCGGCGTATTGCTTGGGCTGCTCGATATTGGCGATGTGCGCGGCATCGAGCGAGGCGAGCTTGGCGCCCTTGATCTGCTTGGAAATCGCTTCGCCGGCGGCCGGCGGCGTCGCCGGATCCTGCGAACCGACGATCACCAGCGTCGGCGCCTTGATGGTCGGATTGGACGCGGTGAAATCCATGTCGCGGATCGCTTCGCAGCAGGCAATATAGCCGGCCGGCGCCGTGCCAAGGAACATAGTCTTCATGTGCGCGATCGACTGCGGCGCGCGCTCGCGGAAGCCCTTGGTGAACCAGCGCTCCATGTTCGGATCGACCAGTTGGCCCAGGCCTTTTTCCTGCACGAATTTGATGCGGTCGTTCCATGACGACTTGTCGGCGTAATTGTAGTTGGTGTTCGACAGCACCAGCTTCTCGATGCGTTCGGGCGCATGGGCGCCGAGCCATTGCCCGACCATGCCGCCCATCGACAGGCCGCACCAATTGAATTTCTTGACGTCGAGCGCATCGGCGACCGCGATCACGTCGCGGCCGAAGCGCTCCATGGAGTAGGGGCCTTTCGGCACGCCGGATTTGCCGTGGCCGCGGCGGTCATAGCGCACCACACGGAAGTGCTTGGTCCAATCGGCCATCTGGTCGTCCCACATGTGCAGATTGGTGCCGAGCGAATTGGACAGCATCAGTACCGGCGCACCGGCGGGTCCTTCGACCTCGATATAGATCGGGCAACCGTCGGCATCGATCATCGGCATGAAGAACCTCCCCTTATCGTTTTTTGATATAGCGCTATGTCGTTGAGCGACACCCTTAAAGCCCGGCGCGGCTGCTGCAAAGCTCTTTTCAGCAGGCTCGCGAGGGCTTAAGTCGAGGGTTGGTGATCCGGGCCGTTGGGGCCTTCGCGATTTTGAGGAGACGGCGCCGATGGCGATGACAATGACCGGGGAGGTGCAACTCCCAGCCAGCCGCGAGGTTGTGTATGCCAAGCTCAACGACGCCGAGGTGCTCAAGGCCTGCATTCCGGGTTGCGAGGAGTTGGTGAAGCTGTCCGACACCGAGATGACGGCGGTGGCCGTCACCAAGATCGGTCCGGTCAAGGCGCGCTTCAAAGGCAAGGTCCATCTGACCGATCTCGACCCGCCGAACGGCTACCGGATTTCGGGCGAAGGCGAGGGCGGCGTAGCCGGCTTTGCCAAAGGCGGCGCCAGCGTTACGCTGACCGAAAAGGACGGCGGTACCTTGCTGAGCTACAACGTCGAGGCGCAGATCGGCGGCAAGCTCGCCCAACTCGGCCAGCGCCTAGTCAACGGCGCCGCCAAGAAGATTGCCGACGACTTTTTCAAGAATTTTGCCGCCGCGGTTTCGCCCGCCGCGCCGGTTCCCTGAGGCAAAAGAAAACCGCCCTGGCTCAAGGGCGGTCTTCAGTTTCAGGCCAACTGCCGATTACGGGCAGGGGTGACGCGCGCCGTCATAGCCGAGATAGGTCCCCGAGCCGGGGTCATACGACTTGAAGCGCGACATGCAGTATCCGACGGCATCGCCGCCGCCGGGCACATAGCCCTGCGCGTAGTAGCCATCGTCATAGTAACCGTAAGGCCGCGACGCGAGCGCGCCGCCGAGGAGCGCGCCTGCGGCAAAGCCCGCTATCGCGCCGCCACCGCCGCCGCGGTGCCAGCCGCCACCGTGATGCCAGCCGCCGCCGCGGTGGCCGCGCCACTGGGCATCGGCCGGAGTCACCGCCACGACGCTCGAGGCGGCGAGAACGAGGGCCGCAATTCCGGCCATGAGCTTGGTGCGCATTTCGAGTAACTCCTTCATTTCGCGGGTTTAGGTGAGATTGCGTCTCGCCATGCCAAAGCTTTGGCGTCGCGGAGGTTCCGTGAATTCGGCGTAAGGTTAAGTGCGAATTCGAAAAACAGCGTCTTTCCGGTTGTGGTCTTACGGCTCTCCTCACCGGCCTGTGAGCTATTCACCCGTTTGAAGCTCTTGACCCGGTATGCGATGGGGGTTCAAACTTATTCGTGTTCTAAGGCGTATTCGGGCGAAATCGGCTCGATTCTGACCTTGGCCGCCGTGGCCCAGGAGTGGGCGCGGCGAAAAGAGGGCTTTTGGCCCCGAAATCGGGAGGAAGTCATGCCGGCTGTATCCATGACGGGTGAACGGGAAAGCCGTCACCGGCACTGTGGAAGAACGCACTTTGCTGGTGCAATTCCTGCGTGAGAACCTGCGTCTCACCGGAACTCACGTCGGCTGCGACACTTCGCAGTGCGGCGCCTGCGTGATCCATCTCGATGGAATCGCTGCGAAATCCTGCACCCTGCTGGCTTTGCAATGCGAGGGCGCCAAGATCACCACGATCGAGGGCCTGGCCGAGCCGGGCGGGGCGCTGCATCCGATGCAGGAGGCCTTCCGCGAGCATCACGGTCTGCAATGCGGCTATTGCACGCCGGGCATGATCATGGCCGCGCTCGATATCGTCCGCCGCCGCGGCAACGATCTCGACGAGCACACCATCCGCGAGCAACTCGACGGCAACATCTGCCGCTGCACCGGCTACCACAACATCGTCAAAGCGATCGGCGCCGGCGCCAAGAACATGGCCAAGGGCAGCGCACCGCGCCAGGCCGCGGAATAACGGCTAGACATAGCGACCAAGAAGAAGCGTTTAGAGTCCAACGGGAGAAGACCGCCATGAGCGCGACCGGTATCGGCGCGGCGGTGCGCCGAAAGGAAGACTTCCGCTTCATCACGGGCCACGGGCAATACACCGACGACGTGGTGCGGCCGGGCGAGACCCGCGCCGTGTTCCTGCGTTCGCCGCATGCCCATGCCAAGATCAAGAGCATCGACGTCACAGAAGCAAAGACGCTTCCCGGCGTCGTCGCCGTGCTCACCGGCGCCGATCTGGCCGGCGACAAGATCGGCAATCTGATCTGCGGCTGGATGATCCATTCCAAGGATGGCTCGCCGATGAAGATGGCGCCGCATCCGGCGCTCGCCGCCGGCAAGGTGAATTGCGTGGGCGACGCCGTCGCCGTCGTTATTGCCGAGACTTATGCGCAAGGCCGCGACGCCGCCGAGAAGATCAAGGTCGATTACGACGTGCTGACCGCCGTGGTCGATCCAGCCAAGGCGCAAGCGCAAGGCGCGCCGCAAATCCATCCCGACATTGCCAACAACACGATCTACCAGTGGCACCTCGGCGATCCCAAGGCGACGGCCGCGGCCTTCGCCGGCGCCAAACACGTCACCAAGCTCGACATCGTCAACAACCGCCTGGTGCCTAATGCCATGGAGCCACGCGCGGCGCTCGCCGAATACGACGAGGGCACCGATAATCTGACTTTGTGGAACACGTCGCAGAATCCGCACGTCGCGCGGCTCGTCATTTCCGCCTTCGTCGGCATAACGCCGGAGCACAAATTGCGCGTGATCGCGCCGGACGTCGGCGGCGGTTTCGGCTCGAAGATTTTCATCTATCCCGAGGAAGTCGTCTGCCTGTGGGCGTCGCGCAAAGTGAGACGCCCGGTGAAGTGGACGTCCGATCGTTCGGAGGCCTTTCTCACCGATGCGCATGGCCGCGATCACGTTACGCATGCCGAGATCGCGCTGGACGGTGAGGGCAAGATTCTGGCGTTGCGCGCCAAGACAATCGCCAACCTCGGCGCCTATATGTCGACGTTCTCGTCGTCGGTGCCGACCTATCTATATGCCACGCTGCTGTCTGGCCAGTACAACATCCCCGCGATCTATTGCGAGGTCGACGCGGTTTATACCAACACCGCGCCGGTTGACGCCTATCGCGGCGCCGGCCGTCCCGAGGCGACGTTCGTCGTCGAGCGGCTGGTCGAAGTCGCGGCGCGCCAACTCGGCATCGATCCGGCCGAACTGCGCCGGCGCAACTTCATCAAGTCGTTCCCGCATCAGACGCCGGTGATCATGGCCTATGACGCCGGCGATTATCTGGCTTCGCTCAAGAAGGCGCTGGAGCTTGCCGACGTGAAGGGCTTTGCCAAGCGCAAGCGTGAAGCGGCCCGGTACGGCAAGCTGCGGGGCTTGGGCTATTCGACTTATATCGAGGCCTGCGGCATCGCGCCAAGCCAGGCGGTCGGCTCGCTCGGCGCCGGCGTCGGTTTATGGGAATCGGCGGAAGTGCGGGTCAATCCGACCGGAAGCGTCGAAGTGCTGACCGGCTGCCACGCTCACGGCCAGGGCCACGAGACGACTTTCGCGCAGCTCGTGTCGGAGCGGCTCGGCATTCCGTTTGAAAACGTTTCCATTGTGCATGGCGACACCGACAAGGTGCAGTTCGGCATGGGGACTTACGGCTCGCGCTCCGGCGCGGTCGGTATGTCGGCGATCGTGAAAGCGCTCGACAAGATCGAGGCCAAGGCCAAGAAGGTCGCGGCCTATGTGTTGGAAGCGTCCGAAGGCGACATCGAGTTCAAGGATGGCAAGTTCACCGTGGCTGGCACCGACAAGTCGGCGGCCTGGGGCGATGTCGCCCTCAACGCCTACATCGCGCACAAGTTCGTCGGCGCCGATCTGGAGCCGGGCCTGAAAGAGACGTCGTTCTACGACCCGACCAATTTCACCTTCCCGGCCGGTTGTCACATCTGCGAAGTCGAGGTCGATGCCGACACCGGCAAGACCGACATCGTCAACTGGACCGCCATCGACGACTTCGGCACCGTGATCAATCCGATGATCGTCGAAGGCCAGGTGCACGGCGGCATCGCGCAGGGCGTCGGCCAAGCGATGATGGAAGCCGCGCTCTATGACAAGGCCGGCCAACTCGTGACGGGTTCGATGATGGACTACACCATGCCGCGCGCGCACGACCTGCCGTCGTTCCATGTCGGCCTGACCGAAACCAAGTCGCCGTCCAACCCACTCGGTATCAAAGGCTGCGGCGAGGCCGGCGCGATTGCGGCGCCCGCAGCCGTCATCAATGCCATCACCGACGCGATCGAGTCGGAAGATTTAGCCATGCCGGCCACCGCCAACGCGGTCTGGGCGGCACTGCAACGCGCCAAACCGCGCCAAGCAGCCTAAAAGATCAAAGGAGAGACCGATGTACAATTTCACCTTCCATCGCCCGACCACGGTTCGCCAAGCGGCCGGCCTGCTGTCGCGCAACCCAGACGCCAAGCTTTTGGCCGGCGGCCACTCGCTGATCCCGGTGATGAAGCAGCGGCTGGCGTCGCCGTCGGCGCTGGTCGATCTGTCGCAGGTCGAGGGCATGGTCGGCGTCGAGCAGAAGGGCCGCTCCATCGTGATCGGGGCCATGACGCGCCACGCCGACGTCGCCAATTCGACGGTGTTGCAACAGGCGCTGCCGGGGCTCGCCATGGTGCCGGGTTCGATCGGCGATCCGCAGGTGCGCAATCGCGGCACCATCGGCGGCTCCATTGCGAACAACGATCCCAACGCCGATTACCCGGCGGCCTGTCTCGGTCTCGGCGCCACCATCATCACCAACAAGCGGCGGATCGCTGCGGATGATTTCTTCACCGGCATGTTCTCGACCGCGCTGGAAGAGGGCGAGATCATCGTCAAGGTCAGCTTCCCGATTGCCAAGAAAGCGGCTTACGAGAAGTTCAAGCATCCGGCGTCGGGTTTTGCCTTGGTCGGCGTCTTCGTGTCGAAGCGCGGCCCGGACATCCGCGTCGCGGTGACGGGCGCCGGCTCGAACGGCGTCTTTCGCGTCAAGTCGTTCGAGGAGGCGCTGAAGAAGCGTTTCGCCGCGAAGTCGATCGAGGGCATGACCATTCCGGCCACCGGCATGAACAGCGACATCCATGCCAGCCCGGAATACCGCGCGCATCTCGTGGGCGTCTTGGCGCGCCGCGCGCTGAACAAGGCGACGGCCTAAAAGCTCGTCGGCGTTGGATATGGCGCGTCAGTCCCGCATGCGCGTTGCATCGAACACGCGGAAGGTGTTGCGGCCGGCGGCCTTGGCTGCATAAAGCGCGGTATCCGCGCGTCTGAACAATTCGGACGCCTGGCAGCCATCGATTGCGGCGACGCCGACGGACGCACCGATTTGTAAGCTCCGGCCGTTGTGTTTGATCGGCCGTCTGATTTCCGCGATGATCCTGGGGGCCAGCTCCGCTCCCTGGCCGTGCGGCGTTTCCAGAAATACGGCGAATTCGTCGCCGCCGACGCGGGCGACGAGGCTCGCGTGGCCGCAGGTCTTTCTGAGCCGCTGGGCGGTCACTCTCAGGCATTCGTCGCCGGCCAGATGCCCCAGGGAATCGTTGACGTCCTTGAAGCCGTCGAGATCGATGAGCAGGAGGGCGCCGGCGGCGGTCTGACCGGATTTGCGGCTGCACACCAGTGAAAGGTGAGCCTCGAACTTGCTTCGGTTCGCCAGTCCCGTCATCTCATCGCATTCGGCGAGATGCTTGTTCCGATCCGACTGCGCTTTATCGCGGGTGATGTCCTGTTTAATGCCGAAAATCCGTGTCGGCTTGTCGCCGTCCGATTCAACGGTCGCGTGGATGCGGATCCACCGGCGGCTGCCTTTTGGCGTCACGATCTCGGCGTCAAGGCTAAAGCCGCTTCGCTCCAGGAGCGCGCGGTTTCTGACCGATTCGAGAGCCTTCAGTGACTCTTTCGGATAGCATCTAAGGGTCTGCTTGCGGACGAGGGGCGATCCTCTGGGCAACTCGAACAGATCGTAAGTGCCGTCCGACCAGCTCAGCGTTTCGCTTTCGAGATCGCACTCCCACACGCCAAGCCGGGCAGCGGCCGAGGCATGCTTGAAAATATGCCGGCTGTGGGCGAGGTCGGCTTCGTATTGGCGAATGGTGCGCGCCTGTGCGTCTACAAGCGCGGTCAGCCGCTCAAGCGCAGCCGCCGTCGAGTCGTGAGAGAAGGAATTTATCTCGCTGGTGCGGAACGCGTACACCTTCGCCATTGGAATTGCGCCATCCTTGCGCGCGAAGCGAACCTAGGATGGGACGATTAATGCTTTATGTTCGGAAACATCGCGAATGCAGCACACCGCGCAGCGAACAGACTAAGATTTCCGCCATTGATTCAACCGGCCTTTGCGGAACATTTGGTTCCGCTGGCGCGCACCTGTAGAGACTGAGCTTGCTAAGCCGCGCCTTTATCCAACTCCGCGAGCAAATTATGCAGGTCAAGTGGATGCGTGAACATCTGCAAGGAGCCGTCCGGCTTTTGCGGCCACTGCTCCTTCGGCCGGTCCCAATACAGTTCCACGCCATTGTCGTCCGGATCGCGCAGGTAGAGCGCCTCAGACACGCCATGATCGCTGGCGCCTTCGAGCGGGATCTTGGCCAGGATCAGCCGGTGCAGCGCATCGGCCAGGAGCTTGCGGGTCGGGTAGAGAATGGCGGTGTGGTAAAGCCCCGTGGTGCCTGCCGCAGGCGGCGAACCGCCCCGGCTTTCCCAGGTGTTGAGGCCCAGATGGTGGTGGTAGCCGCCGGCTGAAATGAAGGCGGCGCCGGGCCGGGTGGCCGTGATCTGGAAGCCCAATACACCGCAATAGAAATCCAGCGCGCGCTGCAAATCGGCGACCTTGAGGTGGACATGCCCAATACGCACCCCGGCATCGATGGTGGGCAGTTGCAGCGCGTCTTTGGTCAATTCAACGGTTTTGGACATAAGTGCCATCCTTTTAAGGATTTCTGGCTGGTCGGCGGGCCTTCCGATACACAGATGTAAGCTGCCCGCGAGTTCCGTTAAAGTGTCATCCAGGGTACCGACGAATGTCCATAAAGCCGCTGCCAACCTCCATCGAAACCACCCTCGATCTCCTGGCGAAGGCGGATTACATCGCCGACCGTTCGCTGGCGACCGTGCTGTATCTGGCGCTGCGCATGGGCCGGCCATTGTTTCTGGAAGGGGAGGCCGGCGTCGGCAAGACCGAGATCGCCAAGGTGCTATCGACGGCTTTGGGCCGCCGGCTGATCCGGCTGCAATGCTACGAAGGCCTCGACATTTCGTCGGCGGTCTATGAATGGAATTACGGCGCCCAGATGATCGCTATCCGCTTGGCCGAAGCGGCCGGTGAGGGCGACCGCGAGCGTATCGAACACGACGTGTTTTCCGAACGCTTCCTGATCAAGCGGCCGCTGTTGCAGGCGCTCGAACCCGATCCGGCTGGACCGCCGGTGCTGCTGATCGACGAGATCGACCGCACCGACGAAGCTTTCGAAGCGTTCCTTTTAGAAGTCTTGGCCGATTTTCAGATCACGGTGCCTGAGCTCGGGACTGTAAAGGCTGCGGCGCCGCCAATTGTTTTGGTTACGTCGAACCGCACCCGCGAAGTGCATGATGCGCTCAAGCGGCGCTGTCTCTATCACTGGGTCGGCTATCCCAATGCCGAGCGCGAGTTGAGCATCCTGCGCGCCAAGGTGCCGGGCATCGCCAAGAAACTCTCGGAGCAGGTCGTCGCTTTCGTGCAGGCGCTGCGCAAGGAAGATCTGTTCAAGTCGCCCGGCGTCGCCGAGACGCTGGACTGGGCCGGCGCGCTGACCGAACTCGACGTTGTCGCGCTCGATCCGGCGACGGTATCGGACACCCTCGGCGCGCTGCTGAAATATCAGGACGACATCGCGCGGCTCGACGGCACCAAGGTCAAGGCGCTGCTCGACGAGGTGAAGTCGGAGCTAAGAGCTGCGGAGTGATCTTTCTTGTTCACCTCTCCCATGGGGAGAGGTCGGATCGCACCCGAAGTCGGATATATCCGACTTCGGGTGCGATCCGGGTGAGGGGATTGGAATTGGATTAATGCATGATCGATAGGTCAGTCCCCTCTCACCCCGGCCCTCTCCCCAAAGGGGAGAGGGAGCAGAGCGGCCGTCTCGCCGAAAACATCCTTTACTTCGCGCGTGCCTTGCGCGCCGCCGGCATGCCGGTAGGTCCTGGCGCGGTGCTCGATGCTTTGCAGGCGGTCGACGTCGCTCGCGTCGGCGACCGCGACGATTTTTACTGGACGCTGCATGCCGTGTTCGTGAAGCGGCACGAGCACTCGATTCTGTTCGATCAGGCGTTCCGTATTTTCTTCCGCAAGCGCGGCTATATCGAAAAACTGATCGCCTCGATGCTGCCGGAGGCGGCGCCGGGCGCGCCGAAAGCGCCGCCGCCGGGCGCGCAGCGCATCCAGGAGGCGCTGTTTTCGGGCGCCAAAGCGCGCGAGGACAAGGCCGACATCGAGGTCGACGCACGGCTCACGGTGTCGGATCGCGAAGTGCTGCAAAAGAAAGATTTCGCGCAGATGACCGCGGCCGAGATCGCCAAGGCCAAGGAAGCCATCGCGCGGCTGGCGCTGCCGCTCGATTTGGTGCGCACGCGCAGGCTCAAAGCCAACCGCCACGGCCATATCATCGACATCCGGCGCACCTTGCGCGCCAGCATGAAAGCTGGGGGCGCGGTGATCGATCTCAAGTATCTAGGCCCGCGCGTGAAGGAGCCGCCGATCGTCGCGCTCCTCGATATTTCCGGCTCGATGAGCCAGTACACGCGCCTGTTCCTGCATTTCCTGCACGCCATCACCGACGCCCGCAAGCGCGTAACCACGTTTCTGTTCGGCACGAGGCTGACCAACGTCACCCGCGCCATCCGGCAGCGCGATCCGGATGAGGCACTTGCCGCTTGCAGCCTCAACGTCGCGGACTGGTCGGGCGGCACCCGCATCGCCACCTCGCTGCACGACTTCAACAAGCATTGGGCGCGCCGTGTCCTGGGGCAGGGCGCGGTGGTGCTGCTGATCACCGACGGGCTTGAGCGCGATGCCGACGACACGCTATCCTTCGAGATGGACCGGCTGCACCGTTCGTGCCGCCGGCTCATTTGGCTCAATCCGCTTTTGCGCTTCGAAGGTTTCGAGGCGCGCGCCAAGGGCGTGCGGATCATGCTGCCGCACGTTGACGAACTGCGGTCGATACACAATCTAGAGTCCATGACCGACTTGGTGCGCGCGCTGTCTGGCGCGCCTGCCAAGGGCTACGATCCCAAATCGATGCTGAGACAGGTTGTCTAGTAAATCTTGTCATTGACGGGCTTGACCCGGCAATCCGTCCGAAAAGATGGACTCGCGGGTCAAGCCCGCGGGTGACGTCCGAGAAAATGGCCATGGAGGTGCATAATGCTTTCACGCGATGAAGACATTCTCAAAGCCGCCGAGGACTGGCGCAACGCCGGGCGCGGCGTGGCGTTGGCCACCGTTGTCGAAACCTGGGGTTCGGCACCGCGGCCGGTCGGCTCCAACCTCGTAATCGACACCGACGGCAATTTCCTAGGCTCGGTTTCCGGCGGCTGTGTCGAGGGCGCGGTGGTGACCGAAGCCATCGACGTCATCGAAAGCGGCAAGCCGAAGATGTTGGAATTCGGCGTCGCCGACGAACAGGCCTGGAACGTTGGTCTGTCCTGCGGCGGCACCATCAGGGTCTATGTCGAGAAAGTGAGCTAGGACGTGAAACTCGACATCCTGCATGCGTTGAACGCCGAGCGGGCTGCGCGCCGCGCCGTGGCCGTGGTCACGGATGTGACCAGCGGCGAGCAGCGGCTTGTCAAATCCAGCGAGGTCGCCAAGGACCCGCTGAAGGATGTGCTGGAGAAACACTTGCGCATGTCAAAAAGCGGCATGGAGGAAACGCCGCAAGGCCGCGTTTTCGTCACCGTGCACGTACCGTCGCCGCAACTCGTGATCACAGGCGCGGTGCATATCAGCCAGGTGCTGGCGCCGATCGCGAAACTGCTGGACTACGACGTGACGATCGTGGATCCGCGGACCGCCTTTGCCAGCACCGAACGATTTCCAGACGTGAAAGTCGTGGCCGAATGGCCTGACGTGGCGCTGCCGCCGCTCAACGTCGATCACTACACGGCCTTCGTCGCCGTCACGCACGACCCCAAGATCGACGACCCGGCTCTCATGCACGCGCTCGAGCGCGACTGCTTCTATATCGGCGCGCTGGGCTCGCGAAAAACGCATGCCAAGCGGCTAGCGCGATTGAAGGATGCGGGGGTGCGTGAAGAGCAGTTGTCGCGCATTCATGCGCCCATCGGCCTGGATATCGGCGCAGTGTCGCCGGCCGAGATCGCGGTGTCGATCATGGCCGAAATTACGCAGCGGCTGCGGCAAAAAGCCGACAAGGCGGAGGCGGCATGAAGTTCGGCCCGGTCGCGCCGGCCGACGCGCTCGGCGCCACGGCGGTGCATTCGATCCGCCAAGGCGACCTCGTGCTCAAGAAGGGCACGCTGATCGGGCCGGCCGAAGTCGCCGCGATGCAATCCGCCGGCGTCAAAGCAATCGTGGTGGCGCGGCTCGAGCCCGGCGATATTTCGGAGGACAAAGCCGCCGCCGATATTGCCGCCGCCGTAAAGGGGCCGGGCCTGCGCACCGACCGCGCCTTCACCGGACGCTGTAATCTGTTTGCCGAAACCGCGGGCGTATTGGTCGTCGACAAGGGCACCGTCGACCGGCTCAACCGCATCGACGAGGCGGTGACGCTCGCGACCTTGGCTGCCTATAAGCCGGTGGTCGAGGGCGAGATGATCGCGACGGTAAAGATCATTCCCTTTGCCGTTGCCGCAACGGCGCGCGACGCGGCGGTGGCGGAAGCCGCCAAGGCCGAGCCGGTGATACGGGTCGCGCCTTATACCGTGCGCAAGATCGGCATCGTGTCGACGCTGCTGCCGGGACTTGCGCCCAAGGTCATTGAGAAGACGCTCAAGATCACCGCCACGCGCATTGCGCCGGCCGGCGCGAGCATCGTTGCCGAAAAGCGCGTGCCGCATGAGCCGGCGGCGTTGACGCGTGCTATCGACGAGGTGACCAAAGCCGGCGCCGAGTTGGTGATTGTGTTCGGCGCTTCGGCGATTGCCGACCGGCGCGACGTGATCCCGATGGCGATCGAAGCGGCCGGCGGCGAGATCGAGCATTTCGGTATGCCGGTCGATCCCGGCAATCTGATGCTGATCGGGCGCTTGGGCGGGCATGCGGTGATCGGCGCGCCGGGTTGTGCGCGCTCGCCGAAGGAGAACGGCTTCGACTGGGTGCTGATGCGCCTGCTGGCCGGTCTGCCGGTGTCGCGCGACGATATCACCGGTATGGGCGTCGGCGGCCTGCTGATGGAAATCGTAACGCGGCCGCAGCCACGCACCGAACCTTCGCCGGAAAAAGGCCGCCGCGTCGCCGCCGTGGTGCTGGCGGCCGGCCGCTCCACGCGCATGGGCGCGGTCAACAAGATGCTGGCCGAGATCGGCGGCAAGCCGCTGGTGCGCATTGCCGCCGAACAGGCGCTGGTATCCCGCGCCAAGCCCGTGATCGTCGTCACCGGTCATGAACGCGAGAAGGTGGAAGCCGCGCTCGCCGGCCTGCCGCTGCGCTTCACGCATAATCCGAACTATGCCGACGGCTTGGGCACATCTGTCAAAGCCGGCATTGCCGCCGTTCCTACCGATGCAGATGGCGCCATCGTCTGTCTCGGCGACATGCCGCAGGTCGACAGCGTGCTGATCGATAAATTGCTGGCGGCGTTCGACCCTGAGCGCGGCGCGCTGGTGGTGGTGCCGAGCATCGATGGCCGGCGCGGCAATCCGGTGGTGTGGTCGCGGCGATTCTTCAACGACCTGATGTCGATCAATGGAGACATCGGCGCCCGCCACTTGATCGGCAGTTATGCCGAGGCGGTCGTCGAGGTCCCGGTCGCCGGCGACGCGGCGCTGACTGACGTCGATACCCCTGAGTCTCTGTCCGCCGTCAAGGCCGAAATCGAACGCGCGTAAGACTCGAATCGTTGCGGCCGGACGCGACTCACCGCTTAGCTGGTGGGGAGGGTCGGGTAAGGACGATGACGGATATATACACGCCGGTGGTACGCGCACTTGTGGTGGCGAGCCTGTTTCTCGCGACCGCGACGCTGATGCTGGTGACGCTCAATGCCGCGCGGGCGGCGGGCGCGCTGGCGATCGGCACGTGCGGTGCGTTTGGCGAGGCCTATGATTACGGCAGCATCGAAGAAGCGCGGCAAAGCGCGCTGTCGAAATGCCAGGGCGATGCTTGCCGGGTAGTAACCACGGCCAAGCGCGGCTGCGCAGCCTTCGCGGTCGACTTCACCAATCCGTGCGGCGCCCATGGCTGGGGCAAGGGACCGCGGCTCGGCGGCACCCAGAACGAGGCTTTGCAGGCCTGCTACAAAGACGGTGGCAAGGAGTGCGTCATCCGCACCTTCTTCTGCGACGCCAAGGGCTGACAGTCTCGTCAGGCCGACTGCTTCCATAAACTATTGATTTCGAAGGGGTATTTTTGGCTTGCGCCGTGCTTATGGTCGGCGTAGTCATGACTGACCAGTCAGTCAGTTCGGACGCAGGCCATGATGGCCCTACGCAGCGCAAAATCAAAGCCGACGCCGCGCAAAGGCAAAGCCGCGCCATCTTCGGCGCGCAGCCAAGCCGAAGGCAAGCGCGTGCCCGGCGGCGTGGCGCGGCGCGACGCCATCCTTGCCGCAGCACTGGACGAATTTTCCGCGCGCGGTTTCGAGGCGACGCGCCTCGACGATGTCGCCAAGCGTGCCGGGGTCGCCAAGGGCACCATTTATCTCTATTTCCGCGACAAGGAGACGCTGTTTCAGGAATTGATCCGCGCCATGCTGACGCCGCTGGTCGGCACCATCGAGGCGATGGGCGCCGCCGACGTGCCGGTGAGCGTGCTGGCCGACAGGATCGTCGATATTTTCGTGCGCGAAATATTCGAGACCCGCCGCGTCGACGTCATCCGCCTGATGATCACCGAAGGCCGACGTTTCCCCAAGCTCGCGGAATTCTACTATCGCGAAGTGCTGTCGCGTATCATCGCCGCGATGCGCATCATATTGCGTCGCGCCGCAGCGCGCGGGGAGGTGCCGCAAGCGCTGGTCGATTTTCCGCAACTCATCGCCGCGCCAGGGCTGGTGGCTATCATTTGGGGCGGTTTGTTCGAGCGCTTCGAGCCTCTCGATGTGCGCGCGATGTTGAAAGCCCATGTCGGTCTGCTGTTCGCTCCGGGGAGGAGCCCATGAGGATGCGTTATGCCGGTCTATCGGCGTTGCTGCTCGCAGGCCTTGCGCTGGCCGGCTGCGGCAAGAGCGACGAGCGAATGTTGCAGGGCTGGGTCGAGGCCGAACTGGTTTTTGTGAGCCCCGACGAGCAGGGCCGCGTCGAAAGCCTCAAGGTTCGCGAAGGCGATCGCGTGCAAAAAGGCGATCTGCTGTTCACTGTCGATGACGATCTGCAGCAGGCCGATGTCGTTGTGAAGAAGGCCGCGGTGACGACGGCGCAGCAGGCCTTCGACCGCGCCAAGGAATTGCTCAAGACCAACGCCGGCACGCAGAAGAATTTCGACGATGCGGAATCCGCGCTCCGCCAGGCCAACGCCAACCTGGCCTGGTCGGAAACGCGCAATGCGCGGCGGCGGGCGCTCAGCCCGGCCGAGGGCACGATCCAGCAGGTCTATTACAGGCCAGGAGAGACCGTGCCGCCGGGGCGCCCGGTGGTGGCGCTGCTGCCGCCCGCCAATCTGAAGATCCGCTTCTTTGCGCCTCAAGCCGAATTGCCCGAACTCAAATACGGTGAAGCCGTCACCGTCTCGTGCGATGGGTGTGAAAAAGGCCTGACAGCGAAAATCAGCTTCATCGCGCGCACTGCGGAATTCACGCCGCCGGTCATCTACAGCATGGACGAGCGCGCCAAGCTTGTATTCCTGATCGAAGCGCGGCCCGAGCAGCCGGGGAAATTCCGCGTCGGGCAGCCGGTATCGGTCGCCGTGCCGAAGGCGCCGCCTCAATGACCACGGAAACGGGCGGCCAAGGCATCGCCATCGATGTCCAGCATCTGACCAAGAAATTCGACGGGCGGGCGGTGGTGCGCGACCTGTCGTTGCAGGTCAAGCGCGGCAGCATCTATGGCTTTCTCGGGCCGAATGGTTCGGGCAAGACCACCACCATCCGCATGCTGTGCGGGCTGCTGACGCCGGACGAGGGCACCGGCACCTGCCTCGGCTACGATATTCGCACCGAGACCGACAAGATCAAGCTCCAAGTCGGCTACATGACGCAGCGTTTCAGCCTGTATCAGGACCTTTCGGTGCGCGAGAACCTGGAGTTCGTCGCACGCATCTACGGCGTCGAGAACCCGCGCGCGGCGGCGCGGGCAGCGATCGAGCGGCTCGGCTTGAGCGGCCGCGAGGAGCAGATCGCCGGCGAACTGTCCGGCGGCTGGAAGCAGCGGCTGGCGCTCGGCGCCTGTACGCTGCCGGGACCGCAGCTATTGTTGCTCGACGAGCCGACCGCCGGCGTCGATCCCAAGGCGCGTCGCGAATTCTGGAACGAGATTCACGCGCTCGCCGCGCATGGCCTCACTGTATTGGTCTCGACCCATTACATGGATGAAGCCGAGCGCTGCCACGAGATAGCCTATATCGCCTACGGCGAATTGCTGGTGCATGGCACCGTCGACCAGGTCATCGCGTCCGCGCAATTGACGACTTATGTCGTGAGCGCCACCGACGGCGAGGGGCTCAACCAATTATCGGAAGAGATCACCGGCAAGCCCGGTATCGACATGGTGGCGCCGTTCGGTACCAGCCTGCACGTATCGGGGCGCGACGCGGCCGCGCTCGATGCCGCCATCGCACCCTATCGCCAGCGCAAAAGTCTCGACTGGAAGCCCTCGCAGCCTTCGCTCGAGGATGTGTTCATCGATCTGATGAGCAAATCCAAGGATAATTTCCA
>JBBCIM010000027.1:0-50817 GCA_037200245.1 Pseudolabrys sp.
GTGCTGTGGTACGGCTTCGAGCGCACCAATATCGGCGCCAAAATCAGGGCCGCGGTCGACAACCGCCGCATGGCGGAATCCGTCGGCATCAATGTCGATCTGTTGTTCACGTTGACCTTCGCGGTCGGCTCGGGGCTTGCCGCGCTCGGCGGCGGGCTCGCCATTCAATTGTTCGGCCTGTCGCCGAGCTTTGCCGTGCTCTACCTCGTGCTGTTCCTGATCGTGGTGGCGGTCGGCGGCCTCGGCAGCCTGAAGGGCACGCTGCTGGCCGCGCTGGTGCTTGGCGTATTCGACACCGCCGGAAAATATCTATTGGCCGACGCCGGCGGGTTCTTCATCTACGCCGTCACCGTCGTGGTGCTGCTGATCAAGCCGGCGGGGTTCTACGGCCGTGAGTGAACCCGCCACCGGTACCGACCGGAAGGCCGCGCGCGAGCGCGCCGCCGCCTATCTGCAGAGCCGCCACCATTGCCATTGGGCGGAGGCGCTGCCTTGGCTGATCGCGCTCGCCGCATTCTTCGTCTTTCCGGATCGCATGACCTTCGGCAGCCAGGTGCTGATCATGGTGATGTTCGCGCTCTCGCTCGATCTCATCCTCGGTTACGCCGGCATCGTCACGCTCGGCCATGCGGCGTTCTTCGGCATCGGCGCCTACACGGTCGGCCTTGGCGCTGCGCGTCTGGGCTGGACCGAGCCGGTCAGCGGGTTGTTTGCCGCGGCAATCGTGTCGGCTTTTGCCGGCTTCATCACCGGCTGGTTCCTGCTGCGCTATCGCGGCCTGACGCTGCTGATGCTCACGCTCGCCACCGCGATCATGTTGCAGGAGGCCGGCAATCTGCGCTCGGATTTCTCCGGCGGTTATGACGGCCTGCCGGGCCCTCGAGTTCAAGCCGCTGTTCGGCGTGTTCCAGTACGACCTCTACGGCCGCGTCAATTATCTCTACGTGCTCGGCGTGCTGGCGATCGTGTTTTTCTTCGTGCGCCGCATCGTCTATTCGCCGTTCGGCCAGGCCTTGACCGGCATCCGCGAGAACGTGCGGCGCATGCACGCCATCGGCTCGCCGGTGCATCGCCGGCTGGTGACGGTTTATACCATTGCTGCCGGTATTGCCGGGGTTGCCGGCGCGCTGTTCACGCAGACCAATGCCTATGTGACGCTCACCGTGTTCGAATTCGACAGTTCGGCCAAGGTGATGGTGATGCTGATCCTCGGCGGCACCGGACGGCTCTACGGCGCCTTCCTCGGCGCGGCGGTCTACATGGTGCTGGAGGATCATCTGTCCAAGCTGAGCCCGACTTTCTGGCAGTTCGGCATCGGCCTGCTGCTGGTGCTGGCAGTGCTGTTCGCGCGGCGCGGCCTGCTCGGACTGTTCGAGGACTTCGGCCGCTACCTTGCGAAGCGGAGGGCCAAATCGTGAGTCAAGCCGTGACCGCAGCTCTTGAGGTGCAAGGCTTCAACAAGGCGTTCGGCGCGCTTGCCGTGACGCGCGACGTCAATATGACACTGGAACGCGGCGCTCGCCGCGCCCTGATCGGCCCGAACGGCGCCGGCAAGACCACGCTGGTCAATCTGATCACCGGCGTGCTCAAGCCGACGTCCGGCAAGGTGCTGCTTAACGGCGAGGACATCACCGGCCTGTCTCAGGCCGACCGCGCGCGGCGTGGCCTCGCACGCACCTTCCAGATCAACCAGTTGTTCCGCGGCCTGACGGTGCTGGAGAACCTCGGCCTCGCCATCGGCGAGCGCGACGGCCACAGCAACAACATGTGGCGCCCCATCGGCACCAACCGCGCCGTGCTCGACGAGGCGCTCGACCATCTCGACTCGCTGCGGCTCGTCGACGATGCGCTCAAACCGGTGCGCGAGTTGCCTTACGGCCGCCAGCGCCTGGTCGAGATCGCCATCGCGCTGGCGCAGAAGCCGCGCGTGCTGCTGCTCGACGAACCGGCGGCCGGCGTGCCGTCGTCGGAGAGCCATCTCATTCTCGATGTGGTGGCGAGCCTCGATCCCGACATAGCCATTCTGATCATCGAGCACGACATGGATGTAGTGTTCCGCTTCGCCAAACAGATCACGGTGATGGTGCAGGGGGCGGTGCTGATGGAAGGCGCGCCGAATGAGATCATGAACAACGAGCAGGTCCGCGCGGTCTATCTCGGTCAGGACGGCCATCGGGGAGGGCACCAACGTGTCTGAAGCATTGGCTGACAACGCGCTGGAACTCGACAAAGTATTTGCCGGCTACGGCGAGACCGTGGTGCTGGAAGATGTCAATCTGACGCTCGGCGCCGGCGAGACGTTGTCGATCATCGGCCGCAATGGCGTCGGCAAAAGTACCCTGTTTGCCACCATCATGGGCCACACGAACTTGCATGGCGGCCGGATACTGCTGCACGGCAAGGACATTTCCAGGCTCGCGACCTACCGGCGCGTCACGTCGCGCTTAGGCTACGTGCCGCAGGAGCGCGAAATTTTCCCCTCGCTCAGCCTACGCGAAAATCTCGAGGTCGCGGCGCGGCCGGGCCCGTGGACGATTCAGACGGTGTTCGAGCTGTTCCCGCGGCTCGCCGAGCGGGAGAATAACCGTGGCAATCAGCTATCCGGCGGCGAGCAGCAGATGCTGGCAATCGGTCGCGCGTTGATCGGCAATCCGACCGTGCTGCTGATGGATGAGCCCTCCGAAGGGCTAGCGCCGGTCATCGTCGAGGAACTGGCGCGCGCGATCAAGCGGCTGTCGGCGGCCGGCGAACTGTCGATCGTCCTGGTCGAGCAGAACACGCGGCTGGCGCTCGATCTCGCGCCGCGCGCGGTGGTGATGGACCGCGGCCGCATTGTCTATGACGGCGCCAGCGCGACGCTGCGCAACGACCCGGCCAAGCTCGAACACCTCATCGGCGTGGTAAAGGCTTAAGACCCCCGTCTTGCGGGCCCGGAACTCTGGTCCTAGGCTGATGGTTACCAGCGCAATCAGACGCCGGACCAGCCGGGAGCATAGTCCATGAATATCAGCGCGCAGCAGACCAGCGGCCTGAAGATCCCGTTCGACCACCGGCGGCTCGACCGCCTGATGGAGGCGGCCGGCATCGACGTGATCGTCGCCACCTCGAAGCACAATGTGCAGTATCTGCTCGGCGGCCATCGCGCCCACTTCTTCGATTACATGGACGCGGTCGGAATCAGCCGCTATCTGCCGGTGCTGGTCTACGCCAAAGGGCAGCCGGAAAAGACCGGCTATTTTGGCCATCGTCTGGAGAAATCCCAGCTCGTCGCCGACCCGATCTGGGCGCCGGAAACGCAGACCTCGGTCAACAATTCCACCGACGCCATCACGCAGGCGATTGACTACATGCGCAAGGCTGGCATGAAGCCGAAGCGCATCGCGTTCGAATACGCCTTCATGCCTTACGATGTGGCGAAGATTCTGCGCGACGCGTTCCCGGAGGCGAACTGGGTCGACGCGCTGTTCGTGCTTGAATCCCAGCGCGCGGTGAAATCCGCCGATGAACTTAAAAAACTGCGCACCGCGTCGGACGGCGTCATCGATTCAATGGCGGCCGTCATTGCGAAGCATGGGCCGGGTGCCACGAAAAGAGAACTCGTCGAAGCGCTACGCCGCGAGGAGACCAACCGCGGCATGACCTTCGAATATTGCCTGATCACCGCCGGCACAAGCCTCAACCGCGCGCCGTCGGAGCAGGTTTGGGGCGAGGGCGAAATCCTATCGCTGGACTCCGGCGGGCAATTATCATGGCTACATCGGCGACATCTGCCGCATGGCGATCCACGGCGAGCCGGATGCCGAAACTCGTTGACCTGCTCGGCGAGATCGAGACCATCCAGCGTGCCGCGTTCAACGCGACCAAGCCCGGCGCGCTGGGCAAGGCGATCTATGCCGCCGCCGATCCGCTGGTGCAGAAGTCCAAGCACCATAATCACATGGATTTCCTGGCGCATGGCATGGGCTTGGTCAGCCACGAAGCGCCGCGGCTCGCGCAGAATTCGCCGATGCGCTATCCAGGCGACCACGCCAATTCGCCGCTCGAACCCGGCATGGTGGTGTCGATCGAGACCACGCTGCAACATCCGACGCGCGGCTTCATCAAGCTCGAAGACACCGTGGTGGTGACCGATACCGGCCACGAGGTCTACGGCGAGGGCATTCGCGGCTGGAACAGAGGCGGCACGGCGGTCGGCGCGTGATCCCGAAAAGTGGGAACCGGTTTCGGATCAGATCACGCGCAAATTAAAAGCTTACGTGCGCTTATTCGCGTCCGCTTCCTTGGCCAGCGCCTTGAGCGCATCGGCAACTTCGACCGGGTAGCTCGCGCCTTCCTGCAATTGCGCCAGCGACGCGGGCAGGCGGGCGAGATCGGCTTTCGCGCGGTCGCGGATTTGGCTCAGCGCCTCGGGCGGCGCGACGCGCTTGCCGCCGCGCATCGCCGGCACGATCAGCGCCTCGCCGGGATGCTTGTCGCCCTCTATTGATAATATATCGCCATGCATTTTGCCGTCGGCATCGTAAGCCCGCCACACTTGTTTGCGGCCGGGCCAGGTCGCCTTGCCCTCGGAGAGTTTTCGCTTCGGCTTGCCGGCATATTCCTGGAGCTTGTAGGCGCAGTCGAAGGCGGGCACGTCGAGCGAGGCGGCGAGATTGACGCCGATGCCGAAGCCGTCGATCGGCGCGCCCGCCTTGGTCATGCCTTGCAGCACGTCTTCGTTGATGCCGCCGCTGACCAGAATGATCACGTCCTTCAGTCCGCCGGCGTCGAGAATGCCGCGCACCTTGCGTGCCATGGCGGTGAGGTCGCCCGAGTCGATGCGTACGCCGCGGATGGCGATGCCGTCCTTCTTGAGCCGCGGCGCCAGTTCGACGACTTTCCGGGCGCCGGCTTCGGTATCGTAGGTATCGATCAGCAGAATGACGCCCTGGGGCCGGGCGCGCGCGAAATTTTCGAAGGCTGTCATCTCGTCGTCATGCACCTGGACGAACGAATGCGCCATGGTGCCGACGATTGGCACGCCGTAACGCTCGCCGGCCAGCACGTTGGCGGCGCCGGAAAATCCGGCGATGTAGCTGGCGCGCGCCGAATACAATCCGGCCTCGCCGGCATGCGCGGTGCGCAGGCCGAAATCGGCCAGGTTCTTGCCCGGCGCCCGCCAGCACCATCCGCGCCGCCTTGGAGGCGATCAGCGTCTGGAAATGCAGAATATTGATGAGCCGCGTCTCGACAATCTGCGCCTGCATCAGCGGCGCGGTGATGCGCAGCAGCGGCTCGCTGGGAAAGCACACACTGCCTTCGGGGATGGCGTGCACGTCGCCGGTGAAGCGGAAGTCGCGCAGATAATCCAGCAGGTTCTGGCGGAAACGCCCGGTGCTTTTCAACCAGGCGATGTCGGCATCGGAAAACCGCAGCGTCTCAAGATATGCGAGGGCATCTTCCAGGCCCGCCGCCAGCAGAAAGCCCGCGCCGCGGCGGCAGCCGCCGCACGAAAAACTCAAACACGGCTTCCTTGTTCTCACCTTCGTCCAGATAGGCCTGGACCATGTTGAGTTCGTATAGGTCGGTGAGGAGCGGGCTGGTCGTCATGGCCCCTCGTATCGCACCCGGACCTTTGCGCCAAGGCCCGCGTTGCCGTGACGCATGAGAGCTTTGCGCTATAGTGCGGCTTTGGCGGAATCATCGCTATGGCGACCTACAGCGCGACCCTAGGATCAAGCCGCTATTCTTTCGGCGATCTCAAAACGCTGCTGGCCAGGGCTTCGCCGTTGCGCAGCGGCGACCGATTGGCGGGCTTGTGCGCCGAAACTGGCGAGGAACGCGTCGCCGCGCAATTTGCGCTTGCCGATTTGCCGCTCGGCACTTTCCTGGACGAGCAGGTCGTGCCCTACGAGAGCGATGAGGTGACGCGCCTGATCGTCGACACGCACGACAAAGCGGCTTTCGCAGCCGTCGCGCATCTCACCGTCGGGGCTTTTCGCGATTGGCTGCTATCGGACGAAGCCACCACGCCGGCGCTTGCCGCCTTGGCGCCCGGCCTCACGCCGGAAATGGCGGCGGCGGTAAGCAAGATCAGCCGGTTGCAAGATTTGATGGTGATGGCGTCGAAATGCGCGGTGGTGACGAGATTCCGCAACACCGTAGGATTGCCCGACCGCCTGTCGGTGCGCCTGCAGCCCAACCATCCGACCGACGACGCGCGCGGTATCGCCGCCAGCATCCTCGACGGTCTGCTGCTCGGCTCGGGCGACGCGGTGATCGGCATCAACCCGGCGACCGACAGTCCCGAGCGCGCGCATACGCTGCTGTCGATGCTCGACGAGATCAGGACCAAGCTCGATATCCCGACACAGTCTTGCGTGCTGGCGCACGTTACCACCACGCTCGAACTGATCGGCAAAGGTTCGCCGGTCGATCTGGTGTTTCAGTCCATCGCCGGCACGCAAGCCGCCAACAAAAGTTTCGGCATCGATCTCGCGCTGCTGCGCGAAGCCCGCGACGCGGCGCTGTCGCTCAAGCGCGGTACGATCGGCGACAACGTGATGTATTTCGAAACCGGGCAGGGCAGCGCGCTGTCCGCAAACGCGCATCATGGCGTCGACCAACAGACCGTCGAGGCGCGGGCTTATGCCGTGGCGCGCGCCTTCAAGCCGCTGCTGGTCAACACCGTTGTCGGCTTCATCGGCCCGGAATATTTGTACGACGGCAAGCAGATCGCGCGCGCTGGGTTGGAAGATCACTTCTGCGGCAAGCTGCTCGGCCTGCCGATGGGCGTCGACGTCTGCTACACCAATCACGCCGAAGCGGATCAAGACGATGCCGACGCCTTGCTGGCGCTGCTGGTCGCTTCCGGCGTCACCTTTGTGATGGGCGTGCCGGGCGCCGACGACGTCATGCTCGGCTACCAGAGCACCTCGTTCCACGACGCATTGGCGATGCGCGATCTGTTCGGCAGGAAGCCCGCGCCTGAATTCGAGGCCTGGCTGGAGAAGCAAGGGCTGATGGATCGCGCCCACCGCATTCGCCCCGACGAACTGCCGAGCCAATTCCGTGCGCTGCTGACATGACGGACCAGCCCGCTAAGCCACAGCCCAATGACGTGTGGGCCACCTTGCGCCAGCACACCGCGGCGCGCATCGGGCTCCAACGCAGCGGCGCGTCGCTGTCGACCGCGCCGTTACTCGATATCCAACTGGCGCACGCGCGGGCCCGCGACGCCGTGCACGCGCCGCTGGATGAGGACGCTCTTGCCGCCGATCTCGCGCCGCCCGGCCTGCCGGTGCTGCGCATTGCCAGTGCGGTTGGCGACAAACAGACTTATCTGATGCGCCCCGACCTCGGCCGCCGTCTGGCGCCTAGTGCCGCAGCCGTGCTGGCGCAGCAGGCCGGCGATTACGATGTGGTCTTTATCATCAGCGATGGCCTGTCGGCCCGCGCCGTGCAGGCCCATGCCGCGCCGGTGCTCGCGGCCGTGCTGGCGGACTTGCGCGCGCAACAATGGCGCGTCGCGCCGCTCATCATTGTGCGCCATGGCCGCGTCGCCATTGGCGACACCGTCGCGGCAACGCTCCGTGCCGCTTGCGCTGTCGTTCTGATCGGCGAACGTCCCGGCCTGTCCGCTCCGGACAGCATGGGCGCGTATCTGACCTGGCAGCCCGGCGCGGGGACCACCGACGCCGACCGCAATTGCATATCCAACATCCGCCCGGCCGGCATCGGCTATGCCGACGCCTCCTTCAAGCTCACGCACATCCTGCGCGCTATCCGCGCGCGCAAGCTGTCCGGCGTGCAAATCAAGGATGACTCGGATGGGCTGCTGATCGGGCGGGAATAAGGATCGAAAATCGGTCGCACGCCAAATGCGCACCATGATGTATGTCAAAACGTCGCGCGGAATATGTGCCAAACAATTGCAGTTAAAAAAGCGATTGTGACTCCCGTGAACGATCCATCCTCATCTTTTGGCAACGGTGCCATTCGCGCATGCCAGGCATGCATGGGGCTCGATGCTGCGGGTGAGCATCTCGGCGCACTGACCTGGACTTCGCGGAAAGTTGCGTCGCGGCAGCATATCTTTCACCAGGGCGACCCGCAGCGCTATGTGTATTTGGTCAAAAGCGGCTTCGTGCGCCTGTATACGTTGCTCAGCAACGGCCGTTGCCAGATCATCGGCTTTAAATCGGCGGACGACTACGTCGCTTTGCAATATTATCCGGAGCATCGCTTCAGCGCGCAGGCGATCAGCACGGTCGAATTGCAATGCGTTCCGGTCGCGGAATTTTACGCCGCGGCGAGCCGCGACCCGCAATTCATGCTCAAGCTGTTCAACGTGGTCGGCGAAGATCTGTTTCGCGCCCACGATCTTGTGCTGACCATCGCCAAGCGCGACGCCGAGGGAAGCCTTGCGTCGTTCCTGCTGGCGATTGCCGACCGCGCAGCCCCGAACAGCAAGACTGAGTTCGTGGCTTTGCCGATGCGGCGCGGCGACATCGCCGATTATCTCGGCCTGACCAACGAAACGGTGTCGCGGATTTTTACGATCTTCAAGAAGCGCGGCTTCATCGAGGTGCGCGGCCGCCACGGCATCCGGCTCATCAATCGTAACGGCCTGCGCGCCGTAACCGACCGAACCGTGGGTTTGCGAAAAAATTCCGAATTGGACCGGCCGGAACTGGCCGGGCCTGCCGTTTAGACCGGGTGGCGGTGGATTGGCTCCTCGGGCTGGGATCGAACCAGCGACATTTCGATTAACAGTCGAACGCTCTACCGCTGAGCTACCGAGGAAAAGCCGATCTTGACGCACCGGGCCTATAACAAAGCCAAACTGCTTTGCAAAGCGTGAAGGACCCGGCGATTTTTTACCGATCCCGCGAAATTTCGAAGGAAAGGGAGTGGAGGCCACGCCCGGAATCGAACCGGGGTGCAAGGATTTGCAGTCCTCTGCGTAACCACTCCGCCACGTGGCCATTGGAAGGCTAAGGCCGGTGCATAATCCGGTCTGCCCATTGAGTCCCCTGCCTATATAGGAGGTAACGCAAATCGACAACGCTGCCGATCACTTGCGTTTTGCCGGGTCTTGCCGCACAAAAGCCGCGCATTCCCGCATTTTTGTCGAGGATCGCGATGACCGATTATTCCGCCGCGCGCCGCCATATGGTGGACGGCCAGGTCCGCCCCGCCGACGTCACCGATCTGCGCGTGATTTCGGCCATGCTCGAGATTCCGCGCGAGCGGTTCGTCCCGCCGGCCTCGGCCGCGCTGGCCTATCTCGATATCGATCTGCCGGTGGGGGCGGGGCGCTGCCTGCTCAAGCCGATGGTGCTGGCGAAGTTGATCAACGCGGCCGATATCGCCGCCACCGACCGGGTGCTGATTGTCGGCTGCGCCACCGGCTACACGGCGGCGATCCTGGCCCGTATCGCCGGCCACGTGATTGCGCTGGAGCAGGATTCGAGCCTCGCCATAGCGGCAACGGCGGCGCTGGCGTCACAGCCGAATGTCGCCGTGGTCACCGGCCCGCTGGTGGCCGGCTCGCCGCAAAACGGTCCGTATGACGTCATCTTGCTCGAAGGTGCCACCGAGGTTGAGCCGCAGGCGCTCTGCACGCAGCTCAAGGAGGGTGGCCGCCTGGTCTGCGTCCTGGGCACCCCGCCCGGCGCCAAGGCCATGCTCTATAGCCGCGCCGGCGTCGAATTAGGCGGCCGTCCGATCTTCGATGCGGCGGCGGCGCTGCTTCCCGGCTTTGCCAAAACCCGGGAATTTGCATTCTGATACCGGCTTAGGTTCCATACCGTGGCGCGAAATCCCCAGCGGCCCGTCTTTCTGTGTACGGGAACAACTCAGGGGGTTTAAAGCCGTGCCTGCTCCGCATAAGGTCTGCGGTTCATTGTGAAGATTGGGTTTGTGGTGGCGTTTCAGTTGGGTCGTATCATGTCGCGTCGGTTGGGTGGTTGGGCGAGGGGATGGACGGCCGGCGCATTGGCTTGCGCCATGCTGTCGGTTGCCGGCGCGGCCGTTCGGGCCGAGACGCTCGAATCCGCGCTGATGCAGGCCTACCAGAACAACCCGTCGCTCAATTCGCAGCGCGCCGCCACCCGCGCCACAGACGAAAACGTGCCGCAGGCGCTGTCCGGCTACCGGCCGCGCGTGACAATCACCGCCAACGGCGGCGAGCAATCGGTCTCTACGATCTCGAAAACCAGCGGCATTGTGCCCGGCACGACGCCGGCCTATCTGACTCAGAGCGGCTACAACGCGCCTTACGGCGCCGGCGCCACCATTTCGCAGACGATCTTCAACGGCTTCCAGACCGCCAACCGCACGCGCCAGGCCGAATCCCAGGTGCTCGCCGCGCGCGCGACCCTGCGCGTCGCCGAGCAGAACGTGATGCTCAACGCGGCCATCGCCTACATGAATTTGTTGCGCGACACCGCCATCCTCGATCTGCAACGCCGTAACGTCGAAGTGCTGCAAGAGCAGCTTCGCCAGACCCGCGACCGCTTTAACGTCGGCGAGGTGACGCGCACCGACGTGGCGCAGGCGGAATCGAGTCTGGCTGCCGGCCGCTCGCAAGTGCTCACCGCGGAATCCAATTACAATTCATCGGTCGCGACCTACCGTCAGGTTGTCGGCACCAATCCCGGCAAGCTCGCGCCCGGCACGCCGGTCGATCGTTTCTCGCCGGTGAATCTGCCCGACGCCATCGCCACGGCGACCGCCTCGCATCCGTCGGTGACCAACGCCGAATACAACGTCGACGTCGCGCAACAGCAGGTGAAGGTCGCGGAAGGCGCGCTCTATCCGACACTGTCGGTGCAGGGCAATTTCCAGCAAAACTTCATGAGCCAATCGAGTCTCAACACCTATCAAAGCTACAACGCTTCGGTGCTCGGCCAGCTCAGCGTGCCGATCTACCAGGGCGGCGCGGAGTATTCGCTAATCCGCCAGGCCAAGGAGACGCTCGGTCAGCGCCGGCTCGACTTTGACACCGCGCGCGATCAGGTGCGGCAGTTGGTGGTGCAGTCCTGGGGCCAGTTGCAGGCCGCCAAGGCCAATATCGACGCCACCACGTCGCAGGTGCAAGCCGCCGAAATCGCGCTTAACGGCGTGCGCGAGGAGGCCCGCGTCGGCCAGCGCACCACGTTCGACGTCTTGACCGCGCAGCAGACATTGGTGAATGCGCGGGTGTCGCTGGTGACCGCGCAGCACGACCGCGTGGTTGCGTCCTACACGTTGCTGGCGGCCACCGGGCGCCTCGCGCCGCAGGTGCTGGGCCTGCGCGTGCCGATTTACGACGCCGAGGTGCATTACCAGCAGGTGCGCGATAGCTGGGCCGGCGTGCGCACCCCCGACGGGCGTTAAGCGCCCGCGGTTTCTGAGTGTCCACAGTTCATTGCATTTCGCAGGCTTAGGTCTGCCCCTGTGGCGTCTGCCTGGCGTATAAAAGGGACTCGAGCGATGATTCGTTTGCGCCGGCATGCCAGGGCCAGACGCAGCGCTGTGTAGGGGGCGGGGACCTCTGTCGGGAAGCAAGCAATGACCCAAGCGGCGAAGGCTCAAGAGCCCTCGATGGAGGAAATACTCGCCTCCATCCGGCGTATCATTGCGGACGACGATACCGGCAAGCCCAAGGCCGAAGCGGCAACCCCGAAACCTGCGCCGCCGCCGGCGGCAGCGGTTCCGGCCCGTCCGGCTCCGGTTCCCCCGCCAGCCCCGCGCGTTCCTCCTGCGCCGCCGCAGCGTCCGGCGCCGCCGCCGGCCGCCGCCAATAATCAGGAAGATATCGACGCCATGCTCGCCGACCTCGACGCTCCGCCGAAGGTCGCGGTAAGGCCAGCGCCGCCCAAGCCCGCGGCGGCGCCGCTGCCCGATGTGCTCGATTTGACCGAGGCCATGGCCGCAGCCCCGCCGCCGACGTCGGCCTTCCGCACCATCGATGGCGCGTCCGATGTGGTGTTCGCCGAACGCGCGCCGGACAAGCCGGTCGAGCCGCCCCAGCGCACGCCCGAGCCGCCCCGCGCAGCGCCTGCGCCAGGCCCGGTCGATCAGGGACTGATTTCGAGCGCGACCATGTCGGCGGTCGACAGCGCCTTCAATTCGCTGGCTCACACCGTGCTCGGCAACAACGCGCGCACGCTCGAGGACTTGGTGAAGGAAATGCTGCGGCCGATGCTCAAAGGCTGGCTCGACGACAATCTCCCGAGCATGGTCGAGCGCATCGTGCGCGCCGAGATCGAGCGCGTCTCGCGCGGCAGGCCGTAAGACTTACGCCGCGCGCTTTCTCAATTGCCTTGAAAACCACAGGCCCTGCGCCAGCAGCAGCACCGCGGCGGTGAGAAACACCGGCACCGCGGTGAAGCGGTCGAAGATGAAGCCGCCGGCGGCGACGCCCGCGGTCTGCCCCATGTAAAGCGCCGAGGAAAAGATCGCGACCGCGGTGCCGCGCGCTTCCGGCGTTATCTGCGTGGCGTTGGTCTGCAGCGTGTTGTGCAGCATGTAGAAGCCGAGCCCGATGACGGTGATGGCGACCGGCGCGATCCAGACCACGGGCTCGAAGGTGAGCGTCACATAAGACGCCGCCAGCATGGCGCCGCCGACCGCCGGCAGGCCGATCTGGCCGAAACGCGCCATCAAGCGCCCGACCGACAGGCTGTAGATCAGCCCGCCGATGGCGAAGGTGCCGACGAACAATCCGACCAGCGAGAAATTCAATCCGAAGCGCAAGTGCAGATCGGCTCCGACATAGGTGAAGGCGCCGAACATCAGCGCGAACTCGAAGAACGCCAGTACAATCACGGTGCGCGCCCAGGAAGAACGCAGCACCGCGCTGTAGTCGGAGATGAAACCGTGCCCCGGTTGCGGCGGCGCATTGCGGGCATGCGTCACCGGATTGCTCCACAATTCATAGAATAGCCCCATCGTCGCCGCGCCGAGCAACGCCGCCAGAATGAAAAACACATTGCGCCAGCCGAAATAATCGCCGAGCACGCCGCCGGCGGCCTGGCCAAACAACTGGCCGAGGATTTGCCCCGACAAAAAGCGGCCGATCACCTGCTGGCGCCGCTCGTAGGGGATGACGTCGCCGACGAAAGCCAGCGCGAAGGGAATGATCCAGCCGGTGGCGAGCCCGCAGGCCAGCCGCGCCGCGATCAGGAACGGCAGCGACGGCGCCAGCCCGCAAGCCAGCACCAACAGCGTCGATCCGGCGGCCGCTATCGAAACGCAGAGATATTTGCCGAAGCGGTCGCCGATCGGCCCGATCACCAGTTGCACCGAGCCGTGGGCCAGAAGGTAGACCGTCACCACGATCGAGGCTGAGCCCACCGTGGTTTGCAAATCGGCGGCGATCTGCGGCAGCAGGGAATCGGTGACCCGCACCATGGCCTGGGCGGCAAAGGAGGCGAAGGCCAGCAGCATGATGGCGCGGCTGGCGCTGCCGCCCGGCGGGGCGGAACTAGGTCTTTGGCTGTCCGGCAAAGTTGACTCGCAGTGGTGTGGCGGGCTTTCTACCCCGCGTTCGATGAAGATAGAAACAGGTGCCAAGAAGACAGCGCGCCCCCTCTCCCCTGGGGGGAGAGGGTTGGGGTGAGGGGGCTCGTGCCCCTCGATAGACCATAACCCCTCACCCGGCGCACTTCGTGCGCCGACCTCTCCCGATGGGAGAGGTGAAGCGGAGCGAAACAAACGCCAATGATCGACAAGACCTACCAACCCTCGGAAGTCGAGGGCCGCATCTACAAGACCTGGGAGCAGGCGGGCGCCTTCACAGCCTGCCGGCCCGAGCGCGCAAAGGCTCCAGCCTACGCCATCGTCATCCCGCCGCCCAACGTCACCGGCTCGCTGCACATGGGCCACGCGCTCAACAACACCTTGCAGGACGTGCTGTGCCGCTTCGAGCGCATGCGCGGCAAGGACGTGCTGTGGCAGCCCGGCACCGACCACGCCGGCATCGCGACGCAGATGGTGGTCGAGCGCCAGTTGATGGAACGCCAGTTGCCCTCCCGTCGCGAGATGGGTCGCGAAGCGTTCCTGAAGCGCGTCTGGGAATGGAAGGCCGAGAGCGGCGGCACCATCGTCAACCAGCTCAAGCGGCTCGGCGCCTCGTGCGACTGGTCGCGCGAGCGTTTTCACCATGGACGAGGGCCTGTCGCGCGCGGTTCTTAAAGTTTTTGTGGAGCTTTATCGCGAAGGTCTGATCTACAAAGACAAGCGGCTGGTCAACTGGGACCCCAAGCTGCTGACCGCGATTTCCGATCTGGAAGTGATCCCGGTTGAGACCAAGGGCCACCTCTGGCATCTGCGCTATCCGCTCGAGGGCAAGACCTTCAACGCGGAAGACCTGTCGACCTTCATCGTTGTCGCCACCACGCGGCCGGAGACGATGCTGGGCGATGCCGCGGTCGCGGTGCATCCCGACGACGAGCGTTACAAAGCGCTGGTCGGCAAGTACGTCATATTGCCGCTCGTCGGCCGCAAGATTCCGATCATCGCCGACGAATATTCCGATCCCGAGAAGGGGTCAGGCGCGGTCAAGATCACGCCGGCGCACGACTTCAACGATTTCGAAGTCGGCAAGCGGCATAAGCTGCCGCAGATCAATATTTTCAGCATCGAGGCCAAGCTCGTGCTCAAGGACAACGCCGAGTTTGCGGCGGGTGTGCCGGCGTCGGCCGAACTCGACGCCACGCTGTCGATGCACGGCGTGGATCGCTTTGCCGCCCGCAAAGCCATCGTGGCGCGGCTGGAAGAGCAGGGGTTCGTCGAGAAGATCGAGCCGCACGGGCTCAGCGTGCCGCACGGCGACCGGTCCAACGTCGTCATCGAGCCCTATCTCACCGACCAGTGGTATGTGAACGCGCAGGAACTGGCGAAGCCCGCGATTGCGGCGGTGCGCGACGGCAAGACCCAGTTCGTGCCGAAAAACTGGGAAGCGACCTATTTCAACTGGATGGAAAACATCCAGCCCTGGTGCATCTCGCGCCAACTCTGGTGGGGCCATCAGATTCCGGTTTGGTATGGACCCAAAATTGAAAAAGGCCATCAGTTTCTTGAGGATATCGACCCGTCTGGGCAATTTAAAGCGACGACACAAATTCGAGAGTTTTGTGCTGAGACTGAAGAAGAAGCGCTCAAACAAGCGGAGGCATATTACGCCGAGAATGCTCCAGGGCATCCTGTATTTGTCGGAGACTCGATGCTGGGTGCGGCAGAGTCTGTTGGAAGAATTTTAACAGGCCGCGAGGACACGCCGATTCGAATAGTTCGCGATCCAGACGTTCTCGACACCTGGTTCTCCTCGGCGCTGTGGCCGTTCTCGACTTTGGGCTGGCCGGACAAGACGCCTGAACTGGCGCGGTTCTATCCGACCAGCGCGCTGGTCACCGGCTTCGACATCATCTTCTTCTGGGTCGCCCGCATGATGATGATGGGTCTGCACTTCATGAAAGAAATTCCCTTTCACGACGTCTACATCCATCGCCTGGTGCGCGACGCCTCCGGCGCCAAGATGTCGAAGTCCAAAGGCAACGTGGTCGATCCGCTCGGCGTCATCGACGAGTTCGGCGCCGACGCGCTGCGCTTCACGCTTGCCCGAAACGTCGCGCCGGGCCACGACATCAGGCTCGGGCCGCAGGATGTCGAGAACAACCGCAACTTCGCCACCAAGCTCTGGAACGCCGCGCGCTTCGTCGAGTTCAACGGCGCCAAGCGCGTCGAAGGTTTCGATCCGAAATCGGCGAGGGAAACGCTCAACCGCTGGATCGCGCACGAGACGCAGAAGGCTTCGGCTGAGATCACCGCAGCCATTGAGGCTTACGGCTACAGCGATGCGGCGGGCGCTGCCTATCGTTTCGTCTGGAACGTCTATTGCGACTGGTATGTCGAATTGTCGAAGCCTTTGCTGACCGGTCCCGACGGCCCGGCCAAGGACGAGACGCGCGCCATGGCCGCCTGGGCGCTCGATGAAATCCTCAAGCTGCTGCACCCGTTCATGCCGTTCATCACCGAAGAGCTTTGGGCCGTCACCGCTTCTTTCTCCCTCCCCCCTTGTGGGGGAGGGTAGGGAGGGGGGTGAGCAGCAAACGCAAGCCTTGCAACTACCCCCCTCTCCATCTCTCCCCCACAAGGGGGGAGAGAGGAAAACGCTGCTAGCGCTTAGTGCGTGGCCCGAACTTGGCGGTCTTGAAGACGCCGCCGCCGAAGCCGAAATCGGCTGGGTGATCGACCTCATCACCGCCATCCGCTCGATCCGCGCCGAGATGAACATCAACGTCAATATTCCGGTGGTTCTCGCGGGCGCTTCCGCCGAGACGCAAGGCCGCGCGCAACGCTGGGCCGACTTCATCAAGCGCCTCGCCCGCGTGTCGGAGATTTCGTCCGCCGCGACCGCGCCGCAAGGCTCGGTGCAACTGGTCGTGCGCGGCGAGGTGGCGGCGCTGCCGCTTGTCGGCGTCATCGATCTCGATGCCGAACGGGCTCGGCTCGGCAAGGAAATGCAGAAAGCCGACGCCGACATCGCCCGCGTCGACGCCAAGCTCAACAACGCCAATTTCGTCGCCCGCGCGCCCGAAGAAGTGGTCGAAGAGGAAAAGGAAAAGCGCGCGGAGGCCGCCGCTCGCAAGGCCAAGATCGCCGAAGCGCTGGAGCGGCTGAAGGGGGCTTAGCCCGCGAAGGCGCGCGCCACACACTCGGCGTCATGCCCCGGCTTGACCCGGGCATCCATGATGTCCTGCCCGAGAGCGCGACCTTACGTAAGGTCAACTTCGCCGATCTGTCTCATGGATTGCCGGGTCAAGCCCGGCAATGACGGCGGAGGGGGCAAGACTACTTGAACCCCTTACTCAAAAACTTCGACCCTTTGAGCCCATAGCGCCAGGGCTCGTCGACCGCTTTGGTAATCCCGATCCGGGGGCCGACCACGATCTCCGGCTTTTCCGTCCGCGCCCGCAGTTCGAACGGCGCGCGGTCGAGCGCCAGCCCGTTGTGCTTGATGGTCACCCCCAGTGCCTCGCATAATTTGCCCGGCCCCGAGCACAACGACCGCACGTCGGGTAGCCCGCGCCGCCTTCGCATCGCAGCAATGCCCGCCGTCGGCTCCAGCGCCCGGATCAGCACGGCGCTGGCCGAGCCTTCCGCCTCGCAGACGAAGTTGAGGCACCAGTGGATGCCGTAGGAGCGGTAGACGTAGGCCACGCCCGGCGGACCGAACATGACTGCGTTGCGTTCTGTCATGCCCCCATAGCTATGCGCCGCCGGATCGGTGTGGTGATAGGCCTCGACCTCAACGATGACGCCGCCGGCGCCGCCGATCATCAGCGTCGCGCCGATCAGTTCAGGCGCCACCTTGTGGACCGAGCGGTCGAAGAAGGAGCGGCGAAGTTTGGGGGGTAGGGGCATTCGTATTCTGTGTCCGCCGTGCCACACCTTAGGAACATTTAAAGTTTGCCTCGGCATGATCCCCGCTACGCCGCGATTTGGCCATACCCTCACACCACATCGAGGGTCACCCAAGCGCGGCGTAAGGCGTTGCAACTCTTGGGTATTAAGACTTCCGGTTTTATCGCCGGAAACAGGCCCTCGGCAGCGACCAGCCGGTCCCAAACCGGCGGTATCAACAAGGGCGAGGGCGCGACAAGACTATGGACGCAAAGACCAATCTCAAAGCCAAACTGCCGAGCCGTCACGTGACGGAAGGCCCGGAACGGGCGCCGCACCGCTCCTATTATTATGCGATGGGTCTGACGACCCAGCAGATTCACCAGCCCTTCGTCGGCGTAGCCTCGTGCTGGAACGAAGCCGCCCCCTGCAACATCGCGCTGATGCGCCAGGCCCAGGCCGTCAAGAAGGGCGTCGCCTCCGCCGGCGGCACGCCGCGCGAATTCTGCACCATCACCGTCACCGACGGCATCGCCATGGGCCATGCCGGAATGCGCTCCTCGCTGCCGTCGCGCGAAGTCATCGCCGACAGCGTCGAGTTGACGATGCGTGGCCACGGCTACGACGCGCTGGTCGGCATCGCCGGCTGCGACAAGTCGCTGCCCGGCATGATGATGGCGATGGTGCGGCTCAACGTGCCGTCGATCTTCATCTACGGCGGCTCCATTCTGCCCGGCACCTTCAAAGGCAAGCCGGTCACCGTGCAGGACGTGTTCGAAGCGGTCGGCAAGCATTCGGTCGGCCAGATGTCGGACGAGGACCTTCTCGGCCTCGAGCAGGTCGCCTGTCCGTCGGCCGGCGCCTGCGGCGCGCAGTTCACCGCCAACACCATGGCGACGGTTTCGGAAGCCATCGGCTTGGCGCTGCCCCTATTCGGCCGGCGCGCCGGCGCCTTACGAGATGCGCGACAAGTTCTGCATGACGGCCGGTGAGCAGATCATGGATCTGGTGCTCGCGAATTTGCGGCCGCGCGACATCGTCACCCGCAAGGCGCTGGAAAATGCCGCGGCCACGGTCGCGGCCTCCGGCGGTTCCACCAACGCCGCGTTGCATCTGCCGGCGATTGCCAACGAGTGCGGCATCGAGTTCACGCTGTTCGATGTCGCGGAAATCTTCAAAAAGACACCGTATATCGCCGATTTGAAACCGGGCGGCCGTTATGTTGCCAAGGATTGGTTCGAAGCTGGCGGCGTGCCGCTCCTGATGAAGACTTTGCTCGACAACGGTTTCTTGCACGGCGACTGCATGACGGTCACCGGCCGCACCATCGCGGAAAACTTGAAGTCGGTGAAATGGAATCCCGACCAGGATGTGGTGCGTCCGGCCGACAAGCCGATCACCGTCACCGGCGGTGTCGTCGGTCTGCGCGGCAACCTGGCGCCCGATGGCGCCATCGTGAAGGTTGCCGGCATGACCAATTTGAAGTTCAGCGGCCCGGCGATTTGCTTCGACGGCGAGGAGGCCTGCTTCCAGGCGGTGAGGGACAAGAAATACAAGGCGGGCGACGTGTTCGTCAATTCGCTACGAGGGGCCCGCGCGGCGGTCCCGGCATGCGCGAAATGCTGTCGACCACGGCGGCGCTGTACGGCCAGGGGGCAGGGCGACAAGGTGGCGCTCATCACCGACGGACGCTTTTCCGGCGCCACGCGCGGCTTCTGCGTCGGCCATGTCGGCCGGAAGCGGCGGTCGGCGGCCCGATCGCCTTGGTCCAGGACGGCGACATCATCGAGATCGATGCCGTCAACGGCACGATCGGCGTCAAGCTTTCCGACGAGGAACTGGCCAAGCGCAAGGCGCAATGGAAGCCGCGCGAAACCGACTTCACGTCCGGTTATTTGTGGAAATACGCCCAGCAGGTCGGACCTGCCGTCAACGGCGCCGTGACCCATCCGGGTGGGGCGGCTGAGAAAGAGTGTTATGCGGATAGCTGAGGTGTTGTTGCGTGCGATGGTGCTGTGCGTCGGCCTTGTGGCCGCGCCGGCATTCGCGCTCGACGGCAGCAAATCGGAAGACTCGATGGCATCTGCGCCGGCGGTGACGCCGACGGAGGCGTTCCGTTCCGGCGCGCACTGGCTCAAGTCCGGCGAAACCGCCAAGGGCATCCACTCCCTCGAATACGCCGCCGAGAACGGCCACGCGCTGGCGCAGTGGAAGCTGGCGCGCATGTACGCCGAAGGCGAGGGCGTCGCCCAGAGCGACCTCAAGGCCTTCGAATATTACCGCCGCATCGCCGATACGCATGCCGAGGATAATCCCGACACACCGCAGGCGCGCTTTGTCGCCAACGCCTTCGTCGCCCTTGGCCACTACTACCTCGAAGGCATACCAAAGACGCAAATGCGGGCGGACCCCGAACGCGCGCGCGCCATGTTCGACTATGCCGCGTCGTACTTCCGCGATCCCGACGCGCAGTATTATCTGGCCAAGCTTTACCTCCACGGCACCGGCGCGCCGCACGATCCGCGCCAGGCGGCACGCTGGTTCGGGCTGTCGGCGCAGAAGGGCCAGTGCTCGGCGCAAGCGATGCTCGGCGCCATGCTGTTTACCGGCGACAACGTGCCGCGTCAGGCCGCGCGCGGTCTGATGTGGCTGACACTGGCCAAGGGAAAACGCTTCCGCCAGCGAACAGATCTGGATCGCCAAGCTGTATGACAGCGCCTTCCAGCAGGCGACCGAGGACGAGCGCGCCATGGCGGCGGTGTTCCTCAAGCGCTGGCTCGAGACGCGAAGAGAGTAGGGCTCTTGCCCGGACGCGATGCAACGCGGTGAGCGCGTGGATATGCCCCGCCTGATAATCCCAAAACGTGTAAAGCCCCGGGTCCCGGCGCGCCGCTTTGCGCATTCTTCGTTTTATTCCCGGCACGTGCTTCTATTTATTTTGAACGGGTGCCAGTTCGGCGCGTTCTGAAAAATTTGCAACGGCGACGCTTACATAGGCTGTGAATTCGAACGGTTCTAACGGTTACCTTAGAACCCATCTAAAATACTGATATTGTGAAGGAATTTACAGAACGCTACACGATCTTCTCGTCAATGGCTCGCGGCAAAGCGTCGCATAAAGGGCCGAAAAAAACGGGGGCGGTGGGGTATGCGTTTCGTCGGTTCGCGCACGCGCGCACAAAATCTGTTGGCTACGACCTGTCTGATTGCAACCTGGGGGCTTTGGAGCGTCCGGCGCCTTCGCCAAAGACAAGCTCTCCCAGATCGACCCGGCGCTCGACGCCAACGCGCAGGCGCTCACCCTCGATACGATCAGCGTCCAGGGGCAGCGGCGACACCGGCGTCTACGTGAACAGCACGTCGGTTGCGACCAAAACCAACGCGCCCCTGGTCAACATTCCGCAATCGCTGTCGGTGATCTCGAAGGACTATATCAAGGATCAGGGCTATCAGAGCCTGACCGACGTGACGCGCTATGTGCCGGGCGTGCAGGTCCACCAGGGCGAAGGCAACCGCGACGAACTCGTCATTCGCGGGGTGGATTCGAGCGCGAACTTCTTCGTCAACGGCTTTCGCGACGACGTTCAATACTACCGCGACCTCTACAACACGCAGAGCATCGAAGTGCTCAAGGGTCCGAGCGCGCTCACTTTCGGCCGTGGCGCCGGCGGCGGTCTCGTCAACCGCACGCTCAAGGAAGCCGACGGCCAGCGCGTTTACGAAGCCACGGTGCAGACCGGCTCCTATAATGACCGCCGCATGTCGATTGATGCCGGCAACAAGATCAACCAGAACGTCGCCGTACGCTTGAACGTTTTCGCCGAAGGCAGCGACTCGTTCCGCTCTTACGGCAAGATGGAGCGCTGGGGCATCAACCCGACGGCGGCCTTCCAGGTCGACGACGCGACCAAGCTCAAGTTGAGCTACGAATATTATCACGACAACCGCACGGCCGATCGCGGCAATCCTTCGCAAACGACGGCGGCGACCCGTTTCAATCCGACGGCGCCCTTTGCGCCGGGCGGCGATCTCACCAAGTTCTTCGGTAGCCCGAACTACAATCAGGCGCTTGCCAATGTGCAGACCGTCATGGCCGTGGTCGACCACGACTTCGGCAATGGTCTGACCGTGAAGAATGCGACGGAGTTTGCGTCATACAAGAAGTTCTATCAGAACGTTTATCCGGGCAGCGCGGTCAATGTCGCGGGGTACGTCCTTTAATTATGCCGCCTATAATCACCACACCGACCGCGACAATCTCTTCAACCAGACCGACTTCGTTTACAAAGGCGTGACCGGCCCCTTCGCGCACACCTTTGCCTTCGGCACCGAATTCGGTCGGCAGACCGGCATCGATTACCGCAGCACCGGCGTATTTCCGAACGGGAACGTTGCCCTCGCCGGTAACCCATTCGATCCCACCTATTACGGGAATGGTCAACTTCGTCCATCATTACACGGCGACGAATGCAGACGGTTCGGGGTCGATGCCAACAATCTCTACCGCCTGAACATCCAGTCCGGCTATGTTCGCGACACGGTGGAGATCACGCGCTGGATCCAGTTGATCGGCGGCGGTGCGGTTCGACCGGTTCGATTTCCAGTCGACCGACCTCAATACCAACATCGCGCGCGGTCGCGTCGACACCAAGTTGTCGCCGCAGGCCGCCGTTATATTTAAGCCGATCGACAATCTGTCGCTCTATGGCGCCTACAGCGTTTCGTATCTGCCATCGACGGGGCGACCAGTTAAACGCCTTGACAGACGGCACCGTCATTCTCGAACCGCAGAAGTTCGTGAACAAGGAAGTCGGCGTGAAGTGGAACATCTATCCGCGCCTGCTGGCGACCGCCGCTATCTATCAGCTCGACCGCACCAACCAGTCGGTCCCAGATCCGGTGCGCGGCTCGCCCTTCGTGCTGCCTAACGGCGCGACCAAGATGAAAGGCTTCGAGGCTGGGCTGAACGGCTACGTCACGAAAGACTGGCAGTCGTCCGTTGGCTACGCCTACACCGATGCCCGCATCGTCAACGATCTGTCGGCAACTGTTGTGGCCGGCAACGTCGTGCAACTCGCGCCCAAGCACCAGTTCTCGCTCTGGAACAAGTACCAGTTCACCGACATGTGGGCGGCTTCGCTGGGCGTAATCTACTTCTCTGAATCGTTCACGAGTTCGGATGATACCGTGAGGATGCCTGGCTTCACCCGTATTGATGCCGCGGTGTACATGAAGATCAACGAGCAGTGGAAGGCCCAGGTCAACGTCGAAAACGTCTTCAACAAAGGCTATTGGGCTTCCGCCGACGGCAACAACAACATCTCGCCGGGCGCTCCGCGCACGTTCCGGCTGTCGGCGACCGCAAAGTTCTAGCAGCGGCGCGCTGGCGCCACTGCGTCAACGCCCCTCGATATCCAGATCCACCCAAACCGGCACGTGGTCGGACGGCTTGTCCCAGCCGCGCACGTGGCGGTCGATCCCGGCGCCGGTCAGGCGGTCGGTGGCCTGCGGCGACAGCAGCAGGTGGTCGATGCGGATGCCGTTGTCCTTCTGGAAGGCGCCCGCCTGATAGTCCCAGAACGTGTAAAGCCCGGGCGCATCGCTCGATGCGCGCAGCGCATCGGTCAAACCGAGATTGAGCAGCGCGCGGAATTTCTCGCGGGTCTGCGGCAAAAACAGCGCGTCATTGACCCAGGCTTGCGGATTTTTGGCGTCTTCCGGCGCCGGGATGACGTTGTAGTCGCCGGCCAGAACCATCGGCTCTTCCAGCTTCAGCCGTTCATGGGAAAATTTAGCGAGCCGGTCCATCCATTTGAGTTTGTAGTCGTATTTATCGCCCGGCGCCGGGTTGCCATTGGGCAGATAGAGGCTGATCACCCGGATGACGCCGGTCTTGGTGGAGGACGATGGCTTCGAGGAAGCGCGCCTGCACGTCGCTGTCGTCGCCGATCAGGCCGGGCGCCACCTCGTCGAAGGGGCAGCTTGGACAGCAAGGCGACCCCGTTGAAGGTCTTCTGTCCGTGCACTGCGACATTGTAGCCCAGCGCCTCGAAAGCCTCGCGCGGGAAGGCGTCGTCCTGGCATTTGATTTCCTGCAGGCAGACGATGTCGGGGCGCCCGCTCCTTGAGCCAGGCCTGCAGGCTGTCCAGGCGCTGGCGGATCGAGTTGACGTTCCAGGTGGCGATTCGCATGCAATTTACGCTTCCGGCAGGTCGAATAATCCGGGATGTGGCTGTGTTTACCAGCGAACGCAGGGATATGCACTCAGGGCCGTTTATATGCTAGTAACGCCGGCAACGCGGGTGGGAATACGCAAAGCCGCGGGAAACGGGAAAGAGGGAGCGCCCGGCCGTTATCGAAGCGGCGCGGACCTATGCAGTTTATGATCAAGAGAAAGTGGCTTCTTGGAGCGGCGGCAATCGCTGTCGTCGTTATCGTTGTGCTTACCCGTGGCTTCTGGGGTGGCGGCGGGCGCGGTGGCGCAAGCGCCGACCGAACGTGTTGTCATTGTCGATGTCGCCCCGGCTGTGAAAAAGATGGTGCCGCTGACGGTCGACGCGCTCGGCACCGTGACGCCGATTACCAGCGTCGCCATCAAAGCCCGTCTGGAAACCGAGATTGTCGGCGTGCATTTCGCCGATGGCGCCCGCGTCAAGAAGGGCGACCTGCTGTTCACCCTCGATAGCCGCCAGGTTCAGGCCCAGATCGTGCAGGCCGAAGGCGTCGTCGCCCGCGACCGTGCTCAGCTCGAAGGCGCCGAACGTGATATCGCGCGCTTCACGGAACTGGTCGGAAAAAGTGCGACCCCGGTCGTCAACCTCGATAACGCCAAGACGCAGGCCGACTTCTTCCGCGCCGCGATCAAGGCGGACACCGCGCTCTTGGACAATCTGAATATCCAACTGAGTTACTGCACCATCCGCGCGCCGATCGATGGCCGCATCAGCGCCGCCTCGGTCAAGGTCGGCAACTTCGTGCGCCCTGCCGACACAGCATCGCTGGCCACCATCAACCAGATCGCGCCGGTCTACGTGTCGTTCACGGTATCGCAGGATGTGCTGCCCAATATCCGGGAAGCGATAGCCGCGGAAACCGCGACTGTGGATGCGGCGGTGCCGGGCGACAACAAACACGCCGCGGCCAAGTCACCATGATCGAGAACTCGGTCGACGCTTCGACCGGCATGGTGATGATCCGCGCCACCATGGCCAACAAGGACGAGATCTTGTGGCCGGGCACACTGGTCACGACGAAATTGAATATCCGCGACGAAGAGGCTGTAACGGTGCCGTCGGCGGCCATTCAGGTTAGCCAGGCCGGCACCTTCGTTTTCGTCATCAAGGACGGCAAGGCCGAGGTCCAGAAGGTCGACGTCGAGCGCACCATCGGCGCCACGACGGTCTTGAAATCGGGCTTACGGGGCGGGGAGAGCGTCGTGGTCGACGGTCACCTCCAATTGAGGAACGGTTCGCGCGTCAATATTCGCCGCGCCTAAAGCAGGCACCTGACATGAATATCTCCGAGGCTTGTATCCGGCGGCCAGTGATGACCACCTTGATCACGGCCTCGCTGATCGTCTTTGGCGCTTTTTGCTTATCGGCTGCTCGCAGTGTCCGCGCTGCCGGCCGTCGACTTTCCGACGATCTCCATCACCGCCACCTTGCCGGGCGCGAGCCCCGAGACCATGGCGGCTTCGGTCGCAGCGCCGATCGAGCGCCAGTTGTCTACCATCGCCGGCATCAGCGCGCTGACGTCGACATCCGCGCTCGGCACGACCACGATTACGATTCAGTTCGATCTCAACCGCAACATCGACGGCGCGGCGCTCGACGTGCAGACCGCGCTGACGGTCGCGGCTCGCACGTCTTCCCCGTTGAAATGACGACGCCGCCGTTTTTCCGGAAGGTCAATCCCGGCGACTTCCCTGTGATGTTCATCAGTCTGAACTCGTCGACTTTGCCGATGTCGAGGGTCGACGAGGCCGGGCAGATCGTGCTGGCCCAGCAGATATCGCAGCTACCGGGCGTCGCCCAGGTGCTGGTCTATGGCGGGCAGAAATTTGCCGTGCGCGTGCAGGCCGATCCGGTCGCCGCTGCCGCCCGCAACATCTCGCTCGACGATATCCGTAACGTGCTGGCCAAGACCAATTCGAATACGCCCGTCGGCACCATCACCGGCCGATACCCAGAATGTGGACTTTGACCGCGTCCGGTGCCATCAGCCGCGCCGCCGACTATCGCAAGATCACCATCGCGTACCGCAACGGCGCGCCGGTCCGGCTGGAAGAAGTTGCGCGGGTCATCGATAGCGTCGAAAACAACCGCATCGCCAGCTACTTCAACAATAACCGCTCGGTGGTGCTGGCGATCCAGCGCCAGCCTGACGCCAATACCGTTGCCGTCGTCGACGGCGGCCTGGTCGGTCATAGGATAAAAACGCTGTAAAGCTGGAAGCCCCAAAAACCCTCAATGTATTGGTGTGCCAAAGACGTTAATTAAAAGTTCCAACCGCTGCGAAAGCTGCGATGCAAGCGCAGCTAACCTTCAGAAATTGCAGTGCAATGGCGACCCCGGCTGGATTCGAACCAGCGACCCTCAGCTTAGAAGGCTGATGCTCTATCCAACTGAGCTACGGGGTCGTCTGAGCACCGGTTTACCCGTGCAGCGCCGCCGTGGAAAGGTGCGTGTGAGCAAGTTTGAGGTTCATGTATGAGCGAGATCGCCGATCTGGCCTGCGCCGGGCCTGACCGATGCCTACCGCCGTGGCGTGTTGTCGCCGGTCGAAGTCGCCCGCGACGTGCTGGCCGGATCGAGCGGTATAGAGCCTTCAATACTTTCATGCCGGTCGAGCAAAAGGCCGTGCTCGCTTGCGCGACGCAATCCGAGGCGCGCTGGCGGGCGGGCAGCCCGTTGGGCGCCATCGACGGCGTGCCGGCCTCCATCAAGGACAATATCTGGGCCAAGGGATTGCCGACGCGACGCGGCTCCAAGACCAGCGATCCAGCACCGGCGCAAGCCGATTCGCCGGGCACGGCGCGCCTGCGCGAGCAGGGCGCCGTCATCCTCGGCAAGACCACGATGCCGGAGCATGGCTGGATCGGCAACCTGCAACAGCCCGCTTACCGGCGTCACACGCAACCCGTGGCACCCGGACTGTACGCACCGGCGGCTCGACTGGAGGGGGAGCTGTCGCCGCGCTCCTGAGATTAGGCGTCCTGCATTTGGGCACGGACGGGGCAGGCTCCTTGCGCATTCCTGCCGCCTTCAGCGGCGTCTTCGGCTTAAAGCCGACTTATGGGCTGGTGCCGGTGTTTCCCGCGGTGCCGCTCAACGTTCTAATCGCATCACGGCCCGATCGCGCGGACCGTCGCGGGACGCCGCGCAAATGCTGTCGGTGATCGCGGGGCCCGACCTTCGCGACATGGCGGCGTGGAATACGCCCGCTCCCGATTTCACGGCCACGCTGGACGCTGGCGTCCGCGGCTTGCGCGTCGCGCTGTCGAAGCGGCCTTGGCCAGACTGTGGCGCTCGATCCGGACATCGAGACCGGTGTCCGCACGGCGGGCGCGTGCGCTGGAACAGCAAGGTGCAATCGTCGAGGAGGCCGATCCGCCGCTCGGCCGCGCGGGTGAGTTGATCCGCGCCATGTGGTGGCCGGTCGCCGCGGCAATTGTCGATTCGGTGCCGCCTGTGCGTCGCGCCGAAATGGATCCGGGGCTGCTGGCGATTGCCGAGCGCGGCCGCAAATTCGGCGTCGGCGAATATCTGGCGGCCTATACCGGCCGCGCCGAGCTGCATGAGGCTATGCGGGCTTTTCATCGACGCTATGACCTGCTGCTGACGCCGACCATGCCGGTGACCGCCTTCAAGGTTGGGGCCGAAGCGCCGGAGACCGGCGACTACGGCGGCGACTGGCTCAACTGTCGCCTTACAACCTATCCGTTCAATCTGACGCAGCAGCCGGCGGCCTCGGTGGCCTTGCGGCTTGGCGCGCAAACGGTCTGGCCGATGGGCGTCCAGATCGTCGGGCCTTTGCGCGCGGATATGAGGGTCCTCCAGGCCGCGCGGGCCATCGAGCAGGCTTTGCCGATGCCGCAGGTGCCAGCGTAGCCTGGGTTACTTCAGCAATTTTAGATACTTATTGCCGTTTCTTTTATCGCCTCATGTGATTCATGAGGTTATTGCCACAGGATTCTGACGGCGCATGTTGAGCTCTCTCAACCATTCTTTGGAACCGTGAGAGTTCCGCCATGTCCTCGACACCATCGAGGACTGAATTAATAGTGCGCCTCGCTACACTCATGGTGACACCGCGTCGCCATTCCGGAGGTTCTTCCGATGATCACACCGATCCGCGCCGGGCTGCTGAGCCGCCCTGGCGCTTTTTTGTCTGGTCGTTACGGGCCGCTACGGCTGCCGACAAGCCCTACCAGCGCAAGGGACATTGACGACGCGGCGATCAAGCTCGAAGCCCAGATCAAGAGCGATGCCGGTTCGCCCGGCAAGCCCGCGGCGGCGCTGGCGCCGCGACGCGGATGCTGCGTTCCAGAAGAACGATTTCCGCACCGGCATGACGGTGCTCGGCCAGGTCGTCGCCGTCGAACCGGCCGACGCGGGCGAGCTGGCTGCGGCTCGCGCGACACCGTGCTGCAAATCAAGCCGCGCGACGCGCAGGAACGCGCGCTGCTGCTCGACCGCGCCACCTCCTCCGCCTATATCGCCTATCAACGCGCCAGTGATCGCGCCCTCGAAGCCGACAGTCTGGCGGTGGTCGGCCGTTCGCTGGCCGATCGCAAAGAATGGCGGCCGGCGCTCGATGCTTTGCGGCTGTCGCTCGACTTGCGCGAGGCGGCCGATCTGCGCGGCCAATACGAGCGGTTGCGCGTCCGAGCACGGCTTCCGTTACTTGGACTACACCGTCGACTCCGACTGCCATTTCACCGCGCGCCTGTTTCCAGTTCTCCGAAGAACTGCCGGGCCGCCGTACCGACTTCTCGCCTTTCGTTGCCGTCGCCGGCATGGACCGCCCGGCGATCTCGGCCAACGACAAGCAGCTTTGCGTCGAAGGCCTCAAGCACGGCGAGCGCTATACTGTTACGCTGCGCGCCGGCCTGCCGTCGGTGGTGCGCGAGACGCTGGCCAAATCGGCCGAGTTCACGATCTCGTGCGCGACCGCAAGCCTTTCGCGCGCTTCTCGGGCAAGGCCTACGTGCTGCCGCGCGCCGGCCAGCGCGGCATTCCGCTGCTCAGCGTCAACACCGGCGCCATCACGCTGTCGCTCTATCGCATCGGCGACCGCAATCTGATCGACACCGTGCTGGGCTATGACTTCCAGCGCAATTTGAGCCGCAACGACGCCGAGCGCATCGCCAGCGAGCGGGGCGCCAAAGTCTGGGGCGGGGAAACTGGTCGTCGAGCCGAAGCTCAACACCGAAGTCACCACCCCGCCTTTCGGTCGACCAGGCGCTCAAGGATCTGGGCCCCGGCATCTACGCCATGACCGCGTCGCCGAAAGAAACGCTTTCGGACGACTACGAACAACTGGCGACGCAGTGGTTCATCGTCTCCGACCTCGGACTGTCGGCCTATAGCGGTCAGGACGGCATCGACGTTTTCGTCAATTCGCTGGCGACCGCCGATGCGCGCGGCTTACGTCAGCGTCCGCCTGGTCGCCCGTAACAACGAGGTGTTGGCGACCAAGAATACCGACCGCAGCGGCCTGGTGCATTTCGAGGCGGGATTGACGCGCGGCGAGGCGGCTCGAGCCCTGCGGCGGTCGTTGTCAGCGACAAGACTGACTATGCATTCCTGAGCTTGAAATCGCCGGCCTTCGATCGGTCGGATCGCGGCGTCACCGGCCGGCAGGTGCCGTCCGGTCTCGATGCCTTCGTCTACACCGAGCGCGGTGTCTATCGCACCGGCGAATCCGTGCAGGTGACGACCGCTGCTGCGCGATGCGCGCGGCGCCGCGGCGCTCAATGCGCCGGTGACGCTGGTGGTTGAGCGGCCGGATGGCGTCGAATATCGCCGCGCCGTCGTCGCCGACCAGGGTCTCGGTGGCCACAGCCTGACGGTGCCGATCGTATCGTCGGCTTCGACCGGCACATGGCGCCGTGCGCGCTTATACCGATCCCAGCGCCCCCGCCATCGGCGAGGACTACCTTCATGGTGGAGGACTATGTCGCCGATCGCATCGGAGTTCGATCTGAAATCGGCAGCGGCCGTGCTGCCGCGCAGCGCCGCGGCGCAAGTCAGCGTCGACGGACATTTCCTGTACGGCGCGCCGGCTTCCAATCTCGAACTCGAAGGCGCGGTGACCATCGACGCGGCCAAAGAGCGGCCGGGCTTTGCCGGTTACAGCTTCGGGCCGTTCGACGACGAGGTGACCGCGATCCGCCAGGACCTTGCCGATCTGCCGGCGACCGATGCCTCAGGCAAATCGAGTTTCCCGGTCAAGCTCGACAAGCTGCCGTCGACCTCGCGCCCGCTTCAGGCACAGATCACCGTGAGCATGGCGGAATCCGGCGGGCGTGCCGTCGAGCGCAAGCTGACCCTGCCGATTGCGGCTGATGCAGCCGCAATCGGCGTCAAGCCGGCGTTCTCAGGTCTCTCGCTCGCCGACGGCGCCAATGCCGATTTCGACGTGGTGCTGGTGGCACCCGACGGCAAAGGCCGATGGCGCGCAGCGGCCTGCGCTACGAGCTGCTCAAGGTCGACACCAGCTACCAATGGTATCGGCGCAACGGCCAGTGGGAGTTCGAACCGATCAAGCGCACCGAGCGCGTCGCCAATCGGCACGCTCGACGTCGCCGCCGACAAGCCGGGCCGGCTGTCGCTGCCGGTGAAATGGGGCCGCTATCGCCTCGAAGTGTCGTCGGCCGAGCCGAACGGCACGCTGACGTCGCAGTCGTTCGACGGCCGGCTTCTATGCCGAGTCGAGTGCCGATACGCCGGACCTCCTGGAAGTCGCGCTCGACAAGACCGATTATAAATCCGGCGGACACCATGAACGTGGCGGTGACGGCGGCGACTGCCGGCCCGCCTTACGGTGAACGTATTCACCGACCGCCTGGTCTCCACTCAATCGCAGGACGTCAAAAGCGGCACCGCCCAGGTCAAGGTTCCAGTCGGCAAGGATTGGGGCACCGGCGCCTATATGGTCGCGGACCTAGCGCCGGCGCTCGATGCCGGCCGCGCAGCGCATGCCGGGCCGCGCTATCGGCGTGCAGTGGTTCTCGATCGACCGCTCGGAGCACACGCTGGCGCTCGATCTGAAACTGCCGGCGACGCTGCGACCGAATTCGACGCTCAACGTACCGGTAAAGGTCAACGGCCCTTGCCGCGGGCGAGGAAGCCCGCATTGTGGTCGCCGCTGTCGATGTCGGCATTCTCAACCTCACCAATTACAAGCCGCCCGCGCCCGACGAGTATTATCTCGGTCAGCGCCGCCTCATGGCGGAAGTGCGCGATCTCTACGGCAACTGATCGACGGCATGCAGGGCGCCGCGCGGGCAAATTCGCAACGGCGGCGATATCGGCGGCGCGGAATTGTCCGGCTCGCCGCCTACGCAGGCGCCGCTGGCGCTTTATTCCCGGCATCGTCACCGTCGGACCCGACGGCACGGCCCAGGTCAATTTCGATATCCCGGCCTTTGCCGGCACTGCGCGCGTGATGGCGGTGGCCTGGACCAAGGACAAAGTCGGCAAAGCCTCCGGCGATGTTGTGGTGCGCGATAGCGTGGTGCTGACGGCGACGCTGCCGCGCTCCTGCGCACCCGGCGACCGCGGCAATGTCCAACTCGAACTCGACAATGTCGAAGGTGCAACGGGCGATTACAACGTCGCCACTACCGCCGACGGCACGGTTAAGCTCGATAGCGACAAGCCGCAAGTTCTCAAGCTCGCGGCCAAGCAGCGCGACCGTGTGTCGGTCCGGTGTCGGCATTGGGCTCGGGTCCGAGCACCATCAAGGTCAATGTCTCCGGACCGAACAATTTCGCCTATGAGCGCAGCTACGGCCTCGATGTCCGGCCGGCCAACCAAGTCCTGACGCGCCGCACGGTGCGGGCGCTGGCCAAAGGCGAGACGCTGACGCTGTCGAACGACATGTTCGCCGACTTCGTGCCGGGCACCGGCCGGGCAGGGCTGTCGGTCGCGGTCTCGACCCTCGCTCGATGCGGCGACTTTGCTCAATGCGCTCGACCGTTATCCGTTCGCAATGCGCTCGACCGTTATCCGTTCGACTGCTCCGAGCAGATCGCCAGCCGCGCCATCGCGATGCTTTACGTCAACGAATTGGCCGCGCAGGCCAAGCTCGCGCCCGACGGCGAAATCGACCAGCGCATCCGCGACGCCATCCCGCGCCTGCTGGCGCGGCAGGGCTCCAACGGCTCGTTCGGCCTGTGGTCGGTCGGCGGCGGCGACGTCTGGCTCGATGCTTACGTCACCGATTTCTTGACCCGCGCGCGCGGAACGCGGTTTCGAGGTGCCTGCGAACGCGTTTACGCTGGCGGTCGACCGCTTGCGCAATTACGTCGCCTCCGCGCCGGAGCCTGACAAGAACGGCGGTCGCGAATTGGCCTATGCGATGTACGTGCTGGCGCGCAACGGCGCGGCGCCGCTCGGCGACTTGCGTTACATCGCCGACGTCAAACTCGGCGACATCGCGTCGCCGATCGGCAAGGCGCAGATTGCGGCGGCATTGGGCATGCTCGGCGACAAGGCGCGTTCCGATCAGGTCTATCTCGCTGCACTTAGCTCAATCGCGCCGCAGCCCAAGCTCGATCTCGGCCGCGCCGATTTCGGTTCGGCGCTGCGCGATGCCGCAGCTCTGGTGACGCTCGCTTCCGAAGGCCGCGCGCCGCAAAAGACCATCGACGACGCGGTGTTGCGCATCGACAGCGCCCGCACGCTTTCGTCGGCGACCTCGACACAGGAAGACGCCTGGCTGGTGCTGGCGGCGCGTTCGCTGGCCAAGCAGCTCAACGCCATCTCGCTCAGCGTCAATGGCGAAGCGCGGCAAGGCGCCTATTACCGCACGCTGCGCGCCGACGAACTCGCCAAGCCTGTGGCGGTGAGCAACCAGGGCGACGGCACAGTTCAGGCGGTGGTGTCCGTGAGCGGCGCGCCGATCACGCCGGAGCCCGCGGCCGAGCGCGGCTTCAGAATCGAGCGCAACTACTTCACGCTCGACGGCGAGCCATCGGATCCGACCAAGGCGAAGCAGAACCAGCGCTTCGTCGTCGTGCTGAAAATGACCGAGCCGCAGCCGCAGTTCGGCCGCATCATCGTCGCCGATTATCTGCCGGCAGGCTTCGAGATCGACAATCCGCGGCTGGTGTCGTCCGGTCAGACCGGCACGCTGGCCTGGATCGCCGACGCAGTCGAACCCGTGAACACCGAATTCCGCGACGACCGTTTCACCGCGGCCTTCGACCGCAAGCAGGATGACGGCCCGGTATTCACCGTGGCCTATGTTGTGCGCGCGGTGTCGCCCGGCAAATACGTGCTGCCGCAAGCCATCGTTGAGGACATGTACCGGCCCGACCGCTTCGGCCGCACCAATACCGGGACCATCGAGATCACGGCTGCAAAATGACACGCGGGCGCCTCATCGCTGCGGGATTTGCCGGCGCGGTGGCGGCGGTCGTGCTTGGCTGCGGCGCCTGGGTCTATTCGCTCGGGCCGCCGCCGCTCGGCAAGAACCTCGAGACCTCGCAGATCGTGCTCGACCGCGAGGGCAGGCTGTTGCGCGCCTATGCCACCGCCGACGGCCGCTGGCGGCTCCCAGCAACGGTGCAGGAGGTCGATCCACGATTTCTGAATTTGCTGTTCGCCTATGAGGACAAGCGCTTCCGGAAGCATCACGGCGTCGATCCGGTGGCGATGGCGCGCGCGGTTCGGCAATTCGCCGGCCGTGGCCGCATCGTTTCGGGCGGCTCGACGCTGACCATGCAGGTGGCGCGGCTGATGGAGCCGCGCGACCAGCGTAGCGTCGGCGCCAAGCTGCGGCAGATGACGCGCGCGCTGGAACTCGAATATGCGCTCGGCAAGGACGACATTCTCGCGCTCTATCTGACGCTGGCGCCTTATGGCGGCAACCTCGAAGGCATTCGCGCCGCGTCGCTCGCTTATTTCGGCCATGAGCCGCGGCGTCTCACGCTCGGCGAAGCGGCGCTTCTGGTTGCGCTGCCGCAATCGCCAGAATGGCGCAGGCCCGACCGCCATCCGGAAGCGGCGCGCGCCGCGCGCGATCGCGTGCTCGACCGCGTGGCCGCGGCCGGCACCGTGCCGGCGGACGAGATCGCGCGGGCCAAAGCGGAAGCCGTGCCGCGCGCGCGCCGGACGCTGCCGGTGCTGGCGCCGCATGCCGCCGACGAAATCGTCGCGACCGATCCGGCCAACCGCGTTCACCGCCTGACCATCGAAGCGCCACTGCAGAAATCGCTCGAAGACCTTGCGCGCGAACGCGCCCGCGCGCTCGGCCCCGATATCTCAATCGCCATCATCGCGGTCGACAATGCGAGCGGCGAAGTGCGCGCCCGTGTTGCCTCGGCCGATTATTTCGACGCCCGCCGCGCCGGGCAGGTCGACATGACGCTGGCGCTGCGCTCGCCCGGCTCGACCTTGAAGCCGTTCATCTATGGTCTGGGCTTCGAGGACGGCCTGCTGCATCCGGAAACTTTGATCGATGACCGCCCGGCGCGCTACGGCAGCTACACGCCGGAGAATTTCGATCTGACGTTCCAGGGCACGGTCACCGTGCGCCGCGCCTTGCAACTGTCGCTCAACGTTCCGGCCATCGCCGTGCTCGGCAAAGTCGGCGTCAATCGCCTGAGCGCGCGGTTGTCGCAGGCCGGCGCGGCGCTGGTGTTGCCGAAAGGCGAGGCGCCCGGTCTCGCCATGGGGCTCGGTGGCGTCGGCATCAGGCTGTCGGACCTCACAATGCTCTATACCGGCCTCGCGCGCGGCGGTCTCGCTACGCCTTTGATCGAGCGTGACGGCGCAGCCCCGGCACCGCCCCGGCGGCTGCTCGATAATGTCGCCGCCTGGTACGTCGGAAATATCCTGATCGGCGCGCCGCCGCCCGACAACGCGCCGCACGGCCGCATCGCCTTCAAGACCGGCACGTCCTACGGCTACCGCGACGCCTGGGCGGTCGGCTTCGACGGCCGCATGACCGTCGGTGTCTGGGTCGGGCGGCCCGATGGCGCGTCGGTGCCGGGGCTGGTCGGCCGTTCGGCTGCGGCGCCGATTTTGTTCGACGCCTTCGCGCGCTCAGGGCTGACGCCCGCGCCGCTGCCGCCGGCGCCGAAGGGCGCGCTGTTTGCCGCCACCGCGAAACTGCCGCCGCCGTTGCAGCGCTTTACGCCGGCGAACGGGCCGGCCGAACTGTCCGAGCCGCCGCGCATCATGTATCCGCCCGACGGCGCCCGCATCGAGGTCGCCGATGGCGGCGCCAACGCCCCGGTCGCGCTCAAGATTGCCGGCGGTGCTGCGCCACTCACCGTTATGGTGAACGGCGTACCGCTGGCGGCGCAAGGCGGCCGGCGCACGTTGTTTTTCCAGCCCGACGGGCCGGGTTTCGTACGGCTGACGGTGATGGATGCCCGCGGCGCCGCCGACAGCGTCACGGCGCGCGTCCAATAGTCCCGCCTGCATGATATGACAGGCCTGGCTTGTAGCTCTATGGTGCCGAGCAAGCTGCGGAATCGGACCCCATTCAACCGCCGGACGAAATGAGCACGACCATCAACGACGCACGTCAATCGATTGCCCCGGCGCGAGGCCTGTCGGCGGTGCTCGACTATGCCGGCGCCACGCACGGCCGCGCCGCGGCGCTGCTCATCGTCTTCTCGCTGATCGCTTTCATCCCGGGCTTTTTCCAGATCCCACCGGTCGACCGCGACGAGGCGCGCTTCGCGCAGGCCACCAAGCAGATGGTCGAGAGCGGCGAATATGTCGACATCCGCTTTCAGGACGAGGTGCGCTACAAAAAGCCGGTCGGCATTTACTGGCTGCAAGCGGCGGCGGTGAAAACCGGCGAGGCGCTGGGCCTGCGCAACGCGCGCACGACGATCTGGCTCTATCGTTTGCCATCGCTGTTCGGCGCCATCGGCGGCGTGCTGCTGACCTATTGGGCGGCGCTTGCCTTCGTGCCGCGCCGCACCGCGCTGGTCGCAGCACTTATGATGGCAAGCTCCATCCTGCTCGGCGTCGAGGCGCGGCTCGCCAAGACCGACGCCATGCTGCTGCTGACCTGCGTCGCTGCCATGGGCGCGATGGCGCGCATCTACCTGACGAGCCGCCGCGCGCCCGAGACACCGCTCGGCTGGACCATGCCGGCGATTTTGTGGACCGCGCTCGCCGGCGGTGTCCTGATCAAGGGTCCGTTGATCCTGATGTTCGTTGCGCTGACGGCGGTCACGCTGTCGATTGCCGACCGCTCGGCACGCTGGATGTTGCGGATGCGGCCGTTCATCGGCTTTGCCTGGATGATCCTGCTGGTGCTGCCATGGTTTATCGCCATCGTGGCGAAGTCCGGCGACAGCTTTTTCGTGCAGGCGATCGGGCAGGACATGCTGGCCAAGGTCGCGAGCGGGCAGGAGGCGCACGGCGCGCCGCCCGGATTTTATCTGCTGCTGTTCTGGGTGACGTTCTGGCCGGGCTGCGTGCTCGCGGGGCTCGCCGCGCCGATGGTCTGGAAGGCGCGGCGCGAGCCGGGCGCGCAATTTCTGCTGGCCTGGCTGATCCCGGCCTGGCTGGTGTTCGAAGTCGTGATGACCAAGCTGCCGCATTACGTGCTGCCGCTTTATCCCGCGATTGCGATTTTGATTGCCGGCATTCTCGAAAAAGGCGGCCTGATCCGTACGCCCTGGCTGGTGCGCGGCACCGCCGGCTGGTTCGTGTTTCCGGTCGCAATTGCGATTGCGATCGGCGTTGCCTTCATCGTTGTCGGACGCGATCTCGGCATCGTGGCCTGGCCCTTCACCGCGGCGGCCATGATTTTCGGCCTGTTCGCCTGGTGGCTCTATGAAGCCGACGGCGCCGAGCGCGCGCTGCTGCGCGGCATGGTGGCTTCGGTATTCGTTGCCATCGCGGTCTATGCCGTGACGTTCCCGTCGTTGCCCGGGCTGTTTCCCGAGCGCGCTGATCGCCGAGGAAGTGCGCGGCGCAGGCTGTCCGCAGCCACAGGTCGCTTCGACCTTCGCGTATCAGGAACCGAGCCTGGTGTTCATGCTCGGCACCGGCACGCGTTTTACCGACGGCGCCGGCGCCGCCGAATTCCTCGGGCAGGGCGCGTGCCATTTCGCGCTGGTCGATGCGCGCAGCGAACGCAATTTCGTGCAGCGCGCCAACGCCATCGCGCTACATTACACGCTGGCGCAGCACATTGACGGCTTCAACATCAGCATCGGCAAGCCGGTGTCCCTGACGTTGTTCCGCTCGGCGGCGACGCCATGACCGTGATCAACGAGTTGAAGCCGCAAAGCGGCGGCGCCTCGCTGCTTATTGTGCGGCGGTTGGCCGTAACGATCGCGGCGAGCCTGGCGATGCTGGTCCGCGCGCCGCGCATTCATCCGCTTCACTCCTGGCTGTGGCCGCTCCGCAAACTCGGCATCGCCATTGCCATTTCGACCGTGGTGTTTCTGCTCGGCATGACGTTCATCGACGCGCCCGCGATCGTCTATGCACGCACGCTGCCGCGCCCCGTGATTTCCTTTTTCGACTGGATCACCGATTTCGGCAAATCGGGCTGGTTCCTCTGGCCGCTCGGTCTTGTTTTTATGGCGTTGGCCGCACTGCCGCGTCTGACGCCGATGTCGCAGCGTGTGCTATCGGCGATGATGGTGCGCCTCGGCTATCTGTTTGCGGCCATCGCGCTACCGGGCATTGCGACCAACATCATCAAGCATGTGATCGGACGGGCGCGGCCGTTTGTTCCGGGCTTTGCCGATCCCACCGTGTTCTCGCCGTTCAGTTGGAGCGCGGCCTATGCCAGCATGCCGTCGGGTCACAGCACGACCGCTTTATCGGTGCTGGTGGCTTTCGGCATCTTGTGGCCGCGGGCTCGCGCGGTACTGCTCATCTATGCGGCGTTGATCTGCATCAGCCGCGTCGTCGGTGACTGCGCATCACCCGACCGACGTTCTGGGCGGCGCCGTGATGGGCGCGGTGGGGGCGCTGCTGGCGGCCCGGTTTTTCGCCCTGCGCCGCCTGGGCTTTTCGGTGCGGCCCGACGGCACATTGCTGGCTTTTCCGGGTCCCTCGGTCCGGCGCATCAAATCTGTTGCCCGCGAGCTTTTGGCTTAATAAGAAACGGGGCGAATGCGGTGTCGCCCCGGCGGGACCTTATCAATGGATACCAACGAACCGGCGGTCTCCGTCGTGGTGCCGGTGCGCAACGAGGCCGGCAATATTGCAGTCCTGGTGGCCGAGATTGCCAAGGCGCTCGAAGGCCAATGGCGCTTCGAGATCGTCTACGTCAATGACGGCTCCACCGACGGCACCGAGGCGGAACTCAAGCGCCTGATGGCGCAGCACCCGTGGCTGCGCCGCGTGCGGCACAGACAATCCTGCGGTCAGTCCTGCGCGGTGCGCAGCGGCGTCACCGCGGCGCGCGCGCCGCTGGTCGCGACGCTCGACGGCGACGGCCAGAACGATCCGGCTTTCATCCCGGCGCTGCTGCGTGTCCTGGAAAACGGTGCGCCGCGCGTTGGATTGGTCGCCGGCCAGCGGGTCGGGCGCAAGGCTAGCGGTTTCAAGAAGCTGCAATCGCGCATCGCCAACGGCGTGCGCGGGGCGGTATTGCGCGACGGCACGCGCGACACCGGCTGCGGGCTGAAAGCGTTCCGCCGCGATGTCTTTATCCGGCTGCCGTATTTCGACGGCCTGCATCGCTTCCTGCCGGCGTTGGTGCGGCGCGAGGGCTACGACATTGGCTATGTCGATGTCGTCGACCGGCCGCGCGCCAGCGGCGTGTCGAATTACGGACTGTTCGACCGGCTCTGGGTCGGCATTCTCGATCTGGCCGGCGTTTGGTGGCTGATCCGCCGCCGCAAACGCGTTCCCGAACTCGTCGTGACTAAACGCGCCGCATCGCGCGCAAGCTGAAGGAAGACACTTATGCTGGTCGATATCACGCATGCCGTTGGCGGCTATCTGCACGACGTGTTTGTCGGCAATCTCGATTGGGGCATCCTGATCGGTTACGTCGCGCAGATCATGTTCGCCATGCGCTTTGTGGTGCAGTGGATCGCGTCGGAGCGCGCCGGGCGTAGCGTGGTGCCGACCGCGTTCTGGATATTCTCCATCGGCGGCGGCTTCATGCTGCTCGGCTATGCAATCTACCGCAAGGACCCGGTATTCATCATCGGCCAGGCGTTTGGCGTCTTCGTCTACCTGCGCAATCTGCAGTTCGTCCATGCGCAGCGGCGGCGCCGCGGCCATTTAGGCAGTTTTGCGGCGTCCGTCGCGGCAAACCCAATGCATTTGCGGCCGGTCTGACGGGGAACCGACCGCGGTCGGCGGCCATACCACCCGTATAGTCCCTTTTACACGGCTTCCGGCATCATTCCGCCCCTTGACCTCTCTGCCGGTCCGGTCTGTGATGGGAAAAGTCGAGAGGGCTCGGGGGAAAAGGCCAGCTACGATGCTTGCACCATGGGCCATGCCCGGTGACGGCGTGAGGCTTGGCCGACCCACGAGGGGCGCCGCATCCCGATATGCGCTGTAGAGGCTGCCAAATGAATCGAATGATCAGCATTTTAGCGCTCGCGGTGGTTTTCGCCGCGCAGAGCGCATCCGCTCAAACGCTCAAGGCCGTCAAGGACCGCGGCAATGCTCAATTGCGGCTCCAACGGCACGCTGGCAGGCTTCGGCCTGCCGGACGCGCAAGGCAAATGGACCGGTCTGGACGTCGACGTCTGCAAGGCCGTCGCCGCCGCGATCTTCAATGACGCGAGCAAGGTCAAATTCGTGCCGCTGTCGGCCAAGGATCGCTTCACCGCGCTGCAATCCGGTGAAGTCGACGTGCTGGCGCGCAACACCACCTGGACCTCGTCGCGCGACACCTCGCTCGGCCTGAACTTCGTCGGCGTCGACTATTATGACGGCCAGGGCTTCATGGTGCGCAAGGCGCTGAAGGTGAACTCGGCGCTCGAGCTCAACGGCGCGTCGGTCTGCGTGCAGCAGGGCACCACCACCGAACTCAATCTGTCGGACTATTTCCGCGCCCATAACATGCAGGTCAAGACCGTGACTTTCGCCACCGCCAACGAAGCGGTTGAAGGCCTACGACGCCGGCCGCTGCGACGCCTACACCACTGACGCCTCGGGTCTTTATGCCGAGCGCCTGCGGCTCGCCAACGCCAACGACCACATCGTGCTGCCGGAGATCATCTCCAAGGAGCCGCTCGGCCCTGCGGTCCGTCACGGCGACGACCAGTGGTTCGATATCGTCAAGTGGACGCTCTTCGCGATGCTCAACGCCGAAGAACTCGGCATTACTTCGAAGAACGTCGATGAAATGTTGAAGTCGACCAATCCGGACATCAAGCGTTTCGTCGGCACCGAGGGCAACTACGGCGAACAGCTCGGTCTGCCGAAGGAATGGGCGGTCAGCATCGTCAAGCTGGTCGGCAACTACGGCGAAGTGTTCGACGCCAATGTCGGGCAGAACTCGCCGCTCAAGATCGAGCGCGGCCTGAACAAATTGTGGAGCAAAGGCGGCATCCAATACGCGCCGCCGATCCGCTAGCGAGAGTTGCCGGCCCGCTGCGAGCTTGAAGGAGCTTCGCGGCGGGCCGGTTTTTAGCCGCCGCCGGGACGCGGGCGTGGTGTGGCGACGAGGGGTAGATGTCAGTTGACCTTCCGACGCAGGCGCAGCCTGCGCGGGTTGCGCTCTATAACGACCCCAAGGTCCGGAGCATTGCCTATCAGGTCGCGCTTTGCGCGATCATTGCGTTCCTGGTCTATGCCGCGGCCAGCAATGCCATCGCCAACCTGGCGCGCGCGCATATCGCCTCGGGCTTCGGCTTCTGGCACGCGACCGCCGGCTTCGATATCAGCCAGACGCTGATCCAATACAGCGCCCAGGCCTCGACCTATGGCCGGGCCTTCTGGGTCGGCCTGTTGAATACGCTGCTGGTCGCCGGCCTCGGCGTCATCATCGCCACCATTCTCGGCTTCGTGATCGGCATCGCCCGGCTGTCGAAGAACTGGCTGGTGTCGAAAGCCGCCACCGGCTACGTCGAAACCATCCGCAATATCCCGCTGCTGCTGCAATTGCTGTTCTGGTACAACGCCGTGCTCAAGGCGCTGCCGGAGATGCGCGACAGCATCAAGATTCCGGGCGGCATCTTCCTCAACAACCGCGGCCTGTTTTTGCCGGAGCCGATCTTTGCCGCGCCATTCAAATGGGTGGTGTTCGCCATCATCTTCGGCCTGTTGGCCTCGATCGGGTTCTACATCTGGGCGCGCAAGCGCCAGGAGCAGACCGGCCAGCAGGCGCCGGTATTCACGGTGGCGTTGGCGCTGATTATCGGCCTGCCGCTTTTGGTGTTGGCGGGCGCCGGCGTCCCCGCTGTCCTTTGAATATCCGCAAGGCGGCCGCTTCAACATCAGCGGCGGCATCGAGGTCCTGCCGGAATTTGCCGCGCTGCTGTTCGGCCTGTCGATCTACACCGCGGCCTTCATCGCCGAAGTGGTGCGCGCCGGCATTCTCGCGGTGTCGCGGGGCCAAACCGAAGCGGCCTATTCGCTCGGCTTGCGGCCGTCGCCGACCTTGCGGCTGATCGTGGTGCCACAGGCGATGCGGGTGATCATCCCGCCGCTGACCAGCCAATACCTCAACCTGACCAAGAACTCGTCGCTGGCGGTGGCGATCGGCTATCCGGACCTGGTGCAGGTGTTCACCGGTACGGTGCTGAACCAGACCGGGCAGGCGGTCGAAGTCGTCGCCATCACCATGGCAGTTTATCTCTCCATCAGTCTCGCGACCTCGCTGCTGATGAACATCTACAACAGCCGCATCGCGCTGGTGGAAAGGTGAGGTCGCCGTCATGACCATGTCGGAAGGCGAACTTGCGGTTGCCAAGCTGCACTTCGTGCGCGACCGGACCCTGGAGCCGAGCCCGCCGCCGGCGGCAATGCGGGGCGCTGTCGGCTGGCTGCGCGAGAACCTGGTGTCGACGCCGTTCAACGTCGTCCTGACGATCCTGATCGCCTTGCTGTTTGCCTGGATCATTCCCGATCTCGTCCGCTTTCTGCTGATCGATGCGGTGTGGACCGGCGCCGATCGCGACGCCTGCCGCGAAGTCATCGTCAACCGTCCGGTCGGCGCCTGCTGGCCCTTCGTCTGGGAGCGCTGGCCCTATTTCGTCTACGGCTCCTATCCGTTGTCCGAGCGCTGGCGCGTCGATACCTTTTTCGTGATGCTGGCGATCGGCGTCATCTGGATGCTGTGGCTCGGCGCGCCGCGGCGCGACCTCGGCTCGGTCTACTTCTTTGTCATCGTCCCGGTCAGCGCCTTCATCCTGCTGACCGGCTGGCGCGCCGTCGGCCTGCGGCCGGTCGACACCGTGCTGTGGGGCGGCATCCTGGTGACCATCGTGGTGGCCTGGGTCGGCATCGTGGTGTCGCTGCCGCTCGGCATTTTATTGGCGCTCGGCCGCCGCTCGCATATGCCGGCGATACGCCTTTTTCTCGGTCATCTTCATCGAGTTCGTGCGCGGCGTGCCGCTGGTCACGGTTTTATTCATGGCGAGCGTGATGCTGCCGTTGTTCGTGCCGGAGCATTTGTCGCCGGACAAATTGCTGCGCGCGCTGGTTGGCATCGCCATGTTCGCCTCGGCCTATATGGCGGAGGTGGTGCGCGCCGGTTTGCAGGCGATCCGAAAGGCCAGTTCGAAGGCGCCATGGCGGTGGGCTTGAGCTATTCGCAGATGATGCGGCTGATTATCCTGCCGCAGGCGCTCAAGATCACCATCCCCAACATCGTCAACACCTATATCGGCCTGTTCAAGGATACGACGCTGGTCTTCATCGTCGGCATCTTCGACTTCCTGCACACGGTGGAGGTCTCGCGTATCGATCCGAAATGGGCGACACCGGTGACCAGCACGACCGGCTATGCCGTCGCCGCCATATTCTACCTGATCTTCTGCTACGCCATGTCCCGCTATGCCCGCGCCACCGAAGCGCGGCTGGCCTTGAGCGATCGACGTTAGGGCAAAGGAACTGTCATGAGTGTCACCGCCACCGGCGCGCCGCCCCGCATTAAGCCGAGCAAGCTCAAGACCGACATGGCCGTCGACCTCATCGGCGTCAACAAGTGGTACGGCGATTTCCACGTGCTGCGGACATCAATCTCAAGGTGAAAGGCGGCGAGCGTATCGTGATCTGCGGACCCTCCGGTTCGGGCAAGTCGACCATGATCCGCTGCATCAACCGGCTCGAGGAGCATCAGCAGGGCCAGATCATCGTCGACGGCGTCGAGATGACTAGCGATCTCAAGAAGATCGACGAAGTGCGCCGCGAAGTCGGCATGGTGTTCCAGCACTTCAATCTGTTTCCGCATCTCACGGTGCTGGAAAACTGCACGCTGGCGCCGCTTTGGGTGCGCAAGATCCCCAAGCGCGAGGCCGAAGAGATCGCCATGCACTATTTGACGCGCGTCAAGATTCCGAACCAGGCCTTGAAATATCCCGGCCAGCTATCGGGCGGCCAGCAGCAGCGCGTCGCCATCGCGCGGGCGCTCTGCATGAGCCCGAAGATCATGTTGTTCGACGAGCCGACGTCTGCGCTCGATCCGGAAATGGTCAAGGAAGTGCTCGACACCATGGTCGGGCTCGCCGAGGACGGCATGACGCTGTGCGTCACCCATGAAATGGGGTTTGCGCGTCAGGTCGCGAACCGCGTGATTTTCATGGATGCCGGCCAGATCATCGAGGCCAACACGCCCGAGGAATTCTTCAACCATCCGCAGCACGAGCGCACCAAGCTGTTCCTCAGCCAGATTTTACATTAGCGGGTAGGGCGCGAATTTTACGCGCCCGCGCGTGATCCCGAAAAGTGGGAACCGTTTTCGGATAAGATCACGCGCCGAAAGACAAAGGCCCGCCTGCGCGTTTCCAGGCGTCGATGCCGCCTTGCACATGCAGCGTCGTGGCAAGGCCTGCATCCTGCGCCGCCTGAACCGCCATCGCCGAGCGCTCGCCGAAGGCGCAATAGAACACGATGCGCCGGTCGGACATGCGGGCCAATTCGCGCAGCATGCCGCCGGCGCGGATGTTTTCCTGCAGATCGCCGTAGGGCGCGTGCACGCTGCCTGGAATGCTGCCGTGCTTGTTGCGCTCGCCGGTTTCCCGCAGATCGACGAAGGCGGACGTCCGGCCGGTCGACCGAAGCGATCGCGGCCTTGGCATCCAAGGCCCAGGCCGCGCCGCGCGATGTCCTGCTGTGCCAGGCCGACCTTCATATTGGAGGGCACCGCGACGTCCATCATCTTTGGGTTCGGCAGGTTGAGGCTCGCCATCAGCGCGACGTATTCGTCGACCGACTTGATCTGCAGGCGCGGATTGTAGCGCTTCTCCTCGCCGATGGTGGAGACGGTGTCGCCTTTGTAGTCGTGTGCCGGAAACACCAGCGTGTCGTCGGGCAGGCGCAGCAGTTTGCCGAAGATGGAGTCGTATTGCATCCGCGCGTCGCCATTCTGGAAATCGGTGCGGCCGGTGCCGCGGATCAGCAGCGTGTCGCCGGTGAAGACGCGGTCGCCCATCAGGAAGCTGTAGGAGTCGTCGGTGTGGCCTGGCGTGTAGAGGACGTCCAGGCCCACACCTTCGATGGCGAGCTTGTCGCCTTCGGCCAGCCGCATCGACACCACGTCGGCTTTGGTGTTTTCGCCCATCACGGTGATGCAGTGGGTGCGGTCGCGCAGCGCACCGAGGCCGGTGATGTGGTCGGCGTGGAGATGCGTGTCGACCGCCTTGACCAGTTTGAGGTCGAGTTCGCCGATCAATTGCAGATAGCGGTCGACCTTTTCCAGCACCGGATCGATGATCAGCGCCTCGCCGCCGCTACGGCTGGCGAGGCAGATATGAGTAAGTGCCCGAAACGCTGTCGAAAAGCTGGCGGAAAATCATCCGCGCAGCATACAGCGCAACGCATCTTTGCGCCAAAGGTCCAGAGGTTGCAAAATCGCGTTCGCGCCGCCGCGCTTATTTTGCGGGATTTGCGTCCGCCGGCGGGGTTGAGCCCTGCGCGGGTTTTTTGACCTCGATATAGAGGGCGCCGTTCGAAATGGCGCTCACATTTTTAGCGTCGCTTGCGGTCAACGTGTAAAACAGGACGGCCGGCTTATCGATGGCCGGCAATTTGATGTCTTTCGAAATTGTGCCGTCCGCCGAACCCTCGTTGACTTTCAGCGTGCCCAGTTGAACCGTGGTCAACGTGTTGGCCGGATCGGCGAATATCACGGTGTATTTGTAGGGCTTGCTGCCGCCATTGATATGGCCTGAGAGCGACACCGCTTGCCCGGCTTCGGCGACCTGCGGCACCAGGGCCGCGTTGGCGATCGAAAAGCTCGCGGATTCGCCGGTCGCCGAGCCGAAATAAAAGCCCATGATGGTGCCGACGATGCCGACGACGATGGTCAGCAAGTCTTTCGCGGCCGCAAACCGTTTGAGCATGTCGTCGGCGTTGTCCAACCAGAAGATACCCAAAGCGAACACAAGAATAATGCTGACTGTCACCAACACGAAGAGAAACGTCACAAGGCCGCGGACTTGCTCGGTGTGGCCGAGGGAGGAATAGAAATTTGTGAAAAACAGACCGAGCGTCATCAGGATGACAACCGCCACACCCACGGCGGCCAGAACGATCTTGCCCGGCACCATTGCCCGCCCCCATTCGTTAAGAGCGAATAATAGCACACTTAATAAATAAAACTATAGGTTGCGGAAACTTTCAGCCTGCGCCGTCAGTCTTTTTCGACTGCCAGATCGGGCCGCGAGCCCCACTCCGCCCATGAGCCGTCATAAATACGCGCCGGCTTCTTGCCGAGCGCATCGAGGCCGAACGCCAGGATCGCGGCGGTGACACCGGAGCCGCAGCTGGTGATGACCGGCTTGTCGGTATCGACGCCGGCCTTCTTGAAGGCAGCGGCGATCTTCTCCGGTGAGGCGAGACGGCCATTCTCGACGATTTCGGTATAAGGCAGGTTGAACGCGCCCGGCATGTGGCCGGAGCGCAAGCCCGGACGCGGCTCGGGGTCGCGCCCGGCAAAGCGTCCCGCCGAGCGGGCGTCGACCACCTGTGTGCTCTGGTCGTTGAGCGCCATCTGCACGTCGGACATCATCGCGACCGCACCGGTATCCATCGCGGCGTTGAATTTTCCGCGTGGCCGTTTGACCGCGCCGGTTTCGATCTGGCGGCCTTCCGCCTTCCAAGCCGGCAAGCCGCCGTCGAGAATGAACACGTTCTTGGCGCCGAAAATACGGAAGGTCCACCAGACCCGCGGCGCCGAATTCAGGCCGACGCCGTCATAGACGACGATGGTGTCGCTATCGTTGATGCCGAGCGCGGCGACGGCTTCGCTGAATTGGGTCGGGCCCCGGCAGCATGTGGGGCAGGTCGGTCGAATCGTCGGCGACGGTTTCGATGTTGAAAAACACCGCGCCCGGAATGTGACCGGCAAGATACTCCGCCTCGGCATCGCGCTTCTGCGTCGGCAGGTAGAACGAGCCGTCGATGATCGCGACGTTGGGTTTGCCGATCTGGCCGGCGAGCCATTCGGTGGATTTGAGCCATTTGCTTGCGGGCGTGGTCATGAGTTTGTTCTCGAATTGCGTCTGCGTTAATGCGCAGCATCATCTAATCGTTCCGTCCGCGCGATGCCAGTTACGCGGCCGGCTCATGTTTTCTCGAACGGCGGTTTGATGTCGGATTTGCGGGTGAGCCATTCCGGCACCGGCAGCTTTTTCGAGCGCAGGAATTCCGGATTGAACAATTTCGACTGATAGCGCGTGCCGGAGTCGCACAACACAGTGACGATGGTGTGGCCGGGACCCAGATCCTTCGCCAGGCGGATCGCGCCCGCGACGTTGATGCCCGAGGAGCCGCCGAGGCACAGGCCTTCGTGCTCCAGCAGATCGAAGATGATCGGCACGGCTTCTTCGTCGGGAATGAGATAGGGCTTGTCGACCTTGATGTCTTCGATGATCGCCGTGACACGGCCGAGGCCGATGCCCTCGGTGATCGAGCCGCCTTCGGTCGCCTTAGCTTCGCCATGCGCGAACAGATTGTACATGCCGGCGCCATGCGGGTCGGCAAGGCCGATAACGATGTCGGATTTCTTTTCGCGCAGATACGTCGAGACGCCGGCGATGGTGCCGCCGGTGCCGACCGAGCAGATGAAGCCGTCGATCTTGCCGCCGTGTCTTCCCAGATCTCGGGGCCGGTGGAAACGTAATGCGCCTTGCGATTGTCGAGGTTATTCCATTGGTCGGCGAAGATGACGCCGTTCTTCTCGGTCTTGTTGAGTTGGTCGGCCAGCCGTCGGCCGACATGCTGGTAGTTGTTGGGATTGCCGTAAGGCAGGGCCGGCACTTCGAGCAGCTCGGCGCCGAACAGCCGCAGTGTGTCTTTCTTTTCCTGGCTCTGCGTTTCCGGAATGACGATCAGCGTGCGATAGCCGCGCGCGCTGGCGACCAGCGCCAGCCCGATGCCGGTATTGCCGGCGGTGGATTCGACCACCAAGCCGCCGGACCGCAATTCGCCGCGCTTTTCCGCCTCGAGGATCATCTGGCGGCCGGCGCGGTCTTTCACCGAACCGCCCGGATTCATGAACTCGGCCTTGCCGAAGATGGTGCAGGCGGTCAGCTCCGACGCGCGTTTGAGCTTGATCAGCGGTGTATGGCCGATCGCATCCACAGTGTCGTTTCGTAATTGCATGCCCGGTTCCAGAATTCAGCAGTCGGCGACCCTACCGCATCATTTAGGCGAGGGGGACCCGGTTTTCAGGATCAAAACAGGGTCTATTGTCCGATCCGGCCGCGATTATCCGGGGAATCTCTCAATTCCCGGTGGATTCGGAAACTTCCTCGAAACCATATCGCGGCATTGGTCGAGGAAAATAAGGCCCATTCACCACTTCTTTGTCGGGCGCCGGTATTTGTAAACCTGGGGACTTACCGGCAGCTCAAGCCCCCGTAGTCATTGGGCAGTGCGAGCGATGAATCTCGACGTCAACACCCTCTTCATGGTCACGATCTATGTCGAGGCCATCCTCGGTCTGCTGCTGTTGTTCGCGTGGGCGCAAAATACGCAGATCCACGCCGTGGCGTGGTGGGGCTTTGCGCATCTGATCCGGGCCGGTTCGGTCGGCTTGTTCGGCATGTACGGCAATGCCCCCGACCTCATCACTATTGATCTCGCCAATGCGCTGCTGTTTACCGCCTTCGCGGTGACCTGGACCGGCGCCCGCATCTTCGACGGCCGCCCGGCCGAGCCGGTCTATCTGGTGACCGGCGCCGTCATCTGGCTGCTGGTGTGCCGCCTGCCGGTGCTGACCGACGCCGTCGACACGCGCTCGCTGATCGCATCGGGCATCATCACCGCCTATACTTGGCTCACCGCTTACGAATTCTGGCACGGCCGCAACGAAAATCTGGTGTCGCGCTGGCCGGCGATCTTCATGCTGTTTGCCCATGGCTCCCTGTTCCTGCTGCGCACGCCGATGGTCAAGATGCTGCCCTGGTCGCCGAACAACACCGTGTACGGCAGCGTCTGGCTGACCGTGCTGAGCTTCGAGGCGCTGCTGTTCACGATCTCCATCGCCTTTATCCTGCTGGCCATGGCCAAGGAGCGCACCGAACTGCGCCATCGCACCGCAGCGATGGTCGACCCGCTGACCGGCATCGCCAACCGCCGCTCGTTCCTGCAGGACGCCGGCCAGTTGGCCAAGCGCCACAAGAGCCATCCGCGTCCGGTGGCGGTGCTGCTGATCGATCTCGATCACTTCAAATCGATCAACGACCGCTTCGGCCATGCGCTCGGCGACCGCGTGCTGGAAATCTTCAGCGACGCCGCGCGCCAGTCGGTGCGCGCGTCCGATCTGATCGGCCGTCTCGGCGGCGAGGAATTTGCCGCCGTTCTGTATGACACCAGTCGCGAGAAGGCGGTGGCGGTGGCCGAACGCATGCGCGAAACCTTTGCGCAGATGGCGCAGGAGGTCGACGGCCGCCCCGGTTTGCGCCACCGTGAGCATCGGCATTGTGCATTGCCAGGAAGTGGCGATCGACGTGCCTGAATTGCTGGCGCAGGCCGACCAGGCGCTTTACTTCGCCAAGGAACGCGGCCGCAACCGCGTCGAAGTCGCGTCCCTCGAAATGCTGCTGGAGCGCAAGGACAACGCGATCTCGGCCACCTCGGTGGCGGCGATTGCCGCCAAGTCCGCCGCCTGATCGGCGGCCTGCCGCGCACCGCTTAGCTCCGACATTGCACCGCAAGGCGGTACGCCTGCCGCTTATTATTGCGGCTTCGCGTGACGTGCTGTCGCGCCGATCCCGATTGACCGCCGGCCGGGATTTGGTCCACCTTTAACGTCAATGGGCGGAATACCGCCCCGGGATTAGTGGGATATCCAACTAATTCAAGGACGTAAGGGAGGACAATGAATGAAAATCGCAAAATGGCTGGGGCTCGCCGCCCTGGCGCTGACAGTGGGCGGCGCCGCCCAGGCGGAAAACATCAAGATCGGCGTCGTGGTGCCGTTCAGCGGCGCCAATGCCGACCTCGGCCACCAGATGGACAAGGCGTTCGATCTCTACGTCAAGCTGCACGCCAAGGACATCGCGCCGCACACCGTCGAACTGGTCAAGCGTGACGAAGGTCCGCCGACCGGCGCGCAGGCCAAGACCGTGGCCACCGAGTTGATCACCAACGACAAGGTGTCGATGCTCACCGGCTTCTCGTTCTCGCCGTCGTCGATCGCGCTGGCGCCGGTCGTGACGCAGGCGAAGGTGCCGATGGTCATTTCCAACGCCGGTACGGCCTGGATCACCAATCTGTCGCCTTACATCGTGCGGCTGTCGTTCAGCATGTGGCACCACGCCTATCCGATGGGCGCCTATGCCTACGATAAGATCGGCTGCAAGACCGCGGCGCTGGCTTACACCGACTTCCCGCCGGGCAAGGATTCCACCGAGGCCTTCAAGACCGGCTTCGAGAAAGCCGGCGGCAAGATCGTCGACTCGATCCCGCTCGGCAGCCCGGTGCAGGTGCCGGACTTCACGCCGTTCTTCCAGAAGATCAAGGACCTCAAGCCCGACTGCATGTACGTGTTCATCCCGTCCGGCGCGCACGCCACCGGCGTGGCGAAGGCCTATGGCGAACTCGGCATGCGCAAGGCCGGCGTCAAGCTGATCGGCCCGATGGACCTGATCCCCGACAACAAGCTGCAGGACATGGGCGACGCCGCCATCGGCACCATCGTCATGGGCAACTACGCCGTCGATCTCGACAATGCCGACAACAAGGCGTTCAACGCGGAATGGCACAAGGCCTACGGCAAGGACTCCTATCCGGACTTCATGTCGGCCGCGGCCTGGGACAGCATGCACGCCATCTTCGACGCCATTAAGAAGCTCAACGGCAACGTCACCGACGGCGCCAAGGTCATCGACGCCATGAAGGGCTGGTCCGGTAACGGGCCGCGCGGTCATGTCACGATCGACGCCGATACCCGCGACATCGTGCAGGACGAACACGCCATGGAAGTCGTCCGCAAGGCGGATGGCAAGCTTGGCGTCAAAGTCCTCAGCACCACCAAGGCGGTCAAGGACGAATGCAAGGTGCAGAAGATCGGCCGCTGCGGCAGCTAAGACGCTACGCTTGAGGTTTGACACCAAACGGCGCCGCCGCGCATAAAAGACGCGGCGGCGTTTTTTCTTCAACACGGGGTGGGGCTCGTGCCGCATTTTGCCATCATAGCCGTCAGCATTCTGTTCGACGGCTTGGCCTATGCCATGTTCCTGTTCATCACCTCCGTCGGCCTGTCGGTGACGATGGGGTTGATGGGCTTCGTCAATCTTGCGCATGGCGCTTTCGCCATGGCCGGCGGCTATGTCGTGGTGTCGCTGACGCGCAACCTCGGCATTGGCTTTGTGCCGGCGCTGGCGATTTCCGCCGTCGTCGTCGGTGCGGTCAGCGTCGTATTCGAGCGCGGGCTTTACCGCCGGCTCTATAAGTCGACCGATCTGGAGCAGGTGCTGCTCACCATCGGCTTGGCCTTCATGGCAATCGCCACCGCCACTTATTTCTACGGACCGATCCCGAAATCGGTGCCGTTGCCGGAGTGGCTGCAAGGCGACATCAATCTGGGCTTCCGCCAATTCCCCGAGCTACCGCGCTTTCCTGATCGCGCTCGGCGCCGTCCTCATCGCA
>JBBCIM010000028.1:0-35233 GCA_037200245.1 Pseudolabrys sp.
ATGAAAATGCTCAAGGCTTCCGTCATCGCCGCGTCCGTCGTGCTGTCATGGTCGGCTTTCGCCGAGACGGTCAAGATCACCAACATCGGCCACGGCTATTATTCCGGCGCACTCTACGTCGCCAAGCGCGAGAAGCTGTTCGAGAAATACGGGCTCGAGCCGGACATTTCCTTCGTGCAAGGCGGTCCGCTCGCGCTTCAGGCCGCGCTGACCAAGCAGGCCGACGTCTCCATCGTCAGCTACGAGCACATCCTCACCTCCGCGGTGCAGGGCAAGCAGGTGGTGGCGTTCTTCAACATCGCCAACCGCCCGGTCAACAACCTCATCGCCAGCGACAAGCTGATGGAAGGCTCGGAGAAGCTCAGCGTCGAAGACAAGATCAAAAAGCTGAAGGGCATGCGCGTCGCCATGCCGTCGGCCGGCGGCTCGGGCGAAAAAATGCTCGCATCCTGGCGAAGAAATACGGCCTGACGCTGCCGGGCGACATCACCTCGGTCTATCTCGGCGCCGAGGCACCCTCTTACGTCGCCGCCTTCCAGCGCGACCTGATCGACGCGGCGCTGCCGTTCGAGCCGGCCGGTGTCCTGGTGCAGCAGTCCGGCAAGGGCAGGATCTTCCTCAACATGATGAACGGCGAAGTGCCGGAAGTGCGCGACATTCTGTTCATGGTGCTGGCGACGCATCCCGACAACATCAAGGAAAAGCCGGAGCTGCTGCGCAAGGTCGCCGCCGCGATCGGCGATGCCGTGAAAATCCTCAAGGCGATCCCAAGCGCGGCAAGGCGCTGATGGCGCAGGAATACCCGACCATGTCGCCGGAAACCAACGATCAGGCCTACGACATCGTCAGCCAGATCTGGTCGAAGGACGGCAAAATGACCGAGGTGCAGGCGCGCGCCACTTTCGCCTATTTGCAGCCGACCGGTCCGCAGCAGGTCAATTCCCGTCGACCTTCACCAACGAGTTTCTGCCGAAGTAATCGCCAATGTCCGTTGGCTGACACCGGCCTGCCTGTGTGGAGGCCGGGTGGCCAACTGTATTTCAAAGACTTAGATTAGGTACGGTTGTGCCTGTTTCGCACTGCGCGCGGATTAGGCAGGCTGCCGGGGAACGCTCCGGCCGGGGCACACGTTGACGCCCCGGTCATAATCCTGAATTCGGAGCAAAATATCGTATGGCGCGATGACGGCCGATTTCAAGGCGATGGCTACCGATTATATGGTTAGCGATTATATTCAGCGACGTTTAGGCGCCAGCGAGCGTCCCCCGACAAGCGCATAAGGCGGCCCCCGTTTTGACAAATCCACAGCCAAACGAATTCGGCCCGCCGCCTCAGGCGATCAAGCCGCGCAACCTCGCGCTCGGCATCGAGCGCATGGGGCTGATCCCGCTGGCCCATCCAATCATCTCCGTCATCGTTTTCGTTGTGCTGTGCCCTGCTCGCCGCCGTCGGCTTCGCCCGGATCAAAGTCGACGATTCGCTCAGCCAGCTGTTCCGCTCCGACACCCAGGAATTCAGAACTTACGAAGAGGTGACGCGCGCTTCCCGTCGACCGAATTCGACGTCCTGGTCGTCGTCGAAGGTCCGACGCTGTTCGAGCGCAAGTCGCTGCTGGCGTTGCGCGAGATCGTCACCGATCTGCAACTGGTCGACGGCACCCGAGGCATCATCTCGCTGTTCTCGGCGCGCCAGCCCCCGGAGAACGGCAATATCCCCCGCGGCGCTGTTCCCGTCGCCCCTGCCGCAAGGCCCCGAGTACCAGGCGCTTGTGGGTAAGGTGATGTCGAACGAGATCATCCGCGGCAAGCTGGTTTCGGAAGACGGCAAGCTGACACTGATGGTGCTGGCGCTGGACCCGAAGGTGGTCCAGGGCAACGGGCTGGATAAGGTCATCGACACCGTCCGCAAGACCCTCGACGAACATCTGGCCGGCACCGGGCTGAAAGGCGAATTGTCCGGCGTGCCGGTGATGCAGCTTGAAATCCGCCACGCCATCGAGCGCGACCGTCTGCTCTACAAACGCGCTCGGCTTTGCCGCCGGCTGCCTGATCGCAGCGCTGTTCTTCCGCCGGCTGTCCTTCATGATCATCGCCGCGGCACCACCGCTGGCCGCAATCCTGCTGGCGCTCGGCGCGCTGGGCTGGCTCAATTTCAGCCTCAACATTTTCCTCAACGTGATGACCCCGCTGATCATGGTCATCAGTTTTTCCGACAGCATGCAGCTTACCTTCGCGGCGCGCGACCGGTTTGCTCGCCGGCGACGACAAACACACCGCCTTCCGCAATGCGCTGTTCATCGTCGGTCCCGCCTGCGTGCTGACGCACGCCACCGCCGGCGTGTCCTTCATTGCCTTGCAGTTCTCCTCATCCGATTTGATCCGCACCTTCGGCGAGGCCGGTCTGATTGCGGTGGTCATTGCCATGGTGGCGGTGCTGGCCTTCGTGCCGGTGCTCGGCGTGCTTTTGATCCGCAACGAATCCGGCTTTGTCACCAGCGTCAAAGGGGGTCGACACCGCGCTGGATATCTTGCGCCGCTTCTGCGGCTGGATCGCCATCCGCATGGTCGCGCATCCGGGCCTCTACAGCCTCGCCGGCCTCGGCTTGGTCGTCGCGCTGTCCGCCGGCTATGCGCAGCTCGAACCACGCTACCGGCTGGCCGACCAGGTGCCGGATCGCGAGCAGGCGACGCGCGCCAGCCAGCGGCTCGACGTCAAGCTGACCGGCGCCAATCCGGTCGACATCCTGATCGAGTTTCCGAAAGGCCAGTCGATCTACGCGCCCGAAAGCCTCGCTGTGCTGGCCGACGTGCATACGCTGCTCGAAAAGCAACCCGGCGTCGGCAATGTCTGGTCGATCGAAACGCTGCGCCGCTGGCTCGCTGAAAAGGCCGGCAAGTCCGACGTCGCCACGCTTAAGCAATATATCGAACTACTGCCGGTCTATCTGACGCGCCGCTTCCTCTCGCCCGAACAAGATGCGGCGATTGTCAGCGGCCGCGTGCCGGACGCCGATGCCAGCAAATTGCTGCCGATCATCGACCAGATTGGCCAGAAACTCGGCGCACTCCAAGCCAAATATCCCGGCTATACGATCGAGGTGACCGGCCTGTCGGCCATCGCCGCGCGCAACAGCGCCTTGATGATCGATAAATTGAGCCGCGGCCTGACCATCGAGATCGTTTTCGTCGCAGCCTTCATCGGGCTGGCGTTCCGCTCGCCGCTCATCATGCTGGTGAGCATTCTGCCGGGGCCTGTTCCCCATCGTGCTCGCCGGCACGCTGTTGTGGCTCACCGGCCAGGGCCTGCAATTTGCCAGCGTCATCGCGCTGACGGTGTCGTTCGGGCTGGGCTTAAGCGCCACCATTCATTTCCTCAACCGCCTGCAGATCGAGGATACCGAGATCGATCCCGCGGTCGGCGTCGAGCGAGCGACAATACTCGTCGGCCCGCCGCTGATACTCACCTCGGCGGTGCTCGCTTGCGGGCTGGCGATGATGGCTTTCTCGAGCCTGCCGTCGCTGCGGCTGTTCGGCTGGCTCGGCGCCTTCTCGATGATCGCGGCGCTGTTCGCCGACCTGTTCATCCTGCGGCCGACGGCCACCATGCTGAACAAGTTGGCGCGCTCGTTCGGCTGGAAGGCCTCCGGCCGCTCGCCGGCGGAATAATCAGCTCCGTTGCAGGCTGATGGTCGCGCCACGAATGCTGGCATTGCTATCTTTCGACTTGATCACCACCGACTGCTTGGCGCCGCGTGTGACCAAGGTCAAACCGGCGGTGAAAGCCGCGCTTTCGGCAATGACATCGATGTGGTCGCCCTTGGCCGTACCGGAGATTTTCCGGCGGCGTTGCGGGTGGCCTCGCTCCAACTGCCGCTGACAGAATTCGCCGCCAGCGTGGCACTGCCGCGCAGATCGAAATTGTAACTGTCGCTGGCGCAGCGGATGTTGAGTTGCAGATTGTTCTGCTGCTCCAGCACGTCATAGGCGGCCTTGCACTTGATCGGCTCGCGCGCCCCGTCGGCCAGGTCGATAGTGCCGCTGCCCGACCATTCGCCGGCAAGGCTGGCGAAGGGGCTTGCGCTTTGCGCCTGAGCGCCGGCCGCGGCCAGGCCAATCGTCAGAGCGAGACAGACGCTGCGGAAATAAATAGTCATACGCGGACGTACAGACATGATCGGGTCCATGAGGTTTTAGAATTGGCCATCGGATTGCCGCAACGCGACTATAACACAGACGGCAAGCGGGGGTTCCTCCGGCGGAACATCGGGGTTGCCTCAATTGTTATCAAAGACGCGGCCGGGAAGCCGCCTGGAAAAAGGGCGACAATTCAATGCAATATCGACTCTGTTTTGCCGTGCTGGCCGGTGTGCTGGCGACGACGTTCTTGCCCGCTTACGCGGCACCGCAACAACCGATGACCCCGCCGGCCGGCAGCACGCCGTTCCAGGGTACCCCCGAGGAACAGCGCGCTTGCTCACCCGACACCACCAAATTTTGCAGCGAAGAAGTGCCGGACACGTTCAAGGTGCTGGCCTGTTTGCAAGACAACCGGGAGAAGCTCCGGAAAGCCTGCCTGAAGGTGCTGGAAGATCACGGGCAGTAACGGCACGCTCACACTCCGCGCCCGACAATCATCGGCAGCCCGCCTTTGGGCAGGCGCGATCGCGACCACGGCGCCACGCCTGCTCGGACGGCTGGCGGCCGGATAAAATTCAATAATCATGCAACACTGCTTTCGGCGCACAGCAATTCAGCCGGGCGGAAGTTCCATCGAAAAAATTCGCCGCCGTTTCGACTATTTCAGCAGGTAAGCCGCGTTACGAATATAAGTGGCGGGTAAAAACGGACGATGTCGCTCATGATCACAAAACGGACGCTGACCGCCTTTGCCGGCGTGCTGCTGGGCATGACCGCCGCCTGGGCCGAGCCGCCCGCGGCGCCGGATCCGATCGGCGAGTGGCTGGTCGAGAAAGGTTACGCCCGCATCAAAATCGTCGACTGCGGCGCCAAGCTGTGGGGCGTGGTGGCGTGGGAGGAGAAACCCGGCATCGACAACAAGAATCCCGACCAGGCGCTGCGCGGCCGCCCGACGCTAGGCATGCCGATCCTGCTCGGCATGACGCATGCGAAGCCGAACCAATGGGACGGCCAAATCTATAATTCGGAAGACGGCCACACGTATTCGGCCAATATCAGCATGACCAAATCCCGACACCCTCAAGGTGCAGGGCTGCTTCCTGGGTTTCCTGTGCGGCGGCGAAAACTGGTCGCGCGTGCCGCCGGAAGCCATTCCGGCGCCGGCGCCATTGCCCACATCCAATCAGCGCCCGACGCCGCCCAAGCCCTCCAATGTCAAGCCGGGCAATGCCAAGCCGGCCGATCCGCCGGTAAACGAAGTCTGCCTAAAGCTTTTCGGGCCCACGGGGCTTCCCCATCAGAGCGGGCTGAAATAGCACCGCCGCGGCCAGCGTACACACCAGCGACAGCGCCATCAGCTTGCCCATGCTCGACGTGCCGGGGTGGTTCGACAGCCACAGGCTGCCGAAGGCCGTTGCCGTCGTCAGCGCGCTCCAGATTACGGCACGCGTCAGACTCGATTGCAGCAAGTTGGTCTGCCCCGTGCGCCACGCCATAATGTAGTAGATCTTGAACGCGACGCCGACGCCAAGCAGCAATGGCAGCGCGATGATGTTGGCGAAGTTCAACGGCATGCCGATCAGCACCGAGATTTCCAGCGTCAACACGCCGGCCAGCAGCAGCGGCAGCAACGTCAGCAGCACATCGCCGAACCGGCGCAGCACGATCCACAGCAGCACCGCGATCGACAGCAGCGCGTAGATGCCGGCCTCGATGAAGGCCCGCACCACCGTGTCGCCCGATTCCAGGATCGAAACCGGTCCGCCGATCGCCGTCGGATAAGCGGCGAGGACGGCGCGGGCGAACTTGCGCAGCACCTCGGTGTCGTTGGTATTGCCCTTCGGCGCCACCTCGACGCGGACGTGCCCGTCCGGCGCCAGCCAGTCGCGCTTGAGGGTTCGCGGCAGGCTGTCGACCGTGACCGCCTCGGCCTGAAGATAGCCGCGCAACGCGCCGACGTCGCTCTCCAGCGGCACGATAAACGCCGCCTGCGCCTTAGCCCGCACGCCGGGGGCCGCCTGCGCCAGTTTCTGGCTGGCCGCGGCCAGACGCTTCGCGGCGTCCGCGCCGGGTCCTTTGGCGTCGCCGGCGACCTTGATGAGCTGAGCCGATAGCGCATTGAGCGCCGCGACGTTTTCCCCATCGGACGGCGGCCCCGCCGGCTTGCGCGCCAAGATCGCGGCGAGCTGCCCGCCGAGCTCCCTGATGGCCTCGAGTTTCTTGTCCTGGTCCGTCGGCACCCAGCTATGCAGCGTATTGACACGCAGCACTTCCGGCAGCTTTTCCAGCTTGGCCGCCGCCACATTGGCGTCATTGACTGACGGCATCACTACGTTGATCGAATTGATGCCAACGCGCGGATCGCCGCCGAGATCGAGCAGCGTCGAGATCGATTCGGTTTTCGGGCTGCGCAGATGGATCGGATCGAAATCGAACGTGAGGAAGTACAGCAGCGGCAGTCCAATCACGGCCACCGCCACCGTGCCGCCGAATCACCGGCACGCGATGCTTCTGCAGAAAGTTGTCGACCGGGGCGAGGCTGCGATAGCCGATCGGCTCGGACTCGCCCGGCGGATCCAACAGCGTCAGCAAAGCCGGCAGCAGCGTGATGCTGGTGATATAGGCGATCAGCATGCCGGCGCCGGCGATCTGGCCCAATTCCGAAACGCCGCGATAGGCCGTCGGCAGAAACGACATGAAGCCCGCCGCCACCGCGGCGGCGGCGAGCGTCAGCGGCACGCCGATCTTCTTCGCCGCCAATTCCAGCGCGTCGCGCAGCTCCGGCACGTCGTGCCGCTCGGCGCGGTAGCGCACCGAAAACTGAATGCCGAAATCGACACCTAGGCCGACGAACAAGACGGCAAAGGCCACCGAGATCATATTCAGCGCGCCGACCAGCATCAGGCCGATCGCAGCGGTCATGGCTAGGCCGACGAACAGATTGATGAACACCGCCGTGATGATGCGCGCCGACTTCAGCGCCAGCCACAGAATCGTCAGCACCACGATGATGGTGGCGATGGCATTGACCGCGGCGCCGTCAGCCACGGTGGCGAATTCCTCGTCGGCCATCGGCACCGAGCCGGTCAGCCGCACGCGTGCCTGATACTTCGTGGCGAGGTCGAGTTCGGCCGCGGTCTTGCGGATGGCGTCGCTGGAGCGGCGTCCCGGCTCGAGCGCCGAATAATCCAAAATCGGCTGCACCTCGATGAACTGCCGCAGATCGTCGGCGCCCGGCTTCTGGCCGCTGAGCAATTCCTGCCACGAGAACGTGGCGTTCTTCCCCGCCAGCGCATCCTCCACGGTCGCAGCCCCCATCGATAGCGGGCGCGCCAGGGCGTCGAGCGTGGTCATCTTGTTCTGGATGCCGATGAAGGTCAGCGACAGCGTGCGCGTCAGGCCGCGCAGGCTGGGATCGCCGGTCAGCGTGCTGATCAGCGGCCCGGCCTGGCCGAGACCCTCGGTGAACTGCGTGACGTCGGCCAGCGGCTGAAACAACAGGCCGTTGCGGGCGAAGAATTCACTACCGGCGATATTCTCGACCGACCGGGAAAACGTCATGTTGCGAGGTCAGACGCCGGGTCAGCTCGGCGGCGGCGCGGCCCGAAAGCTCGCTGGTCGGGGCATCGACGACGACCAAAGTGGATCCAAAGTGGCCCGGAAACTGCTTCTCAAACTCCTGCTCACGCTTTCGCCAGTCCAGATCGGGCGAAATCAGCTTGTTGATATCGGTGGTAATCGCGAAATGGGTTGCAACGTAAGTTCCCGACCCCGCGGCGCCAAAGAGGCCTAAGACGATGATTAACCAAGGAAATCCGGTACAGAATCGGACGACAGCGGTAACGGTGGTGGCAAGCATCAGGCTTTCCGCCTTTCCAGCAAATTTGATCGGCGCATGGTCTTCCAGTTGCCAAAAAACAAGAGGTTAATATTGGAACCTTAGCGGCTAAGCCTACTTGTCGAGGGTTGAGAGCCTTCCCGCCCGCGGCGGGCGAGGTGCGCGTCGGGGGACGACATTATCGAGGGGCCTCGCACCGATATGGATGCTCCTCCACCACATTGCCAAAGGTACGTGACACATGACGGCACCGAATGACAATTCTGAGCCAAAATTGAACCGGCCATATCTCGATACCATTAAAAATCCAGCGGACTTGCGACGTATCAATGCACAAGACCTGCAGCAGGTTGCCGATGAATTGCGCGCCGAGACTATTAATGCGGTGGCGGTGACCGGCGGTCATCTTGGCGCAAGTCTCGGCGTCATCGAACTCACCGTCGCGCTGCACCACGTCTTCGACACACCGAAGGACAAGCTGATCTGGGATGTCGGCCATCAGGCCTATCCACACAAGATCCTCACTGGCCGGCGCGATCGCATCAGAACCTTGCGCACCGGCGGCGGTCTGTCCGGCTTCACCAAGCGCTCCGAGAGCGAATACGACTGTTTCGGCGCCGCGCATTCCTCGACCTCGATTTCAGCGGGCCTTGGCATGGCGGTGGCGCGCGATCTCGCCGGCGAAAAACACAACGTCGTCTGCGTAATCGGCGATGGCGCGATGTCGGCCGGCATGGCCTATGAGGCGATGAACAACGCCGGCGCGATGAATTCGCGGCTGATCGTCATCCTCAACGACAACGAAATGTCGATCGCGCCGCCAGTCGGCGCCATGTCGCATTATCTCACCCGGCTGTTCTCCAGCCCGATGTTCTTGTCGCTGCGCGACATCGGCAAACAGTTCGCCGAACGCCTGCCGACATCGATCAAGGACAAGGCGGTCAAGGCCGAGGAGTTGGCGCGCGGTTTCGTCACCGGCGGCACGTTGTTCGAAGAGCTCGGCTTCTATTACGTCGGCATCGTCGATGGCCACGATCTCAACCAGCTACTGCCCGTCCTGCAAAACGTCCGCGACGCCAATGTCGGCCCAATTTTGGTGCATGTGCGCACTCAGAAGGGCAAAGGCTACGCGCCCGCAGAAGCCTCGACAGACAAGTATCACGGCGTTGTCAAATTCGACGTGCCGACCGGCAGGCAGTTCAAGGCAAAGTCGAACGCGCCGTCTTACACCAAGGTGTTCGGCGATAGCTTGGTCAAGGAAGCCGCCAAAGACGACCGCATCGTCGCCATCACGGCCGCTATGCCGGGCGGCACCGGTGTCGACATTTTCGAAAAGTCGTTCCCGAACCGCACCTTCGACGTCGGTATCGCCGAGCAGCACGGTGTCACCTTCGCTGCGGGGCTGGCGACCCAGGGTTTCAAGCCATTTGTCGCGATCTACTCGACCTTCCTGCAGCGCGCCTACGATCAGGTCGTGCACGACGTGGCGATCCAACGCCTGCCGGTACGCTTTATCCTCGATCGCGCCGGCCTTGTCGGCGCTGACGGCCCGACGCACGCCGGCTCATTCGATCTGGCCTATCTCGGCTGCTTGCCGGGCTTCGTCATCATGGCGGCAGCCGATGAAGCCGAACTGGTGCACATGGTCGCCACCGCGGCCGCCATCGAGGACCGCCCCTCGGCGCTGCGCTATCCGCGCGGCGACGGTGTCGGCGTCGATTTGCCCGAGGTCGGCATTCCGCTCGAGATCGGCCGCGGCCGCATCGTGCGCGAAGGCACGACGGTGGCGCTGCTGTCGCTCGGCACACGGCTCGCCGAATGCCTCAAGGCCGCCGAGCTTCTCGCCGCGCAAGGCATCTCGACGACGGTCGCCGACGCGCGGTTCGCCAAGCCGCTCGACGAGGCGATGATCCTCGATCTCGCCCGCCATCACGAGCTGCTCATCACCATCGAGGAAGGCTCGATCGGCGGCTTCGGCTCGCACGTGCTGCAACTGCTGTCAGATCGCGGCGCACTCGAGCAGCCGGGCTTCAAGGTCCGCAGCATGATCCTGCCTGACGAATTCATCGATCACGATTCGCCGCTGGCGATGTATGCCAAGGCCGGCCTCGACGCCAACGGCATCGTGCATAAGGTATTCGAGGTGTTCGGCTCGAAATATCACGCCGCAGAACTGCAACTTCCGAAATCGCCGTCCTTGCCGACCGCGTCAAGCGCCGCCGCAATTCCTCGGGCGAGACCAACAACCGGATGAACGGAGGCGCCGTATGAAGGTCGTTCTCGCCAAGCCGCGCGGCTTTTGCGCCGGCGTTGTGCGCGCCATCGAGATCGTCGAACGCGCGCTCGAAAAATACGGCGCGCCGGTCTACGTGCGCCACGAGATTGTACACAACAAATGGGTGGTCGATGCGCTCAAGGCGCGCGGCGCCATCTTCGTCGAGGACCTGTCCGAGGTACCGGCCAACGCCATCACCATCTTCAGCGCGCACGGCGTGGCCAAGAAAGTCGAGGCCGAGGCCAAGCATCGCGAGTTGCGCGTGCTCAACGCCACCTGCCCGCTGGTGTCCAAGGTTCATGCCCAGGGCCGCCATTACATGCGGGTCGGCCGCACCGTCGTCCTGATCGGTCATGCCGGCCACCCCGAGGTCGAGGGCACACTGGGCCAGATCCCCGGCCCGGTTCGCCTGGTGGAAACGAAAAGGACGTGGATAAGCTGGATCTGCCGACCGACACCCCAATCGCCTATGTCACCCAAACCACCCTCTCGGTCGACGACACCAAGGGCATCATCGAGGCGCTTTATCGCCGCTTTTCCGACGTTGTGGGGCCTGGAACCCAGGATATCTGCTATGCGACGCAAAATCGCCAAACAGCGCTGTTAGAGTTGACCAAGCTGGTTGACGTCATCTTCGTCGTCGGCGCCAAAAACAGCTCGAACTCGAACCGGCTCTGTGAGATCGGCATCGAGGCCGGAACCCCGACCCACCTGATCGCTAATGGCGGCGAAATCAAACTGGAATGGTTAAAGGATATCGAGGTAGTAGGTATAACCGCGGGCGCATCCGCCCCTGAGGTTATGGTCAGAGACGTGATAAATGCGCTACGTCAATTCGCGCCGGTCGATGTCTCGACCTTGCCCGGCCAGGACGAAAACATTGAATTCCGCGTCCCCGTCGATCTGCTCGATGTGGCCGGGGCCAATAACATAAGCAAGGATAGTCATCTTGGGCATTCCCCTTCTTCAGAAGCTGTTTGTGGGTAGTTACGTCGTCCGGCAGCATCTCGCCGGACGCAAACGCTATCCCCTGGTCCTGATGCTGGAGCCGTTGTTCCGGTGCAATCTCGCTTGCGCGGGCTGCGGCAAGATCGACTATCCGGATGAAATCCTGAACCAGCGCATTTCCATCGCCGACGCCCTCGAGGCCGTCGACGAATGCGGCGCGCCCGTGGTGTCGATCGCCGGCGGCGAACCGCTGCTGCACAAAGAACTGCCGCAGATCGTGCGCGGCATCATCGCGCGGCGCAAGTTCGTCTACCTCTGCACCAATGCGCTGCTGATGGAAAAGCGCATGAAGGATTACACGCCTTCGCCGTATTTCGTCTGGTCGGTGCATCTCGACGGCAACAAGCAGGACCACGACAAGTCGGTGTGCCAGAAGGCACCTATGACCGCGCCGTCCGCCGCGATCAAGGCCGCCAAGGCCAAGGGCTTCCGCGTCACAACTGCACACTGTTCAACAATGCCGATCCGCAGCGCATGGCGACGTTCTTCGACGACGTCATGGCCATGGGCCGTCGACGGCATCACGGTGTCGCCGGGCTATGCCTACGAGCGCGCGCCGGACCAGAAGCACTTCCTCAACCGCGAAACGACCAAGAACCTGTTCCGCAACATCTTCAAGCGCGGCAACGGCGGCAAGAACTGGTCGTTCAGCCAGTCGAGCATGTTCCTCGACTTCCTCGCCGGTAATCAGACCTACCACTGCACGCCGTGGGGTAACCCGACACGCACCGTGTTCGGCTGGCAGAAGCCCTGCTATTTGCTCGGCGAAGGCTACACCAAGACCTTCAAGGAGCTGATGGAAAGCACCGACTGGGATTCCTACGGCACCGGCAATTACGAGAAATGCGCCGACTGCATGGTGCATAGCGGCTACGAGGCCTCCGCCGTGCGCGATACCATCGCCAGCCCGCTCAAGGCGCTCGGCGTTGCACTCCGCGGGGTGAAAACCGAAGGCGAGATGGCGCCCGACGTGCCGCTCGACCAGGCCCGGCCGGCGCAGTTCATGTTCAAACGCCACGTCGAAAACAAAGTTGGCCGAAATCCAGCTTGCCAAGCAGCGCACGCCGGATTGACCCCCGCCGAGTAGGCTAAAGCCTGTACGGAACTGATCGGTGCGGCCGGGCCGTTATCTAGCGGCAGGCCCGACTGTTGCGCCTGCCCAACGACCGGGGGGTCGGCATGCGCGGGCGCATTATCGTTTTATCGGCATCGCTTTTTGTGCTGGCCTTTCCGCCGGCGCCCGCCCATGCGCAACTGGATGGCCTGATAGGCGCTGTGACCGCCCCGATGCGTCATCTGCTCGGGCGCCTCGGCCACCTGCCGCGCGGCAGCCGGTCCCGCTCTCGGGAGCGCTCGCCTCAGGACACCGCCGGCAAGGCGGACCAGGTCCATATCGCCGAGATCGGCCCTTCGGCCTGGCCGACGGCCTTTGAAGATACGCTCGGATACACGCTGTGGCCCGGTACCTACGCCGAAGAAGTCCGCGGCCGAGGCTTCGATATTATCGCCGACACCATCATGGTCCCGCAGCGCAGCGCGCCGACCGCACGCGCCACCACGACCGGCACCGCCAGTGACGGCGATGGCGATGGCGATGCGGCGAAAGCCTGCGCCGCTCAGGCCGAGGCGCAAGTCGACTGGCCGATCCGGAGATCGAACACACAGTCCAGCTCAATGACGCGCAGCGCGACAAGCTCGGCAAGATCAAAGCCGCGCTGGCGGATTCGCTCAAGACCGCCAAGGCCAGTTGCCGCAGCACCGCCAGCCTGCCGCCGGTCAATCGGCTCAACGCGACCGTGCAGCAGATCTGGGCGGTGCGTGACGCCGGCATCTACGTGCGCGGCGCGCTCAAGGATTTCTACGATTCACTGACCGACGCGCAGAAGGCGGCCTTCCAGTGGAAGCAGCCGCAAAGTCCCCGTCAGAACGCCAAGACCGCCGAGGCAATGGGCCGCAAGCAGTATGAGGAGTGCGCCGCCGTGAGCTGGACGCGTCCGACCGGATGCTGCGCCAGATCGAGCAGGACGTGCGGCCGACCCCGCAGCAGACGCCGCGATCGAAGGCTTGCGCAAAGCGCCGGTGAAATGTCGAAGCTCGTCACCGCGTCCTGCGGCAGCCGATCCCGGCCGACCCGATCGCACGGCTCGACGCCACCGCGGATCAGTTCACGACCATCAGCTATGCCGCTACCACAATGGAAATCGCGCTCGACGGCTTCTATGCCCAGCTCGACGACGGCCAGAAGGCCAGGTTCGATTCGATGGGAAGGTAAGCTACATCCCGAACGCGACGTTGGTCGCGCCGCTGGCTTTCAAATTGCGGGTAGCGCGCCAGCGCCCAGAGCGGAAAATATTTCCGGTAGCCGTGATAGCGGAGGTAGAACACGCGCGGAAAACCGGTCGCTGTGTAAAGCTCCTCGTCCCACAGACCGTGCTCTTGCTGCGTCTGCACCAGATAGCGCACGCCGCGCGCCACCGCCGGATGGTTCACCTCGCCGCACGCCATTAAGCCCAGCAGCGCCCAGGCGGTTTGTGACGCCGTGCTCGGCGCGGGCTCGTGGCCGCGATAGTCCAGTTTGTAGCTGGTGCCGCCTTCGCCCCAGCCACCATCGGCATTTTGGATCGCGATCAGCCACTCGGCCGCCTTGCGCATCGCCGCCGTGACACGCTCGCTGCGGCACAGATTGAGCGCGCACAGCACCGACCAGGTGCCGTAGATGTAATTCATGCCCCAGCGGCCGTTACCAGCTGCCGTCCGCCGTCTGCCGCTCCAGCAGATACGTCACGCCGCGCGCCAGCGCCTCGCTGTTTTCCTCGGTCTCGCCGAGCTGCGCCAGCATCGACACCACGCGCGCCGCGACATCTTCGGTCGGCGGATCGATCAGCGCGCCGTGATCGGCGAAGGGAATGTTATTGAGATAGTCGTAGATATTGTCGACGTCGAACGCCGCCCAGCCGCCGTTGCTGCTTTGCAGGGCCTTTGACCCATTCGACGGCGCGCGAAATGGACGCATCGTAGCGGCTGCCGGCGCCGAGCTTACGGGCGCGGTCCATCGCCATCACCACCACCGCGGTGTCGTCGAGATCGGGTAATGCGGATTGGCATATTGAAACGCCCAGCCGCCCGGCCGCACGTTGGGCCGCCGCGCCGACCAGTCGCCGACCACATCCATCACCTGCAACGGCAGCAGCCAGTCGAGCCCGCGCATGGCGCTCGCCTCTGCGTCCTTACCGCCGGCTTCCAGCATGGCGTGGCAAGCGAGGGCCGTGTCCCACACCGGCGACACGCACGGCTGGCAATAGGCCTCGTCCTCATGCACCACCAGCAGCCCTTCGACCGAGGCGCGCGCAATGGCCGCCTCGGCGTCGCGTCCGAGCGCGTCGAACATCATCACCGAATTCGCCATCGCCGGGGAAAATCGCGCCCAACCCGTCTTTGCCGTTGAGCCGTTCGGTGACGAACTCCACCGCCTTGTCGATGGCGCGCTGCCGCGTCGCCTTCGGAATGAATTTGACGCCCGCCGCACCACGGCATCGATCAGCCGGAACACGGCAAACCAGCTCCATTTCTGATGCGGCGCCTTGGCGGCCGGCCCGATGTTTTGCGGCGGCTCGACGAACAACTCGTCGATGGTGATGCCGAGCGGATTCTTCGCGCGCGGCCGCAGCGCCTGCAACACCAGCAGCGGCACGATCACCGTGCGCGCCAATACGACACCTTGGTCAGGTGAACGGAAACCAGCGCGGCAGCAGCATGATCTCGACCGGCATTTCCGGCACGCTTTCCCAGCGCAACACCCCGAACAGCGACAGCATCACGCGCGTGAACACGTTGCTGTGCACCGCGCCGCCGCGCGACAGGATCGCCTCGCGCGCGCGCTTCATGTGCGGCGCGTCCGGACTGTCGCCGATGGTCTTGAGGGCGAAGTAGGCCTTCACGCTGGCGCTCATGTCGAAGTCGCCATCGTGAAACAGCGCCCAGCCGCCATGCGCACCCTGGACACGGCGCAGATAGACCGCGATCTTGCCCTCCAGCACGCTGTCGATCGGCTCGCCGCGATAATGCCGCAGCAGCACGTATTCCGCAGGGATCGTGCAATCGGCCTCAAGCTCGTAGACCCAGTGGCCGTCATTGCGCTGCGCGTGCTTGAGCGCGCCGGTCGCTGCGGTCGCCGATGCGTCGATATCGATCGGCTCTTTGGTCATGGCTTTGGTTTTGCGATGGTCATGCGGCGGCCCGCAGCGATTGCGCGACGAGATCGGCGGCGCGATAGCCCGAGCGCACGGCGCTTTCAAGTGTCGCCGGCAGACCGGTGTCGGTCCAGTCGCCGGCCAGGAACAGATTGCCGTAGTCGGTCGTGGCGCCGGGCCGCAATGCGTTCTGCTCCGGGGGTGGCGGCAAAAGTGGCGCGGCGCTCGCGCACGATCTGGAACGGCGGCACCGTGGCGGGCAGCCGCTCGCGGCGGCAACATCGCGCCAGATCTGCGCCGCCAGTTCCGGGCGCGGCAGATCGAACAGCCGGCCGCCGTCGCTGACGGTCACCGAGATGCGCCCCGGATGCGCGAATATCCATTCGGCGGTGCCGTTGATGACGCCGAGCATCGGTGGGCAGCGCAGCCGGCGGATCGACGCGGAAATGCGCGTTGACGATGCCGCGATAGGCTGTCGGCGTTCGCAGGCCCGGCAGCAAGGTCCGCCGCGACGTAAGGCGGCACCGCCAGGATCACGTTGTCGCCTTCGGCGAGTGTGACCGTCTGCTTGGTGAATTCGAGTTGCGAGACGCGCCCGCCGCTTAAAGCGCAACGCCACCAGTTCATCCTGGAACGCGATAGTGCAGCGGTCTTGCAGCATCCGGATCGCCGGCTCGACCAGCGCGTTGCCAATGCCGTCGCGCGCCAGCAAACGGCCGGCACGCCAGCCCGCCTTTGCCGATGGTCTCGCGAAGCAGCGCGCCGGCGAGCTTAGCCGAGCCATCGCGCGGCGCGATGTTGAGCGCCGCCAGCAAGAAAGGGCCGATGAAGCGGTCATACATCGGCCCGCTGCAATCGATCACGTCGCGGATCGGCCGGTCGCCGGATACCCAGGCCAGCTTCGCCAGCGGCAGATAATCGGCGACGCCGGTCTGCGGCACGCGGCGGCCTTTGTCGAATACCCACCACGGAATACGGCCGTCGCTGAAGCGCAGCGTCCAGCGCGCGCGGTCGGCAAGATCGACGAAAGGAAATTCCGCTTCCGGTGGACCTTGCAGATAGCCCTCGGCGCCGATGGCCTTGGCGTAAGACAGCACGGCATGATTTCCGGACAGCACCAGATGCGTGCCGTTGTCGATGGTCATGCGGTCGACTGATCGCGGTAGGTCGGCAGCGGCCGCCCGGCAGCAGCGTCGCCTCGTGGATGAAGATCGGCCGTCGCGTGGCGCTCAAGCGCACCGCGGTGGCGAGCCCGGCGAGACCAGCGCCGATGATGTGGACGGTTCCCGTCTCAGATGAAGGCATGCCGCAACGCAATCCATAACAAATACGGCTTTGGCGAGTGAACGCGGCTGCGCGGCCGCGCCCAGCCCTGCGCCGCCGTCGCATCGAGGATGTGCCGGGTAGACCTCGCCCATGATTTTCGGCGCCCGCACCGTGCGGCGCGTGCTGCGCGCCATGATGCCGTTGGCTTCGGCGAAATGATGACGGGCCCGTTCGGCCACCAGATTGCACGCCACACTCAGATCGCGCGTCGCCACGGTGGCGGGATCGTTTGTTTCGATGCCGGCAGCCTGCAACGCCTCGCGGCAGATAGAGCCTGCCGATGCCGGCATCCTCGTCGATGTCGCGCAGAATATTGGTGAGTTGCAGCGCCTGGCCGAGATGATGCGCCAGCGCCAGGCCATCGGTTTCGTTCATGCCGAAGACGCGCACCGACAGCCGCCCGACCGCGCAGGCGACGCGGGTCGCAGTACAACGTCAGTTTCGTCCAATCGGCGCGCGGATGTCCTCGACCGCATCCATCTCCATGCCGTCGATCACCTCGAGGAAGTTTTCCTTGCGCAGCGAATAGCGCGCGGCGGCGTGCGCCAGATTTTCCAGCCCCGGCCGCACGCGGCCCGCATAAAGCGCCTCGATATCCTTGCGCCAATCCGCCAGCAGCGCCTGCCGCTCGGCGCGCGGCGCATCGCCGTCGGCGATGTCATCGACGGCGCGGCAGAACGCATAGATCTCGAACATGGCCTCGCGCTGCTCGCGGCCCAAAATGCGCATCGCCAGATAGAACGAGCTGCCGCCGGCGCGCTGGGCCGCGGGAGCATTGCCGTCCATCGCTTGCGCCTGGATGTTCATGGCGTCTGGTAGCGCGCCGCGGGCGCGCCGCCAAGCATGCGCCTCACCAGCATTCGCGACACCCCGGCGCTGGCGATGGCCGCGCTTTCGGCTTTGCCCAGATGCACGCGCTGGGCTCAACGGATCGCGCGTCTGCACACTAGATCGCGTGTTGAGGATCAGCAACGGCAGCGATGCCGCGGCGGCAAGCTCCGGCTTCGGCGGATACTGGAACAGGCTCCAGATCTTGGTCGTCATGGTGTGGAAGCCGGCCGGCAGCGCCAGGATGGCCGGCGAGCCGAACAGCGTCATTGCCTGCAGGAACGCGACCAAGGCGCCGGCGAGCAGCGCCGGCAACACCAGCGGAATGGTAATGCGCCGCGCGGTGTACCAGCGGCCGCCGCCGAGGATCGATGAGGCGTCCTCGAGTTCGCCGGGCGTGCGGTCGAGCGAATTGGCCACCAGCACGAAGACGTATGGGAACGTGTAACAGGAGATGACGAAGATGATGCCTTCGAGCGAATAGATGTTGAAGACGTGAGTATCCTGCTCGGCGCCGGTGATGGCGCGGAACGTCTTGTTCAACAGGCCGCTATTGGGAGCCGCCAGCAATTCCCACGCAATGGCGCCGAGAAACGGCGGCGTCACGAACGAGGCCGTCACCAGCGCGCGGATCACAGGGCTGAACGGCAGATCGGTGCGCGCCACCAGCCAGCCCATGGGCGCCGCCACCGCGCAGCAGATGACGGCCGACGTGGTGGCGATGATGAAGGTGGTTATCAGCGGCTCGACGAAGGTCGACTCGGTGAACAGCCGGTAGAAGTTGGCGAGCGTGAGCGCGCCCTTGGCGTCGGTGAAGCTGTAGAGAAACAGCCACGACAACGGCAGCACGATCAGCACGCACAGCACCGCCGCAAAGCCATAGAGCACCGGCTTCGACAAATCGATGCCGTATTTTCGCGGCGGCGCCGCGGCTGCGGGGATTGCGACTGTCACCGGTTTGACCTTGAGAATAATGCTCGTTGAGACGCCGTGGCGCCGACTGAACTGCGGTTAGACTTTGAAGATTTCGCTGTAGCGACGCTTGACCTCGTCGCCTTCCTTTTCGATGGCTTCGGGGTCTTCCGTCATCAGCTTGATGTCGGAGAGCTTGCGCACGCCCGGCTTTTCGACCGCCTGAGAATGCGGCGAATACTGACGGGCAAAATCGATCAAGATCTGCTGGCCTTCGCGCGAATGCATCCAGCTGTGGAATAATTTGCCGGCGTTCGGATTCGGCGCCGCTTTCATCAATACGCTGGGGCTGGTGGCGAGCGGCGTGCCCTCGGCCGGATAGATGACGTCAACCGGCTTGCCCGCTTCCTTGTCGCGGATGACGAGATAGCCGGCGCCATCGATCATGATGGCCCGCTCGCCGAGCGCGATTCTCTTTGGTGTGTCCGTTGCGGATTGCACCTGCATGACGTTCTGCTTGGCGAGCTTCTCGAAATAGCCCCAGCCCATCGCCTGCGCGGTTTGATAGGTCGAGTTCATGATGGTGCCGCTGTAGGCCGGATGCGCCTTCACCATCTTGCCGTTCCACTTCGGATCGAGCAAATCGGCAAAGCTCTTGGGCGCGTCTTCCATCTTCACCAGATCGGTGTTGATGCCGAAGGGCGAGACCAGCACGCGCGTGACCAGTTCGAAGCCTTCGGCGTCGTAGAACTTCTTGTCGTAGAATTTGACGACTTCCTCGGGCAGATATTGCGCGAGCCAGCCGTTGCGCTTCCACAAGGTGACGTGAGCCTGATCGGAGGTGTTCACGACATCGACGGAGCGGATGTTGCTGGCATATTCCTGGCCGATGCGCTGAAACACGCGCTCGGCGCCGGAACGCTCGACGCGCGCCGAAATGCCCGGATATCTCGCCTCGAACGAGCGGCCGAGACGCTCGGCGAATTGCAGGTCCATCGCGGTATAGAAGACGACCTTGCCTTCCTTCTTGGCCGCCTCGATCAGCGCCGGGGTGATCGCCTCCGCTGCGGGTGCGGCGGAGACGCGCACGGCGAAGGTGGCGAAGCTCAGCGCCGCAGCGCCTTTCAATACGTCGCGTTTCGACGGCTTTTTTGTCATGACATCAGACTTTGAATATCTTGCTGTACTTCTGCTTGATCTCGTCGCTCGCGGCCTCGACGCCCGCCGGGTCGTCTTTCATCACCTTGATGTCCTTGAACGGCGTGCGGCCGGGCTTGTCCTTGGTCTGCGAATGCACCGAGCGCAGGCCGCCGACGTCGATAATCAACTGCTGACACTCGGCCGTGAAACTATAGGCGGTGAACAGCTTGGCGGCGTTCGGGTTGGGCGCGGCTTTGAACACCGCGGTCGGACCCACGATCAGCGGCGAACCTTCGGTGGCATAGATCGGCGCGACGGGTCCGCCCTTCTCGCTGATCTCGAAAATATTGTACTCGTTGCCGTCGGCCATCACCGCGCGCTCGCCGAGCGCCAAGCGCTTCGGCGGATCGGCCGACGACTGCACCTGCATGACGTTCTGCGCCGCCAGCTTCTCGAAGTAGGGCCAGCCGAGATCGCGCGCCATCTGGAAGGTCGCGGTCATGATGGTGCCGCTGTAGCCGGGATGCGCCTTGACGATCTTGCCCTTCCATTTCGGTTCGAGCAGATCGGCGAAGCTCTTCGGCGCATCGTCCTTTTTCACCAGGTCGGTGTTGTAGGCGATGATCGACACCCAGACGCGGAAGCTGGCGTACTGGCCATCCACGTCCTTGTGCTCGGCCGGATAGAACTTGGCAACGTCCTCGGGCACGAAGGCTTCAAGCAGATTCTGCTTCTTCCACACGATCGAATGCGCGGCGTCCGATGAATTGACCACGTCGCAGGCGTGGATGTTGCTGGCGTTCTCCTGGCCGATGCGCTGGAACACGCGCTCGGCGCCGGAACGCTCGACGCGCACCGCGACGCCCGGAAATTTTGCCTCGAAGGCCTTGGCGACTTTTTCGGCGAGCGGCAGGTCGACCGAGGTGTACCAGACCACCTTGCCTTCCTTCTTGGCCGTGGCGATCAGCTCCGGCGTGATCGCTGTCGCCGGCGGCGCGGCCGACATCACCCGGGTCGAGAACGCGGCGCCCATGGCGAGCGCGCTCGATCCTATCAATACGTCACGGCGTGAAAGCTTTGAGATTCTCATCGAGGTATCCTCCAACTCGTGGCCCATTTGGCCTTGTTTGTTTTTTCGTCCCGCAAAATTTTTTCAGCCCGCCAACGCGCGGCACTTCTCCCCCGGTAAATGCAGCCAAACGGCGCTGCCTTGCGGGATGTTTTCCGAAGCCGCGGTCACGGTGCGCAGCTGCGTGCCGTTCTTAAGTTCAACCATATAGTCCCGGCTGTCGCCGAGAAAGACTTGCCGCACCACGGTGGCCGGGACGACGTTTTCGGTCTGCGATGGCTGCGTCGCGGACAGGGTGATGTCGTGCGGGCGGACCGAGACGGCTGTCTGCGCGCCCGGCACCACCGGCTCGCCCGTGCAGCGCAAGGCGACACCGGCCAGCTCGACGCGGCCGCCGGCCGAGCCCATGCCCGTGACGACGTTGCTCGATCCGATGAAGCGCGCGACGAATTCCGAGCGTGGCCGGTCGTAGATTTCCTCCGGCGACCCCGCCTGCTCGATCTTACCGCCGTTCATGACGCAGATCAGGTCGGCGGTGGTCATCGCCTCCGACTGGTCGTGCGTGACGTAAACGGTGGTGTAGCGGTAGGCGTCGTGCAGGCGCCGCACCTCGAAGCGCATTTCCTCGCGCAGATTGGCGTCGAGGTTGGACAAAGGCTCGTCGAGCAGCAGCGTCTCCGGCTCGACGATCAGCGCGCGCGCCAGCGCCACGCGCTGCTGCTGGCCGCCGGACAGCTCGCCGGGATAGCGCTCGGCCAAAGGCGCCAACTTTGTGGTGGCGAGGATGGCATCGAGCTTTTTGCCGATGACCTCGCGCGAAATTTTGCGCAGCTTGAGCCCGTAGACGATGTTCTCGGCCACCGTCATGTGCGGCCACAGCGCGTAGCTCTGGAAGATCATCGACATATTGCGCCGCTCGGGCGGCACCGTCGCCGCGGGCGACGAGATGAGCTTGTCACCGACGCGGATTTCGCCGTCGCTCGGCTCGACGAAGCCCGCGATTAGCCGCAGCGTCGTGGTCTTGCCGCAGCCGGACGGGCCCAGCAGGCAGACCAGCTGACCGTGCTCGATATGCAGCGAAATATTGTCGACCACGGCAGCGTTGCCGTAACGCTTGGTCAAGCCCCTCAACTCGACTGAAGCCACGCGCATCCTCCCTGTTTCTTCACCTCTCCCCGTTGGCGGAGAGAGGTTGACCGCGCCCTACGCGGTCGGATGAGGGGGGCATTCCTGCGATTCTGAGCGCTTGTTTAGCGCCCCCTCACCCCAACCCTCTCCCCGCAAGCGGGGAGAGGGGGATTTTTCTTACGACCCTTTGAAAGCCGGCTTACGCTTCTCCATAAACGCCTGGCGGCCCTCGATGTAATCCTTGCTGGCAAAGCATGCCGACACCAGATCGGCGCATTTCTTGATATCGCGCTCGGCGCCCGGCTTCACGACTTCGCCGACGATGAACTTGACCGCATCGACGGTCAGCGGCGCATTCCCGCTGATGGTGTCGGCGTAATTCTTGACGTAGCTCTCCAACTCCGCCTCCGGCAGCGAGCGGTTGACCAGACCCATGGCCAGCGCCTCGGCGGCGGTGAACTGACGCGCGGTATAGAAGATTTCCTTGGTGAAAGACGGTCCGACGACGTCGACCATCTTCTTGATGCCCTTAAAGCCGTAGCCGAGGCCGAGCTTGGCCGCCGGCACGCCGAATTTCGAATTGTCCGAGCAGATGCGCATGTCGCAGCACAGCGCCAAGCCCATGCCGCCGCCGATGCAATAGCCGCGAATCATGGCGATGGTCGGCTTGGGAAATTCGTAGATCGCGGTATTGGCGGCATCGACCGCGATGTTGTAGCGGTCGATGGCTTCCTTGTTGGAGCGCTCGCTCTCGAACTTGGAAATGTCGGCGCCCGATACGAAGGCCTTGCCGCCGGCGCCGGCAAACACCACAACGCGGATGTCCTTGTCGTTCTTGAAGTCCTCGAGAAAGCCCGACGCCGCCTCCCACATCTCCAGCGACACGGCGTTGTGCCGCTCGGGATTGTTGAAAATCACGTAGCCGACGCCGCCTTCCTTGCGGGACAGCATCTTGTCGGTCTTGGTCATCACGTTCATACGCATCTCCATTTTCTGTCATGGCCGGGCTTGTCCCGGCCACCTCGATCAGGAAGGCACTGCCCCTAAGCGGGATGCCCGGCACAAGGCCGCGCATGACAGCGGTTAGCCATTATACCGCCTTTGCCTGATGCAACGCGGCGATTTCATTGTCGGCGAATCCGAACTCCTTGAGCACCTCGTCAGTGTGCTGGCCTTGTAATGGCGGCGTCGCGACAATCTTGCTTGGGGTACGCGACAGCGTCACCGGCTGGCCGACGAAAAGCTGTTCCTTGCCATCGGGCTTGGTCGCGCTTTGCGCGATGCCTAGATGCTTGACCTGCTCGTCGGCGAAAGTCTGGTCGATGTTATAGATCGGCCCGCACGGCACGCCGGCCTCATTGAAGATATCGATCCACTCGTTGCTGGTCTTGCCGACGGTCACTGCCTCGATCAAGGCGTTCAGCGAGTCGCGGTTCTTGGACCGCAGCGCGCCGCTCTTATAATCGGCATGATCGATCAAATCCGGCCGGCCGATGGACCGGCAGGTGATCTCCCACATCTTCTGTCCGGTCGAGGCGATGTTGATGTGGCCGTCTTTGGTCTTGAACACGCCGGTCGGAATCGAGGTCGGGGTGATTGTTGCCGGCCTGCTTGGCGACTTCGCCCATTTGCAGCCAGCGCGCCGCCTGGAAGTCGAGCATGAAAATCTGCGCCTGCAACAGCGAGGTGCTGATCCATTGCCCCTCGCCCGACACCTCACGCTCGAGCAGCGCGGTCAGGATGCCGACGGCGCAAAACAGGCCCGCGCAAAGATCGGCGATCGGAATGCCGACGCGCACCGGACCCTGGCCCGGCAAGCCGGTGATCGACATCAGCCCGCCCATGCCTTGTGCGATCTGGTCGAAGCCCGGCCGGTCGCGATAGGGGCCGTCCTGGCCGAAGCCGGAGATGCTGCCGAGCACGATGCCTTTGTTGATCTTCTTCAGCGCCTCGTAATTGATGCCGAGGCGGTCTTTGACGTCGGGACGGAAGTTCTCGACCACCACATCGGCCTTCGCGACCAGGCGCTTGAAAGCGGCAAGCCCTTCCGGCGACTTGAGATCGAGCGTCATGCTGCGCTTATTGCGGTGGAGATTCTGGAAGTCCGCATTCTCGCGCGGTCCGCCCGGCCCCTCGCCCTTCTCGAGATGCGGCGGCGTCTCGATCTTGATGACGTTGGCGCCCCAGTCCGCGAGTTGGCGGACACAGGTCGGCCCCGAACGCACGCGGGTCAGGTCGAGAACGGTAAAGCGGGAAAGGGCCTGAGAGGCCCTGGGGGACGACATTGCAGACGGCTCCGGACGGCTTGAAGGGGCTCGGAATTTTAGCGAGCGAACATTCCCCGATCTAAAGCTGCTTGTCCACGCTCGAAATCGGCCATCTGGGGCGCAAACGACCCGATTTATTCATCATTTGCCGGAATATTGCAGTGCGCTGCCTTGAAAAGACCTCACGGTCCTGTCATATCAGCGCTGCGGATGAAAGACCCGGTCTCGGGTTTGCGGGCTGCGTGCACGAAACTCTTAAAACGAATTTCGCCCCCGCCTCTTTCGCTTCTCTAACAAGCCGACAACCCTGGCCACGCGGGATGTCTTTAGAACCCCGCGATTCCGCTGCTCGCATGAGCGAGGCGGCCGATTCGCCATATAGAAAAGAGCCTCTTTGACTTCATTTAACGATTTCGGCCTCGTTGAGCCGATCCTTCGCGCCCTTGCCGAAGAGAAATACATCACTCCGACCCCGATCCAAGATCAGACCATTCCGCTCGCCATGCAGAGCCGCGATGTCATCGGCATCGCGCAGACCGGAACCGGCAAGACCGCGGCTTTCGCGCTGCCGATCTTGAACCACCTCTACACCAAGCGCCTGCGGCCCGAGAAGAAGTCCTGCCGCGTGCTGGTGCTGTCCCCGACCCGAGAGTTGTCCGGCCAGATTTCGGACAGCTTCCGCGCCTATGGCCGCCATATGCGCCCCCTTGCCGTGGCGCTTGCCATCGGCGGCGTGCCGATCAACCGCCAGGTCCGCTCGCTCGCCCATGGCGTCGAAGTGCTGGTGGCAACGCCGGGCCGTCTGCTCGATCTCGTCAACCAGCGCGCCGTGACGCTCAATCAGGTCGAAATCCTCGTCCTCGACGAAGCCGACCGCATGCTGGACATGGGTTTCATCCACGACATCAAGCGTGTCGTGGCCATGCTGCGCAAGGATCGCCAGACTTTGTTCTTCTCGGCGACCATGCCGCAGGAAATTACCCGCCTCGCCGATGCGATGCTGACGAACCCCCGCCCGCGTCGCCGTGACGCCGCAGGCGACGACCGTCGAGCGCATCGCGCAGCGCGTCATCCACACCGAAAAATCGGGCAAGCCCTCGCTGCTGATCGAGGTGCTCAAGACCGAAAAGACCGATCGCGTGCTGGTGTTCACCCGCACCAAGCATGGTGCCGACAAGGTCGTGCGCGGGCTCGAGAAGACCGGTTTCTTCGCCGAGGCCATCCACGGCAACAAGTCGCAGAATCAGCGTGAGCGCGTGCTCGCCGACTTCCGTACCGGCAAGCTGCGTATCCTGATCGCCACCGACATTGCCGCCCGCGGCATCGACGTCGACGGCGTCAGCCACGTCATCAACTACGATCTGCCGAACATCCCGGAAAGCTATGTCCACCGCATCGGCCGCACCGCGCGCGCCGGCGCCGAGGGCATCGCGATCTCGTTCTGCGATCAGGAAGAAGGCGTCTTCCTGCGCGATATCGAGCGCATGATCCGCATGACGATCCCCGCCACCGGCGAACGCCAGGCCCATCGCCCGGCGCCGGCCGGCAATCGCGGCGGACGCCAGAACAACGGCGGCCGCAACCAGCGCGGCAATGGCCGTGGCGGCAACGGCGGCGGCGGCAATGGCCGTCCCGCCCATAACGGCAACCGCGCGCATGGCCATCAGGGCCGTCCGAGCCACGCCCATCAAGCGCCCCGCCATGAAGCGACGGCAGGGGAGCCAAGCGACATTGGAAATGTTACATTCCTCCAGCGCTCGGGCGAGCCGCGTCGTAACGCGGGCCACCAAGCAAAAGCTGACGGGGAGACGACTGGATGGCGAAGGAAGAACTGCTGGAGTTCGACGGCACGGTGACCGAAGTGCTGCCGGACGGCAATTTCCGGGTGAAGCTCGACAACGAGCACGAGGTGCTGGCCTACACCGCCGGCAAGATGCGCAAATTCCGCATCCGCACCGGCGTCGGTGACCGCGTGATCGTGGAAATGTCGCCTTATGACTTGCAGCGCGGACGCATCAGCTTCCGCCACAAGGGCGACGCCCCTGCCCCCGGACCGCAGCAGCGCCGCCCGAACTTCCGGCGGCGTTAAGCTCCCCCGAAGCGGGATGCCCGAAATACCAATCACCATGTCCCGGCCGCCTGGCCGGGACATTTTTTTGGCTTGTTTGCAAGGCTCTGTAGCCGCAGGGCGCACACTGGAGCCGGGCGTGCCATGAACACGACATCTGCATTTCGTTTCGTACTGGCGATCATCGTCGCCGGCGCGCTCGCCACGGGCGCGTTTTGGGCAGGACGCCGCAAAGGAAACGCCGAAGCCGGCGCCAGCCAGCGAGCAGCACGAGCACAAAGGCCTGCTGCGGCTGTTGCCGGCCGATGCCGTCACCGAGCATTCCATCGCGCTCGGCAAAGGCAAACTCAACTACACGGCGACCGTCGGCACGCTGACGTTCTACGATCAGTCCGGCGAGCCAAGCGCGGCAATGTTCTACACCGCCTATATCGCCAAAGATGCCGGCGCGAACCGGCCTTTGACCTTCGCGTTCAATGGCGGCCCCGGCGCGGCTTCGGCCTTCCTGCATCTTGGCCTCGTCGGCCCGCGCGTGCTCGATCTCGGCCCAGGCGCGCACGACGCCACCCGCGCCGAGTTGCGCGACAATCCCGACACGTGGCTCGCATTTACCGATCTGGTGCTGATCGATCCGATCGGCACCGGCTGGAGCCGCACCGTCAAGCAAGACGACGCCAAGGGCTTCTGGAATGTCGCCGCCGACGCCAGCGCCCACCGCCAAGGCGGTCGCGCTCTACGTCGCCAAGAACAACCGCACCGCCTCGCCGAAATATTTGCTCGGCGAAAGCTACGGCGGCTTTCGCGCCGCCAAGGCCGCGCGCGCCTTGCAGCGCGACCAGGGCATCGCGGTCTCCGGCATCGTCATGCTGTCGCCGCTGCTCGAAGGCTGGCTGACCTTCGGCGACGATAGTTCGGCCTTGCAAGCCGCGCTGAAATTGCCGTCGCTCGCCGCCGCCGAATTAGAACGCAAAAATATATTCAACGCGGAGACGCTGGCCGCGGCGGAAAAATTCGCCATGGGCGATTACCTGACCACGCTTGCCGGCGCGCCGCCGCAAGGCGCGGCCGGCGACGCGTTCTATCAACGCGTCGCGCAAGTCAGCGGCCTGCCGCTCGACGTCGTGAAACGATCGCGCGGCTTTATCGCCGACGATTATGTGAAGGGCCTGCGCCGCGCCGACGGCAAGATCGTCAGCCGCTACGACGCGACGTTCGCCGTCGACGATCCGCTGCCCGAGCAGCGCTCGGCGCGCGGCAGCGATCCGATCCTCGACGGCGTCTCGCGCGCCTATGGCGGCGCCATGGCGTCCTACGCGCGCAACGAGCTCGGCTTCAAGACCGAGATGACCTACGCCCTGCTGCCGGGCGAGGTGACCGGCGGCTGGGAGTGGAAAGGCGGACGGTTCCAGGCCGGCGTCGAAGAAGACTTGCGCGTGCTGCTCGCCTTCAGTCCGTCATTCCGGCTGCTGATCGCGCATGGCTTTTCCGACATGGTCACGCCCTACCCGATGACGCGCTACATCCTCGACCATATGCCGCCGCTCGATCCGCCCGGCCGCGCCCAACTCAGGCTCTATCGCGGCGGGCATATGCTTTATCTCGACCCCGCCTCACGCAAGGCCTTCAGCGCCGACGCCGCGGCGTTTTATAAGGGTGGGGAGTAGTTTTCGTCATTCCGGGACGTCGCGTAGCGACGGGCCCCGGAATGACTCAGTAATTAAACTCGAGCACATCGAACCCGACCAGCCGGTCGACCATATAAATCAGCCCGCGGCCGTCGAGCATCACGTCATTGCTCTGCGGCGCGGCTTTTGCCGCCGCACGGCTCTGGAATGAAATGTCCGACTTCGCGCGGCGACGACGGATTGGCCATGTCGATAATGCGCAGGCCGGCGCCGAACCACACCGCGTGCACCAGCGTGCCGGTCATGCGCTCATGATACTGATGTGCGCCGAAGCGCATGCCCGGTGTGCGGGCGAACGGCGAATCCAGTTCGCTGACGTCGAAGATTGCCAGCGGTTTCACGTTTGCATAATCGCTGACGTCATAGGTCGTGATGCAGGCATGCATCCGGCCGCGGCGCGACTCTTCCTCGTTGGCGCTCTGCGCCTGATCTTCTTCGTCGATGGCGATCGCGATGCGGCGCCCATTGATCTCGACCGGCACCGGCATCACCGTATGCGTCGGCTCGGGAAACGGCGGATGATAATTGTATGAGGCGGCCGTCGTCGGCTTCCTGATGTCGGCAATGTCGACGATGCGGAAACCGCCGTGCCAGCAACTTGCCCACATCTCGTTGCCGAAGCGCAGTGCGTGATGCAGGCGATGACGCTTGCCCGACCACGTCGGCTTCTCGCCGGCGGCAAGGTTCTGTCCCGGCATCCACCAGCGCGACACTTCTTGCGGCTTTTTCGGATCGGCCAGATCGTAGATGACCAGGATATTGCCGATGAAGCCTTCCATCTCGGTCGAGATGTAGGCGTAGCGCTCGTCCATATCGAAGCGATGCACGCCGATGCCGCCGGTGCGCTGATGGTGAATCAACTTCGGCTTCGACGGATCGGCGATGTCGTACAGCTTGAAGCCGCCGTCGCGATAGGGCTGGCTTTCCGCCGCTTCGATCTCGACAATGTCAGCTTCGGTAACGTTCAGCCGCGTCGCCAGTTCGGCGCGCGTCGGCTCGCGGCCGAAGGCCTTGTGCAATTCGCGGCGCACGCCCGGCATCTGCTCGGCGCGGCGACCGACCGTCGTCATGTTGCGCTCGTGATTGACCACCATCAGATCGCCGGCGACGCGCACTTTGTGGCTGTGCGAGGCCGGATCGTCGAGCGTCACGGTCGCGACCAGCCGCGGATGGGCCGGATCGGCGATGTCGAGGATCGAGGTGCCGAGGTTCTGCTTGTTCGGAATATGCCCGACATAGGCGAACTTGCCGGCAATGGTCACCTGCCCCGCGCCGGGCAGATCGAGATGGCCGAGACGCTTGACGTTGCGGGCCGACGCGCCGGTGACATTCATGGGATTATTGATCCAACGTCGCGCCGGAGGCTTTGACGATCGCGGTCCATTTCGGGATCTCGGCTTTGATATAGGCCGCGAATTCCTGCGGCGTGTCGCCGACGATATCGACGCCGAGTTTGGCCAGCGCCGCCTGCACGCCCGGGTCGTTGAGCGCCTTGATCGCCGCGTCGTGCAGCGTCGCAATAACCTGCGGCGGCGTACCGGCCGGCGCGACAAGGCCGTGCCAGGTGCTGGCGTCGAAGCCCTTCAGGCCGCTCTCGTCGATCGTCGGCAGGTCGGGCAGCACGGAGGTGCGTTTGAGCGTGGTGACCGCGAGCGCGCGCACCTGCCCGCCATTGATCTGCCCGATAACGGACGCTGCCGTTGCAAACATCATCTGGTCGTGGCCGGCGATCACGTCCTGCAGGGCCGGCGCCGCGCCCTTGTAGGGCACATGCACGATGTCGACATGGGCCTCGGCTTTGAACAATTCGCCGGACAGATGCGCCGCGGCGCCATGACCGGATGAGGCGAAATTCAATTTGCCGGGCTGCGCCTTGGCCAGCGCGATCAATTCCTTGAGCGAATGCGCGGGCACGTCGTTGTTCACCACCAGGATATTGGCCTGCGTTCCGATCAGCGTGATCGGGATGAAATCCTTCTGCGGATTGTAGGTGATGCGTTTGTACAGCGCCTCGTTGGTGGCGAGGATGCTGTTGTTGCCCATCAACAGCGTGTAGCCGTCGGCATTGGCGTGGGCGACGGAATCGGCCGCGATATTGCCGCCGGCACCGGGGCGGTTCTCGATCACGAAGGTCTGGCCCAGCAATTCCGACATCTTCTTGCCGACGATGCGGGCCAGCACGTCGCTCGGACCGCCGGGCGTAAACGCTACCACCAGCGTCACCGGCCGGTTCGGATAATCGGCGGCCATCGCGGGCTGAGCCAGCGCCAGCAGCGCAGCAAAACCGGCCAGCAGCGCGCGGCGCGTGTGAATCGTCATCGGCATCGTCTCCATCAGAAGCGCGGCCGGAAGCCAGCGCCCGTTTTCTCGATGTGGCCGGCGAACGGCGCGCCGACATGTCCCGGAAACACCATGGCACCGCTTGCCGCCGCTTGGTTCAACACGCGATGCCGGCTGACGCGCGCGTCGTCGGCATTGGAATTTTTCGGAAAGTTCCAGTCCGGATAGAAAATCTGCAACAGGTGATGAAATACGTCGCCGGTGATCATCGCTTTGCTTCCGCCGAGATCGAGATTGAACGTGAAATGGCCCGGCGAGTGGCCCGGCGCCGGCTGGATATCGATGAACTCGTTGAGCCGGTGCGGCCCGGTCACCAGATCGGCCTTGCCTGCCTCGACCACCGGCACCACGCACTCGCGAAACGTGCCGAACTCGGCCGGCGTCGTCGCCGGATCGGCGTCGAGCTTCTGGAAATAGTCGAAATCCATCTTCGAGAATACGTAACGCGCGTTCTTGAACTTCGGCACCCATTTGCCGTCGCGCAATTGCGTGTTCCAGCCGAGATGGTCGTGATGCAGGTGTGTGCACATCACCATGTCGATCTCGTCCGGCCGCGCGCCGGCAGCCGCGAGGTTATCGAGCCACGGCGTGTTGAGCATGTTCCACCACGGCCGCGTCGGCCGTGGCTTGTGATTGCCGCAACAGCAGTCGATCAGGATCTTCCTGCCGTCGACCTGCAGCAGCCAGCTATGCACGCTGAGCTTGAGCTTGTTGGTCGTCGGATCGTAATGATCCGGGGCCATCCAATGACCGTGCTCTTTGAGATGAGCCTCGGTCCATTCCGGGAACAGTTCATGCGGGCCGTAGATCGGCTGATAGGTCTCCTCGATGCGGGTGATGGTGGCCTTGCCGAACTTGAAGACTTTCATCGCAAGCCCCGTTTCCTGCACCGTTTATGTTGCCGCGACTTGATCCTACCAGAGGCCCTTGAGCCGCCCGCCGTCGAGATTGAGCGAGACGCCGGTAATATAGCTCGACCGTTCCGAGCACAGGAAGACCGTGGCGTTGGCGAGTTCTTCCGGCTTGCCCATGCGGCCGAGCGAGTTCTTCTTAGCCGCGAGCTTGCGGGCTTCTTCCTCGCTCTGCACGTTGAGTTCTTTCTTGAGGCCTTCGGTATTCTGCACCCAGAGATTGGTCGCCACCCAGCCCGGACAAATCGCGTTGACCAGCACGTTGTCCGGTCCGAACTCCTCAGACAGCGACTTGGTCAGATTGAGCAATGCGCTGTTGGTGATGGCGCTGCCGAACATGTAGGGATCCGGCTCCTTGCCGGCGCCGCCGATGGTGTTGACGATGCGGCCCCACTTTTGCGCCTTCATCAGCGGGTACACCAGACGGATCGCCCGCATGAAACCGAACAGCTTGGTTTCGAGCTGGTTCTTCAACTCCTCGTCCTTGAGCGCGGCGAAGCGGCCGGAATACATCGTGCCGGCGTTATTGATGAGAATATCGACGCCGCCGAGTTTCTCTTTCGCGGTATCGACCATGCGCTGGATGTCGGCTTCGTTGCGCATGTCGACCTGCACCGCGTGAACTTCGCCGCCGGTCTTCTTGGCCAGTTCGTCGCGCGCCTTATTGATCTTGTCCTGCGTGCGGCCGGCGATCAATACACGCACGCCCTCTTCCAAAAACTGCCGCGCCGTTTCAAAACCGATGCCGCTGCCGCCGCCGGTGACGATCGCCCGCTTGCCCTTGATGCCTAGATCCATGGTCTCGTTCCCTTCCTGATCGTCCTCGGCTTGACGCCTTGGACCCTTCCATAGAGTATTTGCGCCACCTCATACATCATAAGAAATGCAAGGGGGAGGGATGGATCTCGGCCTGCGTGGCAAAGTCGCTTTGGTTACCGGCGCATCGCGCGGTATCGGCAAAGCAATTGCGCAAACTTTGATCAATGAAGGCTGCCGCGTTGCGATTTGCGCGCGCGACGGCGAAAAACTGCGCGCCGCGGTGAGCGACCTTTCACATGGCGCAACTCCTGGTGCTGTAATCGGCGTGCCCACCGATGTGACCGACGATGCCGCGGTGCAAAAATTCGTCGCCGCCGCCCACCAGAAGTTCGGCCGCGTCGATATCCTGGTCAACAATGCCGGTACTCACTTACGCGGCACCGTCGATACCACAACGCTGGATATCCTCGAGCGGCAATTGCGCGACAAGGTGTTCGGCTTTTTCTCGATGATCAAGGCGGTGCTGCCGATCATGCGGGCGCAGAAAGACGGCCGCATCGTCAATGTCATCGGCCAGGCGGCGCGGCATCCGCATCCCGACCGCTTTCCCTCCGGTGTCACAAACGCAGCCTGCATGGCGCTGACAAAGTCGGTCGCCGACGCGGTGGCGCGCGACAACATCCGCGTCAACGCGGTGTGCCCGCAATATATCGAGTCCGAACTCCTGGCCTCGCTGATCGACAAGGAAATGCGCGAGCGCAAGGTAGACCGCGCCACGGCCGCTGCCGGATTCTCGCGCGCCAACCCATTGGGCCGCACCGGCACGCCGGAAGAAGTGGCGGACCTGGTGACATTTTTGGTATCCGACAGCGCCAACTTCGTCGCCGGCAGCGCCGTCAGCGTCGACGGCGGCTATCACCGCTATGTGTTCGGTTAGCGAGGCTCCATGGATCTCGGTTTGAAAGACAAAGTCGCCCTCGTCACCGGCGGCAGCAGCGGCATCGGACTGGCGATTGCAGCGCGGCTGGCGGCGGAAGGCTGCAAGATCGCCATTTCCGGCCGCGACAAAGCCAAGCTCGACGCCGCCACCAAAACCGTCGCGGGCGCGCGCGGATTTTCCGCCGATGTCGCCAATCCCGCGCAGGCGGCCAAACTGATCGAGGACGTGATCGCGTCGTTCGGCCGCATCGATATCCTCGTCAGCAATGCCGGCACGCACCTGCCCGGCCGTATGGAAGACGTCGAGACGTCGGCTTTGCTCAAGCATCTCGAAACCAAGGTGATCGGCCCTTGGGCGCTGGCCAAGGCGGTCGCGCCGCACATGCGCAAGCAAGGCGGCGGCCGTTTCATCGTCATCATCGGCCAGGCCGGCAAAGTGCCGCAGGCCAATGGCATCGCGTCGTGCATCAGCAACGCCGCGCAGCATGCTTTCGTCAAATCGCTGTCCGACGATCTGGCGCGCGACAAGATCCTCGTCAACGCCGTCTGCCCGAGCCGCATCGAAAGCCCGCTGACCAAAGCCCTGGGTCATCTCTACAACGAGGTCTATCTCGGCCGCAGCCTCGAGCAGCAGGAGTCCCGCTGGGGCGCCGAAGTGCCGCTCGGCCGCTGGGGCACCGCGGACGACATCGCCAATGCCGTTGCCTTCGTCGCTTCCGAGCGCGCCGGCTTCATGGTGGGCTCGAACATCGACGTCGATGGCGGCCACCAGCGCATGATCTTTTGATGGCGGGCCCGCGATGATCGAGATCCGCAACGTCTCCAAAAACTTCAAGCGCGGCGACCATGTCGTCGAAGCGTTGCACGATTTCAATCTGACCATCGAGAAGCGCGAGATCGTCGCCGTCATCGGCCCGAGCGGCTGCGGCAAGTCGACGCTGCTGAACATGATCGCCGGGCTTTATGCGCCGAGCAAAGGCCGCGTCGTCTACAAAGGTTCCGCCGTCACCGACGTCAATACCGACGTCGGCTACATGACGCAGAAAGACAACCTGCTGCCCTGGCGCAACGTGCGCGACAACATCGCCTTCCCGCTCGAGCTCGCCGGCGTCGCCAAATCCGAACGCGAGGCCCGCGCCGTGGGTGTGATGAAGCAAGTCGGCCTCGACGGCTTCGAGACGCGGTTTCCGACCGAACTGTCAGGTGGCATGCGCAAGCGCGCCTGCCTCGCCCGCATGATGCTGTACGGCGCGGAGACCGCGCTGCTCGACGAGCCCTTCGCCGCGCTCGACGCCCAGCTCAAGCTGGTGATGCACGATCTGCTGTTGCGGCTCGCCGCCGAGAACGGGCAGACCGTGGTCTTCGTCACCCACGACCTCATGGAAGCGGTGACGCTCGCCGACCGCGTCATCGTCTGCACGCGCCGGCCGGCGATGATCGCGCTGGAGCAGAAGATTTCGCTGCCGCGGCCGCGCGATGTGCTCAACGTGCGTTTCACGCACGAGTTCAAGGAACTCTACGATCATCTGTGGGAGCGCCTGCGCCTCGAATACCAGGAGGAACGGGTATGACGTCGCTCGACGACAAGCTCGAAAGCCTCGCCGTCGAGCCGCCGCAGGAAACCGGCAGCATCGGCATGGTGCTGTGGCAGACCGTGCTCGGCCTCGCGATTCTGTTCATATGGCAAGGCGTGTCCGGGCGGCTGGTCGACAACTTCTTCATCTCCAACCCGCTCGATGTCGGCCGCCGCCTGGTCGAATGGACCCTGGACGGCTCGATTTTCCTGCATCTCTGGGCGACCGTTTACGCCACCAGCGTCGGCTTCGCGATCGGCGCCGTGATCGGCGCGGTACTCGGCATCTGGCTCGGCGTGTCGCGTTTCGCCAGCCGGCTGCTCAATCCCTACCTCAACGCCCTCAACGCGCTGCCCAAGGTCGCGCTGGCGCCGCTGTTCGTGCTGTGGTTCGGGCTCGGCATCGAATCCAAGATCGCGCTCGCCGCCGTGCTGGTGCTGTTTTTAGTGTTCCTCAACACCTTCGCCGGCGTGCGCCAGGTCGATCAGGACCTGATCGACGGTGCGCGGCTGATGCGCGCCACCCGCATGCAAGTCGTCACCAAAGTTATCGTGCCGTCGGCGCTGTCCTGGCTGTTCGCGGGCTTACGCGTATCCGTGCCCTACGCCCTGATCGGCACCGTGCTCGGCGAGATGATCGCGTCCAACCGCGGGCTGGGCTATTTAGTGCAATACTCGGGCGCGCAATTCGACACCGCCGGCGTGTTCGCGGTGCTGGTCGTCATCGCGCTTCTGGCGATGGTCCTTAACTTTGCCGTCGATATCGTTCAAACTCGCATGGAACGTTGGCGCGTCGTCAGCCGCTAGCGACAAAAAAACAGACAATAGGGAGGAAGGCGCT